>NZ_JAKSYG010000240.1 GCF_022829725.1 Methylobacterium sp. E-005 | reverse complement strand
GAAGCGGTCGGCCACCAGCGGGCCCGAGAACAGGCCGCCGGAGCCGGCTTCCCAGATCGAGACCGAGACCATGTCGCCGATGCCGATGACCGGCTCGGCGGAGGGGCGGTGGTCGCCGAAGGAGGCGAGCAGGCTGTCGAGAGGGCGGCCGCGCAGGGCCTCGACGACCGCGGGGTTGACGTCGATGATCTCGTAGCGGGCGAGCAGGCCGCCATCGACGGTGGCCACCTCCGCCCCTGCCTGGATCGCACTTGCCGTCGGACCCGCCGCAGGCAGGTACGTGCAGCCGCCGACGGATCCGGCCGCCAGGGCGGCCATCAGGGCGACATGCGCCGTCTTACGCAGCATCACAGAGTCTTCTCCAGCCGGTCCCGCGCCATCGCTGGCCTGGACCGGGATATCCAGTTAGATCGCCAAACGCTGCGATCGCTTTAACGGCCGTACGATCGCCCTCGCGGAGGGCTGCATCATCCGTCAGTAATACGTCACCAGCATGGCACCGCCACGCTTCGCGCCGGCAAGCTTGACCATATCACGTCGCGGCGGCGCTGTCCGCAGCCGTGGTGGCGATGGCGCCACGCAGTGCCCGCCCCAGGGCGTCGGCCGCGATGTCGAGCCGGCGCGGGGGGGCCGCCGGGCGGCCGAACCGGAACAGCGCATACTCGGTCGTCCGACCCCCGAATCCCGGCGTGCAGGCGGGCAGCGAGGGGGCGTGATCGCCGAACACGCAGAGCGTCATGGTCTGGCCGCGCGCCCGGGCCAAGCGGTCGAGCCCGGCCACGACCGCCTCCACCATCTGCCCGGTATGGGCGACGTGGTGCATGTACTGGGCCTGCGGATCGTCGAGGCCGGGGAGCCGGCCGGGCTTCCAGGGCCCGTGATTCTCCATGGTCACGCAGAACAGCAACAGGGGCGTGCGCCGCGCTCCGACCTCCGCCAGCAGGCGCTCGCCGAGCGCCACGTCGCCGACATAGGGGCCGACCCGCTCGGCCGCCCCGAACGCCTCCTCCATCACGAGGTCGCTGAAGCCGAAGGCCTCCATCACCTGCGCCCGGCGGAAGAAGTCCCGGTGGAACGGGTGCAGGAACAGGGTCTCGTAACCGCGGCTGCGGGCCAGCCGGGCGAGGCTCGTGGGCTCGTCACCGCTGCGCGACGTGTAGGGATCGTAGCGGCCGAAGCCGAGGGTTTCGGAGGGCCGCCCCGTGAGCACCGCGTGCTCGCTGCGCATCGTGTAGGCGCCGTGTGCCGGAACCTGGAGGCGGCCGTACTGCGCGGCCCGGCTGCGGATCAGCTCCATCACCGGTAGGGCGGGGCCGCCCAGGCGCTCCGGATCGATGAACGATTCGAGCTGGATCACCACCACCACATCGTCCCCCGGGCCGGGGGGGAGCGCGGGCGGCTCGGGCACGGGCGCACTGCCCGCGAAGGCCCGGGCGGTGTAGCCCAGAAGGCTCGCCGGCAGGCCGACCCGGGCCACGTCCGCTTCGAGATCGGGCTGCGGGAACCAGCGCGTGACCAGCCGGGCGAGCGGCGGTCGCGGCGCGGCCCAGGCCACAAGGCCGAGCAGCAACGGCAGACCGATGAGCGCCAGGATTCGCGGGAGGGTGGCGGACGGCAGCACGCTCGGCTCGGTGCGGTACCAGAGCGCCGTCGCCGCGACCGTGAGAAGCACCGGCACGGCGACGCGCGGATGCCACAGGGGTGGAATGTAGTAGAGCTGCGGGTGGCGCGGCACCTGCGGCAGCAGGGCGAAATCGCTGAACAGCAGCGGCTCGCCGATGACCGAGCGCTTGGCCCGGCTGACGAAGATCAGCGCCGTGACCGAGATCACCAGGGTCAGCCCGGCGAGCCAGGGCCGCCAGGAAAATTCGAACCAGAACAGCAGGATCAGCAGGTAGCCCAGGAGCCGCAGGGCGAGGTCGCGCGGGGCGAGGCTCGCCCGGGTGATCGAATCGCCCGCGACCACCTCCAGGACGAGGCAGAGCGCGAGCGCGAGACCGGTGGCGATGAGGAACGTCGTCAAGACTGGAAATACTCGGCGTAGGGCAGCTTCATCGCGGCCGGGACAAGGTGTGCGGGAGCAGCGTGTTGCGGGCCGTTCCTGATCTCGTGGGACAGGGGGTGCCCCTGGGCGATCCGCTGGCGTCCGACGTTAGCAGCACGCGCTATCGCTTTGATGTCGCTGGCATGTCACGTCCTACCGTGGACCGGTCTCGCGGCCGACGCCCCGGCGGCTGCGCAGCGCCCGCACGATCGGGTTGAGCAGGCCGTAACGCGCGCGCATCACCCAATGGGCGGTGCGGCCGATGGAGAGGGCGCTGCGCGGTGCCGCCTCCCGGGCCGCGCTCAGGCGGTCGAGGAGCTGCTCCGGGCTGCACGGCTTCATCGCCACGGGATCGAGGTAGCGCGGATAGAGGATCATCGCCCCCGCCACCAACTCGTCGAGGCCGAGCCGGCGGCCGCGATCGGCCCCCGGTGCCAGATCCTCCGACAGGCCCCAGCCCGCGTAGAACGGCCGGCCATGGGTCGCCACGGTCAGGCCGCGGATCAGCGCCTCGAACCCGGCGAGCGACGTCATGGTCTCGACGTGATGCACCCGGTCGAGGAGGTCGACGATGCTGATGCCAGCGACGATCCGATCGGCGAGCGTCAGCGCCTCCGCCTCCGGGATGATGCCGGGGCGGAAGCCGGCCTCCACGTCGGGGTGCGGCTTGTAGAGCAGGAACGCGTCCGGGTTGCGCCGACGTGCAGCCTCCAGCAGTGCCCGGTTCGAGCGGACCAGCGGGGAGCCGTGCCGGACCGAGGCGTCGTCCTCCACCTGGCCCGGCACCAGCACGATCCTGCGTCCGGCGGGCCAGTCGAGGGCGGCCGCGTCGAGCCCGACATTGTACTTGCTGAGCCGGCGCGCCACGACCTCCTCGCGCAGGTGCTTCGCCCGGGCGACGAGATCTGGGGTGAAGTCCGATTCGGCCAGCAGGCGCTGCAGCCGGCTCTCCCGGCGCGGGTCGTAGTAGATGCCGAGATCGTCCACCACGATGGAGGCGCCGGGTTGGAGGCTCGCGCCGAGGCCGACCGAGCGCAGGAATCCATCCTCCACCCGGGCGAGGGGCAGGCCGGCCTCCGCGCAGGCCGCCTCCAGCTGGCCCGGCGCCCGGGTCGCCCAGGCGAGGACGCGACCCCGGTGGCGCTGGGCCGCCGCGACCGCGGCTTCGGCGGTCATGGTGTGGACCGGGCGTCCGGCGGGGCCAGCCCCGAGCACGTCGAGGGCCGGCCGCTTCCAGCGCGACATCCCGACATAGACCACCCGCCGGTCGTTCTCGGCGAAGCGCGCCCGGAGCCACGCCACCCGCTCCGTGCAGGCCGCCCGGTCGACCGGCGCCCGGGTCCAGGGATCGAGGTAGTGAACGCCGCCCTCCCCGCCGAGCGGCCTGCCGTCGAGGCTGATCCGCAGGGAGGCGAAGCCGCGCTCCGGATCGTCGTAGGGGCTCAGAAGCGGGCCGGGCGCGACCACGAGGCGGCGGCGGCCCGTCAGCTTGAGCAGCCGGTCCGCCGTGCTCCCCGCCCCCCAGGCCACGCCGGCGGCGCCGGGATGCACCCGCCCGAAGGCGAGGCCCGTCGCAGCCTCGATCTCCGCCCGGAGGCGGCGGATCGTCCGGCCGGTCGCGTAGAGCGACAGGGGCGGTTCAAGGGGCATGATCTCGACGCATCTCTGGTTGTCGGGCTCCGCATCACCGGGAGGACCGGGAGGACCGGGACGCTCGCCCGCCTGTAGCGCATTTTCGCGCCGATGGCGTGGAATGGACAGTGTGGGATTTCGGGGACAACCCGGCCGGTTCCGCAGCCGTGCCATACGCCTGAAAGGATTTGGACATACCGTCGCCGTGATTGGCCGCTCAATCCGAGTCGGAGCCGCAAATCCGCGACCGTTGCAGACGGGCCACGCGGGTGCGGAAATGCCGTGCTGCGGCACGGCCTTGGATTGCGAGGCCGCGGGGCCTCGTGCCACCTCACGGCAACGTGCCGGGCCGGTTCGGTCAGTCCCAGGGTCAAGGAAGAAGCGCCGCGGAATGCAACAACCCGCCCTCGACGCCCTCCGCGACCGCCCGGCGACCTTCCTGTTCCTGCAGGGCATCGCCACGCCGTTCTTCTCCGATCTCGGGAAGGCGTTGCGCGCGCGGGGCCATCAGGTCCGGCGCATCAATCTCTGCCCGGGCGACTGGCTGTTCTGGAACGGCGCGGCCGACAATTACCGTGGCCGCCGCGAGGCCTGGGGCATCTATCTCGAAGACTACCTGACCCGCGAGGGCATCACCGACATCGTGCTGTTCGGCGATTGCCGGCCGTTCCACAGGGCGGCGCGGATGATCGCCGAGGATCGCGGATTGCGGGTCCACGTGTTCGAGGAAGGCTACATCCGTCCGAACTGGATCACCTGCGAACTCGGCGGCGTGAACGGCTTCTCGTCCCTGCCTCGCACCGCCGACGCGATTCGCGCCCAGGCGCGGCGCCTGCCGCAGCCCGGCCGGGCGATGCCCTCCACGGGCGACATGGCCCGCCGCAGCATCTGGGATGTCGGTTACAACCTCGCCAACGTCCTGTTCCCCTATCTCTACCCGCATTTCCGCAGCCACCGGCCGACCCACATCGCCGCCGAATACGCCGGCTGGATCAAGAAGTTCGCCCGGCGCGCCCATACCCGCCGCGAGGCGGCGCGCTGCGACGAGATCTACCGCGCGGTCGGCTGCGATTACTTCCTGCTGCCGCTGCAACTCGACAGCGACTACCAGATCCGGGTCCACTCGCCGTTCCTCGGCGTCGAGGGCTTCATGGACCGGGTGATCAAGTCCTTCGCGGATGCCTCGGCGGCGCCGACGCGCCTCCTCGTGAAGCTGCACCCGCTCGACAGCGGCCTGATCAACTGGCGCAAATTCGCCCGGGCCTCGGCCCGCCGGCACGGCGTCAGCGACCGGCTCGACTTCATCGACGGCGGCGACCTGCCGGCCCTGATCAAGGGCGCCCGCGGCGTCGTCATCGTCAACTCGACGGTGGGGATGCTGTCCCTGGAGATGGGCTGCCCGACCCATTCGGTCGGCACCGCGATCTACAACATGGCCGGCCTGACCCATCAGGGCGACCTCGACGGCTTCTGGAAGAACCCGACCCCGCCCGACCTGGGCCTGATGGCGGATTTCCGTCGGGTCGTGCTGCACCGGACACAGGTCAACGGCGGCTTCTTTTCCAAGGAAGCCATCGACCGGGCCGTGGCCGGCTCCGTGCCGCGGATGGAGGCGGCCCTACCCGACGCGATGCTGGCGGCCGCGCGGGCGATCCGCGAGGCTCCGGAGCGGAACGGCGAGCTCGCGCCGGTCTACTGACGCCTTTCGACTGGCGCCTTGCACCGGTCGGCTTTCATCGGATGGCTTTCATCGAATGGCTTTCCTGGCCGGTGAGTCCCGCCGACCCTTGATCTTTCCACACCGCCCGGCGTAACCCGCCGCATGCCTCGCATTTTGATTACCGGCGCGTCGAGTGGCATCGGCGCTGCGCTGGCGCGTCACTACGCGCAGACCGGCGTGAGCCTCATCCTCGTCGCCCGCAACGCCGAGCGCCTCGAACGGGTCGCCGGGGATTGCCGTGCCAAGGGGGCCGTCGTCGCGGTCGCCCGCCTCGATACCCGCGACCGCGCCGCCGCATTGGCGCTGGTTCACCGGGCGGATGCGGAGGCGCCCCTCGACCTCGTCATCGCCAATGCGGCGGTGAACGGCGGCAACCAGGAGGGGCAGGTCGAGGCTGAGGACGTCGCCTTCGAGACCGCCGACATCAACTACACGGGCTCACTGAACGTGGTGCTGCCCACCCTGACGCTGATGCTCCAGCGCGGGCGCGGGCAGATCGTCCTGCTGTCGTCCCTGGCCGCCTACGCCCCGCTGCAGGACGCGCCGGCCTATAGCGGCGCCAAGGCGGCGCTGGTCGCCCACGGCCTCGCCCTGCGCCAGAAGGTCGGGCCCCGGGGCGTGAAGGTCAACGTCGTGACACCCGGCTACGTGAAGACCCCGATGGGCGGCGAGCTGAAGGGCTGGCGTCCCCTCGAGATCAGCGCCGAGGACGCGGCCGTGCGCATCGCCAAGGGCATCGCGGCCAACCGCGACGTGATCGCCTTCCCGTTCCTCCTCGCGGCGCTCGCCCGGACCGTGCTGCTCTTGCCGGAGGGCGTCCGCAAGGCCGGCCTCTACGCGTTCCGGTTCCAGCGGCGGAAGCGGCGCTGATGGCCCGGCCCCGGATCGCGCTTTTCGTCTTGGAGGCGCTGCCGAACGCCCGGGTGGTCCGCCGGTTCGTCGCCGATCATCGGGCCGACATCGCGTTCGTGGGGCTGTCCAACGCCGAGCGGCCGTCGAGCGGCGGCCTGATCGGGCAGGTCCGGCGGCACCTCGCGCGCTCGGGCGCCGGCATCCTGCCCTATCTCGCGGTTAATTTCGGCCTGCCGGACCTGCTGCGCGCGCTGGCGCCGCTCACCCAGGCGGCCTCCGGCAGCGGCGATGCGCCCGAGGCGACCCCGCTCAAGACCCTATGCCGCCGCCTCGGCATCCCGACCCTGACGATCGACGATGTGAACGGATCCGAGGTGGCCCAGGGACTGCGCGCGGCGGCGCCCGACCTGATCCTCACCTACCATTTCGACCAGATCCTGAAGCCGGAGACGATCGCGCTGGCGCGGCTCGGCGGCATCAACGGCCATCCCGGATTGCTGCCGCGCCATCGCGGCCCGGTGCCGACGATCCACGCGCTCTCCGACGGTCCCGGAAGCTTCGGCATGACCCTGCACCGGCTCGCCGCCGCGATCGATGCCGGGGCGATCCTGTCCCAGGAGGCGGTGCCGCTGCCCCCCGGCACCACCGCCACCGGGGCCGCCGTGGCGCTCCACGCCCATGGGCGCGGGATGCTGGACCGGTTGCTCGACGAGGTCGCCCGCACCGACACGCTGCCGGAGGGGCGGAGCTTCGAGATCCTGCCCTATTGCCCGTTCCCCGACCGCGCGATGCTGGCCTCCCTGCGCCGCCGGGGCCTGCGGCTTACCGACGGGCGGGATCTGCGGGAGGCGCTGAGCCTGTCCGGGCGGGCGGCGTAGCTTTCGCTCTCGGACGTGAGGCCACGCCGTCGCTCTTGCTGACATCCGCACAGCCGGACAGCATTCCGTGATCGGTGTCCGTGCGCGCCGCCGTGCTGTGCTGACGCCGTGTATACCGCTTGTCTTTCTGCATGGGTCGCGTCCCGGCGCGATGACCCGGACAGGACGCGAGCGATCATGACGGATGTCACGGAACGCCCCGCGGCGCGGCAGGATCCGGTGCGCCGCGGTTCCACCATCAACCTGCGGGTCGAGACGGAGACCCGCGACCTGATCGATGCAGCCACCTCGATCGTCGGAAAGACGCGCACCGAGGTCATGATCGAGACGGCGCGCCGGCACGCCACCAACGTGTTCCTTGATCAGCGGCTCTTCGTGCTGACCCCTGACCAGCACGACGCCTTCACGCACGCGCTCGACAATCCGCGTCCCGCCGGGGGGCGCCTCGGGGCACTGATGAAGCGGCGCCCGCCGTGGGAGGCGTGACGGGCCCGCGGGCCGTCGACAAGGGCAGGTCGAAGGCGCCCGCTCATCTCGCCGCCGGCCATCGCCTCGACAGCTTTGATTGCGGGCAGCCAGCGCTCAACGACTGGATCCGAGGCAGGCAGGCGTCAGCGAGGGGCGGACGGCCCGCACCTACCTGGTCTGCGAGGGCGGCGACGGGGTTGGCTATGACTGCATCGCCAGCGGCAGCGTGGTCGGCGGTGCGCTGCCGGGTAAGATGAAGCGCCCCCCGGGGCATGCCGAACCAAGTCCCGGTCGCGATCATCGGACGCTTGGCGCGCGATCTGCGCTATCGCGGGACCGGTCTCGGGCAGGATCTGGTCCGCGATTCCCTGCTGCGGATCATCGCTGCGTCCGAGACGATCGGGGTACGTGCCATCCTCGTTCACGCGCGCGACGAGGCCGCGGCAAGGTTCTGAACGGACGCCGAGTTTGAGGAATGCCCGATCGGCTCCCACACGTTCTCCAGGCCGATCGAGACGGCGATCGATGCGCTGACAGGACGGGTCGGGCGGTCGCGGGGTATGGTTTAACCCGCCATTAAGCCTGTTCCAGGGAGGATCATTCCTATCCTTCCCGCTGCCGACGAGGCCCCGCGCATGCCGGATACCAGCGCCCTCCATGCGGCGTCCGACGTCCTGGCCGCGGGCCGGCAGGTTCAGGGTGGGCGGATCCGGGCGATCTCGGAAAACCTCGCCAACGCCGATTCCGCATCCGAGACGCCGGGCGGCGCGCCCTACACCCGCAAGATCGCGGTGTTCGCCCCCGTGGTCCCTGACGATCCGCGCGACCCGGTGGGCCGCATCGTGCGCGACACCGGCGCGTACCGCAGCCGCTACGACCCGTCGAACGTCGCCGCCGACCGCCGGGGCTATGTCCAGTTGCCGAACGTGAACGCTGCCCGAGAGTCGGCCGACCTGCAGACGGTCGTCCGGAACTATGAGGCCAACCTCAGCGTCTCGGGCATCCTCGACTCGCTGAGCCGGGCGACCCTCGACCTCCTCAGCTGATCCGGGCATGGCGCCGGCCGTAGCCGGCGTAGATCGCGAGCCCGATCGCCAGCCAGAGCGCGAGGCGGATCCAGGTCTCGGCCGGCAGCGAGGCCATCAGCACCAGGCAGGACAGGATACCGAGTCCGGCGGTGAGCGGCGCCGCCGGAACCCGGAACGGGCGCGGCCGGGCCGGATCCGTGCGGCGCAGGATCAGCACCGTCGCGCAGACGAGGCAGAAGGCGAGCAGCGTGCCGATGCTCACGATCTCGCCCAGGATGTCGATCGGCACGAGGCCCGCCACCGCGGCGGTGAACAGGCCGATCACAGTCTGGCTGGCGGCGGGCGCCCGCGTCACCGGATGGACCCGGCAGAAGACGTTTGGAAGGAACCCGTCGCGGGCCATGGCGAAGAAGATTCGGCCCTGCCCGTAGAGGGCGGTCAGCGCCGAGGTGGTCAAGCCGATCAGGGCGCCGATCTTGATCACGGTCGCGAAGGCCGAGAGCCCGATGGCGTCGACCGCCTTGGCCACCGGATCGGCGACGTCGAGGTCGCGGTAGGGCACGAGGCCGGTGAGCACGGCCGCCATGGCCACGTACAGCACGGTGGTGATCAGGAGTGATCCGATCAGCCCCGTCGGCGCGTCGCGCTGGGGTGCCCGGCACTCGCCCGCGGCGGTCGCCACCGTCTCGAACCCCACGAAGGCGAAGAACACCACCGCGGCCCCGCGGAAGACGCCGCTCCAGCCATAAGCCCCGAAGGGTCCGGCATTGTCCGGGATGAAGGGGTGCCAGAGTTCCGGTCGGAGATGGACGGCGCCGACACCCACGAAGGCCAGGATGATCGCGACCTTGCAGGCGACCAGCAGCCCGTTCACCAGGGCGGCCTCCCGTGTGGCGCGGGTCAGCAGGGCTGTGAGCAGCAGCACGATGGCGACGGCCGGCAGGTTGACGATCCCGCCATCGCCCGGCGCCCCGGCGAGCGCCGGCGGCAGGCGCAGGCCGAAATCCGCCGCGAGCGACTGCGCGTAGCCCGACCATCCCACCGCCACCGTGGCGGCCGCGACGGCGAATTCGAGGACGAGGTCCCAGCCGATGATCCAGGCGGGAAACCGGCCCAGGCTCGCGCGGGTGTAGGTGTAGGTGGAACCGGCCTCCGGGATCATGGCCGCCAGCTCGGCGTAGCACAGGCCGACGAAGCCGCAGGCGATCCCGCCGAGGACGAAGGACAGGCTGAGCGCCGGCCCGGCATATTGCGCCGCCGCCGTCCCGGTGAGCACGAAGATGCCCGCGCCGATCGTGGCGCCGAGCCCGATGGCGACGAGGCCCGGGGCGGTGAGGCTCCGGGCGAGGGTCTGGTCCTGCCCGGACGCCCCGTCGGCACCCGTGGTCACCGCCGATTCTCCCATCCCGCGCGTGCTCCCTGATCGCCCGACAGACGGCAGGGCAAGAGGCGCGCCGCGAAGCCTGTCCGGGGCTCGTCACCCCGGCGGTGCGCGGAATGGATCACCTCCCGCGTTCCACGTCGAGCCCCTGTTCCGGCCGCTCCCGGTGCAGGCTCAGGGTCGGCGCGGGCGCCGCCGGGGCCGACGCCCCCGCGATCAGCCGGGTATCGGTCCGGAAGATCGTGGCGACCACACCGGCGAAGCGGATGAAGGCGCGGCCCTGCGGCGTGATCACGTAGCCGTCCGCGGTCGGCGCCACGTTGCCCGAGGCCGTCTGCTCGGCCAGACGCCGCTCCATCTGGCGGAACGTGCCGAGATAGACCGCGTCGAACACCGCCCGGGCGCGATCCGCGTCGAAGCTCTCGTCGGGATGCGCCGCCATCTGCCCGAGCAGGAACACGCTGACCGAGCGGTCGACCGTGACGGGCAGGATCACGAAGCCGCTCAGGTTCAGCGACAGCGACAGGATGCAGGCCCCGAGGGCGTCGCGCCGCCGCAGCCCCCAGCCGCGGCCGAGGCCGGAGAGCGCAACGGTCGCCGCCAGCGTGATCAGGAAGCCCACGACCAGCAGGAGAAGGCCGCGGTAGAACAGGATCGTCACGCCGGACCAGAGGTCTGTCTGGAACAGCAGCACGAAGGTGCCGAGGCCGATGGCGAGGGCCCCCGCATGCAGCAGCGTCTGGGCGCCGATCCAGCGCCGGGCCCGTCCGGCCCGGGAAGGACAACGATCAGTCATCGAGATCCTCGACGCGCAGGATCCGCACATGCGGGTCCGCGTAGAGGGTCCGCGTACGCCAGACCCAGGAACCGGGCTCGCCCCAGGGCACATCCGCCTCGGTGACCACCAGGGCGCCGATCCCGGCCTCGGTCGCCCGGCGGCGGACCTCCGCGCCGGTCAGGCTCGCGTCGAAGATCGGCGCGACCGCGGCGAGCCGCGCCGCCACCGCCTCCGGTGCCGCACCGAACAGGCGCGCCTCATGGTCGGCGACGGCCACCGGCTGCACCCCGTAGAGCCCGAAATCGAACACCCGTGGCGCGCTCGGCGCGGCTTGCAGGATCAGATCCCGGGGCAGGTGCGTGCCGGCCCAGCCGTAGGCCGCCCGCACGGCGCGATCGATATCCGGGCGCCCGTTGAAGAAGAGGAATGTCGGGTGGTGGGCGGCGGGATAGGCGCGCATCCCGCCGAAGCCGTAGAGCGTGGTCGCGTATCCGAGGATCAGCAGCGCGCCGAGGGACCCTGCGAGCCTGAACCGCGTGCGGGCAGCCGTTCGCGTCAGGGCCACGGCGGTCCAGACGAACGTCGCGACCTGCGCGATCAGGATCACGCGGCTGCCGAGATCGTTGTTGATGATCGCCGAGCGCAGGAACCCGCCCAGCAGCAGGCTGACCGCCGTGCCCAGCGTCAGCAGGCGCCCCGCCTCGCGGGCATGGGCCTCCCGGCGTGGGACGACCCGCCAGAACAGGAGTGCGCCTCCCGCGAAGATTCCGAGTGCGACGTAATAGTTCACGGGCAGCAGGACGACCTCGAGCAGGCTGAGCATCGGTTCGTCGTAGAGCCGCTCCAGGGGGCCGAAGCGCCGGATCCCGAATTGAATCGGGCTGCCGGTATCGGACCGGTTCGCCACGACGCTGAGCAGGTAGGGCGCCCCCAGGACGAGGCTGATCAGCCCGGCCGTGCCAAGCCGGGCCGCGTCGCGTCCGCGTCGCTCGAATCCGAGCAGGGCGAGCCAGAGGGCAGCCGCCACGACCATGCCCAGGCAGACCCAGATCGAGAGACCAACGCAGGCCGCGAAGGCCGTCCCCGCCGTGAGGATGCCGGCAAGCTCCGCCCGCCGGTCCGGCTGCGTCCGGTCGGCAAGCTCGGCCAGTACCAGCAGGCCGAGCCAGCCTGCCATCGCGGCGGCCACGTGATGGGGCACCCAGACCAGGGAGGCCGGCCAATTGACGTTCTGCTCGTTCAGCCATTCCGGGATCGGAAGCCAGAGCCCCGTCGTGGCCCGGTACAGGAGGACGAGGAGGATATCCAAGCCGCCTGCCGGCAGCAGCACGAGCATCACCCGGCGCAGCAGCCGGGGTGGGACGTCCCGCACGAGGCCGGTGGCGGCGAGCAGCCGGTCCAGCAGGCCGAGGAGCGCGATCCCGGTCCAGGCGGCGAGCCCCGCGAAGGCGGTGCGCCCGTCGACCAGCCGCCCCCCGGCCCAGTCCACCAGAGCGGTCAGCGTGTAGAAGTAATAGTAGTACCCGGCCCGCTCCGGACGGGCGAAGAACGGGTCCACGGGCGGCAGGCCGTGCTCGACGATCGCCCGGGTCAGGGCCGCGTGCTTGACGAGGTCGATGACCGTGAGCGGCTGGTGGAGGGCGGCGCCGGTGTCGATATCGATCAGCGCATAGGTCACGATCCCGAGCCAGAGCGCGCCGAGCGCCAGGGCCGGCCGGTCGAGCGGGCCGCGCAGGTCCCGGAGCGCCGGGCGCAGGGCGGCGAGCCCGAGGGCCCCGTTCGCCAGGGCCGCCACGGGGACACCGGCCGCCAGGATCAGCAGGGCGTCGAGGGCGGGCAGGAGCGCGATGCCCAGGAGGGCCGCGCACAGGGCGCGCCGGCCCGGCGGCAACGTCCGGATGTCGAGCACGCCGGTGATCGTGCCCAGCGCGTAGCCCGGCAGGAGGACGAGGGGAACGCCGAGCAGCGCCGCGAGCAGGACACCGCACGCATCCGAAAGGGTGCCGTTCATCGCCAGGCCGCGTTTCGTGCGTGCTCCCGCTTAGCACCGGGGCGTTAACCGTTTCCTCGGGAAAGCCCCCGAGATAGAACGACCGAGGGTGTGCGACCGACTGTCAGCGGATCGCCCGCCCCGGGGCCCGGGGCTGGCAATGCCCCCGGTTTCGTGTATGGATCGCGCGGCCTCGCCCGGGGTTTCCGGGCGGGGCTTGAGCCGCTTGGCGCTGTGACCGTGCTGGACGACATCCCGGCACCGGCCGAACGCCGAGCCCGCGCGCGCCCGAGACGGGGCGCCGCATCCGATCAGCACAACCCGAAAGGCATGCGATGTCGATCACGGCAGAGCGCAAGACCGCGCTCATCAAGGAACACCGCAAGGACGCCAAGGACACCGGCTCCCCCGAGGTCCAGGTGGCGATCCTCACCGAGCGGATCACCAACCTCACCGGCCATTTCAAGACCCACGCCAAGGACAACCATTCCCGGCGCGGCCTCCTGAAGCTGGTGTCGCAGCGCCGCTCGCTGCTCGACTACGTCAAGCGCAAGGACGAGGCCCGCTACCGCGCCCTCATCGAGCGTCTCGGCATCCGCCGCTAAGGCCATTTCGCGCGGTTCCGGGCCCGGCCCGGGGCCGCGTTTCACCACGCGGGTTGTCGGAATGGGTCCGGCCGCCCGGCAAGCGGGCCGCTTCGAGGCGTCGGCATCGGGGCAGGATCGCGAGACACTTCATCCGGGAAGTGTCTCGCCGTCTTGCCCCCGGCGGCGCCGGGCCAACGCCCGCCGCAGGCAAGGAAGAGATAGAATGTTCGACGTTCAACGCGAAGAGCTGATGTGGGGCGACCGCAAGCTCGTCCTCGAGACCGGCAAGGTCGCCCGGCAGGCCGACGGCGCCGTGGTCGCAACCTACGGCGAGACCTCGGTGCTCGCCACCGTGGTCGCCACGAAGGAGCCGAAGCCCGGCATCGACTTCATGCCGCTCACCGTGAACTACCAGGAGCGGGCCTACGCGGCCGGCCGGATCCCGGGCGGCTACTTCAAGCGCGAGGGTCGTCCCTCCGAGAAGGAGACCCTGGTCTCCCGCCTGATCGACCGCCCGATCCGCCCCCTCTTCGTCGAGGGCTGGCGCAACGACACCCAGGTCGTCGTCACCGTCCTGACCCACGACCTCGAGAACGATCCCGACATCGTCGCGATGGTCGCGGCCTCCGCGGCCCTGACCCTGTCGGGCGTGCCGTTCATGGGCCCGATCGGCGGCGCCCGCGTCGGCTACATCAACGGCGGCTACCGGCTGAACCCGCTGGTCACCGAGACCAAGGAAGAGTCCAGCCTCGACCTCGTGGTCGCCGGCACCCAGGACGCGGTGCTGATGGTCGAGTCGGAGGCCAAGGAGCTCTCCGAGGACGTGATGCTCGGCGCCGTGATGTTCGGCCACAAGCACTTCCAGCCGGTGATCGAGGCGATCATCCGCCTGGCCGAGAAGGCCGCCAAGGAGCCGCGCGACTTCAAGGCCCCCGAGAACGCCGACGTCGAGAAGGCCGTCCTCGAGGTCTGCGAGACCGAGCTGCGCGCCGCCTACACCAAGACCGTCAAGCAGGAGCGCTACGCCGCCGTCGACGCCGTGAAGGCGAAGGTGATGGCCGCCCTCTGCCCCGAGGGCGCCGAGAAGTACCCGGCCGAGAAGGTCAAGGCCGCCTTCAAGGAGGCCCAGTCGAAGGTCGTGCGCTGGAACGTGCTCGACACCGGCGCCCGCATCGACGGCCGCGACCTGAAGACGGTCCGCCCGATCGTGTCCGAGGTCGGCGTCCTGCCGCGGGCCCACGGCTCCTCGCTGTTCACCCGCGGCGAGACCCAGGCCCTCGTGGTCGCCACCCTCGGCACCGGCGAGGACGAGCAGTTCATCGACTCGCTCGACGGCACCTACAAGGAGCGCTTCCTGCTCCACTACAACTTCCCTCCCTATTCGGTGGGCGAGACCGGCCGCATGGGCTCCCCGGGCCGTCGCGAGATCGGCCACGGCAAGCTGGCGTGGCGGGCGATCCGCCCGGTCCTGCCGCCGGCCCACGAGTTCCCCTACACGATCCGCGTCGTGTCGGAGATCACGGAGTCCAACGGCTCGTCCTCGATGGCCTCGGTCTGCGGCGGCTCGCTGTCGCTGATGGATGCCGGCGTGCCCCTGCGCCGTCCGGTGGCCGGTATCGCCATGGGCCTCATCCTCGAGGGTGAGCGCTTCGCGGTGCTGTCCGACATCCTGGGCGACGAGGATCACCTCGGCGACATGGACTTCAAGGTGGCCGGCACGGACGAGGGCGTGACCTCGCTCCAGATGGACATCAAGATCGCCGGCATCACCGAGGAGATCATGCGGGTCGCCCTCGACCAGGCGAAGGACGGGCGCGCCCACATCCTCGCCGAGATGGCCAAGGCCCTGACCGCAGCCCGTCCGGAGCTCGGCGAGTACGCGCCGCGCATCGAGACGATGCAGATCCCGACCGACAAGATCCGCGACGTGATCGGCACCGGCGGCAAGGTGATCCGCGAGATCGTCGAGAAGACCGGCGCCAAGATCAACATCGAGGACACCGGCATCGTCAAGATCGCCTCGGCCGACGGCAAGGCGATCAAGGCGGCCTACAACTGGATCCGCTCGATCGTGGCGGAGCCGGAGGTCGGCGTGATCTACGACGGCACGATCGTGAAGTGCATGGAGTTCGGCGCCTTCGTGAACTTCTTCGGCGCCAAGGACGGCCTCGTCCACATCTCGGAACTGGCCGCCAACCGCGTCGCCAAGGTGACGGACGTCGTCAAGGAAGGCGACAAGGTCAAGGTGAAGTTCCTGGGCCAGGACGACCGCGGCAAGATCCGCCTGTCCATGAAGGTCGTCGATCAGGAGAGCGGCGAGGACATCACCGAGAAGGTGAAGGCCCAGCGCGACGCTGATCGGTCCGAGCGTGGCGACGAGCCGCGCGAGCCCCGCGAGGGCGGCCGCCACCGCGGCGAGCGCCGCCGCGAGGCGGGCGAGTAAGCATCAAGCGGTGCGCGTCGGCTCCGGCCGACGCGGGACGTTCGAAACGAGCGCGGTCCCCCGGGGCCGCGCTTTTTTCATGGCGCCGGCGAGTTGCCACTGCGGCCGTTCGGCCGGGAACGGGGCGCCGGATGCCGCGTTCCCCGGCCACTTCCCAACAGGAGACCACGCATGGCCAACGACATGATGCACGACATCTTCAGCGGACAGCAGAATCTGTCCACCACGGAGCGGGCCGTCTCGGTGGCGCTGGGCCTCGGCATCGCGGCGGCGGCGGCGCAGCCCCGGCCGAACAAGCTCCTGAGCCTGCTGGCCCTCGTGGTCGGCGTCGGGCTGGCGGTGCGCGGCGCGACCGGCCATTGCGCCGTGAAGGCCGCCTCCGAGCATTTCTGAGCCGCGGTCCGAAGCGCGGACATGAAAAAGGGGCGCCCCGCGGGGCGCCCCTCGTCGTTTCCGGACGTGCCGGAGAGATCAGTAGGTCGTGGTGCGACGGCCGGCGATCAGGCCGTAGATGAACAGCACCACCACGGCGCCCACGATGGCGCCGATGAAGCCCGCGCCCTGGTTGGGGCCGTACCAGCCGATCGCCTGGCCCAGGAAGGTCGCCACGAAGGCGCCGATGATGCCGAGGATCGTGGTCAGGATGAAGCCGGCCGGCTCATTCGGCCCCGGCATGAGGAACTTGGCGATGACGCCGGCGAGGAACCCGATGATGATGGTCCAGAGGATACCCATGACAAACCCCAGTGCTTGATTGTCGATGCCGGCAGAACGCGCCGCAGCCCGCGACGGTTGCCCGCAGCCTGCGACAAGACGACAAATTTCCTCAGCTTCCTCACGATGCGCGGACGCGCCGCCCTTTACGGACACCTGGCCACGGCGGCAGATACGCCGGTTCTGAGGCTTTGGAGACAGGTATGGACATTCAGCGGATCGAGCCAGGCAAGCGCATGGCGCAGGCCGTGACCTTCGGCGACATGGTCTACCTCGCCGGGCAGGTCGCCTCCGACACGGTCGGGACCGGGGTGACGATCCAGACCCAGCAGATCCTGTCCGAGATCGACCGGCTGCTGGCCGCTGCGGGCAGCGACAAGGCGCGCATCCTGTCGGCCACCGTCTACCTCGCCGATATCGCGACCTTCGCGGAGATGAACGCCGCCTGGGATGCCTGGGTGTCCCCGGAGAACCCCCCGGCCCGCGCCACCGTCGAGGCCAAGCTCGCCGCCCCCGAATATCTCGTGGAGATCGTCGTCGTGGCCGCGAGGAGTCGGTGAGCTTTCCCCGCCGCTCCATCCTGGCGGCCGCCTCCCTCGCCGTCCTGGCGGCGCTGGGCGCCGCCGCGATGCCCCGGGCCGCGGAGGAGCGGGTCCTCAACATCTACAACTGGTCGGACTATATCGACCCGCAGGTGCTCGAAGCCTTCACCCGGGAGACCGGCATCAAGGTCGTCTACGACACCTACGACAACAACGAGATCCTGGAGACGAAGCTGCTGGCGGGCCGTTCGGGCTACGACCTCGTCGTCCCGTCCGGGCCCTACCTGCAGCGGCTGATCCGGGCCGGCGCCTTCCTGCCCCTCGACAAGTCCAAGCTGAAGAACCTCGGCAACCTCTGGCCGGAGGTCACGAGCCGGCTTGCCGCCTACGATCCAGGCAACACCTACGCTGTCGACTACATGTGGGGCACCACCGGGATCGGCTACAACGTCGCCGCCGTGCGTGACCGCCTTGGCGCCGGCGCGGCGGTGAACTCCTGGAATCTCGTCCTCAATCCCGCCTCCGCCAACAGGCTCAAGGATTGCGGGATCATGATGCTCGACAGCCCGGAGGACCTGATCCCCAGCATGCTGCCGGCCTTCGGCGCCAAGGCGGATTCCAAGCGCTGGGACGACATGACCCTGGTCACCGACGCCCTGTACAAGGTCCGCGGGACCGTGCGGAAGTTCCACTCGTCGGAATACATCCAAGCGCTCGCCAACGGCGATATCTGCGTGGCGGTGGGCTATTCGGGGGACGTGATGCAGGCCAAGCGCCGGGCCGACGAGGCCAAGAACGGGATCGACATCGCCTACGTGGTTCCCAAGGAAGGCGCGCTGATGTGGTTCGATACCTTCGCGATCCCGAAGGATGCCGCCCACCCGGCCGAAGCGCTCGCCTTCATCGACTACATGATGCGGCCCGAGGTGGCGGCGGCCAACAGCAACTTCGTGTCCTATGCGAGCGGCAATCTCGCGGCGAAGAAATTCGTGAAGCCCGAGATCCTGAACAATCCCGGCATCTACCCGGACGAGGCGACGATGCAGCGCCTCTCGACCAACACCGCCTGGGACGACCGCACGCAGCGCTTCGTCACCCGGCTCTGGACTCGGGTCCGGACCGGGCGCTGAGCGGGGAGCCGGCGCGCCGGCTCCCCCTTCTCCGGGCGCCCTAGTGCTTGAGGTCGTCCGGAACCTTGCCGCCGTTCTCGGCGAGCTTCTGCATCACCTGCTTGTGCAGCCAGATGTTCATCGTGGCCGAATCGTCCTTGTCGCCGGTGTAGTGCAGCTCGTCGGCGAGCTGCTTGCGCGAGGCCAGGCCCGAATCGAGGCCCAGCAGCTTCATCAGGTCGACGATGGAATGACGCCAGTCGAGCGTCTGCGGATTCTTCTCGGCGAGGCTGGTGAGCACCGCCGCGACGTCCACGGGCTCGCTGCCGCCCGCGGTTCCGGGAGCCGAAGGTGTGGACGGGGTGCTCGTACCCGCGGGGCCGCCCGAGCCGGCTGTGGGCGCAGGCGCGGCATCCGCGGTCCCGCCGCCGAACGGGTGGAGGATCTTGCCGACGATGCTGCCGAGGAGGCTCATAAGTCCGCTCCGATAATACGGCCCGGCCTGACGTGCCGGGCGGGCGTTTAACGGGCGGTTCCAGCTTGGCGTTCCGACGCGGCCGCCACGACTCGATCACCGCCGCGCGGATTCTAGCCGTGAGCGCGGTGAAGTGCGATGCCGAGCAGGCTCAAGCCGAGCACGAGGCACACGCCGCTCCAGCGCTCCAGAGTGGCGGCCCGGGCGGGATCCTGGAGTGAGATGCGTGCGAGGGCCACACCGCTGATCAAACACATCAAGCTCATCACGACGACCAGCGTACTCCCCTGAATCCGAAATTGGTTCGCGTAGCCATAATCAGTTTTCGTGCTTATGCGAGTCAAAAAAACGCGTAGTCAATTTGGGTTAAGACAATTGCCGGAGGCGGGTTGCGAGATCCTGCTCTGGGCGGCAAGGCGATGATCTGAAGTTGTAGTACCGAGGCGCCTGCAACTGTGAAATTCGTGTCATGATCAGGGGCAATCTCATGATCGTATAATATAACTTGTAGTAGATTTATTGGGCTTTCCTTCGTCGATGATTGATGGCCATGCGTATGGGTGCAGCCAGGAACGGCGGCAGGCCAGATTTCGATCCCTCACAAAACTGGGATCTAGACCCGATCAAACAGGGTGGAGACGAGCGTGGCGTACTCGTCCGCCACGGTCCCGGGCGGTTCTCCACGCCCGGCGCGGCTGTACCAGTAGCGCGCATTCACGGCATCGCCCTCGATGCGGTGGAGATGGGCATGCACCCAGGCCGCATCGCGGTCCGGTTCCGCCTGCACGAGGGCGTGGGCCTGCTCCCAGCCGGTTGAGCCCGGTCCGGACGGGGCTCTGGCCAGCCACCAGAGCGCGGCCAGCGGTGCGGGCCAGGTCGCCGGAGGCGCGTCCGCGATCAGGGTTGCCGTGAAGGCGGCGGCCGTCTCAGCGGTAGGCTGGCACTGCGTCATGGCGCTCTCCTCGCGTCCCGCCGCCGTCTCAGCGTCGAGCGGCGCGCTCCGGCGGCCAGCGGCCCCGGCGCTGGCGGGCGGACCATGCGTAGCGGGCATCACCGTCGAGGCAGTCGAGATGGTCCGACAGGCGGTTGCGTTCAAGCCAGCCGAGCGCGGCCTCCAACTCGGGCAGGGTCATGGTCGCCCGACCCTTGCCGAGCACGCGCTTGAGGACGGCATTGTAGCGATGGGCGAGGTTGCTGCCGCGGGGCACCCGCAGGGAGGCCTCGTCCTCCACCGCCTGGGCCGCCACCGCGGCGGCAAGAAGCTGGCGCAATGTCCGCTCGGTGACCGACGGCAACTCGGGCGCCGGTGCGGCCGGGGCGGGCTCGACGAGCCGTGGGCGCAGCAGCGCGTAGCGCAGGCCGATCGCGTTGCTCTCCAGGGGCGTGATCCCGGCGGGCTCGTCATCATCGCGCCACCGTGTCCGCTCGGGGACGACGGCGCTGACCGGCCGCTCCCGCCGCGGCCGGATGCTGCTGCCCTGCTCGGTCTCCAGCTCCAGCCGGAACCGGGCGAAGAGCGGGTCGTCGGGATGGAAGACCAGCGCCTGCTGGGTATCGTAGGCGCCGGCATGGGGGTCGACCCGGGTCGCCCGGGCCAGCATCTGCTCCAGCCAGGGGCGCGAGCGGATATGGGTGAGGGCCGCCACCACGGCGACCTCGGGGGCGTCGAGCCCCTCATAGGCCATCGCCACCGTCACGAGGATCGCGGGCTCCGGCGTCAGGCGGAAGGCGGCCAGCGCCGCATGGGCATCCCCCTGGCCGGAGGTGGCCAGCCGCACGTCGCGTGCCCCCTGCCCCGCCGGCATCCAGCCCCGGAGGGTTTCCAGATAGGCACGGGCACTGGCCTGATCCGGCGCCACCACGAGGAGCTTGCCGAGGCCCCGCACCGGCTCGCCGGGCGGCAGATCGCGCTCGGCCCGGCGGCGGGCGCGCAGGCGCTTCGTGGCGTGGAACGCCTCGCTCAGGAGATCCCGGGCGAAGCCGGTGCGCAAAGCCGTGAACAGGGCCGGCCGGGTGGTGACGCGGACGGACCCGGCACCCAGGCGGTGCGGCCCGACCCGGGGGCTGTCCCCGGCAATCCGGCCGCCCTCCAGCCAGCTCGCCTCGCCGTCGATCGCCCCGAAGGTCACCGGCAGCACCGCCCGCTCGGCCAGCGCCTGGGCCCGGGAATAGCCGATCACCGCGAGGCCCGGGGCGTCGAGATCGAGTTCGGGCCCGCGCCCCAGCGCGGCCGGGCGGTAAGGCAGGCCGAGGATGCGCTTGCCGTCGGCTCGCTCCAGCGTCCCGGACAGGTAGAGGCGGTAAGCAGCCGCCTCCATCACGGGAAGCATCGCCCGGGACCACGCCCCGGCCTCCGCATCCTCGGCGGAGGCCTCCTCCGCCCCCGGCTTGCCGGGCGCCGGCAGGTGGTGGACCTCGTCGATCACCAGCAGGGTGCGGTGCGCCTGCGCCTCCGCGCGGTGGAGGGCCGGGGCGGCGGCGACGGCCTGATAGGTGGTGATGTAGCCGGCGAGGCCCCGGGCGGGATCGCGCTCGTTGTCGGCGGCGCGGACGCTCAAGGCATGCCCGAAGGTGGCCCGCCAGAGCGGGTCGACGAAAGCCTCCTCGGCCTGGAGGCGCAGCGAGTCCCGCGGCACCACCCAGACCACGCGCTCCACCAGACCCGCCGCGATCAGCCGATGCGCGGCGATCACCGGCAGCAGCGACTTGCCGCCGCCGGGCGTCACCGCCGCCAGGATATCGCGAATATGGCCCGCCTCCCCGCTCGCCATGGCCGCCACCAGGGCCATCAGCGTGCGCTGGTGCGACCGCAGGGACGGGGGGGGACGGGTCAATGGCTGGCGAAGCAGGGCGACATCCACGCAAAGTGGCCGATCGCGATTCCTTTGTGAATCCCTTCCGGCGCGGAACGTTCGCGTTTTCTTCCGGGTGGGTGGTCGGGTCGCCTATCCGCGGAGCGGCTCCGCACAGTCCGTTGCCGGATCGGTGCACGAGACACGTTGACACCCGGCCCACCCCTCACCATAAGGGCGCCGCGGGCCAAAACGCCCGCCTTGGGGGAATGTCCCGAGCGGCAAAGGGGGCGGACTGTAAATCCGCTGCGTAAGCTTCGTAGGTTCGAGTCCTACTTCCCCCACCAAGATCTTCCCGATCCCGTCAGCCCTGTTTCGCCAGCGCCGCCTCGATGCGCGCCGCGGCGGCGGCGGAAAAGCCCTTCCCTTCGAGCCCCTGCCCCGCGGCCGCCTGGCCCGTGAGGCTGCGGCGCTTGCCCGCCGGCAGATGCGCCTTGCGCAGGGCATGCGAGTCCCGGTGGCTGGCATGGGTGATGGCAATCGCCAGCGCGTCGGCGGCGTCGGCCACGCGGAACTCGGCCTTCGGCAACAGGAACCGTACCATCGCCTGGATCTGCACCTTCTCGGCATGGCCGGAGCCCGCCACGGTCTTCTTGATCAGGTTGGCGGCGTATTCGAACACCGGCAGCCCGGCGAGCGCCGGCACCACCAGCGCCATGGCGCGGGCATGGCCGAGCTTCAGCGTCGCCTGCGCGTCCTTGTTGACGAAGGTCTCCTCCACGGCGACCTCGTCGGGGTGCTGGCCCTCGACGATGCGGCTGATCCCCTCGAACAGCTCGCGCAGGCGCAGGGCCAGGGGCAGGTCGCCATCCGAGGTGACCACGCCGCAGGCGCCGTAGGTGAGCTTGGTCCCCTGTGCGGTGATCAAACCCCAGCCGGTGCGGCGGAGCCCGGGATCGATCCCGAGGATGCGGACGGGGCTGGTCATGATGCTCCACAGGTCGACGAACAGCTCGACGAACGGCCCGAGGCTGCCGTACGTATCGTGAACGCTTGGTTTCACCAAACTGCGTTTCCCGCGAGGACGATCATGAGCACGGACGCCCCAATCAGCCGCTTCCCGGTGCCGAAACTCGCCGATATGCCGGAGGATCTGCGCGCCCGCATCGCCCTGGTGCAGGAGAAGGCGGGCTTCGTGCCCAACGTCTTCCTGGCGCTGGCGCATCGCCCGGAGGAGTTCCGCGCCTTCATGGCCTATCACGACGCGCTGATGGACCGCCCCGGCGGCCTGACCAAGGCCGAGCGCGAGATGATCGTGGTGGCGACCAGCGCGGCCAACGACTGCCTGTACTGCGTCGTCGCCCACGGAGCGATCCTGCGGGTCCGGGCCAAGGATCCAAGGATCGCCGACCAGATCGCGGTGAACTACGCCAAGGCCGACGTCACCCCGCGCCAGCGGGCCATGCTGGATTTCGCCGTGAAGGTCGCGACCCGCTCTCAAGTTGTCGGCGCGGAGGATCACGCGACGCTGGCAGCGCACGGGTTCAGTCCGGACGACATCTGGGACATCGCGTCCATCACCGCCCTGTTCGCCCTGTCGAACCGGATCGCCAGCGTGGCGGATCTGCGCCCGAACGACGAATTCTACGCGATGGGCCGCTGAGTCAGGGCCGGCGACCGAAGAGGATGATCGCCGTGCCGACGAGGCAGATTGCGGCCCCCGTGAGATCCCACCGGTCCGGCCGCTGGCCCTCCGCGAGGCACATCCAGGCGACCGAGGCGGCGATATAGACGCCGCCATAGGCCGCGAAGGCCCGCCCCGCCGCCGGGCTGTCCACCAGGGTCAGCAGGCAGGCGAACAGCGCGAGCGAGGCGAGGCCCGGCAGCACCCACAGAGGCGAGCGCCCGAGCCGGAGCCACGACCAGAACGCGAAGCATCCGGCGATCTCCGCGAGGGCGGCGCCGGCATAGGCGAGGAGGGTCATCGGCGAAGCTTGGCACGGCACCGCGTACGACGCGAGCTTTGCGCCGGACCGGGGGCCGGCGTTAAGTCTGTGGCAAGGCTGATCCGGTCGAGTGGCACCATGGGCGCGCCTCACACCACCGACGAGTGTCTGCTGTTTCCCGGCGATGCGCGCCTGCGCGCCGTCGTCCTCGCGTGGCTCGACGGGCTGGCGCGCGAGCGGCGGATGTCGCCCAACACCGTCGAGGCCTATGGGCGCGACCTGCGCCAGTTCCTTGAACATCTCGGGGGGCGACTGGGCACGCCGACCATTCCGATGCTGGTCGCCCTGAAGGTGCGTGACATCCGCGCCTTCATGGCGGCGCGCCGGGCCGACGAGGTGTCGGGGCGCTCGCTGATGCGCATGCTGGCGGGGCTGCGCTCCTTCGCGCGCTTCCTGGAGCGCGAGGGTCATGGCACCGTCTCCGCACTCGGCGGCGTGCGCTCGCCAAAAGTCCCGCGGCGGCTGCCCCGGCCCCTGCCGGTCTCCGCCGCGGTAGCGCTCACCGATACGGGGATCCGTGCCGGCGAGGAGCGCGAACCCTGGGTGCTCGCCCGGGATGCCGCCGTGCTGGCCCTGCTCTACGGCGCCGGCCTGCGTATCTCGGAAGCCCTGGGCCTCACCCGCCGCGATGCCCCGCTGCCGGGCGTCGATCAGGTCACCGTGCTGGGCAAGGGTGGCAAGGAGCGCATGGTGCCGATCCTGCCGGTCGTCGCGCAGGCGGTGGCCGACTACGTCGCCGCCTGCCCGCTGCCGCTGCTGCCGGAGGGCCCCCTGTTCGTCGGCGCCCGCGGCGGCCCGCTCTCGCCCCGGATCATCCAGTACACGGTCGCCCGCGCCCGAGGCGCCCTCGGCCTGCCGGAGAGTGCCACCCCCCACGCCCTGCGCCACTCCTTCGCGACCCATCTCCTGGCCCGCCAGGGCGAGCTGCGCGCAATCCAGGAACTGCTTGGTCACGCCTCCCTGTCGACCACGCAGCTCTACACCCAGGTCGACGCCGCCCGGCTGATGAGCGCCTATGCAGCCGCGCATCCGCGCGCTGGACGCTAATCTAGATTGCAATTGCTTCACATTTAGCGGCAATTCGTCGCTAGAAAGATAAGCTCAGCGGCTAGATCCCGTGAATATCCATTTTCTTTAAGGGCTTCGTCACCATCTGCGCCCAGTCTGACCGATACGGGATGGGTCTGCGCGGACGGTCGTAATGGAGCTTGCGGAGGCGCGGACGCCCACACAGGTCGTGATCGCGGATTGTGACGCGGGCCGCCGGGCGGTGCTCAGTGAGGTCGTCCGACGCTTCGAGGCCGGGGCGGTGATCCACGAGGCGACCTCTGGTCAGGCCCTGTGCGACATCCTCCTCCGGCACCGCCCGAGCCTAGCCTTCGTCGGCCTCCAGCTGGAGGATCTGAGCGGACCCGAAGCGGTCGCGGTGGCGCGGCGCGCGGGGGCTGAGCCGCCCTGCCTCGTTCTGGTCGCCAACCGGGTTCTGGCCCAGTGGCAGGAGATCGCCACCAGTCTCGGCGCCTATGAGGTGCTGAAGACGCCCCTCGACCCGAACCATATCGAGCCCTTGCTCCACGCCAACGCGCGCCGCCGGGCGCCGACGCGGGCGCTGCTGGCCTGCTCGTCCCCGGCCGGGCGCTCGGCGATCAGCCGCGTCGTGGCCCGGAGCGGTTTCACGATCGAACTCGACGAGACCGATGACGGCCGACACGCCCTCAAGCAGCTCAAGCACGCGGCCTACGACTTCGCCTTCATCGACGTGAAGCTCGCCGGCATCGACGGGCTCGAACTCGCCTGCCAGATCCAGCCCCTGGGTCTGGCCACCCGCATCACGCTGCTGACCACCGCCGAGTTGGAGTCGGTCGCCCAGGCGGGCCGCTATTTCGGTGTCGATGCGGTGCTGCGGATGCCGTTCTACGCCCGCGACATCGACCTCGCCCTGCACAACGCCCTTGGCCTGCGCCGGCCGTATCTGCTGAACGCCCTCACGGCTCCGCCGGCGCCGAGCGCGCTGCTGCGGATCGCGGATCTACCGAACCCGCGCCGCAAGATCGCCTGATCCTGGTTTCGAAAGGTCGAGACCTTTCGCGGGTCCAGGGCAGAGCCCTGGAACGCGTCAGGGCCTTGCCCTGACAACCCACCAAAGGGCTCGCCCTTTGGAAACCCGGCTTTCAGACGTGGATGGCGCGCTTGTTCACCGCCAGCGCGGCTTCCTTCACGGCCTCGGTCAGCGTCGGGTGCGCGTGGCAGGTGCGGGCGATGTCCTCGGACGAGGCGCCGAACTCCATCGCCACCGCCACCTCGGCGATCAGGTTGCCGGCATCGGCGCCGACGATGTGAACGCCGAGCACCCGGTCGGTCTTGGCATCGGCCAGCACCTTCACGAAGCCGTCCGTGGTGCCGTTGGCCTTGGCGCGGCCGTTCGCGGTGAAGGGGAATTTGCCGGCGTTGTAGGCGATGCCGTCCTTCGTCAATTCCTCCTCGGTCTTGCCCACCGAGGCGACCTCCGGGAAGGTGTAGACCACGTTCGGGATCACGCCGTAATTCACGTGGCCCGACTGACCGGCCAGCATCTCGGCCACCGCGACGCCCTCGTCCTCCGCCTTGTGGGCGAGCATCGGGCCGGCGATCACGTCGCCGATGGCATAGATGCCGGTGACGTTGGTGGCGTAGTGCGAATCCGTCTGGATCCGGCCCTTGTCGTCCCGCTGGACGCCGACCGTGTCGAGGCCCAGACCCTCCGTGTAGGGCACCCGGCCGATCGCCACGAGCACCACGTCCGCCTGAAGCGTCTCGGCCTCGCCGCCCGCGGCCGGCTCGACGGTGACGCTGGCCCCGCCCTTCTTGCCGACCTCGACGCCCGTCACCTTGGTGGACAGCTTGAAGGCGATGCCCTGCTTGGTCAGGATCCGCTGGAACTGCTTGCCGACCTCGCCGTCCATCCCGGGCAGCACCCGGTCGAGATACTCGACCACGGTCACCTCGGAGCCGAGCCGGCGCCAGACGGAGCCCAGCTCCAGCCCGATCACGCCGGCGCCGATGACGAGGAGCTTCTTCGGTACCCGGTCGAGTTCGAGGGCGCCGGTCGAGGAGACCACGACCTTCTCGTCAATGGAGACGCCCGGCAGGCGCGTGACGTCCGAGCCGGTGGCGATGACGATGCTCTTGGTCTCGAGCATCTGGTTGCCGCCATCCTCGGCGATCACCTCGACCCGGCCGGCGCCGGCGATCCGGCCGGTGCCGTGGAAGGTCTCGACCTTGTTCTTCTTGAGCAGGAACTCGACGCCCTTGGTGTTGCCGGCCACACCCTCGGCCTTGAACGACATCATCTTCTTCAGGTCGAGCTTCGGCGTGCCGACATCGATGCCGAGATCGGCGAAGTGCTTGTTGGCCTCCTCGAAGGCCTCGGAGGCGTGAAGCAGCGCCTTCGACGGGATGCAGCCGACGTTGAGGCAGGTGCCGCCATGGGTGGCGCGCTTCTCGACCACGGCGGTGCGCAGGCCGAGCTGCGCCGCGCGGATCGCGCAGACATAGCCGCCGGGGCCGGTGCCGATGACGACGAGATCGTAGGACATAGAGCTTCGCTTCCGGTCAGTCGTGCCGCGTACGGGACGGGCAGGGAAAGTCAGGTCGGGATCAGCGGCCGCCGCCGATATCGAGGATGGCGCCCGTGGTGTAGGAGGCCTCGTCCGAGAGGAGCCACACGATCGGCGCGGCGACCTCCTCGGCGGTGCCGGCCCGGCCCATCGGGACGGCGGGGCCGAGGCGCTCCACCCGGTCGGGCTCGCCGCCGCTGGCGTGGATATCGGTGGCGATGATGCCGGGCGCCACCGCGTTGACGCGGATCCCCTCCCCGGCAACCTCGCGGGCGAGGCCGATGGTCAGGGAGTCGATCGCGCCCTTGGAGGCGGCATAGTCCACGAACTGGCCGGGGCCGCCGAGGCGCGCCGCCACCGAGGACAGGTTGACGATCGCGCCCCCGGCCCCGCCGCGCTTGGTCGACATCCGCCGTACCGCCTCGCGGGCGCAGAGGAAGCTGCCGACCACATTGGTGTTCATCATCCGCTGGAGCCGGGCGAGGCTCATATCGGCGACGTCGGACTTCACGTCGACCACGCCGGCATTGTTGACCAAAGCCGCGAGGCGTCCGAGCCCGTCGGCCGCCTGGAACAGGGCGATCACGTCGGCCTCGCTGCCGACATCGCCCTTCACGGCGCGCGCTTGCCCGCCCTTGGCGGTGATCGCGTCGACCACGGCTTGCGCTGCGGCGGCATCCGAGACGTAGCTCAGGCAGACCGCGTAGCCGCGCTCGGCCAGGAGCAGCGACACAGCCCGGCCGATGCCGCGGCTGCCGCCGGTGACGATGGCGACTTTGGGCCCGTTGATCGGATCACTCATGCGGCTGCGATGCGCTCCCTCTCGAACCGGTCTGCCAACGTCTCCACGATCTGGGTCTCGATCCGGATCCGCGCTGCGTCGGGACAGAAATCGATCTCCTGTCCCTCAGTGTCGAGGTTCCACCCGAAGGTCCGGCCGTGCTCGCCGACCGCAACCGCTCGGAAACAGGCTTCGTCCTTCAGCGGCGCGAAGACAGGTCCGTCGGTGATCAGATTGGACAGGTCGAGAACACCTGCGACACCGTCATCGAACGTGATGCGGAGCGTCGGATAATCCAAGGCCTCTACGGCGGCGATCCGATGTTGTGTCACGCGATCATCCCCCCGCTGTAGCGTCCGGCCCTGATCTCCCGCCAGATGTAGGCGACTTCCTCGCGGTTGGCAGCCAGCCACGTCTGGATCGTCTTCAGTTTCGCGCGCGACAGCGTTCCGCTGAGAACTTCTCCGGTGGCGATCGAAAGCTTGGCTTCCTGGCCGGCAAACAGCGCGTGCAGATGCGGAGGCAGATGATCGTTGGAGGAAGATCACGATTCGAACTCCCTCAACGATGGCGATGGTCGGCATCGATCAGCCGCCTTCCGATCGATGCCGCGATCGGGGGTGTCTCCTTACAGATCCAGCACGAGCCGTGCCGGATCCTCCAGCGCCTCCTTGACCCGCACCAGGAAGGTCACGGCCTCCTTACCGTCGACGATGCGATGGTCGTACGACAGGGCGAGGTACATCATCGGCCGCGCCTCGATCTTGCCGGCGCGGACCACTGGGCGCTCCTCGATGCGGTGCATGCCGAGGATGCCCGATTGCGGCGCGTTGAGGATCGGCGTCGACATCAGCGAGCCGTAGATGCCGCCGTTGGTGATCGTGAAGGTGCCGCCCTGCATCTCCTCGATGGAGAGCTTGCCGTCGCGCGCCTTCTTGCCGAAGCCCGCGATGGTCTTCTCGATCCCGGCGATGGAGAGGTCGTCGGCGTTGCGCACCACCGGCACGACGAGGCCCTTATCGGTGCCGACTGCGATGCCGATGTGGTAGTAGTTCTTGTAGACGAGATCCTGGCCGTCGATCTCGGCGTTGACCGCCGGCACGTCCTTGAGGGCGCCGATCACCGCCTTGGTGAAGAAGCCCATGAAGCCGAGCTTCGTGCCGTGCTTCTTCTCGAAGATGTCCTTGTACTGGCTGCGCATCGCCATCACGGCCGACATGTCGACGTCGTTGAACGTCGTCAGCATCGCCGCCGTGTCCTGGGCGTCCTTGAGGCGGCGCGCGATGGTCTGGCGCAGCTTCGTCATGCGCACGCGCTCCTCGCGCGACGCATCGTCCGGCGCCGAGGGCGCGCGCGGCAGGGTCGGGCGGGCCTCCTTGGCGGGGGCCGCCGACGGCCCCTTGGCGATGGCGCCGAGCATGTCGCCCTTGGTGACGCGGCCATCCTTGCCGGAGCCGTTCACGCCCGACGGGTCGACCCCGGATTCGCGGGCGAGCTTGGCCACCGCCGGGCCGTTGTCGCCGACCGGGCGCTGCTGGGTCGCCGGGGCTCCCGCCTCGCCGTGGTTGCCGTAGCCGGCGGAGGATTCCTGGGCCGGGGCCTCGGCCTTGGCGGGGGATGCGGCCTTCGGGGCCTCGCTCCGGCTCTCGGCCTTGGTCTCGGCGGCCTTCGGAGCCGCCTTCTTGGCCGGCGCCGCGCCCGCGCCGGCCTCGACGATCGAGCCGAGCAGGGCGCCGGGCTCCACGGTCTCGCCGTCCTTCACCAGGATCTCGCCGAGCTGGCCGGCCGCCGGGGCGTTGACCTCCAGGGTCACCTTGTCGGTCTCGAGCTCGACGATCGGCTCGTCGGCCGCAACGATGTCGCCGGGCTTCTTGAACCAGCGGCCGATGGTGGCCTCGCTGACGGATTCGCCGAGCGTGGGGACGAGGATGTCGGTAGCCATGGGTCTCGCACTTCCGGATCGGTTGGGCCGTGCCGGACGGCCTGGACAGTAAGGGCGGCGGCCCGTGTGAGCCGCCGCCGCGTTCCCAAAAAGATCAGACGGCCAGGGCCTCGTTGAGGAAGGCCTGGAGCTGCGCCTGGTGCTTCGACATCTGGCCGACCGCGGTCGAGGCCGAGGCCGGACGGCCGACGTAGCGGGCGCGCTTCACCGCGGAGCCGGCCTGGCCGAGCACCCATTCGAGGTAGGGCTCGACGAAGGCCCAGGCGCCCATGTTCTTGGGCTCTTCCTGGCACCAGATCACGTCGGCGTTGCGGAAGCGGCCCATCTCGTTGGCCAAAGCCTTGAGCGGGAACGGGTAGAGCTGCTCGACGCGCATCAGGTAGATGTCGTTGAGGCCGCGCTTCTCCCGCTCCTCCAGCAGGTCGTAATAGACCTTGCCGGAGCACAGCACGACGCGGCGGATCTTGTCGTCGCGCACCAGCTTGTTCTGCGCGCCCTCCTCCTCGGCGTCGTCCCAGAGGACGCGATGGAAGGTCGAGCCCTCCGCCAGGGCGGCAAGGTTCGACACGGCCCGCTTGTGGCGCAGCAGCGACTTCGGCGTCATCAGAATCAGCGGCTTGCGGAAGTCCCGCTTCAGCTGCCGGCGCAGGATGTGGAAGTAGTTCGCCGGCGTCGTGACGTTGGCGACCTGCATGTTGTCCTCGGCGCAGGCCTGGAGGTAGCGCTCCAGGCGGGCGGAGGAGTGCTCAGGCCCCTGTCCCTCGTAGCCGTGCGGCAGCAGCAGCACGAGGCCGGACATGCGCAGCCACTTGCGCTCGCCGGAGGCGATGAACTGGTCGATCACCACCTGGGCGCCGTTGGCGAAGTCGCCGAACTGCGCCTCCCACAGCACCAGGGCGTTCGGCTCGGCCAGCGAGTAGCCGTACTCGAAGCCCAGAACCGCCTCCTCGGAGAGCATCGAGTTGATGATCTCGATCGAGGCCTGCCCCTCGCGGATCGCGTTCAGCGGCGTGAAGCGCTGCTCGTTCTCCTGATCGATCACGACGGCGTGGCGCTGCGAGAAGGTGCCGCGCTCGACATCCTGGCCCGAGAGCCGGACCCGGTTGCCGTCGAGCAGCGTCGCGCCGAAGGCCAGCGCCTCGGCGGTCGCCCAATCGACCCCCGTTCCGGTTTCCACCGCCTTGGCGCGGTTGTCCATGAAGCGCTGGATCGTGCGGTGCAGGTGGAAGCCCGGGGGCACCTGCGTGATCTTCCGCCCGATCTCCTGCAGGGTCTCGGTCGGTACCGCGGTGCGGCCACGGCGCGGGTCGTCCACGTCCTCGTGGACCGCCTTCACGCCGGACCAGCGGCCGTCGAGCCAATCGGCCTTGTTGGCTTTGTAATTGTTAGCGACATCGAGCTCGGTATCGAGCAATTGCCGGAACTCGGCCTTGCGGGCGTCCAGCGCCTCCTGGGTGACGGAGCTGTTCTCGACCAGCTTGCGGCCGTAGGTCTCCAGCACCGACGGATGCTTGCGGATCCGCTGATACATCTTCGGCTGCGTGAAGGCCGGCTCGTCGCCCTCGTTGTGGCCGAAGCGGCGGTAGCACAGCATGTCGATCACGACCGGCTTGCCGAATTTTTGCCGATACTCCACCGCGACCTTGGCGGCGAAGGTAACGGCCTCGGGGTCGTCGCCGTTGCAGTGGAAGATCGGCGCCTCGACCATCTTGGCAACGTCGGACGGGTACGGCGACGAGCGCGAGAAGCGCGGATCGGTGGTGAAGCCGATCTGGTTGTTGATGATGAAGTGGATCGAGCCGCCGGTACGGTGGCCTTTCAGGCCCGACAGGCCGAAGCACTCCGCCACCACGCCCTGGCCCGCGAAGGCGGCATCGCCGTGGATGAGGAGCGGCAGCACCGTGCGGCGCTCGATGTTGGGCTTGGCCCACTGGTCCTGCTTGGCACGGACCTTACCGAGCACCACCGGATCGACGATCTCCAGGTGCGACGGGTTGGCGGTGAGCGACAGGTGGACGTTGTTGCCGTCGAAGGCGCGGTCCGACGACGCGCCGAGATGGTACTTCACGTCGCCCGAGCCCTCGACCTCGGCCGGGGACGACGAACCGCCCTTGAACTCGTGGAACACCGCCCGGAAAGGCTTGGCCATCACGGTGGTCAGCACGTTGAGCCGGCCGCGATGGGCCATGCCGAGCACGATCTCGCGCACGCCAAGCGCGCCGCCGCGCTTGATGATCTGCTCCATCGCCGGGATCATCGACTCGCCGCCGTCGAGACCGAAGCGCTTGGTGCCGGTGTACTTGAGATCGAGGAATTTCTCGAAGCCTTCGGCCTCGATCAGCTTGTTGAGGATCGCGCGGCGCCCCTCGGGGGTGAAGGAAATCTCCTTGTCCTTGCCCTCGATGCGCTCCTGGATCCACGCCTTCTCGGCCGGATCGGAGATGTGCATGAACTCGACGCCGAGCGTCTGGCAGTAGGTCCGCTCCAGGATGTCGACGATCTCGCGGATCGTGCCGAACTGGAGGCCGAGCACGTTGTCGAGGAAGATCGGCCGGTCCCAGTCGGCCTCCTCGGTGAAGCCGTAATGCTGCGGGTGCAGCTCCTCGTGGTCGCCGCGCGGCGCGAGGCCCAGCGGGTCGAGCTTGGCGTGCAGGTGGCCGCGCATGCGGTAGGAGCGGATCAGCATGATCGCCCGGACCGAATCCTTGGTGGCCTGCTCCACCGAGACGCCGGTCGTCGCGGTGACGCTGTCCTGCGGCTTGCCGGGCTTGGCCTCCTTGGCCTCCCGGGCGACGATCCGGTCGCCGACCGCCTTCTCCAGCGCACCCCAATTGCCGTCCAGCGCCGAGACCAGCTCGCCGTTCAGCGGCACCGGCCAGTTCGGCTTTTCCCAGGAGGCGCCGGCCGCGTTCTTCTCGACAAGCGTCTCGTCCTCGCCGAGCCCCTTGAAGAAATTCTGCCATTCCGGATCCACCGAGGCCGGGTTGCGGGCGTAAGCCGCCTGCAATTCCTCGATGTAGGCGGCATTGGCGCCGTAGAGGAACGAGGTTTCGAGGAGCGCTTCGTTCACGTCCTGGCGTGCCATGGTGCGTCCATCCTGTCGCGCGGGCAGGAGCCCTGCCCTTCAGGCTCTCCGTCAGCGCGGCGGATCGCCTTCAAACCGAAGCGAGGCGGGTAACCGCCCCGCTAAAATCTTCACCACACCCGATATGGGCGTTGCGGCCCTGCGATGGCCGCAACGCAGGCGTGTCGAGCCTCAGCCCTTGAGAACCTCGACAAGCGTCGATCCCAGCCGGGCCGGCGACGGCGACACGCGGATGCCCGCGGCCTCCATGGCGGCGATCTTGTCCTCGGCACCACCCTTGCCGCCCGAGATGATCGCGCCGGCATGGCCCATGCGGCGGCCCGGGGGCGCCGTGCGGCCCGCGATGAAGCCGACCATCGGCTTCTTGCGGCCGCGCTTGGCTTCGTCCGCCAGGAACTGCGCGGCCTCTTCCTCGGCCGAGCCGCCGATCTCGCCGATCATCACGATCGACTCGGTCTTCGGATCGGCCAGGAACAGCTCCAGCACGTCGATGAACTCGGTGCCCTTCACCGGGTCGCCGCCGATGCCCACCGCCGTGGTCTGGCCGAGGCCGGCATTGGAGGTCTGGAACACCGCCTCGTAGGTCAGCGTGCCCGAGCGGGAGACGATGCCGACGGAGCCGGGCCGGAAGATGTTGGCCGGCATGATGCCGATCTTCGACTCGCCCGCCGTGACGATGCCGGGGCAGTTCGGCCCGACGAGGCGCGACTTCGAGCCCGTCAGCGCCCGCTTCACCCGCACCATGTCGAGCACCGGAATGCCCTCCGTGATGCAGACGATCAGCGGCACTTCGGCGGCAATCGCCTCGCAGATCGCGTCCGCCGCGCCGGGCGGCGGCACGTAGACCACCGAGGCCTCGGCACCCGTGGCCTCGCGGGCCTCCGCCACCGTGTCGAACACCGGCAGGCCGAGATGGGTCGAGCCGCCCTTACCGGGGCTCGTGCCGCCGACCATCTTGGTGCCGTACGCGATGGCCTGCTCGGAGTGGAAGGTCCCGTTCTTGCCGGTGAAACCCTGGCAGATGACCTTGGTGTTGGCGTCGATCATCACCGACATGATCAGGCTCCCTTCACGGCGGCGACGATCTTCTGGGCGGCGTCGTCGAGGTCGTCCGCCGGGATCACGTTGAGGCCGGAATTGCGGATGATGGCCTTGCCCTGCTCGACGTTGGTGCCCTCGAGGCGCACCACCAGCGGCACCTGCAGGCCCACCGCCTTGACGGCCGCGATCACGCCGTTGGCGATCACGTCGCACTTCATGATCCCGCCGAAGATGTTGACGAGGATCCCCTTCACGTTCGGATCGGCGGTGATGATCTTGAACGCCGCCGTGACCTTCTCCTCGGAGGCGCCGCCGCCGACATCCAAAAAGTTCGCCGGCTCCTCGCCGTAGAGCTTGATGATGTCGAGGGTCGCCATGGCGAGGCCGGCGCCATTGACCATGCAGCCGATCGTGCCGTCGAGGGCGATATAGGCGAGGTCGTATTTCGACGCCTCGATCTCCTTGGCGTCCTCCTCGGTCTCGTCGCGCAGCGCGACGATGTCGGGATGCCGGTAGAGGGCGTTCGAGTCGAACGAGATCTTAGCATCGAGGCACTTGAGATGGCCGTCGGCCGTGAGCACCAAAGGATTGATCTCCAGCATGCTCATGTCCTTCGACACGAACGCCGCGTAGAGTTTTTCCGTCAGCGACGCGGCCTCCTTGGCCTGTGCGCCGGTGAGGCCCAGCGCCTTGGCGACGGCGCGGCCGTGATGGGGCATCACGCCTGTGGCCGGATCGACCGCGATCGTGTGGATCTTCTCGGGCGTGTCGTGGGCGACCGCTTCGATATCCATGCCGCCCTCGGTGGAGACCACGAAGGCGACCCCGCCGGTGACACGGTCGACCAGCATGGAGAGGTAGAATTCCTCGGCGATCTGGGCGCCTTCCTCGATGTAGAGGCGGTTCACCTGCTTGCCGGCCGGGCCGGTCTGGATCGTCACCAGGGTCTGGCCGAGCATCTCGCCGGCATATTGCGTCACCTCGTCGATCGACTTGGTGACCCGCACGCCGCCCTTGGCACCCTCGGGGGCGCCCTTGAAGGTCCCCTTGCCGCGGCCGCCCGCGTGGATCTGGCTCTTCACGACCCAGACCGGGCCGCCGAGCTCCTTGGCGGCGGCCTCGGCCTCCGACGGGTTGAAGATCGGCACGCCGCGGGAGACGGGCAGGCCGAACTCCTTCAGCACGGCCTTGGCCTGGTATTCGTGGATGTTCATCGGGACCTCGTAGGGAGGAGCGAATAGGGAGTAGCGAGTAGCGAATAGTTCGAGTGAAGCGAGCGGACCAGCGGGGGCCTGTTCGCTCCTCCCTATTCGCTATTCGCTCTGAATTACGCCAGCGAAGCGTCGACGCCCTTGCAGGCCTCGATCAGGCCCGTCACCGAGGCGACCGACTTGTCGAACATCGCCTTCTCGGCGGCATCGAAGGTCACTTCGAGGACGCGCTCCACGCCGTTGGCACCGATCACGATCGGCACGCCGATGAACATGCCGGTCACGCCGTACTGGCCGTCGAGATAGGCCGCGCAGGGCAGGACCCGCTTCTTGTCGCGCAGGTAGCTCTCGGCCATGGCGATGGCGGAGGCGGCGGGCGCGTAGAAGGCCGAGCCGGTCTTGAGCAGGTTGACGATCTCGCCACCGCCCTTGCGGGTGCGGTCGACCATGGCGTCGAGCTTCTCCTGGGTGGTCCAGCCGAGCTTGACGAGGTCGGTCAGCGGCACGCCCGCGACCGTGGAGTAGCGGGTCAGCGGCACCATGTCGTCGCCGTGACCGCCGAGCACGAAGGCGGTGACGTCCTCGACCGAGACCTTGAACTCCTCCGCGAGGAAGTGGCGGAAGCGGGCCGAGTCGAGCACGCCGGCCATGCCGACGATCTTGTTGGTCGGCAATCCGGAAAACTTCTGCAGCGCCCAGACCATCGCGTCGAGCGGGTTGGTGATGCAGATCACGAAGGCGTCCGGCGCGTAGGCCTTGATGCCCTCGCCCACCGCCTGCATGACCTTCAGGTTGATGCCGATCAGGTCGTCGCGGCTCATGCCGGGCTTGCGCGGCACGCCGGCGGTGACGATCACCACATCGGCGTCCTTGATCGCCGAATAGTCGCTCGCGCCCGCGTAGGTCGCGTCGAACCCCTCGACCGGGGCGGCCTCGGCGATGTCGAGCGCCTTGCCCTGCGGCACGCCGTCGACGATGTCGAACAGCACCACGTCCCCGAGATCCTTGAGGCCGGCCAGGAGGGCCAGGGTGCCGCCGATCTGGCCGGCGCCGATGAGGGCGATCTTGTTGCGCGCCATGTCGGATTCGTCTCCGCTGCGGGTCGAGGTCGATGCTGCGTCGGGCGAGGCCGGGGCTGTTCGTCAGCCGGTTGCGGGACCGGATTCGCCGCTGTGAAATCTGCGCGGCTGTGTGGCCGAAAAGCACCGCCGCTTCAACCCGATCTGGGGCGTGCAGGCACCTCATCCTTGAGGCCGGGACGGCCGTACGGGCGGCCGTGCCTATCGGGAAAGATCAACGTCGCGAAGGTTTTAGGTGCACCGCACCCAATCGCCAGCGGGCTGCAAAGCTCGGATGACAGATGTGAAAAGCTGTCATTTTGGGTTCGCCGGCGCTGCGTCGTCGATCGGCAATTCCGAAACGCAAAGGCCCGGACACAGGGTCCGGGCCTTCACAGATGCATCGGCTATGCGACGGTTCAGAGCACGCCGGAGCGCAGAACCCGCTGGATCGCGTGGATCACGGCGCCGAAACGCGCCTCGATCAGGTCGCGCGGCACCTCGGCATCGTGCTGGATCGCCAGCGGATGCGTGAAGCGGTAGCTCGCGTCGAAGATGTAGGCGATGGCCCGCTCCCGATCGCGGGCCGAGAAGATCCCGGAGGTGATCCCCTCCTCGACCACCCGCTCCACGAGGCTGCGCAGGCGCACGCGGTGCCGCCGGGCGATCGGCCGGGCCGCAACGGTGGCGTCGAGATGGACCGCGAACAGGTTCGGCTCATCGACCAGCGCGTCGCGCTGCACGGTGGCCAAGGCGGTCAGCAGGCGCTCGATCTTGTCGTCGGCCGGGTCGGGGGCGTCGGCGATGCCCGCGAGCCGGGCCTCGACCTCCCGGAGCCAGCGCCCCGCCACCGCGTCGAGGAGCGCGTCCTTCGACGGGAAGTAGCGATAGACGTTGGCGTGGGTCATGCCCGCCTCGGCGGCCACCGCGACGACCGTCACGCGTTTGGGTCCGAGGCGCGAGAGATGCTCGGTGGCGATGCCGAGCAACCTGACGTCGGCCGCGACCGATGCGCGGGCCCGCTGCGGGTTCGTCGTATCACCGGCGTCACGGAGCGCGCTGGTCTCGGCGTCGTCCGCGCGCGGTAGCTTGGCCTTAACGGTGAGCGACTCTTCCGTGGACCCAGTGGATTCTGGTTTGAGAAACGGAAGAGGAAGGCGGGAAGTAGACAGGTGGTAGGGCGAGACGGACCCCCATCAGACCGGCTGAAGCGTCCCGGCGCTTCGCGTTGACGTTACGGCTTCCCCCCGGGAGCCCGGTTACCGAGCGGATTAAAACCGCTTAAACACTCCTATGTGTCAGTTTGCCTTGAGAAGGCAACAAATTTTTCTCGTTATCACCTGCGTCAGAAGCGGTTCTTCCACGCCCTGAGAGCGACGAAGACCGCTTCTGCATCGCTTCCTGGTGGCAAATCGACGGATTTTGCGAGGGTCGGGACTGCGCAACGCAGGAACGGGTTGGTGGCGCGCTCTGCGCCCAGGGTCGAGGGCACGAGAAAGCGGCCCTCCGCCTTCGCCCGTTCGGCCTCGGCGAGGCGGGCCCTGAGATCCGCGTTGTCGGGCTCGGCCGCCACGGCGAAGCGGGCGTTGGAGAGTACGTAGTCGTGGCCGGAAAAGACCTGTGTGGAATCGGGCAGGTCATCGAAGCGCCGCAGCGAACGGTAGAGGGTCTCGGGCGGGCTCTCCATCACCCGGCCGCAACCCAGGGTGAACAGCGTATCGCCGGCACAGACGAAGCCCGCCTCCGCGAACCAGTAGGTGATGTGGTCCGAACAATGGCCCGGCGTCTCCCAGACCTGCGCTTCGAGGCCCCCGACCCGCACGGTGTCTCCCTCCCGGACCGTGACATCCACGAGCGGCACCGCGTCGCCGGCCTTGGCGGGCGCGACGACCCGGGCGCCGGTTGCCTGCTTCACCGCCGGGATACCCTCGACATGGTCGCCGTGCCGATGGGTGACGAGGATGTCGGTGAGTTGCCAGCCGGTCTCATCGAGGGCCTTCAGCACCGGGCCGGCCTCCGGCACGTCGATCGCCGCGCAGGCCCCGGTGGCGGGATCGCGGATCAGGACGCCGATATTGTCGCTGCGGCACAGGAAAGTGCGGATCTCGGTCTCGGCGGCCATCGGGAACGTCTCCTCGGGGCGCAAACGCTGTGGTCGTGAACAGGCGGTCCCACGGCCGGGTTCCGTGCAAGCGGGGTCGGTGACGCTTGCCGCGCGGCCCCCGGGTCACCATTGAGTACGGTAACCGTTCCCGAGTCGGTAGCCTTCTTCTCCATGCGTCTCGACGTCAACGGCTTGCGGGCCTTCTACGCCAGCCCCCTGGGCCGCACGACGCATCGCGTGGTCGGTCGCTCGATCCACGCGTTCCTCGGCTCGGTCTCGGGCCTCCGGGTGCTTGGGATCGGCTATGCGATGCCGTATCTCGGACCGGTCCATTGCATCGCCGAGCGCACCATCGCGTTCATGCCGACCAGCCAGGGTGTGGTGAACTGGCCGCCGAGCGGCCGATCCTGCACGGCACTGGCCGATCCGACCATGATGCCGTTGCCCGAATCCGCAGTCGACCGGATCATCCTGATCCACGCCCTCGAAGCCGTCGAGAGCCCCTCGGAGTTGCTCCAGGAGGTCTGGCGGACGCTCACCCCGGGCGGGCGGATGATCCTCGTGGTGCCGAATCGGCGGGGGGTCTGGGCGCGGCGGGAGGCGACGCCCTTCGGTCACGGCCAGCCCTACAGCCGCTCGCAGCTGGGGCGACTGATGCGCGACACGCTGTTCTCGCCGGTGAACTGGGCCGAGACGCTCTACATGCCGCCGGTGCGCTCCCGCCCGATGCTGCGCACCGGGCCGGCCTGGGAATGGATCGGCACCGGCCTGTCGCTCCCCTTCGCCGGCCTGCACGTCGTCGACGCGACGAAGCAGCTCTATCGGCCGGTCACGGTGCGGCAGGTCCGGCGCGCCCGCCGCCTCACCCCGGCCCGGGTGCTGGTGCCGGCACCCGCACCGGGTTGAGCGGGAGCCGCGCGGAAACCGGATTCCGTCCGCCCGTGGTGTGTCTTAGGAGAACGCTCCGCCCGGACCGGTCCCCATGAGCCTCGATTTCACCGTCCAGCAGTTCCTGCTCGCCCTCTCGGGCCTGGTCGCGATCGTGAACCCGATCGGCGGCGCCTTCATCTTCGCCCAGGTGACGAGCTCTTACAGCCATGCCGAGCGCGTGCTGCTGTCGCGCCGGATCGGCGTCTACGCGGCGCTGGTGATGCTGGGCGCCCTCTGGGCCGGGACGCCGATCCTCAACTTCTTCGGCGTCACCCTGGCGGCCCTGCGCGTTGCGGGCGGGCTGGTGGTGATGTCGTCGGCCTGGACCCAGCTCAACCGGCCCGAGGCGCGCGAGGCGCGCAAGCAGGCCGAGGCCTCGGGTTCGGCGGATCGGAGCGCCGCGGCTCCCTCCGAGCCGGTACCCTCTGCCCTCTCGGAGATCGCCTTCTTCCCGCTGACCCTGCCGTTCACCACCGGGCCGGGTACGATCGCGGTGGCAATCACGCTGGGGGCGAACCGGCCGGCGGCTTATGCCGAGCGGGCCGGGTTCTATCTCGGGGTCACGCTGGCGGCGCTCGTGGTCGCCGTCACCGTCGCCCTGCTCTACGCCTCAGCCGACCGGGTCGTCGCACTCATCGGACCGGCCCGGGCCCGGGTGGTCGGGCGCCTGTTCGCCTTCCTCCTGCTCTGCGTCGGCACACAGATCCTGATCAACGGCCTCACCGACGTCATCGCACCGCTGCTGGCGGCGCGATGAGACCGGCGTCGTAGGAGGACCGTCAGATGACCGGCATGGTCCCGAGGTCTCCGAACAGGGCGGCGTGGCCCACGTAGTAGAGGGCCAGGAGGGCCGCGAGCGCCGCACCGTACCAGGCCGGCGCCAGGAGCGCCTGCCGGACCCGCACTGGGACCCGGACGTTGTCGGCGGCGATCGCCAGCAGCACCACGATGATCCCGGAATGGCCGATCGCGTCCACCTTGCCGAACTCGAAGATCGCCGAGACGAAGATCGCCGCCAGGATGATCGCCGCGCAGCGCCGGACGAGCGGCGTCCAGACCAGCGCGAAGGCGAGGGTGAATTCGATCACGCCGGCGGCCTGCATGAACAGCTCGGGCGTCGCACCCATGGTCATCTGCGGCTTGGCGGCCAGCAGCGGCGCAGGCCATTCCGGATAGGCCCACTTCTCGATCGAGGCCCACATCAGCGTGATCGCGGCGGCCCAGCGGACGATGTCCAGGGGGCGGATGTCGAAGGGCTTCAGGCCGAGACCCTGGGCGATCAGGTAGACGGCGATGCCGAGGAAGATCGGGTAGTCGGCGAGGTGGAAGAGCCCGTACTGCGCGGTCGCGTAGCTGAACAGGAAGACGAGGCCGAGGCCGGTGATCGGCATCGTGCGGCGCCAGATCAGGCACCCGGCCAGCGCGAGCTGCAGCCACGGGATCCAGGTCACGTCGGTCTTCAGCTCAGGCGTCAGGATGATGCCGCCGAGGTCGAACAGGGAGACCAGGAAGAAGCCCAGCGTGGCGCGGACCAGAAGCTCGGTATCGGTGCGGATCCGCGTGGTCACGCGGTCGAGGGCGTTGAGCAGCGCGCCGCCCAGGGGCGTGCCCTCGGCCAGGCACCCGAACATCAGGCAGAGGAGTGCGAGGCCGGTGAGCCATTCGAAGTTGAGGCAGAGCACCTGCTCGAGGCCCTGGGGCTGCCCGGCCACGTCATAGGCGCAGAACCACTTGACGTGCGCCTCAGCGGCGCTTGTCCCGGCGAGGATCAGGGGGCCGGTGATGCCGAGGGCGCAGGCGATCGGAGCCAGCTTCTTGTTGGGTATTGGCATTGAGCCCTCGTCGCTGCGCAACGACACCGTAGTTACCGAGGGATTTAAATAGATGCGTACGATTTTAGCCAATGTTTTGTTAACGAATGTGATTGGAAGGTTAACGCTGTGGATCGCGCTTAGGTAGCGTCGAAGGCGATCAGAATGCGCGTCATCGAAGCGATGGCCTGCCTCATCTGGCGCCATAAAGCCCAACCCACCTGGCTCATGGCAGCGTCCGCTTCGGACTGCATGACTGGTCGACGGTCCACGCCACCCCGGGAGCTGCATCTGACGCGGTCAACGCAGGGCCGATGCAGAATCCGTTGGACACGCGCGCGATGCGACCCGGGTTTCGGCGCCGTGCAGATCGAAATCCGGTGTTTCTGTTCGACAGATACAACTATTCATTTGGTAATTTCGTATGTTTCTGGCTTTTCAACAATCTGATATTTATTATTACGAGATATTATGAGCTCGATCTCAAAGTCGTTTGCGCGACTTGCGGTGAGATTGATTCATTAATGTTTAAGCTGTAGCGGGGATATGCCTGCGGAGACGTGAAGGCATGGCATTAGATCTTGCGTGAGCCCACGCAGCGTCTTGTCTGCACTGAACTCAGGAGATGATGCCGGTGCAGCGCGTCCGCCGAGGCAGAGGCCGGGCGACGGGGTGCATGCAGTGGGGAGGGACGCCATTCCGAGGCCCGACACACAGGTCGATCCGCAGCGACCGCGCGACCTTCCGAACCGCGACGCAGGGTGCCCCATCGATCCGCTGGCCCTCTGGGCGAATCGTCAAACCCGGCCGTCGTTCGGCCACGCATGGTCGGGGACCCGGAGATGACCGAAACGGCGCCCTGACCATGTCCCGCCCCTCGGGGGCGGCCCCGGGCGCACCGCATCCATCCTAACAGCCCCGCGGGACGGTTCCCGGGCGCCCCGGCGCGCGGCGGCCGCCCGGTCCATCAGCAAGGAGACACTTCATGAGCGACGATACGCAGACCAAGGTTTCGGCCTGGTACAGCCCGGACGAGATCCAGGGCATCCAGCGCGACCTCCTGGGCTCATCGGCGAAACTCCTCGTCCTGTGCCTGGGCGGCAAGGGCGGCGTCGGCAAGACCACCATCGCGCTCCAGGTCGCCGACCTCTGCGCCGAGGTCGGGCCCGTCCTGGCGATCGATACCGATCCGGCCAACCGCCACTTCCACACGGCGCTGATGCAGGAGACCAACCCCGGCAGCGACAGCTTCGTCCCACGCCGGGCCGGCATCAGCTGCTTCCGGCAGCGCCTGCGCGCGGAGGACAGCACCGGCCGCGTCGACCCGACCCTGTGCCAGGACATGATCGAGCACGTGATCGAGGCCGCCGAGCGCTTCGTGGTGGTCGATTTCCCGGCCGGCGATACCGAGACGACCCGCCGCTGCGCCGAGATCATCGTGGAGAGCTGCCGGGAATCGAATATCCGCCTCAGCGTGGTCGTCGCGGCCGGCGCCGTCGATCCGACCGCCCTCGACGTCCTGCGCGAACTGAAGCCGATGCTGATCGAGTGCGACCGCGCGATCCTGGCGAAGAACACCGCCCAGGCGACCAACTTCGACTATCTCGAATCGTCCGAGCTGGTGCAGGCGCTGCGCAAGCAGCCGAACTTCCGGGTCATCGAGATCGAGAAGATCGGCGAGCGCCTGATCGAGGCCCTGCGCGTGCAGAACATGACGTGGCAGACTCTGGCCAATACGGCGCCGATGCGCCTGCGGGTCGAGGGCCGCCGCCTCCGCCGCAACTTCCACCAGCTGTGGCGGGATGCGCTCCGGCCGTGACCAACCTCGAGCGGTTCTACCGGTCGGTCCACGGCCGCGATCTTCAGCCCTGGGAGCGTCAGCTCGCGGTGCGGATCGCGGCCGCCTTGAACACGACGACGGACGACGACTTCGTCGTCCACCTGCTCCTCGTGTACATGTCCACCAACGCCATCACCAACATGTACAACGAGTTGGTGGCGGCGCGGAACACGCTCGCCGACGACAACCGCGACCTGATCCAGACCGTCACGCAGGATCTGCGTCGCAACAGGCTGATGACCTACGGGTTGATCGGTGCCGTGGTTCTCGCCGTCCTTTCGGGGGCCTGGACGCTGGCGACTGTGGTCAGCCTCTCGAACGGTGCCGCCGTGAACGAAGCCCGGCTTGCCGCGGCGCTGGAGGCCTGCGAGCAGCGCAGTTCGGGACGTCTCCCGCGCGGCTCCGACCTCGGCCGGTGAGACGGCCGTGTCAGGGCGCCGGCGGCTGGACCGAGAACGACGCGGTCATGAGATCGCGCCCCGTGCGGGCCGACAGGGTCGCCAGGAAGGCCAGGAGATCGCTGCGCTCCGTGGCGGACAGGTGGAGCGGCTTGATCAGCCGGGACCGGCTCGGGCGGTCGATCCCGCCGCGGTCGTAGAGCGCGATCACGGCTTCGAGATTCGGCTCCGATCCGTCGTGCATGTAGGGGCCGCGCTGGCTCACCTCGCGCAGGGTCGGCGTCTTGAAGGCGTAGCGCAGGGCGACCGAGGTCGGCTTGAAGCGCCCGCGGCCGATTTCAGTCCCCGAACCGACCCCGATGTCATGGAATGAGTTGTCGGTGAACGACCAGCCGGAATGGCATCCGGCGCAGCCCGCCCGCCCGTTGAACAGGTCGAAGCCGCGCTTGGCGGGCTCGGTGATCGCGTCCTCCTGGCCGGCGATCCAGCGGTCGAACGGAGCTGGCTCGACGACGATCAGGCGCTCGAAGGTGGCCAGCGCCGCCTCAAGCCGCTCGCGGGTGACGGCCGGATCCGCGAACGCGTCCTCGAAGGCCGCGGCATAGGCGGGGTCGTCGGAGAGCCGGGCCAGGGCCTCGTTCATCGGCAGGTTCATGTTGCCCGGCGCCGTGATCGGCATCGCGGAGACCGATTCGAGTGTCGGGAACTTGCCGTCCCAGCCGAGCGGACCGTCCTGCCACGCGACGTTGAGGACCGTCGGCGTGCGCAGATCCATGACGCCCTGCTGGCGAGTCGCCGCCCGGGCGCGTCCGTCGGCCCAGGCGAGATCCGGGACGTGGCAGGTCGCGCAGGACCGGGTCCGGTCGCCGGACAGGATCGGGTCGAAGAACAGGCGCCGGCCGAGTTCGGCCTTGGCGGCGGAATAGGGATTGCTGGCGGGGAACGGAATCTCGGCCGGCGGACGATAGGTCTCACGCCAGCCGGCGCGACGCGGATCGGGGCCGCTGCCGACCCCGACGCCCATGCCGACGAACCCGAGGATCGCCGCGACCGCGGCGCCAACCTTCCACGCCATCATCAACCTCACCGGGCGTATTTAAACCCCTATTCGTTGATGACCGATGAATCTCCGCATGAATATTCCGGTGCTGGATAGTGCAGCCTCATGCAAAAGTCCGGCGTGGCCAAGCTTCCGCCGTGCAATCGGCGGTGTCCGGCTATTCGAGCCGGACCGCAACGCTGTCGCTCGCTCCGGTTGAATCAACGATGGAGATACGCGCGAAGCCGGCCCCTTGGGGAAACCATTCGGCACGATGCCGCAGTGTCTGTGTGACGGGCTGACCGTCGATCAGCCACGTCAAGGGCGGCACCCCGCCCAACGCCTTGAGGGCCAGCCCCGGTGAACCGGCCGCGCCTCCGCCGGACCCGCCCGGCGTCAGCCCCAGGTCGATCCGCGCCCCGTCCGGCGGATAGGCGATCCGCAGGGTCGGGCCCGGCGCCCCGGCTGCGTCGCGACCGAGCCGCCGCAACGGCGGCGGCAGGCTGCCGGATCCGGCCATCAGGGTGCCGGCGGGCCGGGGAATCGGCTCGGATTCGCCACCCAGGCGCGCGAAGGCGTCGAACAGGATCGGGGCCGCGACGATCCGGCCGACGAGGCCCGGAACCGCCGCCCCGTCCGGCCGGCCGACCCAGACCGCCACGGTCACGCGCCGGTCGAACCCGGCCGCCCAGGCGTCGCGGTAGCCGTACGAGGTGCCGGTCTTGTAGGCGATGCGGTTCGGAAGGGCGTTCTCAGGCGGCGGCGTGCCGCGCAGGATGTCGGCGATATACCAGGCGGCGACGGGGCCGGTGACCTGATGCCCGGGTCCGGGTGGCGCCGACTCGACCCGGCGCTGCAGGTCGGGCAGCGTGCCGCCGCGGGCGAACCCCGCGTAGAGACGCGCGAGGTCGGTGAGTGTGATGCCGAGGCCGCCGAGCGCCACCGGCAGGCCCGGCGCCGCGTCGCGCGGGAGCTGGATTCCGGCGCCCGCCGCGCGCAGCCTTGCGATGAAGCGCGCCGGGCCCACCGCCTCCATCAGCGCGACCGCGGGGACGTTGAGCGACAGTTGCAGGGCCCTCCGGGCCGTGACCGTGCCCTGGAAGGTCAGGTCGAAATTCTCCGGGGCGTAGCTCGCCGAGAACCGCGTCGGGCGGTCCTCCAGCAGCGTCTCGGGATGGGCCAAGCCATCCTCGAACGCCATCGCGTAGACGAACGGCTTCAGGGCGGAGCCGGGGGAACGGATCGCCAGGGTCATGTCGATGGCACCGCGCCGACGCACATCGAGGTAGCCCGCGCTGCCCACCTGAGCGAGGATGCGCCCGTCCCGGTTGTCGAGCACGAGGATCGCGGCCGAGAGATCTGGGCCGGCCGCGGCGGCGCGCTCGGCCGCCAGCGCCTCCAGCCGCTCCTGCAGCGGTGCATCGATGGCGAGGCGGATCGCCGGGTTCGCCGGATCGGCCGCCACGGCCTCCTCCGCGGCGTGCGCGGCGCGCATCGGGAAGGGTTTGCGCCCGGCCGGGACCGGCTCCGCCTTGGCGGCCTCGGCCTCCGTTTCGGTGAGGAGGCCCCGGGCGCTGGCGATGTCCAGCACCCGGTCGCGGGCAGCCCGGGCGCGGTCCGGGAAGCGGTCGGGCCGGCGCGCCTCGGGGGCCTGCGGCAGGGCGACGAGGAGCGCGGCCTGCGCCGCCGTCAGCCGCGCGGGCTCCCGCCCGAAATACGCGAGGCTCGCCGCCCGGACGCCCTCCAGCGGGCCGCCATAGGGGGCGAGCGCGAGGTAGAGGTCGAGCATGCCGGGCTTGCCGAGGCGCCGTTCGAGGGTCACGGCCCGCACCATCTGGCGGAGCTTGGCGCCCAGGGAGCGTTCGCGCCGTGGCTCGACCAGGCGGGCGACCTGCATCGACAGGGTCGAGCCGCCCGACACGATGCGCCCCCGCGTCAGCCATTGCCCCGCGGCGCGCAGGAGGGCCGCCGGGTCGATGCCGGGATGGTGCGCGAAGCGTCGGTCCTCATAGGCGAGCAGCATGGCGCGGAAGCGCGGATCGACCGCCTCCGCGGTGACCGGCAGGCGCCAGCGCCCGTCCGCGGTGGCGAAGGAACGCAGCAGCGTCCCGGACCGATCGAGCACCACGGTGGAGCGTGCCGTCGCAGCCGCGAGGTCGAGGGGCGGCAGCGTCGCGGCACAGAGCCAGACCGCGGCGAGACCGGCCGTCACGAAGCCTAACCCGAGCCCCGCGGCCATGAGGCTGCGGCGCAGGGCTTCCTGCCGCGCCGGCGGCGCGCGTCCATTGGTGTCGAGCCCGTCCTGCGGCACGTCTCCTCCGGGCTCCGGGCACGCGATCCGGCGTACAGGATTCCCGGTTCCCTCGGCACAGGCAAGACCGTGCGTGCGCGGCTACGCGATGCCGATGCTGCGCCGATCCGCGAAGTCCGGCCGGCCCAGCCGATCGGCCCGGACCGGGAACGCTACCACGTTCGACGCGAGCGCCGCCGCGCTTTCAGGCCCCGGACCATTCCCGTGCGTCTTGCCGGGCTTCACCCAGCGCCCGAGCCGCTTGAAATACGTCCGCCTCGCCAGCCAAGCCGGAACGTGCCTGTCCTTGGACATGATCTGCCCCTCTCGATGCAATCCGCGACGACGACACCCGGCCCGATCCCGCCACCGGACCGAATCGGGACTGTATTCGTGATACGAATGCATACCAGGGGTTGTTGCATCCTCCGTTTCGATGATGAGTCGCGGGCGATCCGTGGTGGCGCCCTCAAGCGGCGGCGGATTCCTTCGCCCGCTCCAGCGCCAGTTTGGTCACGGCCACCTGATCGACCTTGCCCGTGCCGAGCATCGGGATCCCCTCCAGCACCACCACTTCCGCGGGAATCGCCACGTCGGATGCACCGCGGCCCCTGGCGAAGCTCTGGTAGGCGGACCGCGTCGCGTCCTTCGCCTGCGTGAACAGGATCAGGCGCTCGCCCTTGCGCGGGTCCGGCACCGCCGCCACCGCGCTCAGGCGGTCGGGCCAGAGTTCGGCCGCCAGCGCCTCGATGCCGGCGAGCGACACCATCTCGCCCGCGATCTTGGCGAAGCGCTTGGCCCGGCCCTTGATCGTCACGAAGCCCATCGCGTCGATCGCCACGATGTCGCCGGTGTCGTGCCAGCCGCCCGGCGGCGGCTCGAGCACCCCCGGTTTCTCGGCGCGCACGTAGCCGAGCATGATGTTGGGACCCTTCACGGAGAGGCGCCCGCCCTCCTCGATCCCCGGCACCGGCTCCAGCCGCGTCTCGATGCCCGGCAGGATCCGCCCGACCGTGCCGAACCGGTTGAACATCGGCGTGTTGAGTGCGACCACCGGCCCGCACTCGGTGACCCCGTAACCTTCGAGGATGCGCAGGCCGAACTTTTCCGCCCAGGTCCTGCGGGTGGTCTCCTTCACGGCCTCGGCGCCCGCCACGACGTAGCGGAGCGAGCGCAGGTCGTAGGAATGGGCCGAGCGGGCATAGCCCGTCAGGAACGTGTCGGTGCCGAACAAGACCGTGCTGTTCGAGCCGTAGATCAACTCCGGCACGATCCGATAATGCAGCGGCGACGGGTAGAGGTAGACCGGCACCCCCGAGACCAGGGGCAGGACCAGCCCGGCCGTCAGGCCGAAGGCGTGGAACACCGGCAGGACGTTGAACACCTTGTCCATCGGCCCGAAGTCGATCCGGGCCGCCACCTGGGCCACGTTGGCGAGCATGCAGCGGTTGGCCAGCACCACGCCCTTCGGCGTGCCCTCGCTGCCTGAGGTGAACAGCACCGCCCCCGGATCCTCGCCGCGGCGCGCCACGAGCGGACGGCGGGGGCTGAGGAATCCGCGGATCTTGTCCCCGGTCGTGATGCCGGCCCGCACGTCCTCCAGATAGATCAGTTCAACCGAGCCGCGGATCGCTTCGATCAGCGGACCGAGCCGGCCCTTCTCGATGAAGGCCCGCGAGGTCAGAACCCTGCTCACCTCCGCGGCCCGACAGGCCGAGAGGACGTTGGCCGCTCCGGCGGAGAAGTTGATCATCGCCGGCACCCGGCCCGCGGAGGCGAGCGCGAACAGCGTTACCGCGGCACCGTTGGCGTTCGGCAGCATCACGCCGATCCGGCCGCCCACGGGGGCGAGCGGCATGAGCTTGCGGCCCAGGATGTTGGCGCCCATCACGAGCCGGCCGTAGCTCAGCCGACCGCCGACCGGATCCTCCAGGGCGTTGCGGCGCCAGCCGTGGAGGTCGCCTGCTTCGATCAAGGCCGCCATCAGGCCCCGGTCGATGTCGGCGGTGCGGAACACGAGGTCCGACATGATCCCGTAGAGGGCGGCGCCGGCCGCCTGCCGCCGCGTCTTGCCTTTGAGAGCCGGGTCCACCGTGAGGCGGACCGGCGGCATCACCGTCACGATCACCTTCGGCCACCACGTCCGGCTGACCTGGCGGCGCGACAGGCGCGAGAAGATCGTGCGCTCCAGCCCGTCGATCTTGACGGGCACAACCATCGCGCCGGATTTGTCGGCGATCAGCCCGGCGCCGTCATAGACCTTCATCAGGCTGCCGGTGACGGTGAGCCGCCCCTCAGGGAAGATGATCAGGGTCTCGCCGCCCTTGACCGCGTTGATCAGCGTGCGCGTCGCGAGCGGGCGCGTCGGGTCGAGCGGCATCGCCTTGGTGACGCGCAGGAACGGCCGCACCCACCAGCGCTGCGCGATCCCGCTGTCGACGGCGAAGACCGGCTCCTGATCGAGGAGCGACAGGGCCAGCGGCGCGTCGAGGAACGAGACGTGGTTGAGGGCCACGATGGCGTTCGGCCCGGCCGCCGCGATGTTGTCGAAGCCCCGCACCTCCAGCCGGTAGAAGGCCCGGAACAGGATCGACAGGGCGTCGCGGAACGGGCTGGTCGGCAGGGTCGCGAACACGATGGCGCCGACGATCAGGTTCAGCACGGCGACGATCGCAAGGAGGCTGGCGATCGAGAGGCCCGCCCCCTGGAGTGCCGCGAGCGCCAGGGTCCCGGCCACCATGAAGGCCGCCGTCATGACGTTGACGGCGCCGATGATCCGCGCCCGCATCGCCTTCTCGGCCCAGGCCTGCACGGCCGCGAAGGACGGGACGATGTAGAGGCCGCCCGAGACCGCGAGGCCCAGGAAGTCGAGGGCGGTGCGCAGGCCGTGGCCGGTCGCCAGGACCTCGAAGGGGCCGATCGCCTCGGCCGGAGGCGCCGGCAGGTGGCCGATCGTCCAGGCGAGATCGAGGCCGAACAGGCCCATCAGCACGGCGCCGACCGGCGTCGGCAGCAGCACGATCCGGCCGCTGGCGAGCCAGGAGGCCAGCCCCGAGCCCAGGGCGATGCCGATCGAGAACAGCGCCAGCAGCAGCGTGATCACGGTCTCGGTGCCGTTGAAGGCACCGCGCACCAGAACCGGCAGGAGCGAGAGCACCACCACGCCGACCAGCCAGAACCAGCTGACGATCAGCGAGCCGCGCCACAGGCGGGTATCGGCCCAGAGGTCGCGCAGGAGAGACGCGGTGGAGCGGGCGATGTTGGGATCGACCCGCAGGTCCGGCGCCCCCTCCCCGGTCGCCGGGATCATCCGGGCCGAGAGCCAGCATAGAATCGCGAAGCCCATCACCAGGGCTCCGAACAGGAGGCCGGATCCGCCCATCGCCGAGGCCGCCCCGGCCGCGATCGTGCCGAGCAGGATCGCCAGGAAGGTTGCCGCCTCCACCAGGGCGTTGCCGGCGGGCAGCTCCTCGCGCTTCAGGTGATCCGGCAGGATGCCGTACTTGATCGGGCCGAACAGGGCTGCGATCGTCCCGAACAGGCCGAGCGCGACGAACAGCACCGGCACGGATTGCAGCAGGAAGCCGAGCACCGCGGTGCCGGCCGCGAAGATCTCGGCGAACTTCAGCCGCCGCGCCATCAGGGCCTTGTCGTACCGGTCGGCCCATTGGCCGCCGAGGCCCGACAGGATGAAGAACGGCCCGATGAACACGGCGCTCGCCAGCGTCACCAGGACTCCGGCATGGGCGTCCGCCTCACCGCCGATCCCGAACAGGATCAGGAAGGCCAGCGCGTTCTTCAGGAAATTGTCGTTGAACGCCGAGAAGAATTGGCACCAGAACAGCGGCGCGAAGCGCCGCGCTGTCATCAGGGTACGGAACATGGCGATCTCTCGTTCCGGACCTGACTGGCCTACCCGATACGGTCAGGTCAAATCGGAACGTGCCCAACGCACAGCGATCAAGGCCGCGCGGATCGCTCGCCATGTGGGCCCGCGCCGTTGCGGCGCCGGAAAAAGGCCGGGTCTCAGACCTTCCGAACGACCCGGCCGCGGCGGCCCGGGATGCGGGCGTGCCGGACCATGAAGCCGCGCAGCGAGGCACCGAGGTCGTAGGACCAGTAGATGTGCGTCGCGATCATCGAGATCACGAACAGCACAGCACCGGCTGCGCAGGCCGGCACGAGCAGCAGGAAGGTCAGCACCATCCCGACCGCCGTGCGCTCGGCGAGCGAGGCCTGGGGCCAGGGATCGATCGGCAGGGAGAAATGTCGTCCGGAGCGCATGACTTCGACCCTCGGTGGTTCGGCATGACGCAGCCTACGGAGTTAACAGTCGCCGGACTCGGTCGTTGCGTCGCGGGACAGGGAAATCGATACCCCCCGTGACGTTCCGGCCCGATGCCGCATCGCAACCGACCGCCGCGACCCGGGTTGCCGTTCGGATCTTTGGCGACGGTGTGAGGTGCATATGGCTCGGGTTGCGGTCGTGACCGGCGGTACGGCCGGTATCGGGCTGGCGACGGCGCACGCGCTGGCCGAGCGCGGATGGTCGGTGGCGGTGATTGCGCGCGATCAGAACCGTCTCTCAGCCACCGAGCGGGCGCTGTCGGCCTATGGCCAGCCGGTGCTGGCGATCAGCGCCGACGTCGCCGACCCGAAGGCGGTCGATGCCGCCGCCGAGCGCGTGGAACGGGAGCTCGGCCCGATCCGCGCCTGGGTGAACAACGCCATGTCGACCGTGGTGAACCCGGCCGACCAGATCACCCCGGACGAGTACCGGCGGGTCACCGAGACCACGTATCTGAGCCAGGTCTACGGGACGCTGGCGGCGCTGCGCTTCATGAAGCGGCGCAACCGGGGCGCGATCATCCAGGTCTCGTCCGGCCTTGCGGTCCGGGCCGCCCCGCTGCAGGCGCCCTACTGCGCGGCGAAGTTCGCGGTCTCGGGCTTCACCGACGCCCTGCGCTGCGAATTGCTGCACGACCGCGTCAATGTCAGCCTCAGCGTGATCTACCTTCCGGCGGTCAACACCCCCCAGTTCAACTGGGCGCGCAACCGGACCGGGCACCGGCAATACGCCCCGGACCCGGTCTTCGATCCGCAGCTCTGCGCCGAGGCGATCGTGTACGCCGTCGAGAACCCGCGCCGGGAGGTCTGGGTCGGGCGCTCGTCGATGATGATGGCGGCCGCGCAGGCTCTGGCGCCGGCCCTCGCCGACCGCAAGGCCGCCTCCATGTGGTCGGCCCAGCTCTCCGACGAGACCATTCCCGAGATGAAGGGGAACCTGTTCGAGCCCGTACCCGGCCCCGTCGGGATCGACGGCCGGTTCTCCGGGCGGACCAAGGCGAGCCGGGCCGAGTTCGTCACGAGCCGTACCCGGGATCTCGTGGTCGGCGGTCTCGCGGGGCTCGCGCTGATCGGCCTCGCCGGCACCGTCCATGCCGCCCGCTCCGCGCGCCGGCTGCCTCATCGGACTTGACGGCTGCGCCCGATCGCACAGCCTGCTACAGCCGCCCCGAAGAAGGTCCGAAGAAATGCCCGGCTATCTGCCCTTCGCGGGCGCCCTGAAGCTGCCCGCCTATACCTGCGACAATTGCGGGTTCTGGCAGCGCCATTTCGAGGCGCCGGCCGCTTGTCCCATGTGCCTCGACGCCCGTCACGTCGTGCCGCAGGACGGCTGGCGCTTCCGCACCACCCGGGAGGCGCAGGACGCCTTCCCGTGTCACTGGCAGGAGCTGGAGCCGGGCGTCTGGCGGTTCTGGAACGAGCCGGTCTCGGGCATCGGGCCGTCCGGCTACCTGATCCAGACTGGGCACGGGAACATGGGGTTCGAGGCCTGCCCGGTCTTCAGCGAGGCCGCCCTCGATCAGATCGAACGGCTCGGCGGGATGACGGTGCTCTCGGCCTCGCATCCCCATTCCTACGGGGCGCTGACGCAGCTGCAGGATCGGTTCGACCCGGAGCTCTGCCTGCCCGCGGCCGACTTCACGTGGAGCGCGGCGCTGCAGGTGAGCTGGCCCTACGACGATTTCTTGGAGCCGCTGCCGGGCCTGGAGCTGCACCGCACGGCGGGCCATTTCGACGGCCACACGGTTCTGTACGACCGGGCGCGGAAAATCTGCTTCTGCGGTGACGCGCTGAAATTCGAGCTCGACCCGGCGGATGTCCGCCGCGCCACCACGATCTCGGCCCACAAGGCCTTCGTGCGCGGCGTGCCGCTCACCCCGAGCGAGTTGCGCCGCTACCGGGACGTGTTCGAGCGCCTCGATTTCGTGCAGACCTGGACGCCGTTCGAGCCGGCCGCCAATTGCGGGCGGCCGGAGGTGCTGGCGCTCCTCGATCAGCTGATGGCCGGGCGCGCGCACGCCGCCCCGGTGCCGCTCGAGAGCCTGCGGGTTCAGGGCCGGTAGAGCGGGTCGTTCTCGAGGCGGATCGGCTCGCCGTGCGGCGTCGCCGCGGCAGCCCGCTGGAACGCCTCCGTGCGCGCCGCGACGCTGTCGGCTCCGGCCACGCCGCGTTCGGCCAAAATCCCCTCCAGGGTGGCGAGCCATGCGCCGTAATCGGCGGCGCGCTCGGGGGCATCCGCCGGGCGGATCCCCTGGCCGAGGCGCTCCGCCCATTCCGACCACGTGAACAGCCCGGCCTCACGCAGGCTCACCACCAGGGCGAAGACCTGGGCCTCCCACGGGGCCGCGAACGGGCTCGGCGACGGCTGGGTCACGCAGGCTCCAGATAGGGTTCGAAGGCCGCCACCGTGACGGTCCCGCCGGGATCGCCGCTCTCGCCCCACAATTCCTGCGCGGTGAACGCGACCGTGTAGAGCCAGACCGGGTTCTCGCCCGCCTGATAGGCGTTGGTGTCGGGAAACACGAAAGCCCCGTCGACCCGCACGATCCGTCCGCGCTTGCCGCGGACGTAGCGCGGCAGCCGCGTGTGGGTGGTCGGGTGGATGTTGCGGGCCAGGACCGCATCGCCGAGCGCGAAGCGGGCCGGGGCGTCGGTCGCGCGGCTGCTCGGGAAGCCGGCCCGGAAGCGCTCCTCCAGGCCTTCGCGAGCCAGGATCCGCCCCACCGGCTTGGCCGGCTCCATGGCCCGGCCGGCCTCCATCTCGGCGGGCGTCGCCAGCCCGGTGGCGGCGACCTGTTTCTCCAGAGCCTTGAGCCAGATCGCGTAATAGCTCGACGCGAGATACTCCGACGGCGGCAGCGACTCGCGGGCGGCGCGGCTGCCGTCGAGGTTCCAGGCGCCGGTATAGCCCATGGCGAGCGCCATCGCGAAGACGCGCCGTTCCCAGGCGGCGTGGAACACCGGCTCGTCCGGCTCCGGCGCCACCGGCCCGAAGCCGTGCGCGCCGCCGAGATCCTGGGCCCCGTTCATACCGGCATCTCCGCGGGTTCGATCGGCAGCGCCGTGGCAAGCCCGGTGCCGATCATGGAATCGCGCGTGACGAGGGGGGCCAAAGCCTCTTCGGAGAAGCCCTCGGTGCCCGCGGGGCGCATCGGCAGGACCATGTAGCGGGTCTCGGCGGTCGAATCCCACACCGTGATGCGGGTGGTCTCCGGGAGGGTCACACCGAACTCGGCGAGCACGCCGCGCGGGTCGATCACCGCCCGGGCCCGGTAGGGCGGCGCCTTGTACCAGACCGGCGGCAGGCCGAGCACCGGCCAGGGATAGCAGGAGCACAGGGTGCAGACGACGAGGTTGTGCGTCTCCGGGGTGTTCTCGACCACAACCATGTGCTCGCCGCCGCGGCCGCCGATCCCGAGCTCGGCGATCGCCGGCGTGGCGTCCGTCAGCAGCCGCGATCGGAACACCGGATCGACCCAGGCCCGGGCCACCACCCGGGCGCCCAGATGCGGGCCGACCTTGGTCTCGTAGAGTTCGACCAGCGCGTCGAGGGCGGCGGGATCGACATAGCCCTTCTCGGTCAGCAGCGATTCCAGCGCCCGCACCCGCGCCTCGACCGGCGAGAGTTCGCTGCCGTGATGCACATGATCGTGGTGCGCGTGGTCGTGCTCCGCGTGGTCGTGGCTCATCGCGCTCTCCTCACGATGCGCAGTCTGCACCGCCGGACAGGTCCCTTCCAGCCCCGAAGGTCGGATGGATTAACCTCGGCCGTTATGACCACGTTGCCCCTGTCTCCCAATTCCGCTGGGAGCGTTTGGTATCGGTTCATATTTGCACCGGTACGGACGTTAGAGCAGTTCCAGTATACAAGTTTCGAGATCAGGACACGTTCATGATCGAAGACGCCGCGAAGCCTCGGACCGAGGCCGAGGGCAACCGGACGGCCAAAGGCTACGCCACGGCCATCGGCCAGCACCTCGCTCTGCCCATCCGCGACTACTTCAAGCTCGTCGAGCAGGAGCCGCTACCGACGCAACTGAACGATCTGGTCGCGCGGTTCGAGATCGCGGTTGCCGCCCATGGCCAGACCGTGCCGTTCGACTTCCGCGGCGACATCATCAAGGCGCTGCCGGCCCTGCGCACCTTCGCGCTGTCGCTGGTGGGGGACGTCACCCGCGCCGACGACCTCGTTCAGGAGACCTTCGTCAAGGCCTGGGCCAACCAGGAGCGGTTCCGTCCCGGCACGAACTTCACGGCGTGGCTGTTCACGATCCTGCGCAACCAGTTCTATTCGGAGCTGCGCAAGACCCGCCGCGAGATCGAGGATGTCGACGGGACCCATGCGGGCCAGATGACGAGCCTCGCCGATCAGGAGGATGCCAGCACCCTCAAGGTCGTATGGGCGCGCCTCGAAGGCCTGCCGGCGGCGCAGCGGCAGGCGCTGCTGCTGGTCGGCGCCGAGGGCCACACCTACGAGGAGGCGGCGAGCAAGCTCGGCTGCCAGGTCGGCACGGTCAAGAGCCGGGTGAGCCGGGCCCGGTCCTCCCTGCTCGGGACCCTCGGCACGGTGGTGGCCGGGCAGGTCCCGGCCGCCTGAGGGCGATGCCGTCGGCCCGATCCGTCAATCGGATCAGGCCCTTACATCGGCGGCCGGCGCAGGTGCCAATCGGTGGCCTGCTGGTAGGCTTGCCCGATCCGCAGCGCCATCGCCTCGTCGTAGCCGCGGCAGACGATCTGCAGCGAGAGCGGCAGGCCGTCGGCCGTGAAGCCGTTCGGCAGCGCCAGGGCGCAGAGATCGAGCAGGTTGCCGAACCGGGTGAAGCGCGAGGGCAGATGCGCTTCGTCGACCGTGGCGAGCGGCACGGCGGCGGTTTCCGTCGTTGGCGTCAGCAGGGCGTCGATCCCCGCTGTAGCCTCGGCATAGGCCTGCTTCATCGCGGCGCGGCGATGGAGCGTGCCGAGATAGTCCTGGGCTGAGACCTTGGCGCCGGCCAGGATCCGGGACCGCACGGCGTCGCCGAGCTGTGCCGACGGGTCCTCCGCCAGCGCGCCGTTGAAAAAATACGCCTCGGCGTTGGTGATCGCGCTCATCGCCACGCAGTCGCTGAAGCGGAATGGCAGGGCGACGTCCACGATCTCGGCCCCTGCGCGAGCGAGCCGGTCGAGGGACGCGTCGTAGGCGGACAGCATGTCGGCGGCGACGCCCTCCCGCTCGATCGCCGGCATGCGGCCGAGGCGCAGGCCGCGCACCCCGCGGTTGAGGCTGGACCAGGGGGAGTCCGGCTGCACGCCTCGCGTCGTCGGATCCAGCGGATCGGGGCCGGAGATCGCCTCGTAGAGCAGCGCGGCGTCCTCCACCGTGCGGGCGAGCGGGCCGGGCGAATCGAGGGTCGTCGAGAGCGGCACGATCCCCCAGGTCGAGACCCGCCCGACCGTCACCTTGAGCCCCGTCAGCCCGCAGAAGGCGGAGGGCAGGCGCACGGAGCCGCCCGTGTCGGTCCCGATCCCCCAGGGCGCCATCCGGGCCGCCACCGCGACGCCGGTGCCGCTGCTCGAGCCGCCGGGCGTGCGCGGAACCTCCGCGTCCCAGGGGTTCCAGGGCGTGCCGAGATGCTGGTTGGTGCCCCAGCCGCCATAGGCGAACTCGACCGTATGGGTCTTGCCCAGCACGATCATACCCTGCGCGATCAGGCGCCGGGCGATGGTCGCGGTCCGCTCGGCCCGCCTCGTGCGATGGGCCGCCGAGCCGCCCATGGTGATCCGGCCCTCCAGATCGATCAGGTCCTTGAGCACCACCGGCACGCCGTGGAGCGGCCCCACCGCGTGGCCCGAGCGGATCGCCCGGTCCGCCCCCTCGGCGGCGAGGCGGGCATCCCCGGAGAACACCTCCGTGAAGGCCTGCAGCTTCGGCTCCAGCTGCGTGATGCGCCCGAGCAGCGCGTCGACCGCGTCGACCGGCGAGAGGCTGCGCGCGCGGATCGCCCGGGCGAGTTCGGCCGCGGAGGCCTGGACGGGATCGAGATCGGACATCGGATTACTGCACGCTGACGAGGGTGAGGTCGACGAACCAGGATTGCGGCGACACGAAGCCGTGGATCTTCTTCGACATCCCCCGCGGGTTGAGGTCGTGGACGACGAACAGCCACGGCGGATTATCGACGAGGCGCTCGTGCGCGACCTTGGTCTGCGCGTCGATCACCTTGGCGTCGGTGGTCTCGGCGAGCGCCTTGAGGGCGGCGTCGAACTGATCGTCCTTCCAGTTGGGGAAGTTGAAGCCGGCCGGCGGGAAGCGGTCGCTTCCGAAGTAGCGCGCCATCACGGCGGCGTCCGAGGACGGCGAGGAGACGTTGAGCGCCATCGAGCCCTGCAGGCTCTGCGCATCCGGCAGCGCGCGGCTCGAATTGAGCAGCACCTGCCACTCGACCACGTTGAAGCTCAGCTCGACGTTGCAGGACTGCTTCAGGTTCTCCTGCAGGTACTCGTTCATCGGCATGGGCAGCATCTGGCCCGAGCCGGAGGAGGAGATCATTACCTTGAGCTTCAGGGGCTTGGCGTCGGTGTAGCCGGCCTCGGCCAGCAGCGCCTTCCCCTTGGCGGCGTCGAACGTGTAGCGGTTCTTCGGCGACCCGAAATTCGGGTCCTTGTCGTTGAGCCATCCCGAGGCCGGCTCGGCCGTACCGTTCAGCAACTCCACGATGCCGGCGCGGTCGACGCAGTAATTCAGCGCCTGCCGGACGCGGACATCCTTCAGCGGGCTGTCCTTTGCGCCCATATTGTAGAGATAGGGCCAGACATGCGGGTACGAGCCCGTGGTGATGGTGAAGCCCGCCTGCTTCAGGGACGGGATCGCGTCGGGGGCCGGCACCTCGATCCAGTCGACCTGACCGGACCGCAGGGCCGCCACCCGGGCATTGGCCTCCGGGATCGGCAGCAGCCGGACCTTGTCGACCTTGGCCATCCGGTTCTTGTCCCAGTAGCCGTCGAACTTGGCGAGATCGACCGCCTCCCGCGGGGCGACACGGGTGATCTTGAACGGCCCGGTCCCCGCCGCCGGCAGCGTGGCGACCTTGTTCCAGTCGTGACCCGCTTTCTCGAAGGAGGCCGGCGAGGTGAACAGCAGGTAGACCACCATGTAGGGGAAGTACGAGGCCACCTGCGTGGTGGTGATCTGAACGGTGGCGTCGTCGATCTTCTTGTAGCTGCCGACCAGCGGCGCCCGGGCCCGGGAAATGCCGGCGCCCTGCGGCTCGAATTGCGGGCTGTCGTTCTTGAAGTAGCGGTCGAGGTTCCAGATCACCGCGTCGGCGTTGAACGGGGTGCCGTCATGGAATTTGACGCCCTGGCGCAGGTGGAAGGTCCAGATTGTCTTGTCGTTCGGGTCCTGCTCCCAGCGCTCGGCGAGCGCCGGGATGATGCCGGCGAGCTTGGTGGTGCTCTTCAGGTCCCACTGCACCAGCCCCTCGAAGATCGGGTAGCCGAGGAAGCGCATCCCCTCGAAGCCGTTGTTCGGCATCCCCGTGGTGGTGGGAATGTCGGAGGCCGTCATGGCGATGCGCAGCACGCTCTCGGCGCTGGCAGGCCCCGCCAGGACGACGGGTCCGGTCAAGGCAGCGGAGCCGGCCAGGGCGGCGGCAATCAGGCGGCGCATTTTCATCAGACCTCACGCGTGGAAGGTGCGGCTCGCCCCCGGCAAGTCCCGCGCCAGACGGGGTCATCATGCCCGCGTCCGGCGAAGGGACAATGTCACCGGCAGCCCCTTGCGCTCGGCCGCGGCGGCGTCACGATAATACAGAATCCAAGGCGCCGCCGAGGCCGCCAGTGAGAGGGACGAAGCCCGTGAGCGATGGGATGCCGGACGCCATGAACGGGGCCGAGAGCCTGGTCCGAACCCTCGTGGAGGGCGGGGTCGAGGTCTGCTTCACCAATCCCGGAACCTCCGAGATGCATTTCGTGGCCGCCCTGGACCGGGTCGAGGGCATGCGCTGCGTGCTGTTCCTGTTCGAGGGCGGGGCGACCGGCGCGGCGGACGGCTACGCCCGCATGGCCGACAAGCCGGCCTCGACGCTGCTCCACCTGGGGCCGGGCCTCGCCAACGGGCTGGCCAACCTGCACAACGCCAAGAAGGCGCGCACGCCGGTCGTCAACATCGTCGGCGAGCACGCGACCTACCATCGGGAGTACAACGCGCCGCTGACCTCGGACATCGAGGGGCTGGCCCGGCCGATGTCGTCCTGGGTGCGGACCGGGATGAGCGCCGCCGAGATCGGACCGGACGGCGCCGCCGCGATCGCGGCCGCCCGCACAGCGCCCGGTCAGGTCGCGACCCTGATCCTGCCGGCCAACACCGCCTGGGACCCCGGCACGGGGCCCGCGTCGGTGCCGGCGATCCCCGAACGCGCGAAGGCCGGCGACGATGCGATCGCGGCGGCGGTGAAGGCGCTGCAGAGCGGCGAACCGGTGCTCCTGCACCTCGGCGACCGGGCGGTGCGGAACGCAGGCCGGGTCCTCGCCGACCGGATCGCCCGCAAGACCGGCGCGCAGCTGATGGCGATGACGTCGAATTCACGGATCGACCGCGGCGCCGGCACCGTGCCGATCGAGCGCCTGCCCTACCCGATCGACCAGGGCATCGCGGCTCTGAAGGATTTCCGCCACATCATCCTGATCGGCGCGACCCCGCCGGTGGGTTTCTTCGCCTATCCCGGCAAGCCGAGCCTGCTGGCGCCGGAGGGCTCCTCCACGATCACCCTGGCCACCCCCGAGGAGGACCAGATCGACGCCCTGGAGCGCTTGGCCGAGGCCGTCGGCGCCCCGCCCGCCGAGCCGATCGCCGCCGGACCGCGGCCGACGCTCCCGACCGCCGGCCCCCTCGATCAGGATACGATCGGGCAGGTGCTCGGCGCCCTGATCCCGGAGGGCGCGGTGATCTGCGACGAGTCGATCACCACGGGCCGCAACTTCTTCGCCCTCACCCGGGACGCGGCACCCCATACCTGGCTCCAGCTCAGCGGCGGCTCGATCGGGCTCGGCATCCCGATGGCGACCGGCGCCGCCGTGGCCTGCCCGGATCGGAAGGTCATCAACCTCCAGGCCGATGGCAGCGGGCTCTACACCGTCCAGGCGCTCTGGACCCAGGCCCGCGAGCACCTCGACGTGGTGACGCTGGTCTGGTCGAACCGCTCCTACGCGATCCTGCGGGCGGAATTGACCAATGTCGGCGCCCACAATCCCGGCCCGAAGGCGCTCGGCATGCTGAGCCTCGACGACCCGGCTTTGGATTGGGTGAGCCTCGCCAAGGGGTTCGGCGTGGAGGGGCGGCGCGTCGAGACGCTTACGGAGTTCATCGAGGCGTTCCAGCACGCGCTCGCCCACAAGGGGCCGCACCTGATCGAAGTGGCCCTGTGAGCGGGGCCACATACGCCCTCCCCGGGCTCGAGGGTCCGGCCGAGATCCGGATCGACCGCTGGGGGCTTGCGCATATCCGCGCCGGGACCATGCTCGACGCGTTCCGGGCGCAGGGCTTCAACGCGGCGCAGGACCGCCTCTGGCAGCTCGACCTCTGGCGCAAGCGTGGCCTCGGCCTGCTGGCGGCGGATTTCGGGCCCGGCTACCTCGCCCAGGACCGCGCCGCCCGGCTGTTCCTCTATCGCGGTGACTTGGCGGCGGAATGGGCGGCCTACGGTCCGCAGGACACGAAGGCCATCGTCACGGCCTTCGTGGACGGGCTCAACGCCTACGTGGCGCTCACTGAGGCGCAGCCCGAGCTGCTGCCGCCTGAATTCGCCCTGACGGAGACGCGCCCGGCCCGCTGGCAACCGGAGGACGTGGTGTGCATCCGCAGCCACGGTCTGGTGCGCAACGTCCTCTCCGAGGTCGCCCGCGCCCGGGTGCTGGCCCGCGCCGAATCCCGGGAGGCGGGGCTCGCCGCGGACGATCTGCGCAAGCGGATCAGCCCACCGCACGATCCGGTGGCGCCGTACGGGCTCGACGCTGCCGACTGGCCGGACGATCTCCTCGACGTTTTTCGGCTGGCGACCGCAACGGTCGGGTTCTCTCCCGAACGTCTGGCGGCGACCCGGGAAGAGGCCTGGGCCTGGAGCAAGGTCGACGCGCACGGCGCCGTCACCCGCGGCCCACGCGCCGCCCCGAAGGAGCCGGTGGAGGGCTCGAACAACTGGGTGGTCGGCCCATCGCGCACCGATACCGGGCGCCCGATCCTGGCGAGCGACCCGCACCGGATCTACCTGCAGCCGTCCCTGCGCTACGCCGTCCACCTCACGGCGCCAGGACTCGACGTGATCGGGGCCGGAGAGCCGGCCCTGCCCGGCATCTCGATCGGCCATAACGGCCACGCCGCCTTCAGCCTGACCATCGCGCCGATGGATCAGGAGGATCTGTTCGTGTGCGAGACCGACCCGACCGATCCGGGTCGCTACCGCTATCGCGATGGCTGGGAGCCGATCGAGCGCATCGCGGAAACAATCCCGGTGCGCGGCGGGCCGGACGAGACCGTGGTGCTGGGCTTCACCCAGCACGGTCCGGTGATCCGCGAGGCGGGGGGCCGAGCCTTCGCGCTGCGGACCGTCTGGTCGGAGCCGGGCGCTGCCGCCTATCTCGGCAGCCTCGCCTATCTCGACGCCACCACCCCGGAGGCGTTCGGCGCGGCCCTGCGCCACTGGTCGGCGCCCTCGGTGAACCAGCTCTATGCCGACGCCACGGGGCGGATCGCGTGGTTCATGGCCGGCAAGGCCCCGGTTCGGCCGGCCCATGACGGGCTGCTGCCGGCGCCGGGCGATGGCCGCTACGACTGGGCGGGTTTCCACGATCCCGGCGCCTTGCCCCGAAGCCTCGATCCGGAGGCGGGCTGGCTCGCCACCGCCAACGAGATGAACCTGCCGCCGGACTTTCCCGCGGAGGCGCACAAGGTTGGGTTCGAGTGGGCCGAACCCTGGCGCGCCCGGCGCATTCGCACGGTGTTGGGCGGGCAGACCCGGCACAGCCTGGAGGACTCGCGCGCGCTTCAGGGCGACGTCTTTTCCGAGCCCGCCCTGCGGCTCGCCGATCTGATTCGGGCCATGCCGGCGGCCTCGGATCCCGATGTGGCCTCGGCCCAGGCCCTGCTGGCGTCGTTCGACGGGACGCTCAATCCGGTCTCCGCCGCCGCTGCCCTCATCGAGGTGTTCTGGGTGCATCACCTGCGGCCCGCCCTGCTCAAGGCGCTGGTGCCCGACGCCGACACCCGCCGCCTCCTGCCGCCCGGCGACACGCAGAGCCTGATCGAGCGGCTGGAGGCTGGTCTCGACCCGGCGACGCGCGACGCACTCCTGGTGGATGCCCTCGGAGCCGCGTTCCGGGATTGCCTGGAGCGGATGGGGCCGGACCCGATGGGACGGCTCGCGCCGGAGACAGAAGGCCCTCTCCCTCCCCCCTCTGCGGGGGAGGGTGACCCTCGCGTCAGCGAGGGTCGGGAGAGGGGAGCCCGGTTTCAGGAAGGGACGATACCTTCAAGACGGGAACAGCCTCATCCTGCGCCGCCGCTCCCCTCTCCCGACCCGCTTCGCGGGCCACCCTCCCCCGCAGAGGGGGGAGGGGGTGATGCGGATGCGACGGCTCATTGCGAACCCCACAACGGCTGGTCCTGGGGCCGCCTGCACCACGCCCTGTTCGCCCATCCCCTCTCCGGCCTGAGGTCCGATCAGGCCTGGGATGTCGGCTCCCTGCCCGTGGGCGGGTCCGCGGCATCGGTCATGCACGCGGAGTACAGGACCGATACGTTCCGGCTCACCCACGGCGCCTCGTTCCGCATGATCGTGGACGTGGGGGACTGGGACCGCTCGGTCTTCATCAACGTGCCGGGCCAGTCCGGGGACCCGGGCAGCCCCCACTACGCCGACCTGGCCTCCGTCTGGGGCCGCCAGGACCATGTGCCGATGCTCTACGGCCGCGAAGCCGTGGACGCCGCCACCGAGACGATCATCGCATTGACCCCGGGTCCCGCCTGACCGGGCGGCCGGGGCGGAGTGGGACTCAAACCTTGAAGATCTTCATCGCCGGCCTCGCCACCGAGACCAACACCTTCGCGCCGCTGCCCACGGGCCGTGCGGCCTTCCACGCCGACTACGCCCGCCGGGACGGCACAAGGAACCCGCCGAGCCTCAGCAATATCGGCCTCAAGGCGTGGCGCGAGCTCGCCGAGGCCGACGGCCACACGGTGGTCGAGAGCCTCTCGACCTTCGCGCAGCCCGGCGGGATCACCCTGCGGGCCGTCTACGAGGAGCTGCGCGACGCCCTGCTGGCGGATCTGAAGGCCGCCCTGCCGGTCGATGCGGTGCTGCTGTTCATGCACGGCGCCATGGTGGCCGAGGGCTATGACGATTGCGAGGGCGACACCCTGGAGCGGGTCCGCGCACTCGTGGGGCCGGACGCCGTGATCGGCGTCGAGCTCGACCTGCACTGCCACCTGACCGAAACGATGCGGACGAGTGCCGACGTCATCGTGATCTACAAGGAATACCCGCACACCGACATCGTCGACCGCGCCCGCGACCTCTATCCGCTCGTGGTGCGGACCGTCGCGAAGGACATCCGGCCGGTGATGGCCTATGCCGATTGCCGGATCGTCAACATGTGGCGCACCAGCCGCGAGCCCGTCGCGGGCTTCGTGCGCCGGATGGAATCGCTGGAGGGGCGGGACGGAATCCTGTCGGTCTCCTTCGGGCACGGCTTTCCCTGGGGCGACGTGGCCGATGTCGGCGCCAAGATGCTCGTCGTGGCCGACGGCGATGCCGGCAAGGCGCAGGCGCTCGCCGACGAACTCGCCGGCGCCGTCTGGGCGATGCGCGAGGAGGCGGCGAGCCGCTGCGACACGATCGATGCCGCCATCGATGCGGCGCTGGCCTCCGACGACCCGCGCCCGATGGTGCTCGCCGATTTCGCCGACAATGCCGGTGCGGGCGCACCTTCGGACAACACAGCGATCCTCGCCCGCCTCGCCGAGCGCGGCATCCGGGACGTCGCCCTCGGCCTGATCTGGGACCCCGGCGCGGTCGGGATCTGCCACGAGGCCGGGCTCGGCGCGACCTTCACGCTCCGCATGGGCGGCAAGTGCGGCGTGACCTCGGGCGATCCCGTGGACCTGCGCGTCACCGTGCGCGGCCTGTCTGACGATCACAACCAGACCGGACTGAGCGGCGGCCGGGCGCAACTCGGCCCCGCCGCCTGGGTCGAGGCGGACGGGCTCCACGTGGTGCTGACCCACAGGCGTCAGCAGGCCTTCGCACCGGACGCCTTCACGGGGCTTGGGCTCAATCTCGACGACAAGCGGATCGTCGTGGTGAAATCGATGCAGCATTTCTACGCCGCCTTCGCGCCCATCGCGAGCGAGGTCCGCTACGTGGCGGCCCCCGGCGCAGTCCCGCCGGATTACGGCGCGATCCCCTACACGAAGCGCCCGGGCCACTACTGGCCGCGTGTCGCTGATCCCTTCGCCGAAGAGGCCGCCCGATGATCCCGGACCTGCACCTCGACGCCCGCGAGGTCCTCGCGACGCTCCGCCCCTGGGTCGAGTGCGAGAGCCCGACCTACGATGCGGCCGCGGTCAACCGGATGATGGGCGTGGCCGCCCGGGACCTCGCCCTCCTGGGCGCGCGGGTCGAGACGATCCCCGGGCGGATGGGCCTGAGCGATTGCGTCCGCGCGCGCTTCGCGCATCCCCGCCGGGACGAGCCGGGGATCCTCATCCTCGGCCACCTCGACACCGTCCACCCGGTGGGGACGCTCGGCGCCCTGCCCTGGCGGATCGAGGGCGACCGCGCCTACGGGCCGGGCATCCTCGACATGAAGGGCGGCAACGTGATCGCGCTGGCGGCGATCCGGGCGCTTGCGGCGGCCGGGATCGAGACGCCGCTGCCGGTCACCGTGCTGTTCACTGGCGACGAGGAGGTCGGCAGCCCCTCGACCCGCGACCTGATCGAGGCCGAGGCCGCCCGCCACGCCTTCGTGCTGGTGCCGGAACCCGGCCAGCCGGAGAACGGCGTGGTCACCGGCCGCTACGCCATCGCGCGGTTCGATCTGGAGGCGACGGGCCGCCCGAGCCATGCCGGATCCTCGCCCCACGAGGGCCGCTCGGCGATCCGCGCCATGGCGCGCAAGATCCTCGCCATCGACGCCCTGTCGGATGCCGATTGCACCTTCTCCACCGGCATCGTCTCGGGCGGCCAATGGGTGAACTGCGTGCCGACGATCTGCCGCGGTCAGGCCCTCAGCATGGCCAAGCGGCAGGCGGATCTCGACCGCGGCGTCGCGCGGATGCTGGCCCTGTCGGGGGAGGAGGACGGCGTCCGCTTCTCCGTGACCCGGGGCGTGACCCGGCCGGTCTGGGAGCCCGATGCCGGGGGCTTGGCCCTCTACGAGACGGCGCGCCGCCTGAGCGAGGAACTCGGCCACCCCCTGCCCCACCGGAGCGCCGGCGGCGGCTCGGATGGCAATTTCACGGGCGCCAACGGCATTCCGACGCTGGACGGGCTCGGCCCCCTCGGCCAGGGCTACCACACCCTGGAGGAGCATGTGCTGATCGAGACGCTGCCGCAGCGGGCGCGGCTGTTCGCGGCGCTGCTGGCGAGCCTCGGGGCGGCCTGAGTTGCGGTTTCGAAAGGGCGAGCCCTTTCGCGGGCCCAGGGCAACGCCCCGGTGAACATCTCAGGGCCAGATTTCTCAAGACTTTGCCTGAGCACCCGCCAAAGGGCTGAAGCCCTTTGGAAACCCAGGCTCTAACGGTTTCTCAGGCCGGATCGACCGGCATCTCCGGCACCCCGGCGGCCTCGATCGCCGCGCCGGCCGCGAGGCACAGGTCCTCCCGATAGCGGGCCGCCACGAGCTGCACGCCCACGGGCGTGCGCCCGACGAGGCCCGTGGTCACCGTCAGCCCCGGGATCCCGAGCGGCGCCAGCCCGACCTGGAGGAGGTTCGCCTCGAAGGCCCGGGCGACGCCGGCCTCCGTCCGGTCGAGACCGTCCGGGAACGGCAGTTCGGCCGAGACCGGCACCAGCAGCACCGGGTTCTCGGCCAGGAACAGCGACCACTCCCGGGCGAGCGTGAGGCGACGCGTCAGCGCCCGGGCGATCGCGTCCGGCGCCATCGCCTCGGCGCGCCCGCGGAAACTCTCGAGCAGGCCGATCGCCGCCGGGTCGCCCTCGCGCTCCGCCGCCTCGCGGACGGCGGCGTAGCCGTCGCCCAGCCAGAGCTGGAGCTGCAGCTCGCTCGCCTCGCGGATCGGGGGCGTGTCGGCGATCTCCGTCACCGTCCAGCCGGCCTCCGAAAGCCGGCGGGCCGCGTCCCGCAGGGCGGCCTCCACCTCCGGCACGACGGCAAGCCCCCCGGGCCGGACGCACAGGGCGACCCGCCGCGGGACTTCCGGACCCACGAGCGGCGCCGGCACCCACCAGGGATCGCGGGGATCGGGGGCCGCCATGGCTTCCAGGCCGAGGCGCAGATCCGCAATGCTGCGGGCGAGCGGCCCCGAGACGGCCATGAGCTGCGGCCCGATCCCGCGCTCGGGTGAGGATGCGTTCCAGGCCGGGATACGGCCGAGGCTCGGGCGCAGGCCGTGGACGCCGCAGGCATAGGCCGGGTAGCGCACCGAGCCGGCGATGTCGGTGCCGTGGGCGATCGCCCCGATTCCGGCCGCCACCGCGGCGCCGGCCCCGCCCGACGAGCCGCCCGGCGTCAGGGCCGGATCGCGCGGATTCTTCGTGTCGCCGTGGATCTGGTTGGTGGTGAACCAGCGCAGCGAGAAGGCTGGCGTGTTGGTGCGCCCGAGCAGTACCGCGCCGGCCCGGCGCAGATTGGCGACCACGGGATTGTCGTCCCGGGCCACGAGATCGCGCTGAAGCAGCAGCCCGTTGGTGGTCGCGAAGCCGCGCTGGTCGGCATTCACCTTCACGGTCACCGGCACGCCCGCCAGCGGCCCGAGGGTCTCGCCGCGGCCGCGCGCGGCATCGACCGCGTCGGCCTGCGTGAGCACATCCTCCGGGCGATGCTCGACCACGGCGTTGATTCGACCGTTGACGGTGTCGAGCCGGTCGAGGGCCGCCTGGGCCACCTCCCGGGCCGAGACTTGGCCGGTTCGAATCAGGGCCGCGAGGTCGGTCGCCGTCAGACGCCAGAGCTGCATCGGATGTCCTTTTGCGCGCCCCGATAGGGCGGGGTCGAAACCCCGATTCGCTGCTCGGGGCGGGGTGTGATCATCGCATTCAATATGCAAGCCATCCGCCACTTTTTTGCGCAGCCGAGGATCATCAGTAGAGTCAAGGATTTGCCGCGTCGCAACAGAAATACCTAAGCATTCGTCCGTCTCCGGCCCTTGCCACAATGTTTCCGATCGATAACCTGCCCCTCGTTCGCGCGTTCGATTGGCCCATTCACCAGGGAGGGATGATCTCCTCAGTCCACGGCAAGTAACCTCTCACACAGGAAGAGACCCATGGCAGAGGTGATTCGCGTCAAGCCGACGCATGATGGCACATACACCGTGTATCGTGGGACTTTGGCCGTGATCTGCGGCCTGACCCGGCTCCAGGCCGAGCGCTATGAGGCCAGCCTGACCCGGCAGCAGCGCACCGCCGCCTGATCGGATCAATGCATGTCGACGGGGCCGAGGTCGCACATCGTGCCCTCGGCGCCCAGACCGCGCCGCCGGGCGTCGAGCGCGTACCCGTCCCCGACCCGGGCCACCTCGTACAGGATGTACGAGGCCCGACGCGTGGCGATCGCCCCGTGCCCGTCCGGCCGGGCCGAGGCCGATGGGACGCCGACAATAGGGACGCCGCCCCCGTCAGGCCCCGGGATCCGGGCGGTGCTGGTGACGTGATTGTGGCCGTGCAGGATCAGGTCCGCGCCCGCGCGCCCGATCATCGCCGTGAACGCCGCCGCGTCGATCAGCTCGCGGCCCGCCGCCGCGCCCCCCGGCTGCGGCGGGTGATGGATCATCACGACCCGGAACGGACGGCCCGGCTCGGTGGCGAGCGCCCGGAGCAGGGATTCGGCCGCGGCCAGCTGCGGCGCGCCGAGGCGTCCCGTGGCCACGAAGGGTTTTGTCGGGATCGCGCTCGACAGGCCGACCAGGGCGAGGGGCCCGCGCCGCCGCAGATAGGGAAACCGGCCGACGGAGCCCGAATCGTCGCTCGTGTAGGCGCCGCAGGCGTCGAGCAGCCCCTCCAGGGAGCCGCGGACATAGGCGTCGTGATTGCCCGGCACGAAGCTCACCGCATCGGGTGAACCCAGGGCCTCCAGAAAGGTGCGCGCCGTCTGCCACTCGCTCGGCAGGCCGATGTTGCACAGGTCGCCCGTGCAGGCGACGTGCCCGGCCCCCTGCCCTTTCAGGTCGGCAACCAGGGCCTCCAGCACCGTCATGTCGTGGCTGCGCGACCGGCCGCGCCGCCAGTTGGCGTAGCCGGTGGCGCGCTTGCCGATGAGCTGATGCAGGCGCACCCGGCCCAGGGGGCCGACATGCGGATCGCTGAGATGGGCGAGGCGAAAGGTCAACGCCGGGAATCACGCGCGGGACGGGCCGGGAACGGCTTCCGCATCGCGGGCGCGGCCCCCGCCGTCAAGCGCTTCTCGTCATGCGTGTCATGCGCTTCCAATCGCCATCCCGGCGGCCAGCACCAGGGCGCCGCCGAGCATCACCTGCAGGGCTGCCCGCCAGAACGGTGTCGCCATGAACCGGGTGCGGATCGCCGCGATGACGGCGAGCTCGACCACCACGACCAGCACGGCAAGGCTCGTGGCGAGCCAGAAGGGGTTCGGCCAGCCCGCCGGCAGGGTATCGGGAATCGCGTAGGGCAGCGTGTGGCCGAGGCCCCCCAGCGTCGTCATCACGCCACAGACGAGGCCGCCGATCCAGGGATCGCCGCGGCCGGTGACGCTGCCGTCGTCCGACAGGGCCTCGGTGAAGCCCATGCTGATCCCCGCGCCGACCGAGGCCGCGAGGCCCACCAGGAAGGTCGCGTTGTTGTGTCCCATGGCGAAGGCCGCCGCGAAGATCGGTGCAAGCGTCGAAACCGAACCATCGATCAGACCCGCGAGGCCGGGTTGCACGTAGCGCAGGACGAAGGCGCGACGGGCCTCCGCGGCCAGCGCGGCGGTGCTCTCGAGGACGGCTGCCATTCGGGCTCTCCCTTTCTAGATCGATTCCAATCTATAGTCTGGAATAGATCTAAACAAGCGGTCTCGCCGTGTTTTCGCCGCGCCGCGAGAGCATCCGCGTCATCCCGGAGCAGCAGCGTCGCCGGCGCTTGCGCGCGCAGGTTGTGGTCCGGGCCGATTGTTTCGTCTCATGCGCGGGGGCTAGAGCATGCGCGGTCGATTTCGATCCGGAACTGATCGGGTGGCCTTCCGGCCATCCCAGGCGTGACATGAGCCTCGGCAAGCGTTTCCTTCGTCAGCCCGCCGTGCAGCGCCTGCTCGGCCGTCTCGCTGCGGCCTACCTGCGTCTGGTGCGGCGGACCAACCGCTTCGTGATCCAGGCGGGCAATGCACCGCCCGGCAAGGCCGATGCCTGGCTCGACGCGCACACGCCGCTGATCGCCGGCATGTGGCACGGCCAGCACATCATGATGCCCCTGATGCGCCGGCCCCACGACAGGGTCGCCACGATCATCTCGCGGAATGTCGACGGCAACATCAACACCATCGCGCTGGAGCACCTCGGCACGCGGGTGATCCGGGCCTCGGGGGCCCGTGGCCGGAGCCGGGCCACGGATATGCGCGCCAAGGGTGGGGCCGAGGGGCTGCGGGCCATGCTGCGGGCCCTGAAGGACGGCGAGTCCGTGGCCTTCAGCGCGGATGTCCCGAAGGTCTCGCGCCGGTGCGACGCCGGCATCCTGACGCTGGCGCGCCTCTCGGGCCGGCCCATCGTGCCGGCCGCCGTGGTGACCAGTCGGCATCTGCGCTTCAAATCCTGGGATCGTGCCTGTCTGGGCCTGCCCTTCGGGCGCGGCGCGATCGTGTTGGGTGATCCGATCTACGTGCCGCGCGACAGCGCGGGCGAAGCCTTCGAGACGCTCCGGCGCTTCGTCGAGACCGAGATGAACCGGGTCCATGCCCGCGCCTACGCCCTGGTCGGGCGGGCCGATCGGGCGGCGCTCTATCGCGAGGCTGCGCCGGCCGCGGTCGCCGCGCCGGTGGGAGACGCCGCGTGAGGCGCCCCTCCGTCACCCTGCCGTTGCAGGCCTACCGGGCCGGCCTGCGGATCGGCGCCCCGGCGCTGTCCGGGCTGCTTGCGTGGCGGGCGCAGCGCGGCAAGGAGGATCCGCTGCGCCTCCCGGAGCGGCGCGGCCTGCCGGGGCGCGCCCGGCCGATCGGGCCCCTGGTGTGGATGCACGGCGCCAGCGTGGGCGAGGCGCTGTCGCTGATCGGCCTCGTGGAGGGCATGATCGCCCGCGGCTTCTCCGTGCTGGTGACCACCGGAACCCGCGCGGCCGCCGACCTGATCGGCGCCCGCCTGCCGGTCGGCGCGGTCCACCAGTACATGCCCCTCGACGCGCCGCGCTGGATGGCGCGGTTCCTCGACCATTGGCAGCCGAACCTCGCGGTCGTCGCCGAATCCGAGATCTGGCCCAACATGATCCTCGCGCTCGACGAGCGCGAGATTCCGCTGATCCTGGTCAATGGTCGCATGTCGGCGCGTTCGTTCCGCGGCTGGGAGCGCTGCCCGCGCACCGCCAAGGCGCTGCTGTCGCGCATCGCCATCTGCCTCTGCCAGACGCAGGAGGACGGGGCGCGTTTCGCCAAGCTCGGTGCGCCCCGGGTGAGCATCTCCGGCAACCTGAAATTTGACGCGCCGGTGCCGCCGGCCGATCCGCAGCAGCTCGCCTATCTGGGCGCGATGGTGGCCGGACGACCGATCTGGATCGCGGCCAGCACCCATCCGGGCGAGGAATCGGTCATCGCCTACGCGCATGCGCTGATGAAGGAGCGGTTCCCGCACCTCCTCACCCTCATCGCCCCGCGGCACCCGGCCCGGGCGGAAGAGGTGGTCGCGTGCGCGGCGAATATGGGCCTGCGCACCGCCCGGCGCTCGACCGGCGGACGCCCTCACCCGTCCGTGGACGTCTACGTCGCCGACACGATCGGCGAGCTCGGCCTGTTCTATCGACTCGCCCCCCTGGGGTTCCTCGGCGGCTCGCTGGTCCCCCGGGGCGGCCAGAACCCGATCGAGCCCGTGCGCCTCGACACGGCGGTGCTGCACGGGCCGCAGGTCGGGAATTTCAGCGCCATCTACCAAGCCCTCGATCGCGCCGGAGGGGCGATCCCGGTGCAGGACGGCGTCGAGCTGGCCGCGGTCGTCGGCGAATTGCTCGGGGATCGGGACCGGCTGGCCGCCATGGCGCAGGCCGGGCAGAACGCCCTGCGCCCGTTCGAGGGGGCGGTGGCCCGCACGCTGGCGGTTCTCGACCCGTTCGTCGCGCAGATGAAGTTGCAGCGCCTCGACCGCGGCGGTCGCGTACGCCCGCTCGCACGGGCCTGATGCGGCCCCCGCGATTCTGGACGTCCGGGCCGGATCACCCTCTCGCGCGCGTCCTGGCGCCCGCCGGGGCAGCCTATGGGGCGCTCGTGTCCCGACGCATGGACCGGGCGGGAAGCCGGGCGGGCTGCCCGGTCCTATGCCTGGGCAACTTCACCCTGGGTGGGGCGGGTAAGACGCCCGCGGCGCTGGCGGTCGCGGCGCTGCTCGCGGAACTCGGGCAGACGCCCGCCTTCCTGTCCCGCGGCTATGGCGGACGGGAGGCCGGTCCGGTGCGGGTCGATCCCGGCCGGCATGCCGCCGCGGAGGTCGGCGACGAGCCGCTGCTGCTCGCCCGCCGGGCGCCCACGATCGTGTCGCGGGACCGGCCGGCCGGGGCTTCCCTGTGCCGGCGGGTCGGGGCCGACGTGATCGTGATGGATGACGGGCTGCAGAATCCCGCCCTCGCGAAGGATCTCAGCCTCGCCGTGGTGGATGCACCGGTCGGCCTCGGCAACGGCTTGCCCTTTCCGGCGGGTCCGCTGCGGGCGCCCCTCGCCCGGCAATGGCCGCATGTCGGGGGCCTGATCGTGATCGGCGACGGCGCGCCGGGCGACGCCCTCGTCCGGGCGGCCGGGACGCGCGGCCTGCCGGTCCACCGGGCGCGGCTCATTCGGGAAACGGACGATTGGGCGGGCCGGCGCTGCCTTGCCTTCGCGGGGATCGGTCGTCCGGCCAAATTCTTCGCCACGCTGGCCGAAGCGGGGGCGGTGATCGTCGGGCGGCGCGCCTTCCCGGACCATCACGCGTATCGGGAGGGCGAACTGGCCGCCTTGGCCGAGTCGGCGCACCGGCTCGGTGCCGAGCTCGTCACCACCGAGAAGGATGCGGTGCGCCTGCCCGCATCCGTCTCGAACCGGGTGCGGGTGCTGCGTGTGCGCCTCACGTTCGACGGACCAGAGGGCCTGCGCCGCCAATTGCGACAGGTGCTCGATTCCGCACCCTGACGATCAGGGCCGGCCGGTCTCCTTCAGGCGCTTCAGGATCGCCTCGGGGGAGGAATAGGCCTCCTGGCGCAGCGCGCTCCAGTAGCGCAACGCGTCGAGGGGAATCGTCTCGCCGGTCACCGCGCAACGCACGAAGCTGCCCGGCTTGACCACCCGCATGGTGCCGTCGCCGTACTCGACCACCGCTTCGCCATTGTTCGCGCGCTCGTAACGACCCAGCACGTCCGCCTCCTGCCTGATGCCGCCCTTCTACACGATCGGCGCGGCCGGCGATCCCCCCGGAACATCAGTCCAGCATGGACCGGGTTTCATCCTGTGCGAGCATGGACCGTGCCGCCGCTGCGTCGACATGCATGCGTTCGACCAGGGCATCGGCGCTGGCGAACCGCTCCTCGCCGCGGATGTAGCCGACGAACTCCACGGCGATCTCCTGGCCATAGAGATCGCCGGAGAAATCGAACAGGTAGGTCTCCAGCAGCGGTGCCCCGTCATCGAAGGTCGGGCGGCGGCCGTAGCTGGCGACGCCGTCGCGCAACGCGCCTCCGGCGAGGCGTACCCGCACCGCGTAGATCCCGTGCGCAAGGCCGCAATCGGGCACCATCAGGTTGGCGGTGGGAAAGCCGAGCTGCCGGCCGCGCTTGTCGCCGTGGCGGACCGGGCCCAGCACGAACCAGCGGTAGCCCAGCAGGGCGTTGGCCCGGGCGATGTCCCCCGCGGTGAGCGCAGCGCGGATCGCGCTCGATGAGACCGGCTCCGCCTCGTCGCCGACGGCGACCGGCGCCACGATATGGCAGCTCAGGCCGGCCTCCCGGCACAGATCGGCCAGGATCGCGGGTGTGCCCTCGCGGCCACGGCCGAAATGAAAATCATGGCCGACGACCACACCGGATAGGCCGAGCGAGGTCTTCAGGAAGTCGACGACGAAGGCGCGCGCACCCGTCGCGGCGAGCGCCCCGTCGAAGCGGCGCACGATCACCCCGTCGAGTCCCAGGCGGGCGAACACGATCTCTTTGGCGGTGAGTTCGGTCAGGCGGAACATCGGCGCGTCGGGGGTGAAATAGGCCCGCGGATGCGGCTCGAAGGTCAGGACCACGGCGGGCCGGCCGCCGTCCCGCGCGGCCGCGCGTACGCGCTCGATCAGGACGCGGTGGCCGAGATGGACGCCGTCGAAATTGCCGATCGCCGCCACCGCCCCCGTCAGGGCCGGCGGAACCGGCGCGTCGGGGCGGCAGATCGTGAAGGTGCGCGCCGCCGTGTCGTCGCCTGAGGCCATTGTGTCGGGGTCGGATGCTCGGAAGGTCGGGTGGGGTCGCAGGCCATGCCCGCGCGGGGCCCGACGCGACCGGACCCTGCCGAAAGGTGCCCGGAGGGTCAAGCGAGGGGGGCGGCGGCGCAACACTCGGCCGGGCCATGCGCTGGCGACGGCGATTAACGGCTTCGCAATGCGCAAGCCCTATTTAAAATCACGTACGGCGCAGCTAAATTGCAGCCTTAGCGAAGCGTTAATCTTTCCGGGAGCCGCCGCGGCTTCCCGCCGGGCAATTACGGAGTAGTGGTTCGATGGCTCTCGACTTGAGCATGCCGATCCTCGTTGTCGATGATTACCAGACGATGGTCCGCATTATTCGTAATCTTCTGAAGCAGCTCGGCTTCGAGGAGGTTGATGACGCTTCTGATGGTACGGAAGCACTGGCCCGTCTCAAGGACCGCAAGTACGGCCTGGTGATTTCCGATTGGAACATGGAGCCGATGACGGGGTACGAGCTGCTCCGGCACGTGCGCGCCGACGAAAATCTTCGGACGACGCCGTTCATCATGGTGACGGCCGAATCGAAGACCGAGAACGTCATCGCTGCCAAGAAGGCGGGCGTGAACAACTACATCGTCAAGCCGTTCAACGCCGCCACCCTGAAATCGAAGATCGAAGCCGTCTGCGGCAGCTGATTGGGATCGATGAAACGTTCCCCGCGTCGTCCGGCTGCCCCGCCAATGCGTCGGATGATTCCTGCGCGCGGCGCGGGTGATCCGGACGGAGGCCGATCTCAGGAGAACAGCATGTCGTTAGCCGTCCCTCGGCAGTCCGAAGTGCGACTCCGGGAACCCCAGGCCGTCATCGCCGAGTTGAGCGAGATCGCCGAATACATCTCCCATCTCCGCGAGGAGATCGGGGCGCTCCGCGCGAACGAGATGAGTCGCGACCGGATCCCCATGGCGCATGAGGAGCTCGGCAGCGTGGTGGCGGCGACCGCGGGCGCCACCAACACCATCATGGAAGCGGCCGAAGCCATGCTCGGCCTGCCCGACGGGCCCGGCTACCGCGAGGCGGTCGAGGAGCGCATCAACACGATCTTCGAGGCCTGCGCGTTCCAGGACATCACGGGACAGCGAATCGCCAAGGTGGTCGAATCGCTCCGGCTGTTCGAGCAGCGCCTCGCCCGGTTCGTCGGTGCCGTGAAGGCGCGCGACGCCGCCACGACCGACCCGGTCGAGCGCGCCCGCCGCGCCCGTGCGGAGGATCTGATGCTGAGCGGCCCGCAGGCCGACGCAGCGATGCCCTCCCAGGACGACATCGACGCGCTCTTCGGCTGACGCGAATCGGGTCGGCGGCCGGTCGACTCGCCGGCCCCGCGCCGGTTACAGGGGGTCCGGTAACCCGGTGCCGTCTGGCGGCAGGGGGAGGTCCCGGCGGGTATGGCGGCGCGGTTCTGGTCCGACTTCACGACGGAGGAGCTGAAAAACCGCGACATGCGGCGCGCCATCGCCGTGCTGCCCGTGGCCGCCACCGAGCAGCACGGCCCGCATCTGCCGCTCGCCACCGACACGATCATCGCGGACGGCTACCTCGCCGCGGTGCAGGCATGCGTTCCGGACGCCCTCGACGTGCTGATCCTGCCCGTGCAGGCGACCGGCAAGTCGGATGAGCACGATGAATTCCCAGGCACGCTCACGCTGGACACTGGGACGGCGCTCGCGGCCTGGACGGGCATCGGCGCCGCCCTCCGCCGGGCCGGTTGCCGCAAGCTGGTGATCGTCACGAGCCATGGCGGCAACAGCGCGCTGATCGACCTCGTGGCGGCTGAGTTGCGCGCCCGGTACGGCATGGTGGCGGTGACGACTGCCTGGGCCCGATTCGGCTATCCCGACGGCCTGTTCCCGGCCGATGAGATCGCCCACGGCATCCATGCGGGCGGGGTCGAGACCGCGCTGATGCTGGCCCTGCGGCCGGACCTCGTGCGGACCGACCGAATCGCCAATTTCCCGCCGCGGACGCTCACGATGATCCGCGATTTCACCCACCTGCGCGCCGGCCGCCCCGCCGCCTTCGCCTGGAAGGCCGGGGATCTCCATCCCTCCGGCGCCATGGGTGACGCGCGGCTCGGCACCGCCGAGGCCGGGCGCGCGGCCCTGGCGCATGGGGCGCGGGCCTTCGTGGCGCTGCTGCGCGATGTCGATGCCTTCGAGCTCGATGGGGCCGGTCCGGCGTAACCGCGGTTGCCGGGGGGCGAAAGAGTCGGTGCGCCGGATCGATCCGCCGGCGCACAGGAATCCACGCCATGCGCCCTGTCGCTCCGATCACCCTCGCCCTCGCGTTCCTCGGCGCCGTCGGTCCGGCCGCGGCTGCGGACCGCCCCGTCGTCGTCGAGCTCTTCACCTCGCAGAGTTGCTCCTCCTGCCCGCCCGCTGAGGCGCTGCTCGGTCGGCTCGCGCATGAGGGCGGCGACGTCCTCCCGCTCGCGTTCCACGTCACCTACTGGAACCATCTCAACTGGCGCGATCCCTATGCCCTGCCGGCCGCGACGGCGCGGCAGGATGCCTATGCGGCCCGGTTCGGCGGCCCCGGCTACACGCCACAGGCCGTGATCGATGGGACAGTCGGCCTCGTCGGATCCGACGAGGCGGCCTTGCGCGGCGCCATTGCGCGGGCCCGGGCGTCCGGACCCGGCATCCCGGTGGCGCTGGCCCGCGACGGTGACCGACTCGTCACCCGGGTCGGCCCCGGGGCCGGCGCCGCGCGCGTCCTGCTGGTCGGGTTCGATCCGAGCCATACCACCCGCGTGCTGCGCGGCGAGAATGCTGGGCGGACCCTGGAGCAGGCCAACGTCGTCCGCGCGATCCACGATCTCGGTCGCTGGTCGGGGGCCGCCGCGACCTTCGCGGCGGCGCGACCCGAGGGCGATACGGCGGCCGTCCTGCTGCAGGCGGCGGATGGGCGCATCCTCGGCGCCGCCCGCCTCGATCAGGATGGGGCGCGGCGGGAGGCGCTGCGATGATCCTCGCCGTGCCGGCCGGGCTCGCCACCTGCGGCTGGTCGCTGGCGCTCGGCTCCGAGGCCGGGCAAGATGCGGCGCTAGCCGGGGAACGGAACGGCGGCGGAGCCCGGATGGCGCTCGAAGAGGAACTCGCAGGCCTGATGGCCTCCGCGCAACGCGGCGACGCGGCCGCCTATCGTGCGCTGCTGAAGGCCTGCCTGCCCGTGGTCTCGGCGATCGCCCGGGCGCAGGGCGTGCGCGGCGAGGCGGTGGACGATGTCGTGCAGGACACGCTGATGACCGTTCACCGGGCCCGGGCGAGCTACGATCCCGCCCGGCCGTTCATGCCCTGGCTGCGGGCCATCACCCAGCGGCGGGCCATCGACCGGCTGCGCCGGGCGGGCCGGCGCCCCCGGGAGGTCAACGACCCCCTGGCCTACGAGGCCGAGATCGATCCCGGCCCGGCTCCCAGCCAGAGCCTGGAGGCGCGGGACCGTGCCGCGGCGCTGGCCCGCGCGGTGGCGTCCCTGCCCGAGGGGCAGCGGCAGGCGGTGGAGCAGCTGGGCTTGCGCGAATTGTCCCTCGACGAAGCCGCAGCGCTCACCGGGCGCAGCAAAGGCGCCCTCAAGGTGAACCTGCACCGGGCGCTGAAGGCGCTCCGGACCAGCCTGACGCGGGAGGCGGAGTGATGGCCGAGCGCGCTGGCTGCGAAGCCTCCCGTCACGACCGGCTCGTCGAAGCGCTCGCTGGCGAGCTGGAGCCGGTGCGGCCGCTGCCGGCGCCGGGGATCCGCACAGCCCTGTGGCTCGGCGCGGCGCTGCTGGCCGGCCTGCTTCTGGTGGCGGAGGCCGGCATGGCGGGCTTCATGCTGCGCATGCACGTGCCCGACCTCGCCCTGGCGGCGATCGGTGCCGTCCTCACGGCGATCACGGCGGCCTATGCGGCCTTCGCGACGAGTGTGCCGGGACGCTCGGGCCGGTGGGCGCTGCTGCCGCTGCCGCCACTTGCCCTCTGGATCGGCGCGAGCGGGCTCGGCTGCCTGCGCGACTGGCTCGCCCCCGGGGCCGACATCCCGGGCGCCCATACGGTCACGGGCTGCTTCAGCTTTCTGATCTGCGTGTCCGTGCCATTCTCGGCGCTGATCGTCGTGATGCTGCGCCGGGCCTGCCCGCTCCGGCCGAAGCTGACAGCGGCCCTGGGCGGCCTCGCTGTCTCGGCGGCGGCGGCGGCTTTGCTGATGCCGGTCCACCCGCATGACGCCACCGCGACGGATCTGCTGATGCATGCGGCGGCGGTCGCCATCGTGATCGCGGTGAACGGGTTGGCCGGGGGACGGCTGCTCGCCCCGTCCTCGCGCGCGGCGTGCAGCGAGGCCGGGCCTGTCTGACCCAGGTGATCCGAGCTTCAGAGGGCAGAAGTCGTTTGGCGGGGTCTTGGGGCAGAGTTTCGCGATGGTGACCAGGGCTCTGCCCTGGACCCGCGAAAGGTCTCGACCTTTCGAAACCGAGACCTGTCGCTCCGCTCGAGGGGATGGCCGTCTTCAGTCGGCCTGCGGATCGAGCGCCGGCCAGTCCACGATCCGGTCCGGGTATTCCTCTTCCAGAAACTCCTCCTCGTTACCGGAGAGGCGGCCACGCACCGAGATGCCGGCCTCGTGCACGCTCGCGGCCCGGCCCGAGACCAGCGGGTGCCAGGGGTAGAGCGGCTCGCCGTCCCGCACGAGGCGGTAGGCGCAGGTCTGGGGTAGCCAGGCGATCGACCGCACCGCCTCGGGCGTCAGCCGGACGCAATCGGGCACCCGCTTCTGGCGGTGGACGTAGTCGCGGCACCGGCAGGTGAGGCCGTCGAGCAGCGTGCAGCCGATATCGGTGTGGTGGACCTCACCGGTATCCTCGTCCTCAAGCTTCAGGAGGCAGCACCGGCCGCAGCCGTCGCACAGGCTCTCCCACTCGGCGGGGGTCATGGCTTCGAGCGTCTTGGTGCGCCAGAACGGCTCGGCCGCCCCGCGGCGCACCGCCTCGGGCTTGGGCATCGATGAGGTCTCTCGATCGGGGAGGCGTCTCTCTGCCCGAGCCGCGCCTGTGGATCAAGCGTGGCCGGAACCGCGATCGTGCGACCGGATCGCGTCCCTGTGCGTTACGCCCAAGCTCGTCCGCGGCGATTCGCGAGACTGCGCAGAGCCTCGCCCGCGGTTCCGGATCCTGCTATGGATGGGGATGCCGTGCGGTGGCTCGGCCGCAGGTTCCCTGTCTGCGGTGCGGACGCTCCACCATCCGCCGCTGAGGCGCTCGACAAGCCGGGTTCGACATCGTGCGCCTGCCGACGCTCACCGAGATCAAGGTTCGCCTGGAACGGGCCGCCCTCGCCTTCGACGCCTGGGTCAATGCGGGCCTCTACGACAGCGGCCGCTCGACCGGCGAGGCCTACGAGCGCTTCCGGCGCTTCATGGGCCGCTTCGCCGTGCGCGGCTGGAAGCGCGTCGCCCTGGATCTCACCAGCGAAGGCGTCACCATCGGCACCGGCGGCGCCGTGCTGATGCTGGCGCTGGCCCAGCCCGCTTTCCAGCTCACCAGCGAGAACTGGCTGAAGCAACAGGATCTGGCCGTCACTTTCCTCGATCGCTACGGCACCGAGGTCGGGCGGCGCGGCATCAAGCACGACGATTCGCTGAAGCTCGACGAGTTTCCCGACATCATGATCAAGGCGCTGGTCTCGACCGAGGACCGGCGCTTCTACGAGCATTGGGGCATCGACCCGATCGGCACGCTGCGCGCGCTGGTCAACAACTCGAAGGGCGGCAACGGCACGCAGGGCGGCTCGTCCATCACCCAGCAGCTCGCCAAGAATCTCTTTTTGACGAACGAGCGGTCCCTCGAAAGAAAGATCAACGAGGCGTTCCTGGCGCTCTGGCTGGAGAGCCACCTGACCAAGAACGAGATCCTGAAGCTCTATCTCGACCGGGCCTATATGGGCGGCGGCACCTTCGGCGCCGTGGCGGCGGCGGATTACTATTTCGGCAAGCCGCTCAAGGACATCAGCCTCGCCGAGGCCGCCATGCTGGCCGGCCTGTTCAAGGCGCCGACCAAGTACGCCCCGCACGTCAACCTGCCGGCAGCCCGCGCCCGGGCGGCGGACGTGCTGCACAACATGGTGGAGGCGGGCTTCGTCACCGAGGGCCAGATCCAGACGGCGCTGCGCAATCCGGCGACGCCGGTGACCCGCACCCGCGACATCACCGCCGACTATTACCTCGACTGGGCCTTCGGCGAGATCAAGGGCATGGCCGATGCGGGCAAGCTCCGCAACGACCGCGTGCTGATTGTGAAGACGCCCCTCGACCTCGCGATCCAGAAGCGGGCCGACGAGGTGGTGGCCGACATCCTGCGCAAGTCCGGCGACGCCATGGACGTCGACGAGGCCGCCATGGTGATCCTCGATCCCGACGGGGCGCTGCGCGCCATGGTGGGCGGTGCCGATTACGGCGAGAGCCAGTTCAACCGCGCGACCGACGCGCTGCGCCAGCCCGGCTCCTCGTTCAAGCCCTACGTCTACTCGGCGGCGCTGAATTCCGGCCTGTTCAAGCCCGACACCGTGGTGGTCGACAGTCCGGTCTGCATCGGCAACTGGTGCCCGCAGAATTACGGTCGCTCCTATGCCGGCCGGGTGCCGATGTGGCTCGCCGTGGCGAAGTCGATCAACACGATCCCGATCAAGATCTCGATCGCGCTGGGCAAGGGCATGGGCATCACCCACGAGGCCAAGGCCGCCAAGGCCGGCCGGACCAAGATCATCGACCTTGCCCATAAGATGGGCATCACCACGAACCTGATCGACACGGTCTCGATGCCGATCGGCTCGGACGAGGTGACGGTGATCGATCAGGCGGCGGGCTACGCGGTGTTCGCCAACGGCGGCTTCCGGGCCAAGCCCTACGCCGCCATGGAGGTGAAGAACTCGTCCGGCGAGGTGATCTACCGCCACGCCGACGAGGCGCCCGAGCGTGTGCTGTCACCCCAGGTGGTGGCCGACATGAACTTCATGCTCAACAAGGTGGTCGAGGAGGGCACCGGCAAGCGGGCGCAACTCGAGGGTGTGAAGGTCGCGGGCAAATCCGGCACCACGAACGCCTACCGGGACGCATGGTTCGTCGGCTACACCGGCAATTACGTCGGCGCCGTCTGGTTCGGCAACGACGACCACACCTCGACCAACAAGCTCACGGGCGGCTCGCTCCCGGCCCAGACCTGGCACGACGTGATGGAGCCGGCCCATCAGGGCATCGAGATCAAGCCGCTGCCGGGGTTGAAGGAGAGCCCCCGCGCCGCCCAGCAGCAGGCCTCCGGCGGTCCCACCGCCCCGATCGATCCCAATGCCAGCGCCTACGGCAAGCTCTCGCGCCGCTCCTTCGAGGTGATCAGCGGGTTGAACGGCCTGTTCCGCACGGTCGAGCGCGTGCCAGCCGCCGAGCCGGCGGCGAAGGGTGGCAGCGGCGAGGTGCAGAAGGGCGCCCGCAAGCCCGACGACCGCGCCGCGGCCAGCCCCCTCGACAGGGCGCGGGCGATGGCCGAGGGCAGCCGTGCGCCCGGCGGCTTCGTCGAGGTCCGGTGAGCGCATGAGGGACGCGATCCCGGTGTCGGGCGGCCACGCGGCCGCGTCTGAGACGGCACCCCGCCGCGGTGCGATCCGGTTCGTCCGGCGCCTGTGGCGCAAGAGCTCGGTTGCGGGGCTTGCCGTCTACGCCCTGGCGCTCGGCGGGGCCCTCGGTCTCGCCAGCGCCGACTGGGCGACGCGCGGCGGCTATCCCTTCGGCGGCGTGCAGGTTGGTGCCTGGACGGCTTGGCCCCGGGCGGGCGCCGCGAATGCCGACCCCTACACCCGGGCGGTCAACGCCCGCCGGGGCGAGATCCCCCTCGCGGTGGGCGAAGGTCTGCTCCTGACGGCAGCTTCGGACGATGACGGCCAGACGCTCGATGCCGCCTGCACCTACCGGATCGGCGGCGGGACGCCCCCCGCCCGGGCCTGGACCATCACGGTCGCCGGCCGCGGGCCCCGGGAGGCCGGCCGCCCCATCCTGCGTGAAGGCTTCACCTCGACCGAAATCCTGCGCTCGGCCGATGGGCGGTTCACCGTGATGCTCGCGCCGGACGTCCAGCCCGGCAACTGGCTCCCGAGCCCCCGGGCGAGCGGTCCGGTGCGGCTGGCTTTGCGCCTCTACGACACGCCGGCGGCTGCCAGCGTCGGCTCCCTCGACCGGACCTCGGTCCCGGCCATCACCCGTCTCGGATGCGCGTCGTGAGCCTGCGCTTCGTCTACGCCACGCTGCTCGGCCTCGTGCTGGCCGGGATCGTCCATATCGCGGCGGTCCTGGCGATCCCCCGCCTGTCGGAGACGGATGCGGTCTCACGCGCCCGGACGAGCGAGAGCCTGGACCATCCGCAGCCGATCTACACGGTGGCGACGGGCGACGACCCCTCCCCGCCCGAGGCGTGGCTGCCGATCCCGGACCCCGCCGTGGCGGTCGGCGTCTGCGCCTACGATCTGACCGACGGGCCGATGCGCGTCTCGGCGCGGACCGGCTCGCTCACCCTGTCGCTCGCCGCCCATGCCCGGCGCGGCGCTTTCTACGCGGTGACCGATCAGGCCGCGGTCCGCGGTGCGCTGGACCTCGTGATCCTCACCCGTGCCCAGTACGACGAGGCGTTGGCGGACGACGACGAGAACGACCCGAGCCGCGATGTTCGCATCGTGGCGCCGGACGCCCGCGGTTTCGTGGTGGTGCGGGTGATCGCCGGCCTGCCGAGCCAGCGCCCCGCCGCCAATGCCGAGATCCAGGCGGTCTCCTGCACCACCGACACGACTGCGGATGATGCGCCGGCGGGGAAGGATTCGACCGGTAAGGGCACAGGGCGGTAGCGCCTCGTCGAGCGGTGCACGGGCGCGCCCGGCTGCATTCGACCCTCCGCCGCATCCTGAGGCGCCCGCGTTGGCGGACGTCGAGGGACGAGGCCCGGGATTGCAGGCCCATCCGGAAGGCTCCGTCGACGCCGCTGCGCTCGGGCACCTCACGATGAGGGGTGGATTCGCGTGCCGCTTTAAAGCGTTCCGGTCGTGTGTCGTGTCCTGCGGCGTCGCAAGGGTGCAGGCCCCGAGCCCGTGTTGGACAACGCCCTCCACCGCACCGGTATCGCCTTCGGCGGAGGCTGTTTTCAGGCTGCCAGGCGCCTTGCCGTCAGCGAAGAATGTTCGGGGGCACCGGCGGGCTCGCATTGAGCAGTGTGACCGTCACCCGTCGGTTCGGCGCGAGGTAGGGATTGTCGGGGAAAACCGGCTCGGTGTCGGCGCGTCCGACCACGGACACGAAGTTGTCGTTGGGAACCCCGGAACCCGCCAAAATCTCGCGCACGGCGAGCGCACGCCCGGCGGTGAGGCTCCAGGGTTCGCCGGCCCGCGTCGAGCCCGGGCGCGCGACGGATGTGTGGCCGGTTATGGACAGGCGATTGGGCAGCCGGCGCAGGGTCGGCGCGAGCGCCTCCAGAACGCGCCGGGTGCGCTCGTAGGGTTCGACGGATCCCTCGCGGAACATGGAGCGGCCGTCCTGATCCACGAGGGAAACGTCCACGCCCTCCTTGGTGGGCTCGATCACGATGTTCTTCGACAGCTCGGCAATGTCGGGCATCGACTGGAGCGCCTGCCGGAGGCTGGCGATGGCGCTGTAGTTGGCCTGGACGCTGGCGGCCGGACGGCTGGCATCGAGATCGCTGGCGCGGCCCGGCGTGGTCGAACGCGCCTTGTCCGCCTCCTCGGCCGAGCCCCTCTCTGCCTCGCGGGGTGTGGATGGCTTGTTGCCCGACGTATCCAGGGCTCTGCCGTACAGAATTCCGCCGGCGCCACTGGTTGCCGGGCTCAGAGCCGCCGGCGAGAAGTATTCCGCCAAACCGATCTTCTGCTCCTGCGTCGTCATGCTGATCAGCCACATCAGCAGGAAGAACGCCATCATGGCGGTCACGAAGTCCGCATAGGCGATCTTCCAGGCCCCGCCGTGATGGCCATGAGCGGCCTTCTTGACCTTCTTGATGATGATGATCGGCTGGGTCATCGCGTCCCTGCTGGAAACCGGATCAGGCCTGGGCGGGCAGGGCGGCGGTTGCCGCCTCCACCTCGCTGAAGGTCGGGCGGACGTCGCTCATCAGAGACTTGCGGGCAAACTCGACCGCCATCACCGGCGGTTGGCCGCTGATATGGGCGAGGAGACCCGCCTTGAGTGACAGGTAGTATTTGGATTCCGCCTCGAAGAGGCTCTTGAGCGACTGCGCCATGGGCCCGAAGAAGCCATAGGCGATGAAGACGCCGAAGAAGGTGCCGACGAGCGCGCCGCCGATCAGGTGTCCCAGCACCTCCGGCGGCTCCTTGATCGCCCCCATCGTCTTGATCACGCCGAGCACGGCGGCGACGATGCCCAGTGCCGGCGTTCCGTCGGCGAGCGACTGCATGGCTGACACGACGCGCTCTTGCTCCTGGTGGTGCGTCTGCAACTCCTCATCCATGAGCGCGTCGATCTCGTGGACGTTGTTGGCGCCCAGCGTCACCATGCGCATGTAGTCGCACACGAACTCGACCGCGTGATGGTTCGCCGCGAAGGTCGGGAAGGCGTTGAACAGCGACGACTCGGCCGGGTCCTCGATGTGCGGCTCGAGCGCCATCGCACCCTTCTGCTTCGCGAGTTTGAACAGCGAATACTGCATTCCCAGCAGCTCGACATAGGATTGCTGGTTGTATTTGGGGCCTTTCACGAGCGTGCCCAGCATGCCGGGCACGGCCTTCAGCACCGGCCCGATGTTTCCGATGACGAAAGCGCCGATCGCTGCACCGAGGATGATGACAAACTCGAACGGCTGCCAAAGGACCAGCAGATGGCCACCCATCGCCGCGTAGCTGCCGAAGACGCAGGCGAAAACGATCAATGTGCCGACGATCAGCCGCATGATTCAGCGTCCTTGTGCGGCGGCGGGGACAACCCGCGCGAAGCTACTCATGGATTGGGACATCACTGATCTTGGTTAACGGCGCGTTAGAGTTGTGCCAGAGCGTGGTGGCGACGTCGGCCTCGATGCGAAACTGCGCGAACGCGGACGGGCCGATATCGGCCTGACGCAAACTGCACGAACCCTCGCGGCGACGGTCACGGGCGCCCGCATTCCCAGGGCGAGCGACATGGTCGCGCCCGCCCGCTCAGTCCTTCACCACCAGCGGCCCCGCCTGGGCGACCGGCAGCGGCATGGCCTCCAGCCCGCATCGGGCGGCGGCATCCGCGGGCAGGAGCGGGTCGAGCAGGTTGCGTCGGGCCGCCAACATCATGATCGATCGCTCGGCCGAGACGGATTCCGGCGCGGGCGCGGCCGCGAACAGGTGTTCCAGGGCGAAGCGGTAGCGGGCCAGCCGCAGGCCGGCCTCGATCCGCACCCAGGCGATCAGGCAGCGATTCTCGGCGACGCGCTGGGCGGCGTCCCGCACATCCGCCACGTCGAGTGTCTTGGCGAAGGGCAGGCTGCGCAGGCGCGCGGCGTCCGCATCGATCACCCGGGCGGCGAGCGCCGTGAAGAACGGGATCAGCCGGGCATCCGCCGTGGCGTCGTCGCCGAGCTGCCGGTACCGGGAAACCGGCGAGCGGGAGGGTTCGGCGGTCAGGGCGTCGTAATAGGCGCCGATCTCCTCGAAGCGCCAAGTCGGCGGCATCGCATGGGCGCTGGCGAGGCCGAGCAGAAGATCTTGGAAGGCCGAGAAGGTGCTGGCGGGCTGCACGAACCGCCACGCGCGGTCGCGCAGGGCCTGCTCGTCGTCGGTCAGCCCCGAATCGAGCAGGAGCCGCCCGCGGTCATGGGTGCTGAAGCTGCCGGTGGTGTCGATCAGGCCGTTCCAGACGCCCGTCCGCGGCCGTCCGAAATCGCCGCTCTGCGTGCAGGCGGCGAGCAAAGCCAGCGCCGCACAGGCCGACAGGAGCCGGGCCGGGCGGCCGGTCGACCGGATCGGGGTCGCGGTGCTCTCGGGTCGGTCGCGTCGCCGTGCGGGCATCCCCCGGATGCCGTCAGGACGCGAGGCGCTCGTAGCGCACGCCGAGGAACAGCAGGATCTCGCCCCGGGGTTCCCCCGAGCGCGGGATCCGGCGGCCCCGTCGCGCCTCGGGCTCGGGGAAGGGAATCACCATCGCGTCCGCGACCGGTGCGGAGTGACCCATCGCGCCGACCCGGATGCGCGGGCGGTCGACGGTCTCCTGCGGTTTGAAAGGCGTCATGGTCTCCGGCTCCTGTCGGCTATCCGAGCATCCGGCCCGGGCCCAGCGAGGGCGTCGGCAAGGGCTACGAAAGCAATGCATCACGGGGTGGTTAACGGACTCTTTCTCGCCGATGGATCGGTATCGCGCTCTTTCAAGAGGTTGGCGTGGGAATTGCGTGGGCTCATCCGCCCATGGCGGGCGTTTCCTCCCTTCGACTTGTGGCCCTGCCCGAAACCGGGTGGGGCCTCTTCTTGTCCGAAGGCCTCCGCGGGCGGCGGGAGCGGCGGCTGCGGCACTGCGGCCACAGTCTGGCGCAGCCGTGCTGCGACGGTGCTGCGCGGCACTCCGTCGAACCTCCAGCGCTTGCCTAGCGCCCGGCGCGACCGATATGCCGGGTGCGGGTGGAGGGGGGACCGCCGCATCGGTTCTCCGCCCGAGCGAGATTTGAGGACACCGCTGAATGCGACTGGTTCCGGAACGTTCCCTGCGCGCCGTCCGCCGCCGTGGGCTGTCTGCGCTGGCGCTGCTCGCCCTCGCCGCCGGCCCGGCCTACGCCCAGCGCGACGACCAGGGTCTGCAGCTCGGCTGTGCCAACGATTACTTCCGCCTCTGCGCCGGCGTCGATCCGAACAGCTCGGACGCGGAGAAATGCATGACGCGCAACCGCAAGCGCCTGTCGCCCGAATGCCGCGCGGCGATCGGCGATTACGACAAGCGCACGGGCACCAAATCGCTGTCCGACGAGTGAGCCGAGCGGCGATCACGATGCGCGGCGCTGGCAAGGGACGTTTCGGATGGGCCTGACTGTCGCCGTCCAGATGGACCCGATCCAGAATATCCGGATCGCGGGTGACACGACCTTCGCCCTGCTGCTGGAAGCCCAGCGGCGGGGACACACGCTCGTGTACTACACGCCGGACCGGCTCTCGATGCAGGGCCGGCGGGTAACGGCCCGGGTCGAGCGGCTGACCGTTCAGGATGTCGAGGGCGCACATTTCACCCTGACGCCGCCGGAGCGGATCGACCTCGCCGAGGCGGACGTGGTGCTGATGCGCCAGGACCCGCCCTTCGACATGGCCTACATCACGGCCACCCACATGCTGGAGCGGATCCACCCGGAGACGCTCGTGGTGAACGACCCCTTCGAGGTGCGCAACGCCCCGGAGAAGCTGTTCGTCCTCGATTTCCCCGAACTGATGCCACCCACCCTGATCAGCCGCGACAAGGCGGAGATCGAGGCGTTCCGGCTGGAGCACGGCACGGTGGCGATGAAGCCGCTGCACGGGCACGGCGGCGCGGCCGTGTTCAAGGTGACCGAGACGGATCCGAATTTCGGCTCGATGTTCGACCTGTTCGCCACCACCTTCCGGGAGGCCTGGGTGATCCAGCGCTATCTCGACCGGGTGACCGAGGGGGACAAGCGCATCATCCTGGTGGACGGCGTGGCGATGGGCGCGGTCAACCGGGTGCCGGCGGCCAACGATATCCGCTCCAACATGGTCCGGGGCGGCGCCGCCTCCGCCTCGGAGCTGACCGAGCGCGAGCGCGAGATCTGCGCGACGATCGGGCCGGAACTGGCGCGGCGGGGACTGATCCTCGTGGGGATCGACGTGATCGACGGCCACCTGACCGAGATCAACGTCACCTCCCCCACCGGCATCCGCGCGATCCAGCGGCTCGGCGGGCCGGACCTGTCGGTGGCGGTCTGGGATGCGATCGAGGCGCGGATCGCGGCGCGCAAGGGCGTGTGATAACGCGCTCTTACGTCTCCGCCTTCGGCGTGGCGCTGAGCTCGGCCCAGTCGAACTCCTCCTCCAGCAGGTAATAGGCGTCGTCGCCGATCCGGCCGCGGTGGCGCAGGGCCAGGACCGCATCGCGGGCCGCCTCGACGGCCCGGCGCCGGGCGGCATCGGCCGGCAGGCTCTCCGGGGCGCGGCCCTCCTCGTGTTCCTCGGCCTCCGCGAGCGCCGCGCGGAACTCGGCGCGCAGGGCGTCGGTGGCGGGTTCGTCCTCGGCTTCCGCGAGCGAGTCGAGGGCGGCCTTGTAGGCGGTCGCCCGGGCGCGTCCGGTCTCGCGCCCCACGGGATCGTCGTCCTCCAGCTTCAGGTGTGCCAGCAGCGGCCGCAGGGTCAGACCCTGAACGACGAGCGTCCCGAGGACCGTGCAGAAGGCGGCGACCACCACGAGGTCCCGCCGCGGGAAATCGGCGGGCAGCGCCAGGGCGGCGGCCACCGTCACGATGCCGCGCATCCCCGCCCAGGAGAGAGCGAGACCGGGGCCGAGCCGGGCCTGGGCCCCCGCCTGCCGCAGGCCGAAGCCCCGCAGGCCCGTGGTCGGCATCACCCAGGCGAGCCGGGTCAGCACGACGGTCGCGAAGGTCGCCGCGGCGAGGATCAGCGCCTGCCACGCATCCGCGCCGGACAGCCGCTCCTGGATGGGGCCGATCTGGATCCCGATCAGCACGAAGGCCAGGACGTTGAGCACGAACACAGCCGTGTCCCAGACCGCGTAGGAGATTACCCGAGCGCGCGGCGCCGTGATCCCGGGCGCCCGGCGGGCGACCGTCACCGCGAAGGTGACGATCGTAAGCACCCCCGACAATTCCAGCCGCTCGGCCGCGAGCCAGATCCCGAACGCGACCACGAACTGCATCACGATCGCGCTCGCCGGGTCGGTGACCCGCCGGGTCAAGGCGACGAAGAGGAGGCCGAGGACGGGTCCGACCAGAAGGCTCGCGACGACGCCGAGCAGGAAGGCCGGCGCCACCTCGGCCGGATGGAAGCTGCCCGCCATCGCGGCGGCGACCGCGAGCCGGTAGATCAGCAGCGAGGCGGCGTCGTTGAGTAGGCTCTCGCCGCGCAGAATCGTGGCGAGCCGGTGGGGCATCGGCGCGTGCTTGAGCACCGCCAAAGCCGCCACCGCGTCCGGGGGCGCCACCACCGCGCCGAGGACGATGCAGGCCGAGAACGGCATGTCGGGCACGATCAGGCGGGCGACGATCGCCACCGCCAGCGTCGTCACCACCACGGCGCCGACCGCGAGCCCCAGCACCGGACGCCAGTTCACCTTCATGTCCCGCACCGAGGCATCGAAGCCGGCATCGAGCAGGACGGGGGCCAGGAACAGCGCGAGGGCGAGCTCGGGATCGAGCCGCAGGTTCGGGACGCCGGGCACGAAGGCGAGGCCGATGCCCCCGAGCGCCAGGAAGGCCGGATACGGGGCTCCGAGGCGACGCGCCAGACCGGCCAGGAGCACGGCGCCGAACAGGACGCCGACAACCCATTCGAAGATCAACATGATTTGGAAAGAGGCGGGGCGCCGGGACCGTTCCCTGTGCCGCCGTCGCAGAGCGGGTCAGTACTGCACGGTCGCGCGCAGCCCGAGCACCGCCGCGTTGCGCAGTCGGCGGCCGTCCGGACCGGCGACGCCCGCGCCCGGGCGGATGATGTACTGCGCGTCTGGCTGCACCGTGAAGCCCGGCACGACCACGGCCTGATAGGTCGCCTCCAGCACCCGCTCGGCCCGGCGCCGGGGCATCGGCAGGCCGGTATAGAGGATCGTGTCCCGGTCCGACCGCTGAGCCTCGTCGCTGATCCGGGCATAGGCGAAGCCGATGCCCAGCGTGTCGTCGTCACGGCCCTCGAACAGGCCCTTGTAGGCGAGCCCGGTATCCACGTAGGCGTCGATCAGGCTGGACCGGGTCGGCGACCACGCGGCGCGCACGAAGAAGCCGAGACCCTCATCGTCCTTGCCCGACTCCCGGTACAGGGTCTGATCGTAGATGGCGTAGAGCCCGGCATTGCCGCGCACCGGCCGGCCGATCCCGGTGGCGTTCGGGTCTGCCAGCGGCACGCCGGTGATGTCGAAGCGCAGGCTGTCGAAGCGGCCGACATGCTGCCAGCCGCCGAGGGTGATGTCGCCCGGCAGGCCCCTGGAGCCCGGCGCGATGTTGTAGGCGTAGGTCGCCTCCGCGATGAACAGGGCCGGATCGTTGAGGCGGAAATTCGTGCCGGTCCGGTCGAGTCGCTGCGCCTCCGGATCCTGGCCCGGCCGGTTCGCCCCGGCCGGGTCGCCGTCGTAGAGCCCGACCTGAAGGGAGAAGCCGTTGCCGGGCACGTACTTGGCCCGGATCGCCGGGGCCGCGAGCGGATAGGCCGGGCCGCCGCTCGGCAGGTCGAGCCCGGTGATCGCCGGCCAACCGAAGGTGGAGTTCACGAACAGGGTCGCGGTCTGGCTGACGAAGAACTCGGTATCGGCGGCCTGCTGGCCGATGCGGATGCCGAGCTGGCCGTCCATCAGGCTCTGGTCGAACCAGAGCACGTAGAGCCGCGATGCGGGCAGCGCCTCGATGACGCTCGTGGTCAGCAGGTTGCCCACATAGTAGCGCGACAGGCCGGTGCCGTGGATGAAGTAGGCGTTGGCGTGGACCGTCGCCCCCGCCCACCCCGCCAGCCGGTCGAGGTCGAGATTGAGCCGCAGGTTCAAACGGTCCTCGACGATCGCGCCCTGGCGCAGGCCGCCGACCGGATTGCCGAGGACGTCGACGATGTAGGTCAGGCTGTACGCGATGCCGCGTTCCTTCAGCACCGTCCGGATCCCGAGGGGATCGCCCAGCGGGCCGAGATAGGGCTCGACCGAGCGGACGAAGCCCCCCGACGCTTGGCTGGTGGTCTCCGGCTGCGAGACCGAAATGCGCGGGTCGTCGCCTGCGCCCTCGAAAACACTCGGCGCATGCTGCTGCGCCGCGGCTGGCATGGCCGCCAAGCCGAGGCCGAACGCGAGACGGGGCGTGAGCTTCCGGAACATCGGCCGCTTCTGCGGGACGGGACCGGCGCAGCATAGCATGGAGGAAATCTTGTATCCGCCCGCCCTTTGCAGGATCGGCACGGTCGCCTAACCCTGCGGCCCGGACACCACAGGAGCCGCGATGCCCGAGACCCCCGTCTTCACCGCCGCCGCCGTCGCCGCGCCCCACCATCTGGCCGCGCGGGCCGGCCAGACCGTGCTGGCCCAGGGCGGCAACGCGATCGAGGCGATGGTGGCGATGGCCGCCTCCATCGCGGTGGTCTACCCGCACATGAACGGCATCGGCGGCGACGGGTTCTGGTTGGTGCGCGAGCGTGGGGGCCGCGTGCGCGGGATCGAGGCCTGCGGCCCGGCCGGGCGCCTCGCCACGATCCAGCGCTACCGCGAGAAGGAACTCGACGCGATCCCCGCGCGGGGCCCCGACGCCATGGTGACGGTGGCCGGCGCGGTCGGCGGCTGGCGCCTTGCCCTGGAGCTGGCGCGGGCGCTGGGCGGCCGCCTGCCCCTGGAGATGCTGCTGGCGGACGCGATCAAGCAGGCACGGGAGGGCGTGCCAGTCTCGCCCTCGGAGGCACGCTACGTCCCCCAGGAGCTCGACACACTCCACGATGCGCCAAACTTCTCCGCGACCTTCCTGAAGGACGGCAAACCCTACCCGGCGGGCGAGATCCGCGCCCTCCCCCGGCTCGCCGCCACGCTGGAGCAGCTTGCCCACGCGGGTCTCGGCGACTTCTACCGGGGCGATATCGGTCGTGAGATCGCCGCCGATCTGGAACGCCTCGGCGCGCCGGTGACGCGAGCGGATCTCGAAGCCTTCGCGGCGGTCGAGCGGGCGCCCCTGTCGATCCGCCGCCGCGACGCGACGCTCTACAACTTCCCGCCGCCGACCCAGGGGCTCGCAGCGCTGCTGATCCTCGGCATCTTCGACCGGCTGAACGTCGCCGAGCCCGAGACCACCGCCCACTACCACGGGCTGATCGAGGCGACGAAGCGGGCCTTCGCAATCCGCGACCGGGTCGTCACCGACTTCAGCCGCCTGCGGCATGACCCCGCCGCCTTCCTGACCCCCGAGCGCCTCGCCCGCGAAGCCGCGCAGGTGGACATGCGCCGCGCCGCCCAAGTGCCCCTGCCCGATCCGGGCCACGGTGACACGGTCTGGATGGGGGCGATCGACGGAGACGGGCTCGCGGTCTCCTACATCCAGTCGGTCTACTGGGAATACGGCTCCGGCACGGTGCTGCCGTCCACCGGGATCTGCTGGCAGAACCGGGGCATGTCGTTCTCCCTCGACCCGAACGCCGTGAACCCGCTGGAGCCGGGCCGACGCCCGTTCCACACCCTGATCCCGGCGCTCGCCGCCTTCGACGACGGACGGGTGATGAGCTACGGCAGCATGGGCGGCGACGGACAGCCGCAATTCCAGGCGCAGATCTTCAGCCGCTACGCCGATTACGGGATGTCGGTCGCCGACGCCGTCGACGCCCCGCGCCTCCTCTACGGCCGGACCTGGGGCGCGCCCTCGCTCAGCGTGAAGGTAGAGGACCGGTTCGATCCGGCCTGCATCGCGGCTTTGGGGCGGCTCGGCCACGAGATCGAGGAGCTGGGCGGGCCCTACATCGATTCGTTGGGCCATGCCGGGATGCTGGTGCGCCACCCACGCAATGGGCGGATCGAGGCCACGCACGATCCGCGTTCGGATGGTGGTGCGCTGGGTCTCTAAAGAAGGGACAGGAGCCGTTTCGCAGCGGGTCCTGTGCTGGCTCCCGGATCAGGTTCCGCTGTCGCTCCACCTGTCCGGGAAAGGGGCGCGGGTCCGATGAAGCGCGGCCCGTCACCCAGCCTGAACGAGCCAGCACGCCGCGCGCAGGGCCACCGTGCCGCCCGACGCGTGCCGGCGCAGGGCCTCGGTCACCGCAGCCTCGGCCCGCGCCCGGAGATCGGGTTCGGCCTGGCGGACGAGATGGGAACTCGGGCCGAGGTTCAGCGCGACATGGGCCGCCGCCCCGGCGGCCTCCGCGTCGGTTTCGCCCCGGCCGAGCACGACATCCCGGTCCACCGGCTCACAGGCGACGGTCCCGAAGCCGGCGCTTCTCAGCAGAGCGCCGAGCGCCTCCGCATCGGCGAAGCGGAACGGCCCCGGCGTATCGGGCGCCGGGGGCGGCGGCACCTCGGGCAGCAGCGGTATCACCGCCTCGCGCGGCACCTGAACCCACAGATTCTCGGGCAAGCTGCGCCAGCACAGGAAGGTCAGCTGTCCGCCCGGCCGCAGCATCCGGCGGATGTTGCCGAAGGCGCGGGGCGATTCCGGGAAGAACATCACCCCGAAGCGGGACAGGGCCGCGTCGAAGCTGCCGAGGTCGGCCTGTTCCACGTCGGCCTCGAGGAAGGTGACCGGGGCGCCGCCGGGGGCTTCGCCGCCGCGACCCCGGGCGACCGCGAGGAGCGGCGCCGAGATATCCGCCCCCGTGACGCGGCCGGCGGCCCCGACCCGGCGTGCGGCCTCGAGGGTCGTCGCGCCGGAGCCGCAGCCGATATCGAGCACCGAGGCCCCGGACCTCAGCCCAGCACGGGCGAACAGCGCCTCGGTCAGCGGCGCGAACACCGCGTCGAGCACCGCCTGGTTGCGGGCCCAGCGCGTGCCGACCTCGCCGTTCCAGTACTCGGTCTGCGTGATGCCGCCCGCCATGTCCGATCCTCCCTCAGGCCGTGGTGGCCGCCACCGACAGCTCGGGCTTGTGGTTGAGCGTCTGGAACACAACGCAGTAGCGCTCGGTGAGCTTCAGAAGCTGCGCCAGCTTCTCGTCCGAGGCATCGGTATCGAGCTGGAAGAACAGGCGGATGTTGCGAAATCCCACCGGCGCCTCCTTGTCGACGCCCAATGTGCCCCGGAAATCGAGATCGCCCTCGGCGCTGACCGTGCCGGCCCGCAGCGGGATCTCGAGCGCGGTCGCCACCGCCTTCAGCGTCACGCCCGCGCAGGCGACCAAGGCCTCCAGCAGCATGTCGCCCGAGCACAGTTCCATCCCGGACCCGCCGGTCGCCGGATGGAGCCCGGCCTCGGCGATCGCCCGGCCGGTCTCGACCTTGCAGGCGATCTTGGTGTCGTCGAGCGTGCCTTTGGCCTTCAAGGTGACGACCGCCGCATCCGGAGCCGCGCGGTACTTATCCTTGATCGGAGCCTGGAGGGCTCGCAGCGCGGTGGCGTCCATGGCGTTGTCCTCTCGATGATCCTGTCCCGATCTCGGCTGTGCCGGACCGGGTTTTGGCTGCGCGAAACGCGTCGGATCAGCGGTATAGGGGCCGGCGCGGTCGACGGAAAGCGTGCGGCGTCAGCCGATCAGGGCCGTCAGAGCCGCGGCGAGGCCGTCGACCTGCGCGGCGTCGTGGGCGGCCGAGAAGGCGACCCGCAGCCGCGCGGTCCCGGCCGGCACGGTCGGCGGGCGGATCGCCACGACGAGGTAGCCCTGCGCCTCCAGGGCCGCCGAGATCTCGAGGGCGCGCTGCGCCTCCCCGACCAGCACCGGCACGACGGCGCTCTCGGCCTCGGGCAGGCCCAGCCGGGCGGTGAAGCGCCGGGCGAGGTCGAGGGGCCGGGCGCGCCGCTCCGGCTCCGCCTCCAAAATCGTCAGGGCCTCCAGGGCGGCGGCGGCCGAGGCCGGCGGCAGGCCGGTCGTGTAGACGAAGCTGCGGGCGCGGCTCACCATCAGGTCGATCACCGGGCGCGAGGCGCACAGATAGCCGCCATAGGAGCCCAGCGCCTTCGACAGGGTGCCCATCTCCAAAGGCGCCCGGGGCCCGTCCTCGACCACGCCGATCCCGTGGGCGTCGTCCACCAGCGTCCAGGCATCGTGGTCCTGCGCGACGGCCAGGATGTCGGCCAGCGGTGCCCGGTCGCCGTCCATGCTGAAGATCCGCTCGGTCAGCACCAGGGCCCGGCCGTGCCGGGCGCGGTTCGCCCCCAGGATCGCTGCGAGGTCGGCGGGATCGTTGTGGCGGAAGGTCAATACCCGCGCCCCGGACAGCCGCGCCCCGGCCCACATGCAGGCATGGGAGAGTTCGTCCAGCACGATCAGGTCGTCGCGTCCGGCCAGTGCCGGCGTGATGCCGAGATTGGCGAGATAGCCGCTGCCGAACACGAGGGCGGCCTCCACCCCCTTGTGGCGCGCGAGCCGTTCCTCGAGCTGTCCGAGATAGGGATGGTCGCCGGTGACGAGGCGGGACCCGCCCGCGCCCGCGCCGTAGGCCGCCGCCGCTGCCTGCGCGGCCGCGATCACGTGGGGGTGGTGCGAGAGGCCGAGATAGTCGTTGCAGGAGAACGAGACGAGCGCCCGGCCCCGCCGCGCCGCCGCCGCGCCGGTCCCGCGCTCGGTCGGCACGAGGCGCCGGCGCAGGCTGCCGGATTCCAGGGCATCGAGTTTGGTGCGGGCGAAAGCGTCGAGGCTGTCCATCCGGTGGGATGAGGCCGCGGGCCGGGCGGGTGTCAAGCGGGGTGCCCTGCCCTTGACCCGGCGCACGAGCCTTAGCATCCCCTCGGCATGACGTCCGATCGCCCGCGCACGCATCTCTGGCGGCCCTACACCCAGATGCGCAACGCCCCCCCGCCCCTCGAAGCGGTGGCGACCCAGGGCAGCCGCATCGTCCTCGCCGACGGCCGCGAACTCGTGGACGGCATCGCCTCCTGGTGGACGGCGGTCCACGGCTACAACCATCCCCACATCGCCGCCGCCGTCGCCGACCAGCTGGCGCGGATGCCCCACGTGATGTTCGGCGGCCTCACCCATCAGCCGGCCGAGCGGCTGGCGGCCCGGCTCGCCGCCCTGCTGCCGGGCGATCTCGACCACGTTTTCTTCAGCGATTCGGGCTCGGTCGCCGTCGAGGTCGCCCTCAAGATGGCCGCGCAGATGTGGCTCAACCGCGGGGTGAAGGGCCGCACGAAGGTGCTCGCCTTCCGCGGCGGCTATCACGGCGACACGATGGGGGCGATGTCGGTCTGCGATCCCGAGGAGGGCATGCATCGCCGCTTCGGCGCCTACCTGCCGACCCAGGTTTTCTGTGACTTGCCGCGGACGGCCGCCGAGACCGAGGCGCTCGACGCCACCCTCGCGGCCCACCGGGAAACCCTGGCGGCCGTGATCGTCGAGCCGCTTGTCCAGGGTGCAGGCGGCATGCGCATGCACCCGCCCGAGGTGCTGGCGAACGTGGCGCGCCTCGCCCGCCGCCACGGCCTGCCGCTGATCGCCGACGAGATCTTCACCGGCTTCGGACGTACCGGCACCCTGTTCGCCTGCGAGCAGGCCGGGATCGTGCCCGACATCCTGTGCCTGTCGAAGGCGCTGACCGGCGGCACCCTGGCACTCGCCGCCACCATCGCCCGCTCGGAGGTGTTCGAGGCCTTCTGGTCCGACGATCCCGCGGCCGCGCTGATGCACGGCCCGACCTTCATGGCCAATCCCCTGGCCTGCGCGGCCGCCAATGCCAGCCTCGACCTGTTCGAGACCGAGCCGCGCCTCGACCAGGCCCGGGCCATCGCGTCGCGGCTCGCGGACGGGCTCGAAAACCTGCGGTCCGTGCCCGGCATCGCCGATATCCGGGTGCTCGGCGCCATCGGGGCGGTCCAGTTCGCCAAGGCCCCCGACCTCGCCGCCCTCAAGACGCGGCTCCTCGACCGGGGCGTCTGGGTGCGGCCGTTCGGCGACATCGTGTATCTGACGCCCGCGCTGACCATCGGAGCCGCGGAGCTCGATCGGCTGATCGACGCGGTCGTCGCGGTGGTGACCGGGCAGGCGACTGCGGCGAACTGAACACAGGAGCCGATCGCTCGCAGCCCCGGCGGTATCGGGCTGCAACCCGGAACCGTTTCTGCAGTTGGACCTCAGGCTGAAGACGCGTGCGGCGGCCCTCGCAGCCGCACGCTGCCGGAGGGAGTGCACAGTGGCGAGTGAGCAGACGGGTTCGGGTGGCGATCGGCCGGTGATCCTCCTGGTCGAGGATGAGGCCCTGACGATCATGGACCTCGGCGACGTGCTTGAGGAAGGCGGCTACGACACCGTCCAGTGCGCCTCCGCCGAGCGGGCACTCAGCATACTCCAGGCGCGCCCGGACATCTGCGGGCTCGTCACCGACGTGCAGCTCTCGGGCAAGACGGACGGATTCGACCTCGCCAGTTCGGTCGCGGAGGCACGCCCGCAGCTGCCGATCCTGATCGTCTCCGGTCGGGCGGCGCCGGACCCCGCGCGCATGCCCGATCACGCCGACTTCATCGCACGGCCCTGTACCGGCCAGGATATTCTCGATCGTCTTCAACGCCTGATGCACTGCTGAGCGGTGGCCGGCGCACGCTCGTCATCTCACCGTCACTGGCCGCGGCCACAGGGTCCTGGGCGGTCGGTGATGGGAGTGGATCGTGCAGACTCTGGAACTCCCGGCGGCCGCCGGCACAAACGCGGGCGCTCCGGTGGGCGACAAGCAGAAACGTGATCGTCAGGACAGCGCGACGGCGGCCCAGGAGCTGACGTCTAAGAAGATGCGGCCGCCCGGCGTCCGCAGCGTCGGCTGGGCGCTGGTTCAGGCGGCGCGCCTGCACCGCGCCCGCACGGGCGATCGTCTCGCCAAGCTCGGCCTGTTCGCCGGGCAGGAGCAGGTGGTGCAGGCGCTCGCCAGCGCCGGCACGATGACGATGGGCGATCTCGCCGCCCTGCTCCGGGTGCGGCCACCCACGGCTTCGAAGACCGTGACCCGGCTCGCCGCCCTCGGCATCGTCGAGCGCCGGGCCGAATCGGGTGACGGCCGCGTGGTCCGGGTCCAGCTCACCCCGGCGGGCCTCGCGAAGGCCGAGGCGATCGAGCGGATCCAGGAGGAGGTCGAGGCGGAGTTGCTCGACCATCTCGACAAGACCGACCGCCGCCGGCTTCGCAAACTCCTGCGCAAGGCCGCCCGCGGCCTCGCCGAGGCGGCGGGCGCCGCCGGCGAGTCGACCGACGTCGATGCCGAGATCGAGGCCGAGGTGGACGACGAGGCCGAGGGGCTGCCGGCCTGACGCACGGCGCCGGACTTCCGGTCCCCGCCGCGACAGGAAACCCATGGCCCGCCCGCACAAGCTCGACCGGGCGCGTCTCGCCCCGACCGGCCGTCATGGGGGCTCGCGCGTCGAACGGCGCCTCGATCATCTCGACCTCGCCCTCGGTCGGTACGCTTTCGCGGGCCGATGCTTGAACCAAGCGCGCTTGGTCGCCTTTTCCGCTGCCGCTTCGGACCACGAATCCTGGCGCCAGCGCTAACGGCAGCGCAATTGTCCTGCCCCAATGTTGCAATGATGTAACGTTGCGCGACGGCGCGCGGCCTGCGGACGATCTGCGGTTGCCTCCCCTTCCAGGACCGGCAAGATGAAATGATATAACAGTCTGTGGGTCCCGATGTCCGCGCTCCGTCGTCCAAAACCGCTTGCCGGCAGCCTCCTGGCATACGTTCTCGGTGCGGGTGCATTGACCGTGATGCCGGCGCGGGCCCAACAGGCGATCGCCCTGGACGAGATCAGCGTCACGAGCCCGAGCCCGATCCAGCCGCCGCGCGCGGCGATCGCGGCGGATGCCGCGGTTCCGATCGGTGTCCTCCCGGTGGCGACCAACACGTTCTCACCCGTGACGGTGGTCACGCAGGAGCAGATCGCCCGCGATCAGCCGCGCACCCTCGGTGACGCCCTCTTCGACCGGCCGGGCATCTCTGGCACGAGCTACGCGCCGGGGGCGGCCTCCCGGCCGATCATCCGCGGCCTCGACAACGCCCGGGTGCGTATTCAGGAGAACGGCATCGTCAACGGCGGCGTTTCGGACCTCGGCGAAGACCATGCGGTGCCGGTGAACCCGCTGGTTGCCGACCGCATCGAAGTGATTCGAGGGCCCGCGACCCTGCGTTACGGCTCCGGCGCGATCGGCGGTGTCGTGTCCGCCGACAACAATCGGGTGCCGACCTTCATCCCGCTGAACGGTGTGCAGGGTCAGGTCACCAGCGGCTTCTCCAGCGTGGATAACGGCCGGCTCGGCGCGGCCACTTTGGATGCCGGCGGCGACGGCGTCGCGGTCCATGCCGACGGGTTCAAGACCGCCAACGACAGCTACGCGATCCCCGGCGGGATCCAGCGCAACTCCTACAACGCGTCGCAAGGCGGCGCGGTCGGCATCTCGGCGATCGGCGACCGTGGCTTCGTCGGCATCTCGTTCAGCCACTACGATGCGGTCTACGCGATCCCCGGCGGCGTGGCCGAGCAGGACCGCACCCGCCTCACCCCCAACCAGGATCGCGTCCTGTCTCGGGGCGAGTACCGCCCGCTCGATGGCCCGTTCGAGGTGATCCGCTACTGGGCCGGCTACTCGGTCTATCGCCACAACGAGGTCGGCTTCGGCGAGGATGGACTCGAGGGCGTCCAGGCGATCTTCAAGAACCGCGAGGCGGAAGGTCGCCTGGAACTCCAGCACGTCCCGGTCTTCACCGAATTCGGAAACCTCACTGGCGCGTTGGGCTTTCAGTCGGACCGGCGCGTGATCAACACGCAGCTCGAATCCTTCCTGCCCAAGACCGAATCCCGCGCCAATGCGGTCTACCTGTTCGAGGAGCTGCAGGTGCGCCCGGGCAGGCGGCTCCAGGCGGCGGGGCGCTACGAGGTCGACCGGCTGTCGAGCACGGCAGCTCAATTTCCCGGTGATTACGTGCCGGTCGATGGTCAGGAACCGTTTCAATACGCCCGGACCCGGCGTTTCGCCCCCAAGAGCGCCAGCGTCGGCGCCCTGCAGGATCTGCCCCTCGGCTTCGTGGCAAGCCTGACCGGCTCCTATGTCGAACGCGGCCCCACGGGCTACGAGCTGTTTTCGCAGGGGCCGCACGATGCTACCGCGACCTTTGAGATCGGCAACCCGGACCTCAAGAAGGAGCGCGCCCGCACGGTGGAAGCCAGCATACGCCGGGCCGAAGGACCGTTCCGCCTCGACGCCACCGGCTATTACACCCGCTACACCGGCTTCATCTATCGCAATTACACGGGGCTTACCTGCGACGACGATTTCGCCTCGTGCGGCACGGGCACCGACAACCGGCAAATTGTCTACCAGCAGCAGAACGCCACGTTCTACGGCGCCGAGATCATCGGCCAGTACGACCTCGTGCCGGTGGGCAACGGCTTTGCCGGTGTCGAAGCACAGTTCGATTTTGTCCGCGCGCAGTTCGATAACGGCAGCAACGTGCCGCGCATCCCGCCCTACCGGGTCGGCGGCGGTGTCTACCTGCGGGCCGATGGCTGGTTCGCCCGGGTGAACCTGCTTCACGCCTTCAGCCACGACGCCACGGCCGTGTTCGAGACACCGACCCCGGGCTACGACGATCTGCGCGCCGAGCTGAGTTACACCAAGGTCGTCGATCCGGCCGTCTACGGGGCGAGCGCGATCACCTTCGGTGTGCAGGGCCGCAACCTCCTGAACGACGACATCCGCAACGCGACGTCGTTCAAGAAGGACGAGATCCTGCTGCCGGGGCGGAACGTGCGGGTGTTCCTGACGGCGCGGTTCTAGGATTCGCCGTCAGGCCGCTTGGTAGCGTGTTGCCCGAAGAGGGCGGGTTTTGGCCGGTCCGCATCCGGATGCCGGATGCATCGGGACGGACATAGCCGTGGGGACCGCCCGCGGCCCGTTGCCGACGCAGCCGCGCTGATCCGAGTTTGGTGGACAGCGTGGCCTCGATGCGGGACGACTTCACCGCCCCGGGGCGCGACCTTGGCACCACCGCGCATGCGTCCCAGGGGCTGGTGCCACTGATGTCCTGCGAATCCAGCCCGCCCGGGCCAGGGCGTTGCCCTGAACAGGATCGTACCGCTGAGCCTTGTGCCTCGATCAATCATCGGAAGGCAACAGACTCAATATTTCCGTTCTGATTTTATGTCGTGCAATATTACGGTATAGCTGGTAGATTCTGCGTTATTTGTGTAGAATGATATCGTTTTGTTTGTAGACACCCTGTATTCTCGCCGTCCGTATGGGCCGGTTTTTGTCGACCCATCGTCTTTGTATTCATTGTAGTTTTTGTTTCCCATGCCTTCCGAGTGGAGCGCGTGATTCCGGTGGAGGCCGTGAGCGCGACTTGCCAACTGGAACGCGGTTCGCGCGGTCGCCAGTCGTTCACTTGCCTCTCTTCGCAATCGAATTGAATTCCCCGGTGAATCGAGGATCTGATCGATGCTCATCCAATAGGTTGTGGCATCGCGCAGTTCGATCTCTGCCTCTTCCAGGGTCGGGATGGGAGGCGGCGGAACTTCGGGCATTTTCGCCATGCGTCGTTCTAGGACCGCACGAGCGGCCGCAAGCTCAAATTTGCGATCAGCCCTGGTTTGACGCATATATTGAAGGTTTCTTTCTTCCGACTCAAGTCTGGTTATTGTCGGCAGAACGAGCTGATTAAGCCGCCCCTGCCATCGGTCGTCAATTCGCTCGCCATTGATCGACCAGAATGTTCCGTAGCGGGTCCTTATTTGTCCAGGGTGGGTTTCCAGGACGCGCGTAAAAATGAAATGATCGCCGTATATTGGATCATTCCTTTGAATGCACGCTAAATTACCCGACCTTGCTTGCCCGTAATATAGTTCTAGCTCATTTGTCATTCGGATCTCCGAATAAGGCATGCCTAGAAACAAGATGATGCGGGCCACTCGAATCAGTGAGCCTCACTGTTCATCGCTCGGATTTGGGGAGGCCCCTAGGTTGTTCATATAACGCACCATGTATTTCTAGTAGCATCAATATTCCGTGATCGCAGAGTAGAGTTTTATACCGGATCAATAGAAATGTCTTTTCCTGCGGAAACAAAAGCTAGTTCTTGTGTTTCTACAAGAAAAAAACTCATAAAAAAGTTGCGATAATGCAACTAACCATATGGCTGAGCTTAGAATTTGCGTTTTCATCTTGCGAGTTCCGTCGATTTCCTCATGATCAGTGCGAACGGGCCCACCAACACAAGGGTCTGCGGCCAAATATCTGAGATGATGGCCCAATTAAAATAAGGGCAATGGCATCTACGGCCAAATGCTGACGATTCTGTGGGTCTCGACGTCTTGGGGTTTCTGATGAGCTTTTTGAAAACTGCTCTGCTCTGTTCGGCTGCGACATTTTTTGCGGCAAGTACTGCTCACGCTGCTGACTTGCCAGTCAAGAAGGCGGTACCGATCGAATACGTCCGCGTCTGCGGCGCATATGGTGCCGGCTTCTTCTACATCCCCGGAACCGACACATGCCTACGCATCTCCGGTCGCGCCCGGTTCGAGGGCGGCTACGAGACTACTTATTCGCGGCAGTCCGGCGGAAATCTTGGTGATACTGCTGGTTATGGGAGCCGCCTGCGCATCAATTTGGATGCGCGGACACAGACGGCCTACGGAACGCTGCGCGCCTTTGTTCGCCTCGATGCAGGGTCACGGACGGGTGGATCCTACGGCGGCGGGACATCTGGTACCCAGCAGCGTATCGGCAACGCCTACGCAGCGCTGGGACAGGATGAGTTTGGTCGTGCCCAGCAATTCGTGAACGTCGATAAGGCATTCATCCAGTTCGCCGGTCTCACTGCTGGTCGCGCGTCGTCGTTCTTCGATTTCTACGCCCACGACTTCGAATTCGCCGGTGCCACCGCTGGCTCGGACGTTTTCTCCACCAACCTGCTCGCCTACACGGCGACGGTCGGAAATGGCCTGTCGGCAACGATATCGATCGAAGACCCGACGTTCCGTCGGAGCAACGTGTTCTCGCCCCTCGCCACAACCGTTTCCGCCGCCAACGGCTCGATTTCGAACTTCGGCGTCACGTTTGTCCCGGCCCCCATCTTCGTCCGGAATGCTGCGGGTACGTTGCTCGCCTCGTCGGCAGCCTTCCAGACCGTCGATGTGATCCAGCGTAATGAGATGCCGGACTTCGTCGGCGTCGTGCGCCTCGACCAAGCCTGGGGCTCTGCTCAGCTGTCGGCCGCCTCGCACCAGATCGATATCGGCAACATCAACAATACGCCGATCGCCAACGCCGTCACAGCGCCGGCCCATACCAACAGCCCCTATGGCTACGCGATTCAGGGCGGCCTGAAAATCAACGCGCCGTTCATCGCGCCGGGTGACACCCTCTATCTGCAGGGCGCCTATGCCAAGGGCGCTCAGATGTATACCGGCTACTGTCAGTACACTGGTTGCTACGCTCAGACTGCAGGCACTTTGCAGGGCTCGAAATTCCAGCAGTACTTCAACGACGCGACGGTCAACCCGGTCACGGGTCAGTTGCAGTTGTCCGACAGCTTCACGGTGGTCGGGTCATACTTGCACTACTGGAACCCGGAGTGGCGTTCGGCCCTGTTCGGCTCTTACGGCGAGATGAACTATTCCGCGTCGGCGCGGAACGGTCAGGGGCTCATATTCGGTGCTCTGAACCCCGCCGGCACCCAGGCGTTCGGCCAAAACGCGGTGGGTACGCCAGGGTCCCGCTTCTACAATTTGAGCCAGGCGCTGCGTGATACGTATCAGTTCGTCGCTGGCGCCAACATCATCTGGTCGCCGGTCAAGGACCTCGACATTGGTTTGGAAGGCTTTTACACCCAGATCGGTGTCAAGAATGGTCGGGTGATCGATATCGATAAGGATCCGACGGCGTATACGGCGGCTCGTGTCGCCGCGATCAACGCCGGCGGTCCGGTTCGCACCGCGACGGAGCAATCTGTCCAGCAGATCCGCTTCCGCGTCCAGCGCGATTTCTAATTCCAGATCGGGACCGGTTTGTTCTCCAAAGCTTCCCGGTCTTGATGTCCCCGTGCAAAGGGACCCTACTGCCCGGCCTTGCGGCCGGGCATTTTGCTATCTGCCGTGCCGGTGGCTGTGATCTGGCCTCTGATCGGGCGTAGACCTCGCGCTCGAACTGGGGGGCCCTCTCGGCGCTTGCGATTACGCTATCCTTCGCTGCTCCATGGGCGGTCGGCAGGATGATCGGCAGCACGGGGCCAACCGCGAAGAATATGCGCGCAAACGTTGAGAGCGGCTCGACGGAAAACGAGATCCCCGCGCCAAGGGTGAGCTATCCGGCATTGTGGGCGTGCTGAACCACGTCGGCGCGGTCGCCGTGGCCGCCAAGGGTGAGCGGTAGCACCCGAAGGCTATCCGGGCGACGAATGCTGCGTTCGTCGGACCTGCTGGCGACCTGTTCGATTGTCCGCCTGGGCTTGCAACCGAACGGCCGTCTCATCCTCACCGCGCTTCCGCGACCGCCTCCGAGTTTAGGGGCTCATACGGCTAACGGTTGGCCACCTTCGGGAAGCGCCGACGGCGTTCCCCACGTCCGGGTCGGGTCGCAAGTGCCGCCTCGCCGGCCTCAGATGCTGGAGACAAAACGCGAAACCCGCCTTAGGCGGACAGGGTCCGGCGCAGGCGTCGCCAGCCTGCCGCGATACCGGTGAGCGCGATGCCGGCCGCCAGCAGGTTCAGGATCCACTGGGCCGCATCGTGCAGAGACCGGTTGCCGGTGAGCCCCGGCAGGTCCAGTCGGTGCGCCGCATCGAACAGCCAGCGATTGATCCGGCCCGAGCGGTCCAGGCGCTGGAGGAGTGTGCCATCCCGGGGATCGATATGGAGCCATGTGGCCGCCGCGTCGCCGAAGCGCAGGCGCATCACCGGAAGCGGCCGTGGGTCGGCCCCGTGGGGATACCAGTAGGCATCGTAGGCTGTCAGCAGGCGGATCGATCGGAGGGGGCCGCCCGCGAAACCGCCTGCCGCGGCCGCCGCGATGAGGCGCGCGTCGAGGACAGTCGCGCCGTCCGTCCCGATCGTCCGCGGGCCGCCCGGCGCCTCGGCGACGATCCACCAGCGTCCACCGATGGCGGCGAAGCGTAGGGCGCGGGTCTCCGGTCCGGCGAAATCGCGCAGGCGTTGCGGGTCGAGCCCGAGGGTGGGCGGGGTTCCGGCATAGGCGGCGCGCAACTCCGCGGGCGGGCTGACGGAGGTGAACCAGCTGTTCGGGTTCATGGAGATCCAGCCGCTGACGATGAACGAGCTCAGCCCGAGGCCGCCCGCGAGGCCGAGCAGGTGATGCCAGCGCGTAAGTCCACGATAGGGCGTCACGGTCCCGCCCGCGTAGCGCCGCCGAACGCGCAGGCGCCAGATTCCGATCGTGCCCCCGCTGAGCGCGCCGAGGGCCGCCAAGCCGGAGAGCCACAGGAGTACCGCCCGCCAGAGCTCCGGCCGGGCGCGCAGCGGGGTGAGGTAGATCCAGTGCGCCACCGCGCCGACCCAGTTCCAGGCCCGCTCGGAGCGGGTCGTGTCGAGGGCGATCTCGCCGGTGACCTGCGACACGTAGAGTTCGGTTCCGGAAACGTCGCCGAGGGCCACCTTCAGGAAAGGTCGCAGCGGATCATAGCGGGCCGTGACGGTCCATTGGTCCCGCGCGACCGACTCGACCCGTGCGTCGGGGGCCCCTTCGCCCGCGAGACGCAGCGCGTCCGCGGGCGTCAGCGGACCAAGCCGCGCGCCGGTCCGTGCCGAGACCGTCGCCCGGGCGCCGTCGTGGCCGGTGATCCGGTAGACGGGCTCGCCACCCTGCATGTCCAGCCCGAAGGCGGCCGGCACGCCCCGGAGCCCGCCGGTGCGAAGCGCATCCTCCGGCGCAACGGCGACGTCGTCCCAGGCGATCGGCGCGAGCCGCGCCAGACGCTCGGCCTCGGTGAGCGTCGGGAACGGCACGTAGAGCATCACCAGCCCGGACAAAATCCACAGGGCGAAGAACAGCCCCGCGGCGATGCCGGACCAGCGGTGGAACAGGATGAGCCAGCGTCGCCCCGCCTTGCCGAGGCGCCGCGGCAGGCTCACCACGTCACCGTGTAGGCGACCTCGATCGAGCGCGGGCGCCCGAGCAGCCAGTTGGTGCCGATCCCGTTCACCGTATTGCCGCTGATCGCGTAGACCCTGTCGAACAGGTTGTAGACCCGCATGGACAGGCGCGAATCCGCCGTGACCTGACGATCGAGCACGAGGTTGACGAGGTTGTAGGCCGGGCGCCGCGCCGTGTTGCCGAAGTCGCTGTAGACTTGGCCCACGTTCTGGAGCCCCACCCGCGCGGTCCAGTCGCGCGCGACATCCCAGGTCAGCCAGAGGTTGGCGACGCGCTCGGGCACATCGATCGGCTGGTTGCCGGCATACGAGACGGTGGCGCCGTTCACGGTCTGGTCGAACCGGTCATATTGCGCGTGCAGGAGGGCCAGATTGCCGTCGAGCCGCCAGCCCGGGGCGAAGCGCCAGCCAAGCGCCAGTTCGAAGCCCGACGACGACTGGCTTCCAACCTGCGTGCTGAGTGTCGGCCGGCCCGGCACCGCCGAGATCAGGTTGTCCTTGACGATCTGGTAGCCGGTAATCGTCCATTCCAGCGCGCCGTCGAAGGCCAGTCCCTTGGCGCCCAGCTCGACCTGATCGCCGGTAGCGAGCCTGAAGCCCGCCAGCGATTGCGACAGCGTGATCAGGCTGTTCACCGGATCGGTGGCGAAACTGTACTGGGCGTAGAGCGCGCTGTCCGGCGTCGGGTTGTAGACGAGGCCGAACCGGTATCCGAGCGCGTGGTAGGTCTTCGCGAAACGCGAGCCGGTCTGCAGGTCCTCCCGGTTCAGGGTCGGCACGTCGAGGCGCACGCCCGTGAGGAACGAGAGGCCATCCGAGAGGATCACCCGGTCCTCGGCGAAGATCGAGGCTTGGCTCGTTTGCGTAGCGTAGGCCGGGCGTGCGCGGCCGTTCTGCGGGAAGAAACCCGGATCGTAGCCAGCGAGCGGCACGCTGGTCGTCTGGTCGAAGTAGAAGTTGTTGGTGTGCCGGAAGTCGATGTGGTTCACATCGAAGCCGGCCACGAACTGGTTCGGCAGCCCGAACAGGCTGCCCCGGACAGTCGCGTCGAGCCGGTCCCCGACCTGTTCCTGGCTGTGATAGATCTCCAGATAGTCGCCCCGGTCCACCAGCCCGGTGCTGCGGTTGACGGAGTATTGCTCGACATCGAGCCAGTGGCGCCGGCTGGTGAGCCGATAGGCGGTGTTGCGGACCGTGATGTCGGCCGAGGGCGTCCACTCGGTCTTGAGCTGGGTCCAGTTGTCGGCCCAGGTGATCTTCGCATCTCGGACATTGTAGTTGTTGAACCGGATGAGGTCCGGGATCCGTCCCTCGACCAGGGGCGTGCCCCAGTAGCGCGCAGGCTCCTGGTAGCCGAGGTCGTGGCTCAGCGTGAATGCGAGGTCTGCGCTCGGCCGGAACAGCAGGGCAGCGGAGACTGCGAGATTGCGGAAATCGCCCTCCGGCCGGATCCAGCCGTCGGCGCGGTTGCCGCTGACGTTGAGGCGGTACGCGAAGGTATCGCCGAACTCGGCCTGCCCGAGCCCGCCGCCGGAATCGAAGGCGAGCCGCGCCACGCCGTCGGTGCCCACCACCGCGCGGGCGGCGTTGATCGGCACGAAGACTGGCTTCTTGGGCACCACGTTGATGACGCCGCCGATCGCGCCGTCGCCGTAGAGCACCGAGGACGGCCCGCGCAGCACCTCGATCCGCTCGACGTTCCACGTGTCGAACGGGAAGGTCACGGTGTTGGCGCCGACATAGAAGCGCGTGCCGTCGTAGAGCTGCTGGATCGAGTTCGGGCCGGCGAAGCCCCGGGACGTGAACGCGCCGTTGCCGTTGCCGGGCGCCGCGATCGTGGTGATGCCGGTGGCGTCCTGCGTCACGGCCTCGGCGATCGTGTCCTGGCCGCGCAGCCGCGCGGTCTCACCCGACACGATGTCGAGGCTGGCCGGGGTCTCCAGCGGCGTCAGGCCCAGGCGGCTCGCCGTCCGGTCCCGGGTGCGCAGGTTGAGCCCGGTCGGGCTGGCACGGTTCGCATCCCCGCCGTCCCCCTCAACCGAGAGCTGATCCAGGGCGATGGTCTCCTGCGCGGCGGACGGGCTTGCCAGGAGCGCGATGAGGATGCCGCAGAGCGGAACTGGCCCGCTGAAGCGGGGGCGACGCGTCGGACAGAACATGGAGCACGGGATCCTGGCGCGACCCGCGGCCTCCCGAAGCCATACACGCAATGTAATAACATGTCACTCTCTCGTTGCTCCTGGACGCCCTGCTACCTGCGCGCAGGTGCTCCGGACGCGCGGAAACGAGAGTGGTGGTGGCGTGGACGGACATCGGGACAGGCGTCGCGGGCGCGCTTGCTGTGGCACGTCACCGCGAACGAGGCCGCGTCGACCGCGCTCACGCACGGGCGTCTCGACACCCGTCAGGACACCCCGCCCGACGCGTTTCGCGTGTGACCACGGCTGACGGCAGGTCTCCTGGCTCGCGGGTCGCCGCCCTGACACCGTCTTCCCGAATCTCTCGACCCAGTGACGTGGTGGTGAAGGGCTCTCCGCTCACAGTTGCGGGGGCAGCCGCGGCTTCGGGGCGAACCCCTCCCTGCGTTCCCTTTTGATCCCCGAGGGGAACCGTCGCTGTCGAGCTTGGTTGCATCGCCCCTTCGCGTCAAGCCTGTGGATAACCGTGAGGGCGTCACAGCGCCGTTCCAATCGGTTTCAAGGGCGGATACGGGATCAGCGTCGCCGCAATGTGGCTGTCGCCCAATTGAATTTCCTTCTGTCGTCAAAGTCTTTCAAGGTTAGGCCTTGAGATTTGGTTTTGCGGTTTGATTGAATACAGCGGAAGGCTGCAGAATTTCTGCCAGCGGCATCTCCTAATTGCTTGACGCTCGATGGTCCCTTTGTTATTTCACACGCCTCTGGAGATCAGAGTCGGTGAATACAGTGTTTTTGAAATAGATCTTCGGGAAAGATCGGATCTTAAAAGATTATATCCCAATATCGGATAGGCGATCACATCACTCATCGCGCGATCTGATCGCGCGAGCGCGAATGTCGTGGGGCGTTTGTTTTCCAAGAGTAAGTAAAGCGTTTGATGCAAGGTGCGCTCGGCCCGCGTCTTTAGAAAATAAGTACATGACGATGACGTAGAAATAACGCAGAAGTATGAGGGGAATGCACAATGGACACCGGATACTCACTCGCGAAGCCCTTTCACCCGGGCGGATTTGTGCGGCGCAAGATTTTCGAGCCGCGTAATCTGACCATCATGGGGGCCGCCGCCGCATTGGGCGTGACCCGCCAGGGCTTGTCTGACTTCATGGCTGAGCGAGCCAGCTTGACGGTCGAGATCGCGTTCCAGATCGAGAAAGCGTTCGGGTTCAACGCAGAAGCGCTCATGGAAATGCAGACGCGCTTCGATTTGGCTGTCCTGCGCCAGCGTGATCGTGCGGTCCAGATGCAACTGGTCAGCAAGCAGAGGTCCCAGCCGAGGAGAGTTGCGGGCCGGTCCGCCGCCTGAGGGGCGCCGGACGGGACACTACGCCACCATGTCCGTCGTGGGCGCCTTGGTGCCGTTCCCGATCGTATCGGAGAGGGAACGGCACCCGGGTTTCGTCGCAACCGGCGCGCGTCTGACGGTCCCATGGCGGGCGGGGCTTGCGCCAGGGGCAGCCCCGCAAAGGCGGGTGTCGCACTGGGATGCGGTCTGTAAGATGATCGCGCCGTGACGATAACAAGCGTTTTGAAGAAACGCGTTTCGTAGAACTGAAACTGAAGCGGTTCGTTTGATCCGCTAAGAGCAGTACGTTCGATCATCAGGCTGCGCAGCCAGGCAGACATTCATGGACGGATCCCGACTCGTGGAACCGTGCGCAAAGTTCAGCGTAGTAGCATCATCTGCTTCATTCACAGGGAATGACAGAAGCTTTCTGGGCTTTGATCTCCGTTTCCGACCCAAAGACGGACGGGCTGCGAAGATCTATCGAGAAAGGTATGCTGGCTATGACCTATCGACTGCAAAATCCTGGCCACCCGGGTGGCTACGTTCTTCGCAATGTCATCGAGCCCCGTAACCTGACCGTCATGGATGCTGCCAGCCTGCTGGACGTGCCGCGTCAGGCCCTGTTTGATTTTCTGAACGAGAAGGTTCCCCTGACTGCCGAATTGGCGTTCCGGATCGAGACGGTGTTTGGCATCGAGATGGAAACACTGATGGGCCTGCAAACCCAGTTCGACATCGCCGAAGCGCGCAAGCACTTGCAACCGCTCCGGACCGAGCTTGTCGCCAGGGCGAGGGCTGCCGATCCCGGATTTATGCATGCGGGGGCCGATACGTCCCTTCGGACGATCGTCAGGCGGAGCTCTGCCGTGGCGTGACCCCAGCCCCCCGGCGATTGGTGCAGATTGTCCGGGAGGCTGGCCGCATCGTCTGAACACCCGGTCCGTTCTTGGCCCCGAAGTCGTGGTCGGCCGCGTGCCACTGCCTGCGGCCGGACCTCCGCTTTGCCGCCGCAGGCTCGCGACGCGAGATTATCCTATTCCCGGTTCCATTATCCCACGACAGTCAGGGCCCGGCGCCCGCCCGCCCGCGCCCGCCCGTGAGGGCGGGCGGATTCCTGCGCGGTGATGACGACACCACACCCTGGCGGACGTGGCTTCACGCGAGACGATCCCAAGCCGGCGCCTTCCGCACCGCCGGGCGCGCCGGCACGAATGCCGGCGCCGCCGAACACGGTGCCCTGAAATGGGCCGATGATGCCGACATCGACAAATCAACATTCTTCAAGTTTCTTCTAGTGCTAGACATCAATAGTCATTTGGGAAAATTGGCGTCTCATGCGGCATCCTGTTCGTCGCTCTATCCGACTTGGATTTTAATATGATCATCTCGTCATCGACTGGAATTTTAGTTGATGCACGCAGGACGACTGGTTAAGCAGATCGGCAAGGTCATCAGCGTATGCAGGTTTTTTCATGGGGTCGAACTTTAGTTCTTCACGATGGAGATCGTTCTTCAGTTTGAGAAAAATCATCGTTGGATCGTTCGTTATCTTATTCTTGCTCGCAATGGTCATCGGACTTTTTGCGATCACGCGCGTTCGACTGATCAATAACTCGGCGCAGTCAGTCGTGGGTGAAATCGACGCGGCGGCGAATCTGGGCCTCATGAACGAAGTGAGCCAGGAACTCCGCGCCTTGGGTGTTCTCGCCCACAGCGCCCGCGGGGCAGCGGAGGCTCGAACCTACGCGGATCAGCTTCAGAAGGCGCAGGAAGTCTTCTCAGCCGCCTGGAGCCGCTACGCACCGACGGTGTCCGGCCCGGAGGAACAGGCACTCGCGCACCGCCTTCGGGAGGCGTGGCAGCACTTCCTCGCGATCGAGAGCCAAGTCTCGGCCCTCGATCGGGCCGGTGAGCACGCCCTCGCCGACGCGGTCGGGTTCGGGGCTTTCGGCAAGGACGCGGACGCGTTCCGGACGGCGGTGCGTGCGGTGCTCGCGCACCGGCAGGCGCGGGTGGCCGAGCGGAGCGCGGCGGCTGACGCGGTGGGCCGGACGTCGACCCTCTCGGTGACCATCGCGCTCGGCGTCGCGGCGATCCTGACCCTGGTGGTCAGTATCTTCGTCGTCCGCAGGGTGGCGACGCCGATCATGACGATGACTGGCGTGATGCGGCGCCTGTCGGCTAACGAGCTCGACGTGACTGTCCCGGGTCTCGGCCGCGTCGACGAGATCGGAGCCATGGCGGCGGCCGTACGGGTCTTCCAGGACAACATGCAGCGGGCCAGGATCCTGGAACGCGAGGCGACCGAAGCCCGTCGGCAGGCCGAGGAACAGAGCCGTCAGGCCATGGTCGAGCTGGCTAACCGCTTCGAGACGGCGGTCGGCGGGATCGTGACCGCGCTCTCGGCGGCGTCCGCGCAGCTGCGCAAGACGGCCGAAGCGATGACGGGGATCGCCAGCGAGACGGCGGGGCAGTCGACCGCCGTGGCGAGTGCGGCCGAGCAGGCTACGGCCAACGTCAAGATGGTGGCCGCGGCGGCCGGAGACCTCGAGACATCGGTCCGCGATGTCGGCCGTCAGGCCGAGGTCTCGTCCGCGATGGCCGGCAGCGTCGCCGGGGAAGCCGCACAGACCGCCACGCTGGTGCAGGCCCTCAGCGGTGCGGCGTCGCAGATCGGCGACGTCGTCGGCATCATCGCGACGCTGGCCAAGCAGACCAACCTCCTGGCCCTGAACGCCACGATCGAGGCGGCCCGGGCCGGGGAGGCCGGGCGCGGCTTCGCCGTCGTCGCGTCCGAGGTCAAGGCGCTCGCTGGCCAGACCGCTGCGGCGACCGACGATATCGCGCGTCACGTGGCGACGATCCAGGGGTTCACGTCCGAGGTCGTCGCGGCCATCACGGGGATCACGACCCGGATCCAGGACATGAGCGCCGCGGCAGCGTCGATCGCGGCGGCGGTCGAGGAGCAGAATACGGCGACACGGGAGATCGCTCTCAACATCACCCAGGCGGCGACCGGGACCGGGGAGGTCACGGCGACGATCACCGGCGTCGCCAGCCGGGCGCAGCAGGCCGGCTCCGCCGCCGCGCAGGTTCTGGACGCGGCCAACGCGCTGTCGGGCCAGGCCGAGCAGCTGGGCGGCGAGGTCGACCGCTTTCTCCGCACCATCCGGGCTGCCTGAGCCCCGCTCCCGACGCCACCGCCGCGGCCGGCGGTGATCGCCACCCGCCGCCCGCCCGATCGATCCGAGAGACAACCGCAATGATTTCGAAACCCCGATCCCGCGCCGCCCGCCGCCTGGGCGCGCGGCTCGTCGTGATCCTCCTGATCGCGTTGGGCTGGGCCCCGATTTCCGCCTCGGCCGCCACGATCGGCGTCTCGATGGTGCCGCCCGTCGCGTTCTTCCAGTTCCTCCGCGACGGGATCCAGGAGCGGGCCAAGACCCATGCGGATCTGACCGTTCGGTTCGCCCATGCGGAGACCGGAGACGGCGCGACGCAGATCGAGCAGGTCAAGGCGTTCATCCGCGACAAGGTCGATGCGCTGATCATCCTCCCCGTGGAGGCGGCGGCGACGCGGGAGATCACGCGCCTCGCACAGGAAGCGGATATCCCCCTGGTCTACGTGAATAACGGGCCGCGCGAGGATTGGTTTGCCGGGCGGGTCGCCCTCGCCCTGCCGAACGACCTGGTCGCCGGACGGCTGCAGATGTCCATGCTGGCGCAGCTGATGAACGGCAGGGGCCGGCTCGCGATCATCCGGGGGCCGGCCTCCCATTCGGCCTCGGCCCTGCGCACGCAGGGCGTCAAGGAGGTTCTGGACGACTTTCCCGGCATCACGATCGCTGCCGAAGAGGCCGCGGACTGGGACCGCAAGCGGGCCGCCGCCCTCGTCGCGCGATGGCTGGCCGAGGGACGCAGGATCGACGCGATCGCCGCCAACAACGACGAGATGGCGATGGGGGCCGCGGACGCGCTCGAGGCCGCCAAGATCCCGCGGGATCAGATCCTGATCGGCGGTGTGGACGGGACGCTTGACGGGATCGGCGCCATGCGCAGCCGGCGGATCCATGTCACCGTGTTCCAGGATGCGGCCCTCGAAGGCGGGCGCGCCGTCGAGGATGCCGCGAAGCTGATCCGCCACGAGCCGGTCCAGCAATACGACTGGATCCCCTTCGACCTCGTCACCGACAAGACGTTGCTGCGCTACATCAAGTCATGAGCCCGCGGGCCTTGCGCGGCTGAGCCACCGCGCGGTGATGACCGCGCCGGGTCCAGGCTGTCAGTGCGTGGATGGCGCGTCGAGCCGACCGCGTCGCCCGCGTCCCTTCGCACCTGGCCTTTGCCGCTGCGCGTCGGCGGTGCTACAGCCGGGCAACCCCCTCGATCCGGACCGTCCGCGACGCTGCGGCCTGCGCGGCAGGACGCGCCGTCTCGAACGGGGACGGGCCTCGGCAGATCATGACGACACGACCTCCCAATCGCGGCGGCCCGAAAGGGCGAAAGCCACCGACGGGTAAATTTCCGGCCGGACGATCGGCGGCGTCCGGCCGGGCCGGTACGGGCCCACGCACCAGTGCCCGGGACGCGGCCGAGCGCGCCGCACGCAACCGTGGCGACGATGCCGGCGCGCGCGATCCGTGGGGCATCGCGAGTTCCACCGCGGCCGCACCGGCTGGGCCTTCGAAGTCCGGCAAGGCGCCGGTCCGCCGCGCCGCGGCTGCGCCACGCGACACTGAGACGACCCCGCCGCGGTCGAATCCCGCGGCGCGGCGTCCGGAGGCGCCCGCCCCCGGCCCGACCCGGCGCGAGCAGCGGGCCGCCGCCTCCGCGACCCTCGCCTCCGGGGTGCAGACTCTGACGGTCGAGCCGGACGAGGCCGGCATGCGCATCGACCGGTTCCTCACCGCCCGGTTCCCACTGCTGCCCTTCACCCGGGTGCAGAGCATTGTCCGCAAGGGCGAATTGCGCGTCGACGGCAAGCGCGCCAAGCCCAACGACCGGCTGGAGCCGGGCATGAGCGTGCGCGTGCCGCCGCTGCGCCTCGACCAACCCTCGGAGCGCCCGCGCAACCCCCTGCGCGAGCAGGACGACGCCGAATTCATCCGGTCGCTGATCCTCTACGAGGATGCCGACATGATGATCCTCAACAAGCCCTTCGGCCTCGCGGTCCAGGGCGGATCGGGGACGGTCCGTCACGTGGATGGGCTGCTCGCGGCGCTCACCGGGCCGGACGGGCAGAAGCCCCGCCTCGTCCACCGGCTCGACAAGGACACGGCCGGCTGCCTGATCGTCGCCAAGACCCGGCTCGCCGCCGCGACGCTCGCCAAGAGTTTTCGCTCGCGCGCCGCGCGGAAAATCTACTGGGCGCTCACCGCCGGCGTGCCGCGGGTCCGCCAGGGGCGGGTCTCGACCTACCTCGCCAAGGAGGAGCCGACCGACGCCGATGCGCGGATGCGGGTGGCCAAGCACGGCGACGAGGGCGCGAGTCACGCGCTGACCTACTACGCGATGGTCGATCAGGCGGCCCAGAAGCTGTCCTGGCTGTCGTTCAAGCCGGTCACGGGCCGCACCCACCAGCTGCGCGCCCACGCGGCCCATATCGGACACCCGATCGTCGGCGACCCGAAATACTTCTCGGTCGAGAACTGGGAGCTGCCGGGCGGCATCCAGAACCGGCTCCACCTGCTCGCCCGGCGGATCGTGATCCCGCACCCGCGCACCGGCAAGCCCGTGGATGTCAGCGCCCCGCTGCCGCCCCACATGGCCCAGAGCTGGAACCTGCTGGGTTTCGACGCCGCCCGCTACGACCCGATCGTCGAGGCGCCCGAGGCCTGAGCGCGAAGCCAGGGTACGATCGCCGCCGTCAGGGCGTCGGGGGCTTCCAGCGGCAGCATATGCCCCGACCCGTCGATCACCGTCAGGGTCGCGCCGGGAATACCAGCCTGAAGCTCGCGCGCCTCGTCGAGGCTGCGTAGGGCGTCCTGTTCGGCCGCGACCACGAGGGTCGGGCAGGCGATCGCGTCGAGGTGGGCCAGGTCGGATTCGCGGGCCTGTTCCGCCTGACGCAGGAACACCGCGCCGCCGAGCCGGTCGCCCATCGCCCGGATGCGGGCAAGCAGGGCGGCATCGCCCACCCGTGCTGGATGCACCGACTGCAGGATCGCGCCCCGGCTGAGCCCGGCGAAACCCCGATGGCGGACATGGGCGACCGCGGCGACCTTCCGCTGCGCCTGGGCGGGCGTGTCGGACCGGGCCGAGGTGGCGATGAGCACGAGGGCGCGGACTCGATCCGGCATGCGCCGGGCGATCTCCCGGGCCACGTAGCCGCCCATGGAAAAGCCCACCAGGGCGAATCGGTCCGGCGCCTGCGCGATGGCCCGGTCAGCCATGGCGTTGATCGTGGCGTCCCGGCTCGGATCGCCGTACGTGATCGGCCCGACCTGCACGAGAGCGTCGGCGAGATCGGACCACAGATCGCGGTCCGTCATGAAGCCTGGAAGCAGCAGAAGATTCATCGCGGAACCAGCATCTCACCGCCTGCCTTCGTTCGAGCCCGGTCCGATCTCCGGTGAAACGCGGATCACGATCCGGATGTCGCCCGGGGTCTCATGTCTTGTCCCCGATCTTACCCCGTCTTGGCACGGGGAATGTCGGCACGGTGAGTCTTGGCGAGGTCTTGGCAAGCGGAGGCGCCGCCTCATATGCTGCCCGCGCCGCCGATCCGTCGCGGCCCCGTTTCCCGGCTTGAGATCCTGACGCATGAAGCTTGCGATGCTGGCCTGCCTCGCCGCCCTGTGCCTCGCCGGGCCGATCGCGCATGCGGCCCCGGGCGAGGCGTCCAAGCCAGCGCTGCCGACGACCGGCACCCGGCCGGTCGAGACTGCGATGCCGCATCCGGTCGCGCCGTCCGGCGAGGCGGGGCCCGCCCAGGCCCGGCAGGGCACCAGCGCCCGGGTCGAACGCCGCCGCCGTTCCTACGCGGCCTGCAACCGCGCCTCGCATCAGCGCGGGCTGCGTGGTGGTAAGCGCCGGCGGTTCCTGATCCGCTGCCGGCTCGGCTACGAGCGGACCCGCGGCCAATCGGGCCAGTCGGCGGGACAGGTCCCCGGGCAGGCGGGACAGCCCGCCGGACAGCCGGTGCAGCCGGGCCGGAAGCCGTGATGCGCTCCAACAGGCCCCCATCCCGATCGGACGATCTGTCATCGGCCCGATGGCGGCGATGAGGCTCGTGGTCTTCGACGTCGACGGGACCCTCGTCGACAGCCAGCACCTCATCGTGGCGGCACAGGGACTCGCCTTCGCGGAGAACGGCCTGCCCGCCCCCGGGCGACGGGAAGCCCTGTCGGTGGTCGGCCTCTCGCTGCCGCAGGCCTTCCGCCGGCTCGTCGGCGACGACGGGCCGATCGCGGAGCTCTCGGAAAGCTACAAGCAGGCCTACAACCGGCTGCGACTCGATCCTGCCTATGAGGAGCCGCTCTTCCCCGGCATGGCCGATCTGCTGGCCCGGCTGCGGGAGCGCGACGACGTTCTGATCGGACTGGCCACCGGCAAGTCGCGGCGCGGGGTCGACCGGCTGGTCGCGCATCACGGTTGGACCGACTGGTTCGTGACGACCCAGAGCGCCGACGACGCGCCGTCCAAGCCCGATCCGACCATGCTCCAGCAGGCCATGGATGAGGCCGGATGCCCGCCCGAGGCCACCGTGATGGTCGGCGACACCACCTTCGACATCGCCATGGGGGTGGCGGCCGGCGCCGAGTCCGTCGGCGTCGCCTGGGGCTACCACCCGCCCGAGGCGCTCATCAGCGCGGGGGCCGCCGCCGTGATGCCGAGCGCTGGCGCCCTCGAGACCCGGCTCCTCGCCGCCGCGGCGCCGCGTCCCTGAGCCCGGGAGGCTCGCGCGCGGGCCCGGGAAGGCCTATCTCGCCCCCATGAGCGATGAGACGACAGACTGGCTCGGCCAGCCGCGCGACGACGAGACGCCTGATCCGGTTCGGGCCGCCCGCGGTCACGCGAAGCCCGCCCTCCCCCGGAGGTTCTACAAGGAGGCCGGCTTCGCGGAGGATCCGGACGGCTTCCGCCTGACCCTGGACGGCCGCCCGGCCAACACGCCGGCCCGCAACCCCCTGCGCCTGCCCACCCGCGCCCTGGCCGGGGCGGTCGCGGCCGAGTGGGCGGCCCAGGACCCGCAGATCGACCCGTCCCGGATGCCGCTGACCCGGCTCGCCAACACGGCGATCGATGGCGTCGCTCCGCGGTTGGACGCGGTCACCGCAGACCTGTGCGCCTATACGGGCACCGACCTCGTCGCCTACCGGGCCGGGGATCCGGAGCGACTGGTCGCGGCCCAGGCCGCAGCCTGGGACCCGATACTCGATTGGGCGCGGGAGAGGTTCGGTGTCCGGGTGATCCTGAGTGAGGGCGTGATGCACGTCACCCAGCCGGCCGACACGGTGCGGGCGCTCTCCGCCGCGGTGGAGACGGTGACCGACCCGTTCCGCCTCGCCGGACTGCACACGCTGACGACGCTTACCGGGTCCCTGCTGATCGCGCTGGCGGTCCTTGAGGGGCGTCTCACACCGGCGGAGGCCTGGGCCGCCGCTCATGTCGACGAGACCTATCAGGCCGAGGTCTGGGGCCGCGACACCGAGGCGGAGGCGCGCCATGAGGCCCGCCGCGCCGAGTTCGAGGCTGCTGCCGACTTCGTCGGAGCCCGTCGCTGATGGGACAGGTCCCGGTCGGTGCATCCCGGCCGATGCAAGGGCGCAACAATCCGAAACTTGCCGCGCGGGCCGCGGGCTGCCGGCTGACTCGGTCCGAAGACTGTTCTAAGGTCGTTTCCCGTTGCATTCGGGTCGACCATGTGTGCCGCTCAGTCCGTGCCGTGCAGCTTCGAGGGTGAGATGGCCGCGCTCGCCGCGCGTGTACAGTCGTTCGGCGACAGGCCTGACCGCTATGCACTCTTCGACGCCCTGCGCGACCTCGAAGATCGAGCTTCGACCGGGGGCGCTTCGGGTTCGACACTGCGGAAGATTGCGGAAATCCGGTTCTTCGCCGGGATTCTACGTGAGGCGGTTCGTCCCTTTCCGCTGGCGTCCCTGCGGACCGTCCTGCGGGCCTGCGGCGCCGGTGACAGGCGCGTGGGCGTGGCCGCCGGGTACGAGGGTTGAGCATCGCGCGGGACGCGCCTCACGGCGCCGCGGCGAGCGCCGCCTGAATCTCCGCCTCCAGGGCGGCTGGCTTTGTCCTGGGGGCGTAGCGGGCGATGACCCGGCCATCGCGCCCTACGAGGAACTTCGCGAAGTTCCACTTCACCGCCCGGGTACCGAACAGCCCGCGCCGGGCATGTGTGAGATAATCGTACAGCGGTTCGGCCCCCGGTCCGTTCACCGCGACCTTCGCCAGGACGGGGAAGCTCACCTCGTATTTCAGGGTGCAGAAGCGGGCGATCTCGGCGGCGTCGCCGGGCTCCTGCGCGGCGAACTGATTGCAGGGAAAGCCCAGAACCGTCAGGCCCGCAACCCGGTACCGCCGCCAGAGCGCTTCCAGCCCCTCGTATTGCGGGGTGAAGCCGCAACGCGAGGCCGTGTTCACGATCAGCAGCACTTGGCCGCGATGCTGGGCGAGCGCGTAGGGCGTCCCGTCGGCAGCGGTAACAGTGAAGTCATGCACCGTCGTCATGCACGATCCATCGGGCAAGCCGGCCCGCTTCGCAAGATGCGCACGCCACCTGTGACCGCATCGGCGTCGGGGCCGCGCGTCGCAACCGATTGGGTCTTCCGATCGAGAGCGCTCTCTGCAGACGCGGACACCGCTGGCGCGAGCGGGTGCGTCGCGACAGCGGCCTGGAGCCGCGCCCGATCGTAACGCAATCCGACGCGACTCTGATGTGGGTCATAGTTATGGCTACCGATATTGTATAAAGGTGTGCCAAGTGCAGCAATGGCGATCGGCGCGGCTGCGAGTGAGGGTTGGCCGTACCCCCGCCTGGAGGTTATTAGGCTACGTCGATGCCGCGCTTCCACTTCCATGTCCACGACGGCTGTTCCGTGCTGGATACGGAAGGGACTGAGCTGCCCGACACTCAGGCCGCCCGGCTCGAAGCCATTCGGATCGCCGGCGACATCCTGAAGCACGACGCGCACCGGATCGCCCTCGGCGAGGATTGGCGCATCGAGGTGACCGACGATACGGGTCTCATCCTGTTCCAGATGACCTTCCTGGTGGTCGAATCCCCCGTGATGCGGCGCGCTGCCGGCGCGGATCGTTGAACGCGGTTGCCCGCTCAGGCCGGCACCTTCTCCACGTCGAAGCTCGGCCCCTGCGGCGTCATCCGCTCCCGCGAGACGATGCGCTCCTGGGCCGAGACCACCCCGAGGCTGACGTCACGGTCCGGCAGGACGACGGTGGTGGTCTTGTTCACGTGGACCAGCACGTGCCGGCGCAGCGGCACCGAGGCTGCGGCCCATCGCTTGAGCTGCCCGTAATAGGGCTCGCGCCGCCACGCATTCGCCTGCCCGGGATCGACCTGCACGTTCATGTTGCGGGTGAGCGGATCCAAAGCCAGCACCATCTTGGCGCGATCGGGTTTCCATTCCGGCCCAAGCCAGCTCTCCGTCATCCAGAGGCAGTGGAAGGCGCGGCAATGGTCGGGGCGGGTGGCGTGGATGGCGCAGCCCTGCCCGGCCTTGGTGTGCCGGCACCATTGGCCGGCCACGCTCTCGACTGCCGGCACGTCGTAGACCTTGCAGCAGAGCGTGCAGGCGCCGCAGGCGCGGCCGGGGGCGGGCTGGGCGACGAAGGTTTCGGGTTCGAGCATGGGGCGTACAGCGCGTCCGGCATGCATCCGACAACGGCCGGAGGCGGGTCCGCCGGGCTACCTGCCGGTGCATCGGGTCGGTAGTGTGGCGGATCCCCTCGGCACGAGGACCTGCCGCCGATGCTCTCGAATCTCGCGACCCGCGACGTCGAAACCCTGCTCCACCCCTACACCAACCTGTCGACGCACCGACAGACGGGCCCGCTGGTCCTGGAGCGCGGCCAGGGCGTCCATGTCTACGACACGGAGGGGCGCGCCTATATCGAGGGCATGTCGGGCCTGTGGTGTACGGCGCTCGGCTACTCGAACACCGAACTCGTCGAGGCGGCTCAGACGCAGATGGCGCGCCTGCCCTTCACCCACCTGTTCTCGGGCCGCAGCCACGATCCGGGGATCGAGCTCGCCGAGACGCTCAAGGAGCTGATGCCGGTCCCGACCTCGAAGATTTTTTTTACGTCCTCGGGGTCAGAGGCCAACGACACCCAGGTCAAGCTGACATGGTACTACAACAACGCGCTCGGCCGGCCGCGTAAGAAAAAGATCATCGCCCGGCAGAAGGGCTATCACGGGGTCACGGTGGCGAGCGCCTCGATGACCGGGCTGACGGCGAACCACGCCGATTGGGACCTGCCGCTGCCGGGCTTCCTGCACGTCTCCGCCGCCCACCACTATCGGGGCGCTGAAGCAGGCGAGAGCGAGGAGGCCTATTCGGCCCGGCTCGCCGCCGAGCTGGAGGAGACGATCCTGCGCGAGGGCCCCGAGACGGTGGCGGCCTTCATCGCCGAGCCGGTGATGGGCGCGGGCGGGGCGATCGTGCCGCCGCGCGGTTACTTCGCGGCGATCCAGGCCGTGCTGGCGAAATACGACGTGCGTTTCATCGCCGACGAGGTGATCTGCGGCTTCGGCCGGTGCGGCACGTGGTTCGGCAGCGAGGCGCTCGGCGTCCGGCCGGACTCGATCTCCTTCGCCAAGGCGCTGACCTCCGCCTATATGCCGCTCGGCGGCGTCAGCATCGACGAACCGCTCTATCAGGTCCTGATCAGCCAGAGCGAGAAGCTCGGTACCTTCGGCCACGGCACGACCTATTCGGGGCATCCCGTGGCCGCCGCGGTGGCGCTGAAGGCGATCGAGATCTACCGGCGCGACAGGGTCATCGAGGGCGCGGCTGAGAAGGCGCCGCATTTCCAGCGCCGGCTCGCGACGCTCACCGAGCACGACATTGTGGGCGAGGCCAACGGCATCGGGCTGATTGGCGGGCTGGAGATCGTCGCCGACAAGGCGAGCAAGCGGCAATACGACCCGAAGAAGGGCGTGGCCGCCCGCTGCGTCGCCTTCGCGCAAGGTGAGGGACTGATCGTGCGCGCGCTGGCCGGCGATCGCGTCGCCGTCTGCCCGCCGCTGATCATCACACCGGACGAGATCGACGCCCTGTTCGACCGGCTCGGCCGGGCGCTGGACCGGACCCGCGACTGGATCCGCGCGGAGGGGCTGGAGGCGATGCCGGGGTGAGCCGGTCCGGCACCGACCTTTTTCCGGACGCCTGAAACGAACGTGGCAGGTGATCCGGGAACCGGGGCCAAACGTCGCGAGGCGGCCATCTTGACCAGCTGGTGCCGCTGTCGCGGCGATTCTTGCGCCGGCTCCCGGTTCGCATTCCGCTTTCGTGCCATGCGCCCGGGAAAGGGCGCGTGGCATAGGCGCCCCCGCCGATCCCAAACCGCGCGCTCACTCCCCGCCGCGCTGCGCCTCCGGCAGCGCGCTCGCCTGCACCCCGGTCGCCGTCAGCGGCGTGATCCGCAGCGTCGTGATCCGGTTCTTGGCCTTCCGGATCACCTGGAAGCGGAACCCGTGAAAGTTGAAGGCCGTGCCCTGGTCGGGGATGGTCCGGGCCTCGTGGATCACGAGGCCCGCGATCGTGGTGGCCTCCTCGTCGGGCAGGTTCCAGTCCATCGCCCGGTTGAGGTCGCGGATCGGCACGCCGCCATCGACATTGACCGAGCCGTCCCCCTGCGGCCGCACCCCGGAGACCGTGACGTCGTGCTCGTCGGCGATCTCGCCGACGATTTCCTCCAGGATGTCCTCCAGGGTCACCAGCCCCATCACCTCGCCGTACTCGTCGACCACCAGGGCGAAGTGGGTCTTCTTGGTCAGGAACGCCTTGAGCTGGGCGCGCAGCGAGGTCGTGCCCGGCACGAACCACGTCTCCAGCGCCAGCGCCTCGACCTTCAGCCCCGAGGCGTCACCCCCCGCGGCGTCGAGCGCCCGCAGCAGGTCCTTGGCGTGGAGGACGCCGATGATGTTCTCGGGCGTGCCGCGCCACAGGGGCATCCGCGTGTAGGGCGAGGACAGGACCGCCCGCACGATGTCCTCGGAGGATTGGTCGGCGTCGATCGCCCGCATCTTGGTGCGGTGGACCATCACGTCGGAGACGGTCAGCTCCGACAGGTCGAGGAGGCCACCGAGCATGTCGCGCTCGGCCTTGGCGACCCCGCCCTCGCGGTGCATCAGCGCCACCTGCCCGCGCAATTCCTCGGCGGCGGTGAGGATCGACTGGTGCTCGCCGATGGTCACGCCGAACGGCTTCAGCATCAGCCGCACCAGCTGCTCGATGGCGATTGCCAGCGGTCCCATGATGGCGACCGCGAAGGCGACGGGACGCGCGGTGACGAGTGCGGTCTGGTCGGGCTTCGAGATGGCGAGCGTCTTCGGCAGCACCTCGGCGAAGACGATGACCAGCACCGACATGCCGACGGTCGCGTAGATCACGCCGCTCTTGCCGAACAGGGCGGTCAGCACGCTGGTGGTAAAGGCCGAGGCGCCGATCGCCACGATGTTGTAGCCGATCAGCATGGCGCCGATGAAGCGCTCGCGGATCGCCAGGATGCGGTTGACGATTGCCGCCCGCGGGTCCCCCGCCTGCTCCAGCGTGTGCATCCGCGCCCGGGAGGCGGCCGTGAACGCGGTCTCGGCCCCCGCGAAGAAGGCCGAGAGCAGAAGCGAGATCACCACGATGCTCGCGGCGAACCACAGGTCGATTTCGGTGTCCATCGGTTCCGTCAGGCCAGCCTACAATGGCGACTCGGCCGCCCATATAGCGGCTCGCGCCGCTTATTGCGCGTCGGTCCGGCGCACCGTCCACGTCGCCCAGTAGACCGGGCGGCCGTAAAGGCTCGACGTGTCGCGGCCGGAGGCGGTCGGGGCGAGGCGATCGAGCCAGGTCAGGAAGCCGGCCTTGTTGGGGTAGATCGACGGCGTGTCGAGGTTCCCTTGCGCGTCCGTCATCCAGAAATGGGCGCTCCGGTCGAAGCGGCCGCTGCCGTCGCCCCCCGAGCGCAGGCCGAGATAGGCGGGCGAGCGGCCGGCCTCCACCGGGTCGGCATAGAGCTTGAGGGTGCCGATCCCGTCGAGGCTCATGTCGGCGGTGTATTGCAGGCAGATATCGGCCACCGGGCCGCCCGGCGCGTTGGCGGGCCGCTGGCAGGTGTAGGACACCGCCCAGCGCTGCATCCCCTTGGCGCGGGCAACCCGCACGAGGCTCCCCGGCGGCAGGGGCCCGGCGAGCTTTTTTGCGACGGACCAGACCTTGGGTCCGGACAGGTCCTGGGCGGTGCGCAGATAGAGGGCCGTGCGCCGCTTCTCGGGGGCGAGGCCGCAATCCTCCGGCAGCACGTCCGTGTAGACGTAGTGATAGGTGCGCTCGACGATGCTGATCGAGCCCGCGAGCCCGTGGGTCTCGAAGGCCGGCGCCGTGCAGGCGGAGGCCACCGGCTTGCCGGCCTCGTCCATCACGGGCGCGGGGCTGGGCGGGTTGCTCCGCCCGCGGCCGGTGCCGGCCTGAAACGGCGTCCAGCTCAGCCCGTAGCCGTCGGCGCTGCGCGTGCGGATCTCGAAGCTCTGGAAGTCGAGGGTGCGGGCCTCGATCTGGACCCGGCGTCGGACATCGGCCGGCCCCGGTCCCGCCTCGTCCGGCTCGGCCCGACGCCGCCCGCGGCGTCTGCCCGTCTGGGCCTCATCCTGCCCGGCGGCCACGCCCACCCGCTCCTGCCCGAGCAGGAAGACGTAGCTGTAGGCCTCGCCCGCCCAGTCGCGGCCGGCGATGGCGATGGGGTCGCGCGGGCCGATCCCCTCGGCGGAGGGCGTCGGCTCGGACCAGCCGCGGGACTTCGTGCGCTCCTCGGGCAGGTCGACCCAGAACCGGTCTGCCGAGGGTGGCAGCGTCGTGACCAGCGCCTCCACGGTACGCCCCGTGCGCAGGGACCCGCCGTCGCGGCTGTCGGTGGCGCGGCGCTCCGGGCAGGGCTCCTCGCGACGGGATGCGAACGGAGTCTGGCCCTGGAACACGGTCTGGATCGGTCCGGGCGCCTCGGTGCGGGGGAGCTTCAGGATCTGCACGCCGCGCACGAAGGCGCACGGCGCGGGGGCGATCAGCACACCCTCGGCCTCCGAACCCTCGCGGCAGATCTCCAGGCCCCCGCCGCCGGTGATGTAGCAGCTCGGCGCACTGCCCTCAAAGCCCGCGGACCGCGCCGCCGCCGGATTCGGTCCGAGCAGGACGGATATCGCCACACCGCCGAGGGCCGCCATCAGCGCGGCCCCACGCCTCACCGTGCAATCCTGAGCTGGGAGATCAACGGTATCGGCGGGCGATGTGAGGGCAGTCTTCTGAAAAACCACGTCTATCGCCGGTTGTGATCCGATCGTCGGACAAGTCGCGCTGGCTTTAGCCTACGGCCGTCGGACCGGAAAGGGGCGCGAACCACGCATGCACCGTTCCGATGGGGATGGGGCGAACCCCTTGCCCGCTCGCCCGTTGTCGCGGCTTGAGGGCCCCGCGGGCCCGATCGTTTCAGCGTCCGGAGAACAGCGCATGGATATCGCCGTCGAAACCGTCACCGACATCGTCATGCGGCTGCGGGCCATCGAGGTGAAGGAAGGCAATACCGATCCGGATTCGGGCTCGAACCCGATCGACGACGGGTCCACCGACGTCCTGATCTCCGGCACCGACGATGCCACGGAGGAGGAAGTCCGCGGCATGATCGCGGCGCTCGACGACGATGCCCGGGCGGAGCTGCTGGCGCTGCTCTATATCGGCCGCGGCGACATGGAGCCGGAGGAGTGGGGCGAGGCGGTCCGCTTCGCCCGGGAGCGCGAGGCTGCGGGCGACGGCGCCGTCAAGGAACTGCTGGGCTCGCCCGATGCCGGGGACCTGCTGGAGGAGGGCCTGGATGCGCTGGGGCTGAGCCCCGAGCTCCCCCAGGCCTGATCGACCACCGTCGTGGCGACCCGGGTAGCCTCCCGTGTGCGCAGGGGCGCCGGCAAGGCGCTGCGCGTCCTCGTCCGGCCGGTCCGCCGGGCGCAGGGCCATGGCGGCAAGGGCCGTGGCGGCCTCGTGGTCGAGCCCTATCGCGGCTACGGCTCGCGGGAGGCGATCTTTCTGATCGGCCGCGTGTTCCGGCAGTCCCCCGGGATTCCAGGGGAGGATCCGGACTCCCTGCGGGCGCAATGGCGCGACCTGCGCCGCCGCATTTCCCGGCGCACGGTCGCGGGGGCCTGCGTCTCCGCCACATTCGGCGGGGACGCGGTGCGGGTCGAGACCGACCGGGACGGCTATTTCCGCGTGCACCTGCACCCGGCGAGCCCCCCGGCCGAGCCCGGGGAATGGCATGCGGTGAACCTCGTCCTCGAGAGCGAGCCGCCGATCCCGGCGGAGGGCGCGGTGTTCATCCCGCCTGGGAACTGCCGCTGCGTCGTCGTCAGCGACATCGACGACACGGTGATGCGCACCGGCGTCGCCAACAAGCTCAAGATGCTCTGGCGGCTGTTCGTCGAGGATGCCGAGAGCCGGGTCGCCTTCCCGGGTGTCGCCGCCCTGTACCGGGCGCTGCATGCCGGTGCCGGTGGCGCGGAGGGCAACCCGATGCTCTACGTCTCCCGGGCGCCCTGGGGCCTCTACGAGATGCTGTCGGAGTTCTTCCAGCGGCACGGCATCCCGGCGGGGCCGGTGCTGTTCCTGCGGGAATGGGGCCTGTCCTGGACGCATCCGCTGCCGCGCCGGGCGACCGACCACAAGCAGGCGCTGATCCGGCATATGCTCGACCTCTACCGGGATCTGCCCTTCGTGCTGATCGGCGACAGCGGCCAGCACGATCCGGAGGTCTACGCGCAGATCGTCGAGGAGAATCCCGGGCGGGTGCTGGCGGTCTACATCCGCAACGTGTCGCGCAATGCCGCCCGGACCGAGGAGATCGTGCGCCTGGCCGGCGCCGTCGCCCGGGCGGGGTCGAGTCTGGTGCTCGCCGCCGACAGCGTCGCCATGGCCGAGCACGCCGCCGCGATCGGTTTGATCACCCCCGCGGCCGTGGCCGGCGTCGCCGACGAGCACGCCGCCGACGCCGAGACCGGGCCACGCCGGGAGACCGCCCGGATCACGCCGGACCCCGCCGAACCCGAGGCCCCGATCGCCCGGGAGGCGATCGCCGAGGCTTTGGCGGGCGACGACAGCGTGCCGGCGACCCTGGTGGTCGAGCCGGAGGCTCCGGCCACGCTGCCGCGCCTCGACGCCTGAACGCGCGGCCGCGAACGTCATCCGGACCCCTGGTCCGGCTCGATCCATCCCATACCCTGACTCCACGCGCAGCCGGCACCCGCCAAGATGGGGTTCGCAGACCGGGCTGCGGCATGAGGAACCGAGATGCGCCTGAGCCTGTCCGCGCTGCTGTTGATCGCCTGTGGCACCCAAGCGGCCTTCGGGCAGGCTTCGCCCTCGCCCTCGCTCGCCGCCGCGTCCGATCGCCCCTTCGCGCAGCTGGAGGCCAAGATCGGGGCCGCCAACGCCGCGCCGGGTCCGCGGACGGTCCCGGCCAAAGTCATACCGGTGCCCGACACGGTGAGCCCGCAATTCCGCACAACCGTGGCGGCGCCCTACCGCGTGCCAGCCTGGAACGCGAACCCGCCGGACGCCGCGGCCTGGAAGGCGCTCATCGACAAGCTCGCCGCCGCGGGAGCCGCCGCCCTCCCGGCGCTGCGCGAAAAACTCGGCGTCACCAGCGAGGCCGCGGTGATCGGCGGCGTGAAGGCCTTCGTGATCCAGCCCCGGCAGATGCCCGAGGCCAACCGCAACCGACTGCTCCTGAACATCCACGGGGGCGGCTACGTCTACAATCCCGGCGAGGCAGGTACGCTGGAGGCGATCCTGATGGCCGGCCTCGGTGGCTTCAAGGTGATCGCGGTGGATTACCGGATGCCGCCCGACGCCCCCTACCCCGCCGCCATGGACGACGCGACCGCGGTCTGGCGCGCCATGCAGACCATGCAGAAGCCCCAGAACATGGCGGTGTTCGGCACCTCGACCGGCGGCGGCATGACCCTGGCCCTGATGCTCCGCGCCAAGGCCGAGGGTCTCGCGCTGCCGGCCGCCATCGGCCTCGGCACGCCCTGGGCCGACATGACCGAGACCGGCGACAGCTACCGGACCAACGAGTGGATCGACAACGTCCTCGTCAGCTATTCCGGCTACCTGACGCCGGCCGCCAAGCTCTACGCCGCCGGCCGCGACCTGAAGGACCCGCAGCTCTCGCCGATCTACGGCGACTTCACCGGCCTGCCGCCCGCGCTCCTGATCACCGGGACCCGGGGCCTGTTCCTGTCGAACACCGTGCGGACCCACCGGAAGCTGCGCGCGGCCGGGATCGAGGCCTCGCTCCAGGTGTTTGAGGGGATGTCCCACGCCCAGTACCTGTTCACGCCGGATGCGCCCGAAACCAAGGAGGCGTTCGGCGAGATGGCCCGGTTCTTCGACGCCCATCTGGGCCGCTGAGGAAGCGATTTCGGCACCGGCGAGGCGCGGGCCTCACGAAATGGTGCAATGCAGCATCGCGGTGGGGAGGGTTCACATCCCGGTCGCGATGCATAGGTTCGGGCGCTCGCATGCTGGTCCATGCCCATGGCATCCGCTGGAGCCCATTCGTGCAAACCTACACCCTGGCCATTTCCGACGGCGTCCTGTTCGCCTGCCTGCCCGACGAGGCCGACATCTCGGCCGCGATCACCGACGCGACCGCCACCAATTACGGTTTCGGCCTCAGCCTCGATATCGTCCGCGGGGCGACCCTGACCGATGCGGCAGGGCCCGAGGATGAGGTCGTCTGGCAGGAGAGCCCCGACAGCGAATTGCTCGACGCGCAGGGCCGGCGCTATCGCTACGCGGTCCGTCGCCCCTGCTGAAGGCATCGCATCGGCTCTGACGCCGGGGGCCTCAGCAGTGCTACGCTCCGCCAATGGGGGCGGACACGATCAGCGCGGGGTGTAGAGGCGGCCTCGCTCGCTTCCTCGTCCTCTACGGCACGCTTTATGGGGCCTACGGCGTCCTCTCGCCGATCCTGCCGGGTTTCCTGGCGGCGCGCGGCCTGAGTTCCGGTGAGATCGGGCTGTTCCTCGCCGCCGCGGGCGCCCTGCGCCTCGTCATCGGCCCCTTGGCCGGATCCTGGGCCGACCGGCGGCAGGCCGCCCGCCCGATCCTGGCAGCGAGCCTCGCCGTGGCAGGCCTCGCCGTCCTGGCCCACCTGCCCGGCGCCGGGTTCGCGCCGCTGATCGGGCCGGGCCTCCTCTACGCGGCGGGCACCGCCGCCTCTGCCCCGCTCGCCGATGCCCTGGCGCTGGCGGCTGCGCGCGGCGGGGCGGCCTTCCAGTACGGCTGGGTCCGCGGGGCCGGCTCGGCGGCCTTCATCGCCGCCACCGTGGCGGCGGGATGGCTGATCGCGGCAGCGGGCCTCGCTGCCGCCCTCTGGGCCAGCAGCGCCCTGTTCCTCGCCGCGTCTGTCGCCTCCCTCGCCCTGCCCGCCGGCCGGATCGGATCGGTGGCCGCCGAACCGCCCTGGCGGGGCTTCGCCGAACTCGTGGCGCTCCCACGCTTCCGCCGGACGGTGATGGCCGCCGCCCTGGTGATCGGCGCCCACGCCATGCATGACGGGTTCGCCATGATCCTGTGGCGCTCCGCCGGGATCGCGGCCGGGACCGCCGGCCTGCTCTGGTCGGTCTCGGTGGCGGCCGAGGTCCTCGTCTTCCTGCTCGTCGGACCGCCCCTTCTGGCCCGGATCGGACTCCCGGCCGGCATCGCGGTGGCGGCCTGCGCGGGGGCGCTCCGCTGGGCGGTGCTGGGCGCGACCGTCTGGGTGCCGGCCCTCGCCGCCGTCGAGGCGCTGCATGGCTTGAGCTTCGCGCTCCTGCATCTCGCCTGCCTCGGCCTGATCGAGGAGACCACGCCGCCGGAGCGGCGCGCTACCGCGCTCGCCCTCTACGGGACGCTCGGCCTCGGCCTGTCCGGCGTGCTGGCGACGCTGGCCTCCGGCTGGCTCTACGGCGCCGTCGGGGCGAAAGCCTTCTGGGCGATGGCGGCCTTGAGCCTCGCCGCCCTGCCCCTGGTGCCCGGCCTGCGGACGCGCTGAACCTGTGGTACGGACCCGGAACGGAGCCGCCGAAACGCCCTGATGCCGTCTGTCGCCGAGATCCTGATCCCGCTCGCCCTCGACACGCCCTACAGCTACGTGGTGCCGGCCGGGCTCGACCTTGCCACCGGCGACGTGGTTCAGGTGCCGCTGGGCCCGCGCGAGATCGTCGGCGTCGTCTGGGGGCTGGCCGAGACCGCCGGCGGCTCGAACCTGCGGCCGGTGACGGGCCGCCTGCCCTACCCACCCCTGTCCGAGCCGCTGCGCAGCCTCGTGGACTGGATCGCCCGCTATACGCTGGCGCCCAAGGGCTCGGCCTTGTCCATGGTGCTGCGCCTGCCCGACGAGACCAACGCCGCCGAGACCATCCGGGTCGCCGTGCGCATCACCGACAAGCCCCCGTCCCGGCCGACCCCCGCCCGCACCAAGGTCCTGGCGGTCGCCATTGACGGCGCCCTGCGCGGCAAGAGCGCCCTCGCCAAGGAGGCCGGGGTCTCCGTCTCCGTCGTGGACGGGCTGATCGACGACGGCGTCTTGGAGACCGTGGCGGTCGAGCCCGAACCGGTCGCCCCGCGGCCCGATCCCGACTTCCCACGGACGCCGCTCTCCCCCGCGCAGGGCGGGGCCGTCGATGAGCTGCTGGAGGGCTTTCCGTGGCACCGGCCGTCCGGTGCGACGGAGGCGGCCGCCGATCTGCGGCCGGTCCTGCTGGAGGGCGTCACGGGCTCGGGCAAGACCGAGGTCTATTTCGAGGCGGTGGCGGCCTGCATCCGAGCGGGGCTCCAGGCGCTGATCCTGATGCCCGAGATTGCCCTGACGGCGCAGTTCCTCGACCGGTTCGCGGCGCGCTTCGGTGTGCGGCCGGCGGCGTGGCATTCCGGGATCGGCGGCAAACGACGCGAGCGGCTGCGGGCCGCGGTGGCCGAGGGCGAGGCCCTGGTGGTGGTCGGTGCCCGCTCGGCCCTGTTCCTGCCCTTCGCGCGGCTCGGCCTGATCGTGGTCGATGAGGAGCACGAGACCGCCTACAAGCAGGAGGACGGCGTCCACTATCACGCCCGCGACATGGCGGTGGTGCGCGGGCGCCTGGAAGGCTGCCCGGTGGTGCTGACCTCGGCGACGCCGGCCATCGAGACGCGGGTCAACGCCGCCCGGGGGCGCTACCGGCACGTGCTCCTGCCCGAACGCTTCGGCGGCCGGAAGATGCCCGACATCGCGGCGATCGACATGCGCCGGGACCAGCCCGAGCGCGGGCGCTTCCTCAGCCCGCCGCTGGTCAACGCGGTCAAGCACACCCTGGAGCGCGGCGAGCAGGCACTGCTGTTCCTCAACCGCCGGGGCTATGCGCCGCTGACCCTGTGCCGGGCCTGCGGCCATCGGTACCAGTGCAAGAACTGCTCGACCTGGCTGGTGGAGCACCGCTTCCGCCGGGCCCTCGTCTGCCACCAATGCGGCTACGCCGAGCGACGGCCGGAGGCCTGCACCGAATGCGGCACCTTCGACAATCTCACCGCCTGCGGCCCCGGGGTCGAGCGGATCGCCGAGGAGGCCGCCGAGGTGTTTCCGGGCCGGCGCATCGTCGTGCTGTCGAGCGACTTCCCCGGGGGCGCCGAGCGCCTGCGGCAGGAGCTCGACGCGGTGGCGGCCGGGGAATGCGACGTGGTGATCGGTACACAGCTCGTGGCCAAGGGCCACAACTTCCCGTTCCTGACACTGGTCGGCGTGCTCGATGCGGATATCGGCCTGACCTCGGGCGATCCCCGGGCGGCGGAGCGCACCTTCCAGCTGCTCCAGCAGGTCACCGGCCGCGCCGGGCGCGGCGAGAAGCCCGGTCGGGCCCTGGTCCAGACCTACCAGCCGGACCATCCGGTGATCGCGGCGCTGCTGTCGGGGGATGCCGAGCGGTTCTATCAGGAGGAGATCCAGGCCCGGGAGGCGGCCGGCCTGCCGCCCTTCGGCCGGCTCGCGGCGCTGATCGTGTCGGCGAGCGACCGGGCCGTCGCGGAGGCGCACGGGCAGGCGCTCGCCCGCGCCGCCGATCCGCCCGAGGGCGTGATGGTGCTCGGCCCCGCCGAGGCGCCGCTGGCCCTGGTGCGCGGGCGCTACCGCTTCCGGTTGCTGGTGAAGACCGAGCGCAACGTCGATCTCCAGAATTATCTGCGCTCCTGGCTCGCCCGGGGCCCGAAGGTGCGCGGCAATGTCCGGGTCGCGATCGATGTCGACCCCCAGAGCTTTTTGTAGGAGACTCGTCTACACGGGCCGCGGACCCGGGCCGGAGATCGGCGACGGGGCGCGGGCGATTCCCGGAGGAGCGATCAGTGCTGACCTACACCAAGACGCCGGATTCGAATGTCGCCGAGATCGTGGTCGACGGGAAGATCACCGACGAGGAGATGAACGCGGCGATGACCGCCATGAAGGCCGACCTCGACAAGGGCGGCAAGATCAAGCTGCTTGAGGATATCCGCGCCTTCGAGGGCATGGAGCCCGCGGCCTTCTTCAAGGACCCGCGTTTCGGGATCTCGATGATGAAGAGCATCAGCCACGTCGCCCTCGTCACCGACGCGCCCTGGCTGAAGGCTCTGGCCGAGACCTTCAACTTCGTCTCTCCGACGCAGATCAAGGTGTTCGAGCGCGCCCGCCTCGAAGACGCGCGCAACTGGCTCGCCGCGGCGGCCTGAGCGGACTTACTCGGCCTGCGCGGTGCGGGTGTTGCTGCGCCGCGCGGTCCAGTGGCCAGAGCAGAGCGACGACACCTTCCAGGTGCCGGTGCCGGTTCCGGCCTGGAGCCGGCCCGTCCCGGTGCCGGTCGCCGCACCGTTGCTGACGCTCAGGCCCACGAGGCCGTCGGCTCCGACATGCCCGTTCACCCGGACGCCGGCGCTGCCGGAGACGAGCTGCACCTGCCCTTCGCGAATGGCGAGGGCGTAAGTGTAACGGGCGCTGCACAGGCCGCTCTCGGTCACCAGTTCCACCGACCACGTGCCGTTATGCGTGCCCGGTTCCGCGGATGCGGCGGCACAGATCGGCAGGGAGAGACCGGCGGCGAGGGCCGTGAGGGCGACGGACTTGAGCATGCGGGGTTCGTCTTTCAGCAATTCAGGTGCCGCGCGGGGCAGCACGCAGAATCGTCGATCGAGGATGACTCCGCGCTGAACGCGCGACACGGCAAGATTATGGCCGCCGGAGATGTCCGGCGAGATCAGACCTTATAGCCAGACCGGGCCGGAAAGTCGACCCGTGGCGATCCGATGCTTGGCCGTATCCTGGAGGGGGCACCGAGCGTTGCTTGGGCTCAGGCAGTTGATCAGGAAAGTTGAAGACCGCTCGGCGGGTCCACCTCACCTATCGGCGCCGGGTCGAGGCGCGACGTCGCCGTGCGACCCCTCCCCCCCTTTGCGGGGGAGGGAGAGGCGCCGGCAACCGTTTTTTCCCTTGGCAAATACCGGACGCCCTCAATCCAGCGGCCGCGCCTCCTCCGGCAGCATGATCGGGATGCCGTCGCGGATCGGATAGGCGAGCTTGGCGGAGCGGCTGATCAGCTCCTGGCGGGCGAAATCATATTCCAGCGTGCCCTTGGTCAGCGGACAGACCAGGATCTCCAGGAGCTTCGGGTCGACGCGGGTCGCCTCGACGGGGGCTGTCAGCTCGTTGCTCATCGTGCGTGAAACCTACTGCATCGTCGATTCGGGGCCTGCGCCGCGAACCAGTTCCATCTGGGTGACCGCGATCAGGATCTCCGCCCGGGTCTTCAGGTCGGGGGCCTCCAGCATCGCCTGCTTCTCGCGGACGCCGAACGGGCTCATCATGCAGAGGGCGTTGACCAGCGCCTCGTCGGGCGCCTCGTCGATCCCCGCCCAATCCACCTTCAGATCGTTCGATTCCACGAAGTCGCGGAGCGCCTTCAGCACGCCCGGGCGGTCGACATGCTCCTCGCCCGCCCGGGGTTCGAAGTCCACCGCGAAGGTGTCGTAGGAGACGTGGCAGCGCCGGTAGAGGCTGGCCGAGGCCAGTTCGCTCTCGACCCGGAAGCGGCTGATCCCAGTGAGCGAGATCAGGTAGCGCCCGTCGCCGGTCTCGGCATATTGCGTGATCCGGCCGGCGCAGCCGACGCGATAGAGCTTCGGGTTCAGGCCGCCCGCGTTTTCCGGATCGGGCTGGATCATCCCGATGATCCGGTCGGTCCGCATCGCATCGTCGACCATCGCCAGATAGCGCGGCTCGAAGACGTTCAGCGGCATCTGGCCGCGCGGCAGCAGCAGCGCGCCCGAGAGGGGAAAGACCGGGATCACCGCGGGGCAATCCGCCGGGCCCTTGTAGCTCGCATGGGTGCTCATGGCGCCTCCCAGAGGGGCGGACAGGTAGGCCGGAGCGCGAGCCGGCGCTTCACGAGAACAGAAGCGCCGAGAGCTTGCGTCGCCCGCGGATCGTGTCGGGATCCATCACGCCCCAGGCCTCGAAGAATTGCAGGAGCTGCTTGCGCGCCCCGTCGTCGTTCCAGTCCTTGTCGCGTTTGCGCAGCTCGATCAGGTGATCGACCGCCTGTCCGCGCTCGCCCTTTGCCGCCAACCCCAGGGCGAGGTCGAACCGCGCCTGGTGGGCATCCGGATCAGCCTCCACCGCCCGCTGCAGACCCGCGAGGTCGCCGAGCGCGGCCGCCTGCTCGGCGAGTTCCAGGGCTGCGCGGATCCCGGCGAGCGCCGGGTCATTCGCTTTCTCCTCCGGCACCATCGCCAGAACGCGCTTGGCGTTCTCGACCTCGCCGGCGTCGAGCTGCATCTTGGCGAGGCCCGCCAGCGCCGGGACGTTGTCGGGCTGTTGCTCCAGAATCGCCGCGTAGATCTCGGAGGCGCCCGCGAGGTCGCCCTCCTCGATCAGAGCTGTCGCGTCCGCGAGCGCGGCCTCGATCGGATCCTGGGCCGGCCCGGCTACGCGCCCGATCAACTCCTTGATCTGGCTCTCCGGCACCGCGCCCATGAAGCCGTCGACCGGCTGGCCCTTCTGGAAGACGATCACCGCAGGGATCGACTGGATGCCGAGCTGCCCCGCGATCGAGGGATGCTCGTCGATGTTCATCTTCACCAGGGCGACCGCGCCCGCGGCCTCCGTGACGACCTTCTCCAGCACCGGCGTCAGCTGCTTGCAGGGCCCGCACCAGGGCGCCCAGAAATCGACCAGAACAGGCCGATGCATCGACTCGGCGAGCACGTCCTGACGGAAGCTCGCCGTGGTCGTGTCCTTGATCAGGGAGCCGGTGTCGACGGCCGGGGAAGCGCCCCCGGCGAGGGTGTCATTGAGCATCGGTCTGGCTTCGGAACCTTTTTGCTGGAGCCCCTTAGATGGGGCCTTCGAGGCCGTCTGACCAGTCCGGATCGGGCTACCCTGCTCAGCGTGCCGGTGGGGAAGCCGGCGCGCCCGTTGCCGCTTTGGCGGCGGTCACGAAGGTCCCCGCGAAGGCACGCCCGTCCGCCGCGCTCGCCTCGCAGGTGATCGCCGTGCGCCCCGGTTCCGGGGTGGAGAAGCGGCAGGCGCCGATCGCCAGCGTTGGGGCGGCGTCCTTGCCGATGGTCACGACGTTGATCGGCTGCAGCGGATCGGTCTCCTCGGTCGCCTCCTGTTGGGCGCCGTTGCCGCTGAAGCTGAGCGTCTGGCCGTCCGCGGTGGTGAAGTCGAAGCTGGTGCGGTTGCGGCTCACCGCATTGTTCAGCACGTTGCTGCAGGACGCGCTCAGATCCTGCGTGCCGATCACGAGCTTCTCGCAGGTCCCCTCCAGCCGCAGCGCCGCCTGCGCGTGTGCCGTGCAGGGCAGTCCGAGGAGGGCACAAAACAGGACAAGGCGCAGACGAATCGTCATGGCGTTTGGGGCATCCTCCGGTTGCAGGCCGAATTAGGCCCCGCGTGGCGGACGTCGAGGGCCACGGCTCAGGGATAGCCATCGGCCCGCCGGACGCGCACGCCGAGTCCGGCTAGTTTGCGAAGCGCAGCGTCCGGTCGTTGGGCGCGGACAAATCGAGGTCCGGCCCCAGCGGCACGATCCCGGTCGGGTTGATGGTCGGGTGGCTCTCGTAATAGTGCCGCTTGATATGCGTAAGGTTCACGGTCGGCGCGACCCCCGGGAGCGCGTAGAGGTCGCGCAGGTAGTTCGACAGGTTGGGATAATCCGCGATCCGGCGCTTGTTGCACTTGAAGTGGCCGACATAGACCGCGTCGAACCGCACCAGCGTGGTGAACAGGCGGATGTCGGCCTCGGTCAGCCGGTCGCCGCACAGATAGCGGCCGCGGGCGAGGCGCGCCTCCAGGGCGTCGAGTTCCGCGAACAGGGCCTCGAAGGCGTCCGCGTAGGCCGCCTGGGCGGTGGCGAAGCCCGCCTTGTACACGCCGTTGTTTACCCGGTCGTAGATGCGGGCGTTGAGCGCGTCGATCTCGGCGCGCAGATCCGCGGGATAGAGGTCGGGTCCAGTGCCCCCGAAGGCGCCGTTCAGCATCCGGAGGATCTCGGCGGATTCGTTCGACACGATGGTGGCGCGCTGCCGATCCCAGAGCACCGGCACCGTCACGCGGCCGGTATAGGTCGGCTCGGCCGCCCGATAGACTTCGTACAGGCGCCGGGCGCCGTGGATCATGTCCGGCGTCGCGCCCGGCGTGTCGCCGAACACCCAGCCCTCCGCGCCCATATGTGGATCGACCACCGAGACGCCAATCACGTCCTCCAGTCCCTTCAGGGCACGGCCGATCAGGGTGCGGTGAGCCCAGGGGCAGGCCAGCGAGATATAGAGGTGGTAGCGGCCGGGCTCGGCGGGAAAGCCGCCCTCGCCTGAGGGCCCCGGCGATCCATCGGCCGTGACCCAGTTGCGGAAGCTTGAGGCCTTCCGCTCGAAACGGCCGCCCGTGGAGGCCGTGTCGTACCACTGGTCGCGCCAGACGCCGTCTACCAGAAGGCCCATCGTCGTATCCTGTCCGCGAACGATCCCGGGCTCAGATGGGTCGCGCGGCGTTTTTCGGGAAGACGCCGGTGTGCATCGTCCCCCGCGCGATGCGTTCCCGCCGGCCCGCGATTTCTGCGCAAGGCAGGCTTGCACGCGCCCTTCTGTTGCAGTGCAGCAAAATCCGTCATCTCTTCTCCATCGTCAGTCGCGACCGGCCGGATCGGTCGCGCGGAATCGCGTTGGAGATGAGTGATGTCGTTCGCGCTGGTGCCCGTCGCTGAGGCGGCCCTGTTCACTTTCGGATGCCTGGTGATCCACGCTCTGAGACGCCACGCGGACGTGGTCACGGCGACGCTGGCCTGCCTCGTCACCCTCCTGGTCCTGATGATCGGCATCGCCTGCGCGCCGGAATCCTTCGCCAAGTACCAGGCGGCCAGCATCGGCGACTTCACCGCCATGGACACGGCGATCTACTGATCGGGCGCCGTCCGCGGCGTCAGACCACGCTGTCGGATCTGCGCGAGGCGCCCGCCCGTCCCGCGCTGGCCAGCGACCGTCACGTCGAAATCGTCCTTTGGGAGGCGCGCCAGGAACCGCTCTGCCACTTCGAACAGCAGGATGTCGGGGCGCACGCGCTCGATGTAGGGCCAGTCGAGGCCCGCCGACCAGATGAAGTGAACCTCGCAGAAGCTCTCGGCGAGGAGCCCGGTCAACATGAACGGGTCGAAATGCGCGCAGGAATCGCCGAACAGGACGAGCCGACGCGGATCGGCGGTCGGCGCATCGTTCCGGTAGACGACATGCGCACCGACATGCACCTCCCGGTCGCGTCCCTCCGCCTCGTAGGCGGCGAGCAGCGGCCCGGTCTCGACCCGGCGTGAATCGCGCTGCAGCCCGAACCGCTCGATGCGTTCCCGCGGCCGCTCGCGCAGCTTCTCGCCGAGATCCATCAACTCGTCCGAGACGATCCGCGGGCGGGCGCCGATATCGGCGGGCGGGACGGCCCCGAGCACCCGCATGATCGCGCGATAGGCCAGCAGGCAGCCCTGCGCGGTCCAGTGGGTGTCGGTGCGCAGGTAGAGGGGTACCGGCCCGTTCCGGGCGGCCCGGAGCGGGGCCAGGAGATCGAGATAGGCGGGGTTGCGTGCGAGGAGCCGGGCGAGGCGGCGGGTCGAGGCCTTGGCCGGATCGTAGCGCAGGCCGTCGGTCCGATCGTCGTAGACCGACAGCTTCTCCGGCACGATCACGTGGAGGCAGCGGATGCCCAGGCGCTCCGCGCGCCGGGCGCGGGCCCGGATCAGCCGCGCCCAGCTCCGCAGCAGGAGCCAGTGCCGCAGGCCGCCGCGATAGCGGTCCAGGACGCGGTTGGTCCCCCCGATGAGAAACAACCAGCCGTCACGGCCGACATGAACGCTCTCCCTGCCTGCAGACATGGCGGTGCTTTAGCCGCACCGCGGCCGGGCGACTAGGGCGGACCCGCTCCGTGCGGCTGCGCGTTCGACTGGGATGTCGTCCGCCCCCGCACTGGCCCTCGAAGATCCTGCTGACGCGCCGGTCGAAACGGCCCGCCCGTCCCGCCTGTGGCGCCCACGCCGGGTGCTGGTGACGCCGGCGGCGCTGGACCACGCCCACGGCCGGGCGATGCTGGCGCGCGCCGAGGCGCTGGGCCTGGCCGTCGAGCGCCTGTCGGCCAATCGCCTGCCGAGCCCGCGCGAGCCGGACCCGCGCCGCGCCTACACGGCCGCCAAGGCGACCCTCGCGCTGACGGTGGCGCCGCCGACGAAGCTGCGGCTCCAGCCGATCCCGCCCTCGGCCGACTGGCGCTTCGACCTCGCGGAGGGCTGCCCGGCCCATTGCCAGTACTGCTACCTCGCGGGCTCGCTCCAGGGGCCGCCGGTGACCCGCGCCTACGCCAATCTCGACGCGATCCTGGGCAATCTCGAATCCTATGCGGGGCGCGGCGCTGTGACCTCGGCCTCGACCGAGCGGGCGCAGGAAGGCACCACCTTCGAGGCCTCCTGCTACACCGATCCGCTGGGGATCGAGCACCTCACCGGCTCGCTCTCGGCGGCGATCCGGCATTTCGGGGCCTGGGACGCGCCGGTGCAGCTGCGCTTCACCACGAAATTCGCCGCGGTCGCGCCGCTCCTCGACCTGCCGCACAACCGGCGCACGCGGATCCGGTTCTCGGTCAATGCCCGGCCGGCGGCCCGCTACGAGGGTGGCACCGACACCCTCGACGCGCGGCTCTCGGCTTTGGGCCAGATGGCGCGGGCGGGCTATCCCGTGGGGCTGACGATCGCGCCGATCCTGCCGGTGCCGGACTGGGAGGCGGCCTATGCCGGGCTGATCCGCGACGCCGCCGACGCGCTCGCCGGCGCGCCCGATCTCGACCTCACCGCGGAACTCATCACCCACCGCTTCACCCCGATCTCGAAGACGGTGCTGCGCGGCTGGTATCCGGGCTCGGACCTGCCCCTCGACGAGGCCGAGCGCGTGGAGAAGCGCACCAAGTTCGGCACGGTGAAGCACGTCTTCCCGAAGGCGCTGATGCAGGCGATGCGCGGCCATCTCACCGCCTGCCTCGCCCGGGACCTGCCGGCGGCGCGGGTGCTGTACTGGACCTGAGGCTTGCGGGCGCCATCTCGGCGGGATGCAAGACGCGGCCCCCCTGATCCTCACCCTCGCCTTCGACGAGCCGACCTTCGCGCGCTTCGACGGCGAGCGGCGCCGGTATTTTCCCGAGACGCTGAACTTCATCCCGGCCCACGCGACCCTGTTCCACCACCTGCCGGGGGACCGGGAGCGCGGCGTCATCGAGGCCATCACGGCCCTCGCCCGGACGCTGCCGCCCCCGGAGGTCGCGGTGACGGGCGTCCGCTTCACCGGCCGCGGCGTCGCCTACGCCCTCGAATCGGAGGCCCTGGCGGGGTTCCGCAGCCGCCTCGCGAAGACGTTCGAGCCGTATCTCACCGCGCAGGACCGGCAGGGCTGGCGTCCGCATGTGACGGTGCAGAACAAGGTCGACCCCGCGACGGCGCGGGCGCTCCATGCCGATCTCCAGGCGGGCTTCGCGCCGTTCCGCTTCACGGCCCCGGCGACGCTGCTCTGGCGATATCTCAGGGGGCCGTGGGAAGACGTCGCCCGCCTGCCCTTCAGGGAGAACGCCTGATGGTCCCTGCCCCGCGCGCCGACGATGCTCGCCACTCTTCGCAGGTCTCCTGCGCCGGTGACAGTGCGCGACAGGCCCCCTCTCCCGTTCGGAAGCGGGTTGGGGTGAGGGCGGAGAACGCTCCGGATCGGACCCGCGATCAATGCGCCGACAGGGCGCGCCTCGTTCTGAAACGTCTCATCCCTCACCCTGTCCCCCTCCCGCACGGGAGAAGGGACCCGCGTGCCATCTTGAAGCCCTCGAGCCGAAATCTCGCTACCTCTCCAGTCCCCTCTCTCCCAGGGGCCACCCCGTGAAGGTCCCCGGCACCCTGCGGCACAACCGCCTGATCGAGCCCGCCACGGCCGTGTGGCTGCGGCTGCGCCTCAACGAGGTCGGCCCCCTCGTGGCGCTCCTCGGCCTCAGCATCCTGGGCTACGGCTTCTTCTATCTCGCCCACGAGGTCGGCGAGGGCTCGACGGCGGCCCTCGACCGCCGCATCCTGCTCGCCCTGCGCAACCCCGCCGATCTCTCCGACCCGATCGGGCCACCCTGGCTCGAGGAGACGATGCGCGACATCACCGGGCTCGGCAGCGTCTTCACGGTCCTGTTCCTGACCTGCGCGGTGGCGGCCTATCTGGCGGTCTCCGGCCGTCGAAGGATCGGCCTCTACGTGCTGGCCGCCGTCGGCAGCGGCGAACTGGTCTCCACGGTGCTGAAGCTGTTCTACCAGCGGCCGCGGCCCGACCTCGTGCCGCACGGCATGGAGGTGTTCACCGCGAGCTTCCCGAGCGGCCACGCCACCATGTCGGCCATCGCCTACCTGACGCTGGCCACCCTGGTGGCCCGGGTGGAGCGGAACCGGCCCGCGAAGGCGCTGCTGCTCGGTCTGGGTGTGACCACAACCCTGCTGGTCGGGATCAGCCGGATCTATCTCGGCGTCCACTGGCCGAGCGACGTGCTGGCCGGCTGGTGCATCGGCGCCGCCTGGGCCTGCCTGTGCTGGTTCGTCGCCCTCCAGTTGCAGCGCCGCGGCGAGGTCGAGGCCCCGGATCCGCCGCCCCCGGCGTGACGATGCGACCGGGCGAGTCCGGAAACAGCCCGGCGCCCGGCGGCGTTGATGGGGCGGACGGCCCCTCCTCCGGCGCCGCACCTCCGATCAGCGACACGGCGAGGCCCATGGCGGACGACGATACACGGCTCTCTCGACGTACCCTTCTGGCCGCCGGCAGCGCCCTGGCGGGCGCGGCGATCGGCGGCAACGGCGCCCAGGCGGCCCCGCCGGCACCGCCCGCGGTCCCGGCCGATACCGGCGCGGTCCAGGGCGGCCGGGTGATGTTCCCGAACTGGCGGGGCTCGGGCGACCGTCCGCCGGCACCGACCCCCGCCCCGCAGCCCCCGGGCCAGCGCGTGGGCTACTGCGTCGTGGGTCTCGGACGCCTGAGCCTCGACGAGATTCTTCCCGCCTTCGGCGAGGCCAAGCGCTCGCGGCTCGCCGCGGTGATGTCGGGCTCCCCCGACAAGGCCAAGCTCGTGGCGCGCCAGTACGGCCTGCCGGACGACGCAGTCTACGGCTACGACGAATGGGATCGGCTCAAGGCCAACCCGGAGGTCCAGGCGGTCTACGTGGTGACGCCGAACGGCGTGCATCGCGACAATGTCCTGGCAGCCGCTTCCGCCGGCAAGCAGGTGCTCTGCGAGAAGCCGATGGCGGTCTCCTCCCAGGAATGCCGCGACATGATCGCGGCCTGCGCCAAGGCCAACGTCAAGCTGATGATCGCCTATCGCTGCCAGTACGAGCCGCACAATCGCGCGGTGATCCGGCTCGCCCGCACCGGCGAGTTCGGCAAGCCGAAGCTGATCCAGGCCTTCAACGGCCAGACCACCGGCCTGCCGGAGCAGTGGCGCCTGCGCAAGGCGCTTTCGGGCGGCGGCTCGCTACCGGATATCGGGCTCTACTGCCTCAACACCACCCGGGCCGTGCTGGGCGAGGAGCCCGACCAGATCCAGGCGCAGATCCACTCGCCGCCCGATGATCCGAAGTACCGCGAGGTCGAGGAGACGGTGAGCTTTACGATGCGCTTCCCCTCGGGCGTGATCGCGCAATGCCAGTCGAGCTACGGCGTCTATGAAGCCCGCAGCCTGACCCTGCACACGAGCAACGCCTCCATCGATCTGCAGAACGCCTTCGCCTATCAGGGCCAGCGGCTGTTCGTTGGCCACCGCGACGGCAAGAACGCGGCCCGGGACGAGCGCATCCTGAGCCCGAAGAACCAGTTCGCCCTGGAGATGGACCACTTTTCCCGCTGCGTTCAGGAGAACCTGCGCCCGCGCACCCCCGGCGAGGAGGGGTTGCAGGATCAGGTGCTGATGGAGGCGATCTACGAATCCGCCCGCACCAGTGCCCCGGTGAAGGTCGGGCCGCCCGAGGGCGCCGGCTCGGGCCTCGACGTGACCCGCGGGCCGGAGCCGGAGGAGGCGGGCTGAGGGCCGCGCCTCGTTCCGGGATCGCGCAAGGCCGCGGCGCGCGTTACAGCACGACGCGCGAATGGCCCTGCATCAGAACGGCAGCAGAATATCCACGATCTGCTGGCCGTAGCGCGGCTGCTGCACGTCGGTGATCTGCCCGCGGCCACCATAGGCGATCCGGGCCTGGGCGATCTTGGCCGAATCGATGGTGTTGTCGGATTCGATGTCCTCCGGGCGGACCACGCCGGCCACCACCATCTCGCGGATCTCAAAATTGACCCGGATCTCCTGCTTGCCCTCGACCACGAGGTTGCCGTTGGGCAGCACCTGGGTGACCACGGCGGCGACGTTGGTCGTCACGGTCTCGGCGCGCTGAACCGAGCCGGCCCCGTCATTGGCGGTCGCCGAGGTGGCGGCGAGCAGCGCCGTGCTGCCCACGCCGAACGACTTGCCGACCGCATTGTTCTCCAGCCCCAGGGCGTTCGGCAGGCCGAAGCTCTCGGTGTTGGCGCGGCTTCGCTTCGTCTCGTTGCTGATGTTGGCCTGGTCGGTGACGTTGACCTTGACGGTCAGGATGTCGCCGAGCCGGGCGGCGCGCTGGTCCTTGAAGAAGGCGCGCGAGCCGGTGCGCCAGAGCGAGTTCGGCGCGTAGGAGACCGGCTGCACGTCGGGCATCGGCATCCGCACCGGCTTGTAGCCCGGCTGCGTGGTCGGGTCCTCGATCGCCGAGAGCGCCGGGGTCGCGCCGACCTGCGAGAGCCGGTCCGCGGTGTTGCAGGCGCCGAGCGCACCGGCGATCAGCGCGGCGGCGAGCGGCTTCAGGGCGGTGCGAGGGGGCATCGGGATACTCTTGAACACGGGCGGAACGGGCGATCAGCGCAGGGACGCGGTCGCCTGGAGCGGGGCGGTGGCAGCCGCCTGCTGCTGGGTCGCGGGGCCGGGGCCCACCGAGACCCGGCCGGGGCCGATCACGGTCGCCTGCAGGACCTTCTGCGAGGCGGTGTTGACGACGTTAACCACGGCGCCGAGGCGGCCGGCCTGATTGGCGAGGCCGCGCATGGCGAGGCTGATGCTCGGCGTCTCGTACACGATGGTCACGCTCTCGCCCCGGGCGACGAGTTCGGGCGGGGCCGTGTCGCTGATCCGGAGCACCGTCCCGGCCGCCAGGACGTGCTGGGCGACCTCGCCGACGGCGCTGGTGCTCGCCTGCGCATCCGCGGGCACGGAGTCGCGCGGCCGGCGTTCCAGGGCGAAATCCCCCTCCTTCAGCGCCTCGCCCCGGTCGAGGTTGCGGGCGAGCACCGCCACCTCGCGCATCTCGAGAACCACACCGGAGACGCGCAGCGACGCTTGGCGCTCGCCGAGGCTGACGAGGCCGGCGACCCGGCGGGAGCGCGGGTCGTAGGTCAGATCGAGGGCGGCGGCCTGACCCTGAAGATCGACCGGCGCCAGCAGGATCGGCCCGTCGCCGTCGAACCGGACTGCGACGTTGCGCGGATCGAGGCCGTAGCCGCTCTCCAGCCCCCGCTTGAGCGCGGCCTCGATCTCCGGTGCGCCGATGCGGCGGGCGGCCCGCTGCACGGCGATCTGCATCCGGCCGCCGGTCTCCAGGTCGGAGAGGCCGAGGGCGGCGGCGGCCTCGACGATCCGGCGACTCTGGATCGTCCCGGTCGCCCCCAGGGCGGGCGCGCGGAACAGAGGCCGCGCGGCCAGCGCCGTCGGTGCCCCCTCGACGAGGTCGGCCAGCGTCAGCACGTCGCCGCGGGCGGTCACGTCGCCACGCAGGCGCAAGCCCTCGGCCCGGGCCATGGCGGGGATCGCCAGCGCGCCGAGCGTCGCGAAGGCCAGCACGGCCAGGACCGTGCGGAGCACCACGGCCATGCCGAGGGGCGCCACCCGCGGCCGGGGCCGGCGGACGATCGGGCTGAGGTCGCTCTCGTCCGCCGCCGTGCTGACGAGCGGCAGGATGGAGGCTTCGAAGGCGGAGTCTGGGTGCATGCCGGCATACATCGTCGGAAATCTCAGCGGCGCGCTTAGCTGCGGAACATCTGCGAGGCGGTGGAGAGCATCTGGTCGGCGGCGGTGACGACCTTCGAGTTCATCTCGTAGGCGCGCTGCGCCGCGATCAGCGACGAGATCTCGGTGACGGCATTCACGTTGGCCTCCTCGAGGTAGCTCTGCTGGAGATTGCCGAAGCCCTCGGACCCCGGCAGCGCGCTGATCGCCGGGCCGGAGGCCGCGGTCTCCACGAACAGGTTGTCGCCGATCGATTCGAGGCCGACCTTGTTGACGAAGCGCGAGAGCTGGAACTGGCCGAGCGATTGCGGCGCCGTCTGGCCCGGCAGCGTCGCCTGCACGGCGCCGGTGGCGCTGATCGTCACCGAGGTCGCGGTCTGCGGCACGGCGATGGCCGGATCGAGCAGGTAGCCGTCGCGGGTGACGAGCTGGCCCGTGGCCGAGAGGTCGAAGGAGCCGTCCCGGGTATAGCCGGTGCGCCCGTCCGGCATCGTCACCCGGAAGAAGCCCTCGCCGCGGATGGCGACGTCGTAATCCTTCTCGGTCGAGGTGAGCGTGCCCTGCGACATCACCCGGGCGGTGGAGGTCGTCTTCACGCCCGAGCCGATCGCCAGCCCGGCGGGGAGCTGCGTGTTCTGCTCGGAGGTCGAGGAGCCGGCCCGGCGCAGGTTCTGGTAGAGCAGATCCTGGAAATGCACCTGCTGACGCTTGTAGCCGGTGGTGCGCAGGTTCGCGATGTTGTTGGAGATGACCTGGACGTTCAGTTCCTGGGCCGCCATGCCGGTGGCGGCGGAGTAGAGGGCACGCATCGCCTAGGCCCCCTTACGCGACGTTGGCGAGGCGGCTGATCGCCGAGCCCCGCAATTCGTCGAGGCGCGAGATCATGCTCGACACCATGGTGTAGGTGCGGTTCACGTCCATCAGCCGGGTCATCTCGATCACCGGGCGGACGTTGGAGCGCTCCAGGGCCCCGGATTCCAGGCGGCCTTCGAGACCGGCCGGGCGGCCGGCCTCCTGCGCGGCGTAGAGGTTGCCGCCCTCGTTGGTGAGCGCCTGCGGGTTGGCAAAGGTCACGAGCTTGATCCGGCCGCGGATGCCGAGATTGGTCGAGACCGTGCCGTCGGTGCCGATCGCGAGCCCGGTCTCCTGCGCGTTGATCGAGATCGGGCCGCCGTCGCCCGCCACCGGATAGCCGTCGCTGGTCACCAGCGTGCCCTGCGGGTTGACCTCGAAGGCGCCGTTGCGGGTGTAGCGCTCGCCCTGGGGCGTCTGCACGGCGATGAAGGCCGAGCCCTTGACGGCGACGTTGAGCGGGTTGCCGGTCTGCTCGATCGGACCCTGGCCGAGGTCGAGGGTGGTGCCCTGGTCGATGACGTAGGAGAGGCGCCGGTCCGGCCGGGCGAAGGAATCCGCGCTCGCCACCGGCATCAGGTATTCCTGGAAGCGGCTGCTGCGGGACTTGAAGCCGTTGGTCGAGACGTTCGCCATGTTGTTGGCGATCACGTCCAGCTCGCGCTGGAGCGCCATTTGGCTCGACACGCCGATGAAGAGGGCATTCTGCATCGTGAACTCTGGGACTCGCCGCCGCGGTGGCGGCAACGATCCATTCAGCATGCGCCGTGCCAGCGATGCCGGAGCAAATTTTATCAAACATTTGAATGATCTACGTAGGAATTCCGTTGCCCTGCCGGGAGGCTGTGGATGCGCCACGGCAAACCTCGCCCGGCAGGAATTGCCGGCTTAACGGCGCGTTAACCGTGATGCTCCGATATCGGGACGTACCCGAACGCGGATATCCGCGAGAGAGCATTATTCCATGGCCAAGACGCCCAAGAAGGCCTCTGCCGAGGAGGGCGAGGCCGGAGCTGATGCCGCCCCGAAGGGCAAGAAGAAGCTCATGATCATCGTTGCCGCCGCGGTTCTGGTGCTGGGCGGCGGCGGTGGCGCCTTCCTGATAATGGGCCGTGGCGGCGGACACGGCGACGGCGCGGAGGCCGCCGCAGATTCTCACGGCGGCGGGCATGGCGGGGGCGGCGACAAAGCCGGCTCGGATGCCAAGAAGCCGGTGGTGTTCGTCGATGTCCGCGAGATGATGCTGAACCTCAGCCCCGATCTGCCACAGGACAAGATCAAGTATGCCAAGGTGCGGCTCGCCCTCGAACTGAAGGACGCCAAGGTCGAGGAGGAGGTGAAACCCCTCATGCCGCGCGTCGAGGATGCGCTGCAGGTTTACATGCGCGAGCTGCGCCCCAGCGATTTGACCAGCTCGCTGGGCCTGTTCCGGCTGCGCGAGGAATTGCTGCGCCGGGTCAACATCGCCCTCTATCCGGCCCGGGTCGAGGCCGTGCTGTTCAAGGACGTGATCGTCCAATGACCCTTCCCCGTCCCGTCATCGTCACGGCGCGCCTCTGATGGATCCCGAGGACGAACTCCCGGAAGACGACTGGTCCGCGGCCCTGCTGGAACAGGGCGCCGAGGGCGGCGATTCCACCCTCGCCGAGGAGTGGGGCGCGGCGCTCGCCGAGCAGGGGACCACGCGCAACGCGGGTGACGTCGCCGCCGAATGGGCGACGATGATCGAGGACGGGGAGAGCGACAACCTCCCCGAACTCGCCGGCAACGACCGGGTGCTGAACCAGGACGAGATCGACGGCGTCCTTGGCTTCTCCATGCGCGAGCTCTCGGCCTCGGGGGCCGGGGGCGTGCAGGCCATCGTCGATTCGGGCGTCGTCCAGTACGAACGCCTGCCGATGCTGGAGATCGTCTTCGACCGGATGATCCGGTTGCTGTCGACCTCCCTGCGCAACCTGTTCCAGGACAACGTCGAGGTGACCCTCGACAACATCACCTCGGTGCGCTTCGGCGACTACCTGAACGCGATCCCGCTGCCGACTTTGCTCGGCGTATTCCGGGCCGAGCAGTGGGAGAATTCCGGCCTCGTCACGGTCGATTCGAACCTCGCCTACGCGACCTTCGACCTGCTGCTCGGCGGCAAGCGCGGCGGCACATCGAGCCGCCTCGACGGGCGGCCGTTCACCGCCATCGAGATGACGCTGGTGCGCCGCCTCGTGGAGATCGTGCTGGGCGATCTGGAGATGTCGTTCCAGCCGCTCTCGCCGGTGAGCTTCGGGATCGACCGGATCGAGACCAATCCGCGCTTCGCCACGATCACCCGGCCGGGCAATGCCGCGATCCTGATCAGCCTGCGCCTCGACGTCGACGGGCGCGGCGGCATGCTGCAGATCCTGTTCCCCTACGCCACGATCGAGCCGATCCGGGAACTGCTCACCCAGAGCTTCATGGGCGAGAAGCTCGGCCGCGACCACGTCTGGGAGGGGCACCTCGCCACCGAGATCTGGCAGGCCGACGTGACCATGGAGGCGGTGCTGCACGAGATGATGCTGCCGCTGAAGCAGGTCATGAGCCTGAAGGTCGGCGAGACGCTGATGTTCGACGCCAAACCGTCGGACCTCATCACCGTGCGCTGTGGCGACTGGGCGCTGACGCAGGGGCGGATCGGCCGGGTCGACGGCCACATTGCCGTGCAGGTCACCCGGCCGCTGCGGCGCTCGCGCACGACGATCCAGGCCTACGAGGCCTCGATGAACAACCGGTCGGACAACTAGGGTCGTTGAGGGTCCCGTCATGAGTCTCTTCGTCACCCTCGCGGCCGACATCCTGGTGGCGGTCCTGCTGGCGGCCACCATCGTCACCTCCCTGCGGCTCTCGCGCCGGATCGGCCAGATGAAGGGCGACGAGGCGGCGCTCCGGCAGACGATCGGCGATCTGATGGTGGCCACCGGCACCGCCGAGCGGGCCATCGCGGGCCTGCGCGCCGCCATCGACGAAGCCAACCGCACCCTGAATGCCCGCCTGGAGGCCGCTAGCGCCCGCAGCGCCGAATTGACCGAGCAGGTCGAGGCCGGCGAGGCGGTGGTGGCCCGGATCGGCGCCATCGTGGCGCAGATGCGCGTGGTGCCGGCCCGGGTCGAACCGGCCCGGCAGGAGCCGGAGCCCGAGCCGGCGCGGCCTCGGCCCGAGCCCATGAGCCCGAACGGGGAGCGCCTCGGGGCCGCCGCCGCGGCGGCGCTGGCCATGAGCGAGCGCGCGCTGGCCCGCGTCCGGGCGCGCGCCGCGTGACCGGCGTCAAGGCCCCCAAGATCCCGCCCCCGAAGCTGGATCCCGAGGAGAAGCTGCGAAAGGCCGGCGCGGCGCGGCGCGGCGCACCGCCCAAGCCCGTGCGGCCGGCGCGGCCGGTGCGGCTGCGCCTCATCGATGCCGTGGCGCTGGCGGCCGGTGGGCTCCTCGTGCTCAAGCTGTTGAGCCTCCTGCAGGCCGGCCTGCCGGAAAGCGGCGCGCTGCCGGATTTCGGACGGGCGGTGGCCCGGGCCCGCACCGGCTTCGACATCCCCGACCCCGTCACCACGGGATCGGTGGGCGCCAAGGAGGACAAGGCCGCGTCTGCCGAGAAGCCGCCGGAGACGCCGCCGGAGAAACCCCCGGAGGCGCCGCCCGCCACGCAGGGGTCGGGCTCGCCGACCGAGCGCGTGCTCCTCGAAAAGCTCGGCGCCCGGCGCGACGCCCTGCGCCAGAAGGGCGACGAGCTGGATCTGCGCGAGAAGATGCTGGGCGAGGCCGAGCGGAAGCTCGAGACCGGCCTCGGCGATCTCAAGAAGGCCGAGGACAAGGTCGAGACGGTCGCCAAGGCGAAGGAGGAGGCCGAGAGGCAGGGGCTGAAGAACATCGTCACGATGTATGAGGCGATGAAGCCCAAGGACGCCGCCCGGGTGTTCGATCGGCTCGGCCACGACGTGCTGGTGCCGATCGTGCTGGCCATGAACCCGCGCAAGATGGCGGAGGTGCTGGCGGTGATGCAGCCCGAGACCGCCGAGCGTCTGACGGTGGCGCTCGCCAACCGCGCGCGGGGGACCGGCGGCGTGCAGGCACAGGCCGGCGCGGGTCTGCCGGCGAACGAGCTGCCGGCGATCGATCCGGGTGTTCCGGGGCGGTAGGACGACGCCATCGCATCGCGCGGGTCTACGGTACACCTTTGACGGGTGGTGCCGATCCGTCGGCGCGGTGTAGAATCCGGCACAAATGCAATGGCCGCCGCCGTTCCTGAGCGGCGCCCTGGGAGACGCCGGATGTCCGAACTCGCAACCCTGCGCGGCCTGTCGGGCCTGAACCCAGCGCCGGCCGCCCTGACGGGCTCGGCGCTCGTGCTCATCGACCTGCAGCAGACCTACCGCGACGGGATCATGCGCCTCGACGGCGTGGAGCCCGCGATCCGCGAGGCGGCGCAGTTGCTGGCCCGGGCGCGACAGGCCGGCATTCCGATCTTCCACATCCGCCACGATGCCGGGCCGGGCTCGCCCTACGACGTGACCGCGCCGATCGGCCAGATCAGCCCCGAGGTGGCGCCGCAGGGCGACGAGCCGGTGATCACCAAGAGCTATCCGAGCTCATTCGTCGGTACCGACCTTCAGGCGCGGCTGGAGGCGGCGGGCGTGAAGGATGTCGTCCTGGCGGGCTTCATGACGCATATGTGCGTCAATTCCACCGCCCGCAGCGCCTTCAATCTCGGGTTCCGTCCGACCGTCGTGGCCTCCACCACGGCAACGCGGGACCTGCCCGGGCCGGACGGCTCGGTCGTCCCCGCCGCCCAGATCCAGGCCGCGAGCCTCGCCGCCCTCGGCGACCTGTTCGCCGTTGTGGCGCGGCGGCAGGCTGATATCACGGATTGAGACCGTCGGGCGACGCCGCCCGGGTGCTGACGGCCGCGAGGCTCAGGCCGTGATCCGCCCCAGCGCTGCCGCGACTTCCGCGAGGCCCGGCCGCCCTGCGGGATCCAGCTGGGTGCAGGCGCCTTCCAGCGCCCGCAGATCCTCCGGCGGCGCAGGGCAGCGGTCGAGGAGCTCGCCGAGCAGGATTCCCATCGCCCGCGCCTCGATCCGCGCCAGCGCCGCGCCGGCCGGCCCGTCCGGAAGCGCCGAGGCGGCGCCGAAATCGCTGAGCACGGCCGCGCCGGTGTCGGCGTCCCAGAGCGTGTTGTGGGCGTAGAGATCGCCGTGGATCAGGCCGCGCCCGTGCAGGTGGGCCGCCGCCTCCGCGATGGAGCGCGCGATCCGCACCGTCCGTTCCGGATCGAGCCGGAGATCGGGGTCGTAGACGTCGCGGCTGCAGCTGGCGAGGCTCGGCGACCCGGCCAGAACGTGCCAGTGCGGCGGCAGGAGCCGCAGCAGCAGCCCCTCGGCCCCATCGGGATGGCCGTCGAGCCGGCCGAGCGCCCCGGTCAGCGCCGGATGGGTGCCGGCGGCGAGGCAGGCCTCCATCTCGCGGGCGGGCAGGCCGTCGCTCGTCATCGCGCCCTTGAACAGCTTCAGCGCCACGGCCTCGCCGCGCCAAGCTGCCTGATGGACCCGGCCTGAGGCCCCCTCCCCCAGCAGGTCGCCGACCACCAGTTCCACCCAGGGCACCCGTACCGACGGAGCGGGCTCCGTCGCGGGCTCCGCGGGATTGCCCGCATAGGCGATCCAGGCGAGGCGCGGCAGGCGCATCAGCCAGGACGGCAGCGCCTCAAGGCGGTTGCAGGCGAGCCGGATCAGTTCCAGGTTGTCGGCCGCCGACAGGCTGTCGGGCAAGGCCGCGATCCGGTTGCCGGCCAGCATCAGTTTCTGCAGGCGCGGCTGCTCCCCGAGGGCCGCCGGCAGAGTCTCGATCCGGTTGTCGGTGAGCGTCAGCCAACGCAGGTCGCGCGGCAGCGACTCCGCCGGCACCGCTTCGATGCCGCAGCCGCGGAAGCCGAGCTGGCTCAAGGTTGGGCAGTCGCCCAGCACCGGCGGCAGGCGCGGGAACGGGTTGCCCGAGGCGAACAGCACCCGCAGGTGACGCAACCGGCCGAGATCCGCCGGCAGGTCGGTCAGGCTGCCCCGGCCGAGGTCCAGAACCTCCAGCGTGTCGGCGAGCGCGAAGATTTCCCGGGGCACCTCGGTCAGCCCATCGGGCAGGCGCAATTCCCGCGCGCCGGCGAGATCGCCGCGCCGCAGGGCGGCCAGCGTTTCGGTCCGGTCCAAGCCTCAACCCCGCTTGAAGAAGGCGTCGGCCGCCCCCTGCGCCGCCTGCTTGGCCGTCCGCGCCGCCTCGATCCGGGCGATCTCGGCCCGCAGCAGCCCGATCCGCTCGTCGAGGTCCGAGAGCGACAGGGTATCCAGCGGCTGCCCGATCTCGTGGGACACGGCCTTGCGCGGCCGGTCGTCGTCGTCCCGCATAGGTCCTCCTACAGGAAGGGGTGTCCGGCGCCGTCCCAGGGCAGGCCCAGATGGGCCGCCAAGGTGGCGCCGATATCGGCAAAACTGTCCCGCCGGCCGAGGGAGCGGCCGGCCAAGCCGGGGCCGAAGGCCAGGACCGGCACCTGCTCGCGGGTGTGGTCCGTTCCGGTCCAGGTCGGGTCGTTGCCGTGGTCGGCGGTGATCAGCGCGAGGTCGCCGGGCCGGAGCGCCGTCCGGATCTCCGGCACCCGGGCATCGAAGGCTTCGAGCTCGGCGGCGTAGCCCGGAACGTCCCGGCGGTGGCCGTGCTCGGTGTCGAAATCCACGAGGTTGACGAAGATCAGGCCGCCGTCCGGCAGGTCCCGCAGGGCATCGAGCCCGGCCGTGAGGCAGGCGGCGTTCGGGCCCGGCTTGATCTCGCGGCCCGTGGCCCGGTGGGCGAAGATGTCGCCGATCTTGCCGACGCTCACGCAGCTCCGGCCCGCCGCCTCGGCCCGGTCGAGCAGGGTACGGCCCGGGGGCTCGACCGCGAAGTCCTTGCGGTTGCTCGTACGGCGGAAGCCCGCCTCCGCCGAGCCCACGAAGGGCCGGGCGATCACCCGGCAGACCCGGTAGGGATCGCACAGGCGACGCGCGAGGCGGCAGAGGTCGTAGAGCCGCTCCAGGCCGAACGCCTCCTCGTGGGCGGCGATCTGGAACACGCTGTCGGCCGAGGTGTAGCAGATCGGCTTACCCGTTCGGACGTGCTCGGCCCCGAACGCGTCGATGATGGCGACGCCCGACGCGTGCCGGTCGCCCAGGATGCCGGTCAGGCCACCCTCGGCGATCAGGGTCTGGGTGAGTTCGGGCGGGAAGGTCGGCTGCGTCTCGGGGAAGTGCCCCCAGGGCTGCGACAGGGGCAGGCCCGTGATCTCCCAGTGGCCGGAGGGCGTGTCCTTGCCGGCGGCCGTCTCCACGGCATGGCCGTACGCCCCCTGCGGCTCGCCCGCCGGTGCAAGACCGGGCGGGATCCGGCCCGTGGCGCCGGCCGCGGCCAGCCCGAGCCCGAGGGATGCGAGATGCGGCAGCCGGAGCGGGCCGGCGCGCAGGCCTGCCCGGTCGCCCCGGCCCACCGCGCAGGCGTCCGCGATATGCCCGAGGGTGTCGGAGCCGGCATCGCCGTAGGCTTCGGCATCCGGCGCCCCGCCGATGCCGACGGAATCGAGGACGATGAGCAGCGCGCGCGGCACGGTCAGGCGGGCTCCAGCTCGGTGGGCGCGTCGCTGTCGAGGGCGAAGGCCGCCTTGAACAGGGCGCGCGTGTAGGCGGTCTGCGGATCGGAGAAGATCGTCTCGGCGGGGCCTTCCTCGACCACGCGGCCGTTCTGCATCACCATCACGTAGTTGGCGAGCGCCCGGACGACCTTCAGGTCGTGGCTGATGAACAGGTAGGCCAGCCCGCGCTCCCGCTGGAGGTCGCGCAGCAGCGTCACGATCTGCGCCTGGACCGAGCGGTCCAGCGCCGAGGTCGGCTCGTCGAGCACGACGAAACGCGGATTCAGCACGATCGCCCGCGCGATGGCGATGCGCTGGCGCTGGCCGCCGGAGAATTCGTGCGGGTATCGGTCCATGGCGGCCGGATCGAGCCCGACATCGGTGAGCGCCTTCGCGACGACGGCCCGGCGCTCGGCCCGGGAGCGCACGGCGCCCTGCACGACCAGCCCTTCGGCCACGATATCGGCCACCGACATGCGCGGCGAGAGCGAGCCGTAGGGGTCCTGGAAGACCACCTGCATGTCCTTGCGCAGCGGCCGCATCTGCGCCACGCCAAAGCCGTCGATCGCCTTGCCGAGAAACACGATCGGCCCCTCGGAGGCCGTCAGCCGCAGCAGGGCGAGGCCGAGCGTGGTCTTGCCGGAGCCGGACTCGCCGACGACGCCCACGGTCTCCCCGGCGCGGACCCGGAGCGCGACACCGTCCACCGCCTTGACGTGGCCGACGACCCGCCGGAGCAGGCCCGCCTTGAGGGGGAACCAGACCTTGAGCGGTCCGGCCTCGAGGAGCGGCGCGGCATCGGGCGGGATCGGGTTGGCGCGGCCCTTCGGCTCCGAGGCGATCAGGCGCTGGGTGTAGGCGTGCTGCGGATTGGCGAAGACCGCCGAGGTCTCGCCGGCCTCCACGATCCTGCCCTTCAGCATCACGCAGACCCGGTCGGCGATCCGCTCCACGATGCCGAGATCGTGGGTGATGAACAGCATCGCCATGCCGAGCCGCTTCTGCAGGTCGGCGAGCAGCGCCAGGATCTGCGCCTGGACGGTGACATCCAGAGCCGTGGTCGGCTCGTCGGCGACGAGCAGGTCCGGCTCGCAGGCGAGCGCCATGGCGATCATCACCCGCTGGCGCTGGCCACCGGAAAGCTCGTGCGGATAGGCGCCCATGCGGCTCGCGGCATCGCGCAGGCCCACGAGGTCGAGGAGTTCGAGGATCCGGCGCTTGGCCGCCTTGCCGGTCAGCCCGCGGTGGAGGCCCAGCACCTCGCCGATCTGCCGCTCGATCGTGTGGAGCGGGTTGAGCGAGGTCATGGGCTCCTGGAACACCATGGTGATGTCGGCGCCGCGCACGTCGCGCATGGCACGTTCCGGCAGACCCGCGAGATCCCGGCCCTTGAACAGGATCCGCCCCTCCTGGCGCGCGGCCCCGTCGAGGAGCCGCAGGATCGCGAGCGCCGACACGGATTTGCCGGATCCCGATTCGCCGACCAGCGCGACGGTCTCGCCGCGCCGGATGGTGAAGCCGATACCGTCGACCGCCCGGGTCTCGCCCTCCCGCGAGCGGAAGGCGACCGACAGGTCCTCGACGGCGAGGAGCGGCTGGGATTCATCCAACGTCATGACGTCCTTATAGCGCGCCGGGCCGGAGGCCCTAGTCTATCCTGTTGCGACGAAGCTCCGCCCGACTGACGGTGGACTGCACGGGAGATCGGCATGACGGCTGGCGCCCACGCCTTCGCGGCCCGGATCTGGCAGGCCCTCGACGGACCGCCTGACGCGCTCGACCATCTGCACGTCACTGGGACCGGCGCCCTGCCCTCCATCTTCGCCGTCAGTGATCTCGCCGCCGGCTCCCTCGGGGCGGCCGCGCTGGCGCTTGCGGAGGTCGCGGGGCTGACCGGCCCGGTGACCGTGGACCGGCGGCTCGCTTCATTCTGGTTCGCGCGGTCGCTGCAGCCGGAGGGCTGGCCCGTGCCGGATCCCTGGGATCCGGTCGCGGGCGACTACGAGACCCGGGACGGCTGGATCCGCCTCCACACCAACGCGCCGCATCACCGGGCGGCGGCCGAGCGCGTGCTCGGTCCGCAGGCGGATCGCGTCGGCATGGCGCGGGCGGTGTCGGGCTGGGCCAAGGGGGAGCTGGAGGAAGCAATCGTCGCCGAGGGCGGCGGTGCGGCCGAGATGCGCGGATGCGCCGACTGGGCGGCGCATCCGCAGGGCCGTGCGGTCGCGGCCGAGCCGCTGGTCCATGTCGGTCCGGGTGGCGACCGGACGGGCTCGGGCTGGGCCCCCCGGCCCGGGCGACCGCTCGCCGGCCTGCGCGTGCTCGACCTGACGCGGGTGATCGCCGGGCCGGTGGCGACGCGCTTCCTCGCCGGGTTCGGGGCAGATGTGCTGCGGCTCGATCCGCCCACATGGAACGAGGCCCCGATCGAGCCGGAGATGACCCTGGGCAAGAGCTGCGCGCGGCTCGACCTGCGGCAGGCGGCCGATCGGGCGACGTTCGAGGCGCTGCTCGCGGGGGCCGACGTGCTGGTCCACGGCTATCGGCCCGGGGCCCTGGACGGGCTCGGATACGGTGCGGAGGCCCGGCGGGCCCGGGCGCCGGGCCTCGTCGAGGTCTGTCTCGATGCCTATGGCTGGACCGGTCCGTGGGTCGGACGGCGCGGCTTCGACAGCCTCGTGCAGATGAGCACCGGCATCGCGCAGGCCGGTCGGGACTGGCAGCAGGCTGCCAAGCCGGTGCCCCTTCCGGTCCAGGCCCTCGACCACGCCACCGGCTACATGATGGCGGCGGCGGTGCTCCGGCTGCTGGCACGGCGGCTCGCGGACGGAACCGGCGGCGGGGCGCGGCTTTCCCTTGCCCGCACGGCGGCGTTGCTGGTCGAGGCCGGTGCGGCGGAACCGGAGGCCCCCTGCTCCGCCGTGTCGCCGCAGGATCTGGCGCCGGCGGTCGAGGCGACGTCGTGGGGACCGGCGCGGCGGTTGCGGCCACCGGTGGAGATAACGGGTGCACCGATGCACTGGGCGCGGGCGGCGCGCCGCCTCGGGGACGATGCGCCGGCCTGGGCGGCCGACGGGGCGGCTGTATAGCGGAGCGTCTACATCTCATGCCGCCACCCGCATCAATTGATCCGCAACCGAAGGCCGCTACAACCCCGGTGTGAACAGCTCACGCCTGCGCCGCGCCGCTCTCCTCGCCCTTCTCCTTGTCTCGTCTCGGCCGGCTCTCGCTGTCCCCTCCGAGGGGGCAACCGAGACCGTGGAGCAGGCGCTCTGCCGCCTGATCGACGACTCCGCCAAGGCCCGGAACCTGCCCATCCCGTTCCTGACGCGCCTGATCTGGCGCGAGAGCAGCTTTCGCGTCGGCGTGGTGAGCCCCGCGGGCGCACAGGGCGTCGCCCAGTTCATGCCCGGCACGGCCCGGGAGCGCGGGCTCCTCGACCCGTTCGACCCCGAGCAGGCGATCCCGCACGCCGCCCACCTGCTGGCCGATTTGAAGAGCCAGTTCGGCAATCTCGGCCTTGCGGCGGCGGCCTATAACGGCGGCGCCGGCCGGGTGAGCAAGTGGCTCGCGGGCGATGGCGGGTTGCCGGAAGAGACCCGCGCCTACGTGGCCGCCATCACGGGACGGCCGGCTGACGACTGGCGGACCGGCCCCGCCAAGGCGATCGAGTTCCCGGAGGGCGGTCCGCCCGCAAAGCCGGAGGCCAAGGAAACAAAAGACGCCAAGCCGGCGCCGCAGACCTGCCTGCAGGTCACCGCCAGCCTGCGCATCCCGTCCCGCGGCGACCGCTTCGCCCTCGGGCCCAACGAGGGGCCGGCCGCGCCCTGGGGCATCCAGCTCGCCGGCAACTTCTCTAAGGCGCTCGCACTTCAGAGCTTCAACCGCGCCCGGAACACCTACGCGGGCGTGATCGGTGAGGTGCGGCCGATGATCATCGGGACGCGCCTGCGCAACCGCGGCACCCGGGCCTTCTACCGCATCCGCATCCCGGCTCAGAGCCGGCAGGCCGCCGACGACCTGTGCGGCCGCATCCGGAAGGTCGGCGGCGCCTGCTTCGTGCTGCGGACCTGATTTTCCGCGCTTTGCCGCGCCGCCGTCATCAATCCGCCCCGAGCGCGGTGCCGTATGGGCCGGTCGCGATAACCGGATGGGATATGACACGACTCCTCACCGCGCTGGTCAGCCTGCTTTGCCTCGGGCTCGCGGCGTTCGGTATCAACGCCGCTTCGCCGCTGGCCCTGTTCGACGCGATCGGCCCGCGCGATCCCGGCGGGCGCCTCGCCGCGAAGGACCAGCCCTTCGGTGAAGGTCCCCGGAGGCGCCTCGACGTCTACGTTCCCACGGCGGGCGCTGAGAACGCCCCGGTTCTGGTATTCTTCTACGGCGGCTCCTGGCAGAGCGGTGTGAAGGACGATTACGCCTTCGTCGGGCACGCGCTCGCTGCGCAGGGCTTCGTCACGGTGCTGCCGGATTACCGGCTCTACCCGGAGACCGCCTTCCCGGGCTTCCTGGAAGATGGCGCGGCGGCGCTCGCCTGGGTGCGCGACAACATCGCGGCCTATGGCGGCGACCCGCGCCGGATCGTGCTGGCCGGCCATTCCGCCGGCGCCTACAACGCCCTGATGCTCGGTCTGGACCCGCGCTACGTCACCGCGGCGGGCGTCGATCCCAAGGTGATCAAGGCGGTGGCCGGCCTGTCCGGCCCGTACGATTTCCTGCCGCTCGATCAGGACACGACGATCAAGGTGTTCGGCAAGGCGCCCGATCAGGCGGCGACCCAGCCGGGGAGCTTCGTGGGACCGCTCTCGCCCCCCGCCTTCCTGGCGTCGGGCGATGCCGACACGGTGGTGAAGCCCCGCCACACGGTGAGCCTCGCGTCAAAGCTGCGCGCCGAGCACGTGCCGGTGCAGGAGCGACTCTATCCCGGCCTCGACCACAAGGACACGTTGCTCGCCCTGTCGGTGACCTTCCGCTCCAAGGCGCCGGAACTCGCCGAGATGGCGTCCTTCCTGATGCGGCAATCGGCCGGCCGGTCGCAGTACACGATGCGGCGCTGAGCGCAGCAGCCCTTCGTCAAGGTTATCGCGCGATCGCCGGGTGCGACGTTTGATTTGCCATCGCGTGGGCCGCGCCCCGGTCTAAGATGCAGCTGCGGCTGACCACGCCGTCCCAGACGGGAGCGACGAACGTCTCATCCAATCCCCTCATCCTGAGGTGACCGCGAAGCGGGCCTCGAAGGAGCCCTCCAGCCAGCCGCGTGATCCCTGGAGGGCTCCTTCGAGGCCTGCGCTGCGCTCCATCACCTCAGGATGAGGGGAAAGGGTGGGATGACCCGGGCGCTCGGCCGGGACCGCGAGTGTCGTAGGCTCGGCGGTGGAACACGACATGGCTTCTGCGGACGCAGCGATCGGCATCCCGGCTGACGGACGGCGGCGCGGCCTCGCGGGCCGCGACGTGCCGGACGTGGTGCGCGTGCTCCTCAACGGGGCGGTCTTCGTCCTGCTCTGGAACCACGTCTGGCTGAAGGACCTGTCCGACCGCTCGATCCTGGCGGCCTCCGAGGATGGGAGCCTGCTGACCCAGGTGCTGTTCCTCGCCGCCGGCACCGCCATGGCGCTGGCGATCCGCCGGATCGGCGTGCGACACCTCCAGCCGCTGCTGACCCGGCCACTCCTGCTCTGCGCCCTCTGGCTCGGCCTGACGACGCTGCTCTCGATCGAGCCGAGCCTGTCGCTGCGCCGGCTGGCGCTGTTCGTGATCGCCGCGATGCTCTCGGCGGGCGTCCTCATTGTTGCCCGGTCCCCACGGCAACTGGCCCTGAGTCTGGCCGGGGCGGCCCTGGTGATCGTGCTCTCCTCCTATCTGGCTGTGGCCCTCGTCCCGAACCTCGCCATCCATTCGGCCTTCGACGTCAATTCCGACCCGAGCCATCCGGGCCTCTGGCGCGGGATCTTCCCGCAGAAGAACGAGGCCGGGGCCGCCATGGTGATCCTTGTGATCGTCGGCCTCTACGTCGCCACCGCCGCCAGCCGGTTCCTCGGCTGGGCCATCGTGCTGCTGGCAGCCGGGTTTCTGCTGGCGAGCGGCTCGAAGACCGCGATCCTGCTGCTGCCGGTGATCCTCGGCGTGACGGGTCTCTGTCAGGTGCTGAAAGGCGGGTTTGCCCGGGGCCTGCTGTTGCTCGGCCCGGTGGTCGGGTTCTCGCTGGTCTCCATCGGCTCGGTGCTGATTCCGCCGATCCAGGAGGCGGTCGGGTCGCTGCTGACCGACGCGACCTTCACCGGGCGCAGCGAGATCTGGCAGTTCGCCATCGACAACATCCTGATCCGCCCCTGGCGCGGCTGGGGGATCGGCGCGTTCTGGATGACCGAGCGGACCATGTATGCCGGCTCCGAGGAGCTGACCTGGGTCAACACGGTGGATCACGCCCACAACGCCTATCTCGACACGGCGCTGATCGGCGGCCTGCCGTTCCTGGTGCTGACCGTGGCGGCCTTCGTGCTGGCGCCGGTGCGCGACCTGCAGCGCGTGGCCGGCGGTGGCCGGCTCGACGCGGAGACGATGCTGTTTCTCAGGCTGTGGTTCCTGGGCCTCGTCTCGGCCTCGTTCGAGACGGTGCTGTGGAACGGCAACAACGCGACCTGCTGCCTATTCATGATGGCGGTGTTCGGCCTGCGCCTGCGCACGCGCTACGCCCTGGCGGCGGCTTGAGGACCGGTCGCACCGTTCATGAGACGCGGCCGCGTTCGGCGAGGAAGTCGAGGAGCGCGCGCACCCGCGCCGGCACGGGGCCGCCCTGGCCGACATGGACCGCGTGGAAGGCCTCCCGGTCCCCGGGATTGAGCGGCTCCAGGACCGGGACGAGGCGGCCGGCCGCGATGTCCGCCCGCACGGTGAAACGCGTGAGCCGCGCGAGCCCGTTGCCGGTCAGCGCCAACTGGCGGAGCGCCTCGCCGTCGCTCGCCTGCACGCGCCCGGTGACGGGTACGAGAACCGTGGCCTCGCCCTGCCGCATCGGCCAGCCCTCGACCGTGCGGACGTAGCCCAGGCCGAGCCGGTTGTGGCCGTCGAGATCCGCCACCGTCTCCGGTCGGCCGAAGCGGTCGAGATAGGCCGGCGCGCCGACGATCACCATCCCGGTCTCCCCGAGCTTGCGCGCGACGAGCTGGGATTGCTTCAACCCTCCGGCGCGCACCGCCACGTCGGTCCGCTCCGCCAGGAGATCGACGACCCGGTCGGTCTGCACGAGATCGAGGGTGACGCCCGGATAGCGGTCCTGGAAGTCCGGCAGGTTCGGCGCCAGGACGTGTGTGGCGTATGAGGCGCTGGTCGTGAGCCGGATCCGGCCGACCGGCTGCTCCCCGGCCCGCGCGGCCCCCTCCGCCTCCGCGATATCGGCCAGGATCCGGGTCGCCCGCTCGTAGAAGGTGCAGCCCTCCGGCGTGAGCTGGAAGGCCCGCGTTGACCGGTTGACCAGCCGGGTGCCGAGCCGCGCCTCCAGCCGGGCGACGAGCTTGCTTACCGCGGAGGGCGTCATCCGTCGGGTCCGCGCGGCCGCCGAGAACCCGCCCTGTTCGACCACGCAAACGAACACGTCCATCTCGCCGGCGCGGTTGATCTCGGGGCGGGGCATCGGTCCTTCACGTCACAGATGCTGTGCTGATGAGCTGTCTATGGCACCGCCATGGCCCGGTCTATCGCTCGGCGCGGACCGGCTGCCTCTCCGGCCCGGCACGCCCGCTCCCCTGCCCCGTCGCGCCGAAAGGACCGCACCATGGAACATCGATACCTCGGCCGCTCCGGCCTGAAAGTCCCGGTTCTCAGCTTCGGCGCCGGCACCTTCGGGGGGACGGGGCCGCTGTTCGGCGCCTGGGGCAACACCGGCGTCGCGGAGGCGCGGCGGCTGGTCGACATCTGCATCGAGGCCGGCGTCACGCTGTTCGACACGGCGGATGTCTATTCCCACGGGGCCTCCGAGGAGGTGCTGGGCGCGGCACTGAAAGGTCGGCGCGGCCAGGTGCTGATCTCGACGAAGACCGGCCTGCCCATGGGCGACGGTCCCAACGAGGCTGGCACGTCGCGCCATCGTCTGATCCGGGCGGTCGAGGACGCCCTGCGGCGCCTCGGCACCGATCATATCGACATCCTCCAGCTCCATGCCTTCGATGCGGCGACGCCGGTCGAGGAGGTGCTGTCCACCCTCGATGCGCTCGTGCGCGCCGGCAAGGTCCGCTCCGTCGGCGTCTCGAACTTCGCCGGCTGGCAGATCATGAAGGCCCTGGCGCTCGCCGACCGGCATGGCTGGCCGCGCTACGTGGCGCATCAGGTCTACTATTCGCTGATCGGGCGCGACTATGAGTGGGACCTGATGGCGATCGCCGCCGATCAGGGGGTGGGCGCTCTGGTCTGGAGCCCGCTCGGCTGGGGACGCCTGACCGGGCGGATCCGGCGGGGAACCCCGCTTCCGGACAGGAGCCGCCTCCACGAGACGGCGTCTTACGGGCCGCCCGTCGATGAGGAAAAGCTCTACCGGGTCGTCGATGCGCTGGAGGTGGTCGCCCTGGAGACCGGCCGGAGCGTGCCGCAGGTGGCGCTCAACTGGCTGATCCAGCGGCCGACCGTCTGCTCCGTGATCATCGGCGCCCGGGACGCGGACCAGCTCCGGGACAACCTCGGTGCGGTCGGATGGTCGCTCACGGCCGAACAGATCGCCGGACTTGACGCCGCCAGCGAGACCGCGGTGCCCTATCCGCATTTCCCGTATCACCGGCAGGAGGGCTTCGCCCGGCTGAACCCGCCGATGGTGGGGTAGCAAGCCTTCAGACGCGCACGGCTCACAAGGCCGGCCGCCCTCGGCCGGTCCATCAGCCCACCGGAGCCGTCTCCCGCGCGAGCCAATCGATGACCGCCTTCAACGCCGCGCCTTCGCTGGCACCACCGTCGCGCGCGGCCGCGTAGGCCGCGAGCTGGCCGGCCGCGCTCGAGCCGTTTCGCGCGATCACCGTGGCGTGCGCCACCTGCGCCGTGCAGCCGAGCGCGGCCGCGTCCTCGGCGATCAGATCGAGCAGCGCGTCCAGCGCGTCGCTCAAAGGAACGGCGCGCCCGGCCGTCTCATCGATCAGCGACGCGCCCGTGCCGTCGCGCTCGGCCCGCCACAGGTTCTCCATCACGAACCCCCGCGAGGCCCCGGTCAGGCCGGCATGGATGTCCGGGCGCCGGTCGAGCAGACGGACGAGGCAGCGGTAGAGCTGGGCGATGGTCAGGCTGTCGTCGAGCCGCGTGCAGCTGTCGGCGACGCGCAGCTCCAAGGTCGGGTATCGGATCGACGGACGGATGTGCCACCAGAAGTACGTCGGATCGGGCACGGCGCCGGCCGCAGTCATGACCCGGACATAGCGGGCGTAGTCGGCGTCGTCGTCGAACAGTTCGGGGAGCCCGGTGCGGGGCAACTCGGCATAGGCCCGCAACCGGTAGCCGTGCAGCCCGGTGCGACGGCGATCGTAGAACGGCGAGGAGGTTGAGAGGGCGAGCAGCAGCGGCAGGAACGGGTAGATCCGCCGCATGATGTCCACTCGCTGCTCGGGGCGCGGCACCTCGACATGGACGTGCAGGCCGGCGACCACGGAGCGGCGCCCGGTGATCTGAAGGTCGTCCATCATCCCGCGGTAGCGCGGTTTGTCGGTCTCCTTCTGCACCGCCCAGACGGCGGTGGGGTGCGTGCCGGCGGCGAACAGTTTGAGCCCGTGCGCGCGGGCGGTCGCCTGGAGCTTGTCGCGCAGATCGCCCAGCGCCGCCCGCGCCTCGTCGACGCTCGCCGTCGGCTGCGAACAGATCTCCACCTCGTTCTCGAGGAGTTCCCGCTCGACCGAACCCAGGCGTTTCGCTGCGTCGTGGAACCCCTGGATCGACGCGCGCGGCGCGCCCCGCGAGCGGGCGCCAGCCAGGAAGAACTCCTCCTCGATGCCGAACTTGAAGGCGTGTCCCGACCGCTGCGCCATCGTGTGGTTCCGATCCCTCGACGTGCGGCCGCCGGTGACGCGCGCCTCGGATCGGCACCGCTGTCAAAGCCGGACAGACCGACACCATGCGCGATCCGGGCCAACGTGCGGAAGCGGCGATTTTATTTTGGTTTTCGCCGGGCGCCGCCGCAGCCCATTCTGCAATCGGGCGGTCCCAGATCGGACGTGCATCGCCCGTGTCCCGATCAGTGCCCGGCCGGCTCCGGCGGCACCGGCCGCGGGCGGCGGTCGTCGCCGATCGCCACGAAGGTGAAGGTTGCCTCCGTCACCTTCATGGTCGCCTCGCTCGCCCGCTCGCGCCGCCAGACTTCGACCTGGATGCGCAGGGACGAGCGTCCGACAGTTACCAACCACGCGTAGAGGCTGACCTCGTCGCCCACGAAGACCGGGTGGTGGAAGGTGATCGCATCGACCGCGATGGTGGCGCAGCGCCCCCGGGCCCGTCGGGCCGCGACGTTGCCGGCCGCCAGGTCCATTTGGGCCATCAGCCAGCCGCCGAAGATGTCGCCGGCCGGGTTGGTGTCGGCCGGCATCGCGATGGTGCGGATCACCGGCGGTCCGCGATCGGTCGGCTGGGCCTGCGCCCGCTCGATCGTGCCGTCCGTGCTCTGCGCCTCTGTCATGGTCCGGAAAGAGCCCCCGCCTCTGGCAGGAACCCTTCCCGTCAAGCTTGGCCACGGTCAATCGGGCAGCGCGAAGACCAGCACTGCGTCGCCGGTGCCGAAGCCCGACGCCTTGGTGTAGGAGGCGCCGCCCGCCGCCACCGCCACGTACTGCCGACCATCCAGCGCGTACGTCATGGCCGGCCCGCTGATTCCCGCGCCGCACTGGAAGCGCCAGAGCACCTTGCCGTCGCGGGCATCGTGGGCGTCGAGATGGCCGTCCTCCTCGCCGGAGAAGACGAGGCCGCCTGCGGTCGCCAGCGTGCCGCCCGAGAGCCGGCTCGCCGCACGGACCGACCACGCGATCGTACCGCCGTTCTTCAAGTCGACGGCGGTCAGCGTGCTGAAGGACGGCTCGTCCTTGGCCTCGCCGGTCTCCGTATAACGGATCTCCGGCCGGCCCGCGGCGGCCGGCACGGTCTTCACCGTGTAGGTCGTCGCCCCGTGGCGAACCTGCACGTAGGCGAGGCGCCCGTCATAGGCGGTCGGCGGCCACGAGACCGCGCCGAGGGGGCCCGGCGCCACCACCGTGCCCTGGGCTGTCGGTGGCGCGAACAGATTTTTCTGATCGAGGAGCGGCGCCGAGCGCTCAAGCAGCTTCCCGGTCGCCCGGTCGTGGACGTAGATCCAGCCGGTCTTGCTCGCCGAGGCCACCGCCTTGGCGCCGTTCGGGCCATCGAGCAGGAAGGGCGGCGCGGCAACGTCGTAGCCCCACTCGTCGTGCGGCACCTGCTGATAGTACCAGCGCAGCTGGCCGGTCTTCACGTCGAGCGCCACAAGGCACATCGTGTGGAGGTTGTCCCCAGGGCGGGAGAGCCCGAAATTCTGCGGCGCCGGGTTGCCGGTGCCGAGGAAGATCAGGCCGAGATCGGCATCGTAGGCCGGCGTCATCCAGAGGGAGCCGCCGCCGACGCGCCACGCGTCGCGGTTGGTCGGCGCAGCCGCCTTCTCGGCGGGGATGTCCCGGTGGAGCGGCGTGCCGTCGGCGGTCTTCTCGACGTAGCCACCCTCCCAGCCCTCCGAGGGCGTGACGTACCAGCGCCAGCGCTCCGCGCCGGTCTTCGCGTCGTAAGCCGCGAGCCAGCCGCGCCGCCCGTAGCCGCCCTCGATCCCCACCACCGCGCCGCCGTCGAGGCCGCCAGCCTCGTCCTCGATGTGGAGGCCGTAGCCCGCGCCGGTGACGCCGACGATCACCAGCCCGTCGGCGACCAGCGGCGGCATCTTGAAGCCGAGCCGGCTCGACCCCTGCACGGGCTTGCCGCCGAGGGTGGCCGCCAGCCCCGAGGCGGTCTCGGTCTCGCCCTCCTCCGGGCGGACTGCCTCCTTGTCCCAGACGATCTTGCCGGTCTTGGCGTCGAGGGCGATCAGCCGCCCGTCCATGGTCGCCTCGAAGACGAGGCCGCCGGAGACCGCGAGCCCGCGATTCGAGGGCGGGCCGAAGATCTTTTCCGTGCGTGGCCTGTGCGTGTAGGTCCAGAGCGGCTTGCCGGTCCTCGCGTCGAGGGCTGCGACGTTGTTCTGCGTGGTGGAGAGGTAGAGCGTCCCGTCCACCATCACGGGCTGGGCCTGGAAGTAGCCGGTGATGCCGGTCTGGAACATCCAGGCGGGTCGCAGCCGGGCGACGTTGCCGCGGTCGATCTGCGTCAGCTCGGAAAAATTGCGATTGCTGGGATCGTGGCCGAAGGCTGGCCAGGGGGTCTCCGCGGCGGAGGCCGCGTACGGCGCCGCGACCAGCCCTGCGCAAGCGAGCCAGAATTTCATGTCGATCCAAGTGATGGGCGGCACGGCGTTTCGTTTCCCTGTTTTCTGGTTGACCGTCCCCGCGGAGGCTGGATAGCGGCGGGCGGTTGCGAACGGTCGTATCTTACGGGATACAGTTTTGGCCGAAGTGTTGACTGCGGAGGTGTTCGATCGGTGGATCGGCCGGCTTCGCGACACAGTCGGACGGGCCCGCATCCTGCGCCGGATCGTGCGTCTTCAAGAGGGGCATCGCGGGCACGTGGCCCCGGTCGGCGGCGGGGTGAGCGAGATGAAGATCGATACAGGTCCCGGTTACCGTGTCTACTTCGTCGAGCGCGCCGATGGCGGGATCGTCATCCTGCTCTGCGGCGGCGACACGGATTCGCAGGCCCGAGACATCGCCCGGGCACGCGATCTGGCACGGACGGTCTGAGCAGGCATCGCATGGCCGGTACCACGACACCCACGCGGCCCTTCGATGTGGCGGTCCATATCCGCACACCCGAGGAGGCCGCTGCCTACCTCTCGGCGGTCCTTGAGGAAGACGATCCCGCGGCGTTCCGGCGAGCGCTCGGTGACATCGCACGGGCGCGCAGCATGGCGTCTGTCGCGGATGCCAGTGGCCTCGGTCGCGAGAGCCTTTACAAGGCTCTCTCGCAGACCGGGAATCCGAGTCTCGACACCATACAACGGGTGATCGCCGCCCTTGGGCTGACGCTGGCCGTGGTGCCGGCCCGGCAGGTGACGGTGGCAGATCGGAGCTGACGCTCAGCGCCCCGCCGCATCGAGCTGCCCCGGGGTCGCCTGAGCGCCCATGGCCCGGGCCATATCGGCGGCGCTCTGGCCGGAGGCGTCACGCCGGTTCGGGTCGGCCCCATGTTGGAGCAGCAGGTCGACCATGTCGGTCCGATCGAACATCGCGGCCGTCATCAGGGCGGTGCGGCTGCCGTCGCCGGTCCCATCCACCGCGGCCCCGTGCTGGAGCAGCAGCCGCGCCATCGTGAGATCGTTCTTGAAGGCCGCACCGGCGAGGGGCGTCTGGCCGCGATCGTTGGCGAGTTCCGGGTCGCCGCCGGCCTCCAGAATCACCCGGGCCGCCTCGGCCTGACCGTTATAGGCGGCGAGCATCAGCAGGCTGTCACCCTTGTCGTTGCGCAGGTTCGCCGGCAGACCCTGCCCGAACAGCTCCGCGAGTTCCTCCGCGTGGCCCATCCGGGCGTACTGGAAGACCCGGGCCGCGAAGGCCAGGGTGTCGTCGTCGAGGGTGGGGCGCGCGTTCGGGTCTGAAGCCATCGGGTGCTCGTCTCACAGCCGGATCTGATCCGGGCCGATGCGGTACTGCGGTTCAGCGTTCCCGGGAACAGTTTTGGCGCGATGCTCGTTCCAGCCCCCTACCGATGCCGGAGGACTTGGCATCTCGGGAGTTCAACGATGCCCCGACCGTTCGAGCCCTATGCCGACGCGCTGCGCACCGCCCGCGAGATCGTGCGCGAGCAGGTGGGGACCATCGTGGAATCGGCCGTCCAAGCGAATGCGCAGGCCTACGACGAGGCCTGCAACGTCCTCGTCGTCCGGATCGCGCAGGCGATCGTCGATGCCGGTGAGTCCGCCGCCCTGTATCGCCGGGACCACGAGGCCGCGTGAGGCGTCAGCGGCACTCACCCCCGCTTCCGTCCCCCGCCGCCCTTGTACTTGGGCTTCTGCCCGCCGAGCCCCTGCGTCGAGCGCGGCTTTGGCCGCTCCTGCCAAGACGGGGCTAGGCCGCCGACCGGCAATTCCCGGTCCGTGCCCGGGCCCATATTGTCGAGGTCGGGCTTGGCGATGCGGCTGCCCCCGCCACCACGCGGCGGCTTCCGGCCGAACTTGCCGGCTTCGCGCTCCACGTCCCCCTGCCGGGCCATCGGATCGTCGGAGACCAGCAACTCGGTTGCTTGGAGCCGCTTCAGCTCGTCGCGCAGGCGGGCCGCCTCCTCGAAATCGAGATCGGCTGCGGCCGCGCGCATCCGCTTCTCCAGATCCGCCAGTACGGCCTTGAGGTTGTGGCCGACCGTGATGGCGTCCTTGGCCAGCCCGGTATCGACCTGGACGTGGTCGCGCTCGAACACGCTGCTCAGGATGTCGGCGATGCCGCGCTTCACGCTCTGCGGCGTGATCCCGTGCTCCTCGTTGTAGGCGAGCTGCTTGACGCGGCGGCGCTCGGTCTCGGCCATCGCCCGCTCCATCGAGCCGGTGATGTTGTCCGCGTACAGGATGCAGCGCGCGTCGGCGTTGCGGGCGGCGCGGCCGATAGTCTGGATCAGCGAGGTCTCCGAGCGCAGGAAACCCTCCTTGTCGGCGTCGAGGATCGCCACCAGGGCGCATTCCGGGATGTCGAGGCCCTCGCGCAACAGGTTGATGCCGATCAGCACGTCGAAGGCGCCGAGCCGCAGGTCGCGGATGATCTCGATCCGCTCCAGCGTGTCGATGTCGGAGTGCATGTAGCGCACGCGCACGCCGTTCTCGTGCAGGTACTCGGTGAGGTCCTCGGCCATGCGCTTGGTCAGCGTGGTCACCAGCGTCCGGTAGCCGGCCTGCGCCACCTCGCGCACCTCGCCCAGCAGATCATCGACCTGGCTGCGGGCCGGACGGATCTCGATCACCGGATCGACGAGGCCGGTCGGCCGGATCACCTGCTCGGCGAAGACGCCGCCGGTCTGCTCCATCTCCCACTTGCCGGGCGTTGCCGAGACGTGGACCGTCATCGGCCGCATCGCGTCCCATTCCTCGAAGCGGAGCGGTCGGTTGTCGAGGCAGGAGGGCAGCCGGAAGCCGTATTCGGCCAGCGTCGCCTTCCGGCGGAAGTCGCCCCGGTACATGCCGCCGATCTGCGGCACGGTGACATGACTCTCGTCGGTGAAGACCAGGGCGTTGTCGGGCAGGTATTCGAACAGGGTCGGCGGCGGCTCGCCCGGCTTCCGCCCCGTGAGATACCGCGAATAGTTCTCGATGCCGTTGCAGGCGCCGGTCGCCTCGATCATCTCGATATCGAAGGTGCAGCGCTGGTCGATGCGCTGCGCCTCGATGAGGCGGCCCATCTTGGTCAACTCCTCGATCCGGCCCTTCAGCTCGGTCTTGATGCCCTTGATCGCCTGCTGCAGCGTCGGGCGCGGCGTGACGTAGTGCGAGTTGGCGTAGACCTTCACGAACTTCAATTCGGAGAGGGTCTTGCCGGTGAGCGGATCGAACTCGACGATGCTCTCGACCTCGTCGCCGAACAGGCCGATCCGCCAGCCGCGATCCTCCAAGTGGGCCGGCCACAGCTCGATCGAATCGCCGCGCACCCGGAAGGTGCCGCGGGCGAAGTCGGATTGGATCCGCTTGTACTGGAGCGCCACGAGATCCGCGATGAGCTGGCGCTGCTCGATCCGCTCGCCGAGCGACACCGTGAACGACATCGCCGTATAGGTCTCGACCGAGCCGATACCGTAGATGCACGAGACCGAGGCGACGATGATCACGTCGTCCCGCTCCAGCAGGGCGCGGGTGGCGGCGTGGCGCATCCGGTCGATCTGCTCGTTGATCGAGGATTCCTTCTCGATGAACGTGTCCGAGCGCGGAACGTAGGCCTCGGGCTGGTAATAATCGTAGTAGGAGACGAAGTACTCGACAGCGTTGTCGGGGAAGAACGCCTTGAACTCACCGTAGAGCTGCGCCGCCAGCGTCTTGTTGGGCGCCAGGATCAGGGCCGGCCGCTGCGTCTCCTCGATGATCTTGGCCATCGTGAAGGTCTTGCCGGAGCCGGTGACGCCGAGCAGCACCTGATCGCGCTCATGGGCCTGCACGCCGGAGACCAGTTCGGCGATGGCCTTCGGCTGGTCGCCGGCCGGCGTGAATTCCGATTTCAGCGTGAAACGGACGCCACCCTCGGATTTCTGCGGCCGCTCCGGGCGGTGCGGCACCCAGGTCTGGCCGTCCTTGAACAGCGGGTTGCCCTCGATGAGCAGCCGCTCCAGCGCCGTCACCGTCGCCGACGCCCCGCCGTCGCCGCCGGGATCGGGCAGGTCGGCGCCCTCCGGCACCGGGCCGTCCTCCGGCGGGGTCAGGCCGAGGGCCTGGGCCAGCCGCGGGTCGACATCCGCGGCGTCGCCCAGCGCGAAACCGGCCTGGGGCGCCTCCGCGAAGCCGTCGCGGGCGATCTCCGCTCGGCGGGTCGCGGCCTGCGCGGGGCCGCCCTTGCCGCCGCGCCCCTTGGGCTTGCCCGGACGCGCGGGTGCCTCGGGGGGCGGCGCTTCGATCGGCGCCGGCCGGTTGCGGTTGAGTGCCGGGTTCAGCAACGCGGCGAGATAGGTGTCGAGCGGCTTCAGCTCGGGCTTCGACGCCTTGGCGGACGTGGTCGACACGGACGCGGCGCGCGATTTCTTCGGAGCGGGCATAGGTCCAATATGGGCCCGTCGGGCGCCGCGAGAAACCCTGTCGCGGCAGGAGTTTTTCCGCGCCGGGCCGTCGCGCGAAAGGGGAGCGGAGGAGGGGCGGTTAGCCTGTCGCGCTCCCGCCAACCCCGGAGGATGATCAACGCAATACAACCGTTAGGTAGTCTTCGCTTTACTCTGAACGCGTTGCGCCGATCTCATGTCTTGAAAACCGGCGTTCGAGCGGCCCGAATTGGCTTGCGATGGTCCGGTCGGGCCGTTACTTTGCGGTGCAAAGCACGCGTGATCATGGTGCAGCCCGGGGCGTGAGACGCATGCAGGATTTGGATAAGGCCTTGGCCGACATCGTGGCGATCCGTTCGCAGATCGCCCGCGACACGACGTTTCGCGGCGTGGGCGCGGCGACGGTCGCCGCCACCGGCGGCCTCGCCCTGGCCTGTGCGGTCGGACAGGCCCTGTGGCTCGGCGACCCGGCGGTGCGGACCGGCCTGTTCTTCGGTCTGTGGGTGGCTGCCGCGCTGGCGGCCTTCGCGATGATCGGCATCGAAGCTGTGCGGCGGACGCGTCGCCTGCACTCCGGCCTCGCCGACGCCATGGTGTGGAACGCCATCGAGGTCTTCCTGCCGGCGGCCGGCGCCGGGGCCTGCCTGGCGCTGGTGATCGCCCGATTCGCCCCCCAGGAGGTCTGGATGCTGCCGGGCCTCTGGCAGGTTCTGGTCGGCCTCGGCCTGTTCGCCTCGGCGCGCATCCTGCCCCGGGGCGTCCAGGGCGTGGGCGCATGGTACCTCCTCGCCGGGCTCGCCGTGCTGGCCTTTTCGGCGGAGACGCGCGTCCTCTCCCCCTGGACCATGGGCCTGCCCTTCCTGGTCGGTCAGACCTGGCTGGCTGCGATCATTCACCACGGTGCCCGGACCTACGATGACGGCCTCTGATCGAGACGATGGCCGCTTCTCCTACGAGGGGCTCGACCGGGTCATCCACGAGCGGGCGCGGCTCTCCGTTCTGACCTCCCTGGTGGCCCATCCGAAGGGATTGCCCTTCCCGGATCTGAAGCGCCTGTGCGGCCTGACCGACGGCAACCTGAGCCGCCACCTCGCGGTTCTCAGCGAGGCGGATTTCGTGACGCTTCAAAAGGGGTTCGCACAGAACCGCCCGCAGACCGTGTGCCGGCTGACCGCCAGCGGCCGCCAGCGCTTCATCGGCTATCTCGGCGTTCTCGAGCAGGTCGTCCGCGACGCCGCGGAGGCCGCCGAGTCCGGGCCGGAATCGGGCCGGCGTGGCCTCGATCCGGCCACGAAACCGGCATGAGACCGTTGAATCGTTCCAAGACTGTTCATGCCGCACCGATAAACTTCACCGATACGCTCTGGCCGGGAGACGATACGATGCACAGTGAGGCGGCGCCGAAGGCCCTGCACGCCGCGATCATCATGGACGGCAATGGGCGCTGGGCGACGCAGCGCGGCCTGCCCCGGCTCGCCGGGCATCACCGGGGCGTCGAGGCAATCCGGCGGACCGCCGAGGCCTGCCCGGATCTCGGCATCGGCACGCTGACCCTCTACGCCTTCTCGGCCGACAACTGGCAGCGCCCGGCCGAGGAGGTCGGCGGGCTGATGCGGCTCCTGCGCTCCTACCTGCGCAACGAGACCCAGCGGCTCGCCCGTACCGGCACGCGGCTCAGCGTCGTCGGCCGCCGCGACCGGCTCCCGGCGGGGATCCCGGAGGCGATCGCGGCTGCCGAGGCCGCCACCGAAGCCGGGACCCGCCTGCACCTGCGGATCTGCGTCGACTATTCCGCCCGCGACGCGATCATCGCGGCGGCGCGGCGCCTCCAGGGCGAGGAGCCGGTGACGCGCGAGGATTTCGGGGCGCTGGTGGCCGGCGCGATGCACGGCTCGCCGGTGGAGGTGGATCTGCTGATCCGCACCGGGGGCGAGCAGCGCCTGTCCGATTTCATGCTCTGGGAGGCGGCTTATGCCGAGCTGCACTTCACCGAGCGGATGTGGCCCGATTTCGGCCCCGAGGATCTCGCCGCCGCCATGGCGGAATTCCAGCGCCGGGAACGCCGGTTCGGCGGCTTGAAGACCGCGGCGGTTCCGGCGGCGGCCTGAGCGACGCTTGACGCGCGCCGCGCGCCGCGCAGAGGGTTTCCGGCATGAACGAGACCCTCGCCGACCGCCGCGTGCTCCTCGTCATCGGCGGGGGCATCGCGGCCTACAAGGCCCTCGACCTGATCCGGCGCCTGCGCGAGCGAGGCGCCAGCGTCTGCCCGGTCCTCACCCAGGGGGCACAGGAATTCGTGACGCCGCTGGCCGCCGCGGCACTGGCCGGCGAGCGCGCCCATACCGACCTGTTCGACCGTGCCAGCGAGGCCGAGATCGGCCATATCAAGCTCGCCCGGCAGGCGGACGCCGTGGTGGTGGCGCCCGCCACCGCCAACCTGATGGCCCGGATGGCGGGTGGCCACGCCGCCGATCTCGCCACCACGATCCTGCTGGCCACGACCCTGCCGATCCTGATCGCGCCGGCCATGAACGTGCAGATGTGGGCGCACCCGGCAACGCGCCGCAACCGCGCGACCCTGGAGGGCGACGGCGTGCATATCGTCGGCCCCAATGCCGGCCGGATGGCGGAACCCGAGACCGGACCCGGCCGCATGGCCGAGCCCCACGAGATCGCCGACGCCCTGGAGCGGATGCTGGGCCTGGGCGCCGACCGCCCCCTCGCCGGCCGGCGCGTTCTCGTCACCTCCGGCCCGACCCACGAGCCGATCGACCCGGTGCGCTACATCGCCAACCGCTCCTCCGGCCGCCAGGGCCACGCCATCGCGCAGGCCGCCGCGCGGGCCGGCGCCGCCGTGACGCTGGTCACCGGGCCGGTGGCGATCCCGAATCCGCCGGGCGTCACTGTCATCCGCGTGGAGACCGCCCGGGAGATGATGGCCGCCGTCGAGGCGGCGCTGCCGGCCGATATCGCGATCTTCGCCGCCGCGGTGGCGGATTGGCGCCCCGAGCACGAGGCCGGCGCCAAGAAGATCAAGAAGGACGGGACCGGCCCGGCCCCGCTGGCGCTCGCCGAGAACCCCGACATCCTCGCCACGATCGCGCGCAAGACGGTCGGGCGCCCGCCCCTGGTGGTGGGCTTCGCGGCGGAGACCGATACAGTGCTGGAGCATGCCCGGGCCAAGATCGCCCGCAAGGGCTGCGACCTGATCGTGGCCAACGATGTGTCGGCGGAGAGCGGCGTGATGGGCGGCTCCGAGAACGCGGTTCATCTGATCGGCCGGGACGGCGCGGTGGAGACTTGGCCGCGCCTCGGCAAGGACGAAGTCGCCCGGCGGCTGGTCGCTTTTCTCGCCGCGATACTGGCCGGCTGAGGCCGGGTACGCGGACGGCCGATGCGGATCCGCGGGACGTGCTCGGGCTGCCGCTGGGGAATCCTTCTCTCCCGCGCTTCCGCGAATCACAGGTGGCGAGGCCCCAAAGTCCAGCGCGTCCTACTGAACGGTCGGGATTTGTTTTTTACGCCGCTCTAATGTCTCGTCTAGCATGCATCTTATAAGACACCACCTTCAAATTCATATTCTTAGCTATTGCGCTATCTCATGAATATTAAATAGGCCATCATACAGTTCTTAACAGCAGTTTGCTTCCGACTCATGCCCAGAAAAAACTGGCGCCATGATCTAATATCAAAATACTGGAATTCAACGCCGTATATACAAATAGTATAATTTTCTTGCATAGTTTGAAAACATGAGAGCTACGTAGATCCGAGAATTTAAATCGGTGGTAGCCGTAAGAATATCATGTTTAAAACATCATGGCTCGGTATTTTTGAAGTCCTGATTGCTGTCTGTTTGATTTTGTCTGCAACGCATAGCAATGCGCAGCCATCTCAGCATGTCGATACGGCTAATTCACCGAATCTTCCGAGTCCGACTGCGCCGGAGCGCGCGCCCCTTGTCCGGCCCTCGACGCCCGCCCCCGAGACTCGTCCCGCCGCCGGTTCCGCCGACACGCAGAGCCTCAAGCCGCATTTCGGTATCCTCGGATCGATGGGGGGGCTGCGTGATCTGCTGTGGGAGCGCGGCATTCTGCTGAACCTCGATTACGTGTACGAGGCGGCCGCCAATGTCGCCGGGGGCGTCCGGGGGCCTCTCGTGCGCGGTGCGGGTCAGTTCGCGGTGCGGGGCGCCTTCGACTTGGAGCGCATGCTCGGCCTGGAAGATGCCTCCGCGACCGTCACGCTCAGCCACCGGCACGGGCGCGACGTGACGCTCGATGCCGGGCTCGGCACGCAGACGAGCGTGGAGGAGATCTATGGCCGCGGCCGGATCTGGCGGCTGAGCCAGTTCTGGTACGATCAGAAGTTCGGCCCCTGGGTCGACCTGAAGATCGGCCGCATGCCGACGAGCGACGATTTCGCGGCCTTCGCCTGCGAGTTCCAGCTGAACGCCCTGTGCGGCGCCGTGGCCGGCAAGATCGCCGGCGCCTACATTTTCCAGTTCCCGGTAGCTCAATGGGCCACGCGCCTGCGCGTCGGGACGCCGGACACGGCCTATCTCCAGGTCGGTGCCTACCAGGTCAACCCGGACAATCTGGTCGACGGGTTCAGCTTCAACTTCAGCCAGGGAACGGGTGCCCTCATCCTCTCGGAGGCCGGATGGTTCCCGAAATTCGGGGCGGACGGATACGCGGGGAGCTACAAGCTCGGCGGCTGGTATGAGACCGGCGGTGGGTCCGACGTGTTCCTGAACGCCGCGCGGCTGCCCATGCCCCTGTACAAGGGGCCCCCCCTTCACCAGGACGAGCGCCACGGCCTCTACTTCGTCGGCGTTCAGGAGGTGTACCGCCCCGATCCCGCCAACCCGAAGCGGACCGTCTCGGCCTTCCTGCGGGCGGTGGCGAGCGAGGAGGCCACGGCCGCCTATTCGGCGCAGGTGACGTCCGGCTTCATCTACAAGGGCATCTGCCAGGGCCGACCGAACGACTGGATCGGCTTCGGTGTTGGCCAGACGACGCCCAATCCCCGATTGATCAATGCCGTCGCCCTGGACGCCCTATACTCCAAGACGTCGCGGCGAATGCCGACGCAGGAGCGTTTCCTCGAGGCGTTCTACAGCATCGACGTGGCCGACGATGTCGTCATCCGGCCGAACATCCAATACATTACGCGGCGGGGAAGCCCGGAGCTCAAGCCCGACGTCGTCGTGTTCGGCGTGAAATCTCTGGTGACGTTCTGACGCCTTGTCCCGAAAAGGCGGCCTGCGGGACGCGGCACCTGCGCCGGAACCCAGTCCGGCGCAGTCCGCATGCGGCGGCTCTGGGTTGTGGTCGGCCATGCCCGCGCGAGTCTCGATCCGAACCGGGAGGCCCCTATCCACCGGCGCTGATCGTGAACATCGCGCAGGCTCGAGTTGCAAATCCGTGCGCGGTCGACCTGTTGCAGATTATGTCGCGAAAGCCTCAATCATTCGTGCCAGATCGACGATGAGTGATGATGTGACACTACAAAACCCGGGAAAAAGGCTATGAATGTGCTTGGACGCCTGTCGGTTCGCGCGACAATGTGCGTGGCCATCTTTGCCATGGCGTTGATGTTGCTGACCGGCGCAGTCGGTTCTCTCGTCGAGGCGCGTCTTCAGGTGCGCCAAGCGGCGGAAGCCGTCACGTTGGCGCAGGCGAGCCGGGCACTGCTGAAGACGATCCTGCCGCTGCGCCTTGAGCGGGGTTCGGCCTTGGCCCTCGGAGCGGAGACCCCCGCGGATCCCGATACCCTCTCGGGCGTCGCGACGTATCGGGAGTCGATGCTCGCGAGTTTCCGAACGGCTCAGGACCTTCTGCAAGCCTTGGATGTGCCGTCTGTGTCGGCGACGCTCGCCCGGTTGAACGCCGCGCAGGAGGCCGTGCAGGCCCTGCGTCCCCGGATCGACGAGGCCCTGCGCGTGTCGAAGCCGCAGCGCGATCCCAAGCTCATGCCCGCCGTCCTGACCGCGTTTCAGGATCTGCTCGACGCGCTGACCGGCACGATCGACGCCGTGGATGCCGCCATCCCGCGCGCGGACGTGGTCCTTCAGCGCTATCTCGCGCTCAAGCGCTCGGCCTGGGCGACCCGAATTGCGATCGGGAACGTCGCCCTCCGGGTGCATGCGTCCCTCGCGGCCAAGACCGGATGGTCGTTGCCCGAGACCGTGGCGGCCGCCGAGGAGCGCGCCCGCGTTCAGACGGCCTGGATCGCCACCACCGAGGCCGCCTCCGGCGTCTCGGACAGCGTGAGGGCCGCGTTCCAGAAGGCCAAGACCAGCAACTTCGAGGGTGAACCCGAGCGCGTGGCCCGGGCGGTCTTCGATGCCCTGAGCCAGAACACGGCCTCGCCCTACTCGTTCCAGCAGCTTCGGCCGCGCAACACCGCCGATCAGATGGCGATCGTCGAACTCGCCTATGCGGCCCTCGACGCGATGGTGGCGCGGGCCGAGACCCTGGCCGCCGACGCGCAGGGCACCCTCGTCCGCAACGCCGCCGCCCTGCTGGCCGTGACGGTGCTCGTGGTCCTCGGGTTGCTCTGTCTGTTCGGCGGGGTGCTGCGACCCATCCGGACGATTTCGGCGACCATGCGGCGGCTGGCGGCGGGCGACATGGAGGTCGAGGTGCCGGTGAGCGCCTACCGGAACGAGTTCAGCCCGATCGTGGCCGCCGTCCAGGTGTTCAAGGACAACCTGATCCGCAACAGGACCCTGGAGGCGGAGGCGGAGGCGGTACGGCGCGCCGCCGAGGAGCAGCGGCGGGCCGGGATGCGCCAGATGGCCGACGTCTTCAAGGCTGCCGTCGGCGATATCATCAGGCAGGTTTCAGGCTCGGCCTCCAAGCTGCAGGCGACCGCGCAGAGCATGACGAACACGGCGGGCCAGACCGCCGCCCGGTCGACGGCCGTCGCGGCCGCAGCGGAACAGGCGGCCAGCAACGTCAACACCGTGGCGGCTGCCGCGGAGGAATTGGGGAGTTCCGTGCAGGAGATCGGCCGGCAGGTGCAGGGGTCGGCGGAACTCGCGAAGGCGGCCGCCTCCGAGGCGGATCAGACCGCGTCGCTGGTGCAGGAACTGAGCGGCGCGGTGGCGCGGATCGGCGACGTGGTCGGCCTGATTTCGACCATCGCGGGGCAGACCAACCTGCTGGCGCTCAACGCCACCATCGAGGCGGCGCGCGCCGGCCATGCGGGGCGGGGCTTCGCCGTGGTGGCCTCGGAGGTGAAGGCGCTGGCCGAGCAGACCGCCCGGGCCACCCGAGAGATCGCCGATCAGATCGCCCGGGTGCAGGCCTCCACGGGGCAGGCGGTGTCGGCGATCGGTGCGATCACCGAGCGGATCCGAGAGATCAACGGGGTGGCGACCTCGATCGCCGCGGCGGTCGAGGAGCAGGGCACCGCCACGCAGGAGATCGTCCGCAACGTCGGCCAGGCGGCGCAGGGCACCGCGGAGGTCACCGACAACATCGCCGGCGTGGCGGGCGCGGCCGAGGAAACCGGGCGGGCGGCGGAGCATGTGCTCGGCGACGCATCCGCGCTGTCGCGTCAGTCCGACCATCTCACGACCGAGGTCGGGCGCTTCCTCGCCGGCCTGCAGGCGGCTTGAGCCCGCGCGCTCCGCATCGATCCGGATGCCGGTTCGGTGCGGAGCGTGCGGCGAGGATGAAGCGACGGGAACGGCTCGGATCCTTCGACCGGATCTCCGGCGGCCTCCCTGGCCTCAACCTTTGCGAGTCGCTAGAAGGCGCGGCGACGGCCGGCGCGCACGGCGCCGGTTCCAGGGAGAAACCATGCCTCGCCTGTCCCTCATCGCCGGAGCCGCGTTGATCGCCATGAGCACTGCCGCCAGCACTGCCGCCACTGCCGAAACCGTCACGCTGCCCTCCGGGCTGAAGTATCAGGACGAGGTCGTCGGGACCGGACCGGAGCCGAAGCCCGGCCAGCAGGTCACCGTCCAGTATACCGGCTGGCTCGACGAGGGTGGCAAGAAGGGCAAGAAGTTCGACTCCTCCCGCGACCGCAACCAGCCCTTCTCGTTCCCCCTCGGCGCCGGCCAGGTGATCAAGGGCTGGGACGAGGGCGTCGCCACCATGAAGACCGGCGGCAAGCGCACCCTCATCATCCCGCCGCAGCTCGGCTACGGCGCCCGCGGCGCCGGCGGCGTGATCCCGCCGAACGCCACCCTGATCTTCGACGTCGAGCTCCTCGGCGCGAAGTAACGGTCGGTCTGCGCGGACGGCGAGAGTCCCAAGAAATGCTGTTCGCGCAGCTGCCCGATGAGCTGTTCAAGCCGCTGGCGTCCCCGAGCCGCGGCTTCAACGCGGCTCTCCTGCTGCACCTGCACCGCCGCGTCCTCGGGGCCGAGCCGGTGCGCAAGGCCGAATTGCTCGCTGAGATCGGTGACTTCGCGGCGGGCTGGAGCGACCCGGAAGTCAGCGGCGACGAGCCGATCTCCGCCGATCCCACCGAGCGCCGCACCGCCCTCTACCGCCGCCTCCTCGACACCGGCTGGCTGATCGAGCGCCGCGAGCGCTACGTGCCGGTGGTGGAGTTCGACCCCGAGGCACGGCTTCTCCTGGAAGAACTGTCCCGGCTCGAACGGGGCGAGACCCGTTCCTACGGCGGCGCCGTGCTGGAGGTGCTGGGCGGACTGGAGAGCGCCCTGTCGGATCCCGGCAGCCGCTCCGAGGCCCTGGCGAACGCCGCCCGGGCATCGGCCGCCTTCCTGGCCCATGTGCGCGGCCTCGCGGCCGGGATGCGCAAGGTCGAGGAGCGTATCCTGCGCGAGCCCGACAGGGCCAAGACGTTCCGGCTGTTCTTCAAGGATTTCGTCGAGCGCCACCTGATCAGCGACTACCGGACGCTGCACACGCGCTTCAACCCGTTCCGCTTCCGGGCCAGCGTGGTGCGCGAGGCCGGCCGGGCGTTGCGCGACGCCCTCACGATCCGGGCGCTGGCCGAGGGCCAGATCCGCGAGGGCCGCAGCCCGGATCTCGACGCCGCCCAGCGGGCGGTGCGGGCCGACCTCGCCCAGATCCTGTCGGTATTCGAGGGGCTCGACAACCACCTCGACGCGGTCGATGCCGTGGTGGCGCGGCTGGAGCGCCGGATCGCGGCCGCCCTCCACGTCATGGACCGGCCGGATCCCGGCGGCGTCGAGCGCGCCGCCGCCATGCTGCGCGCCGTCGGCGGCGCCGAGATCGCCCCCGACGTGCCGTCCGACGTGTCGCTGCTGCGCCCGCCGATCGGCCACGCGCATCTCCAGATGCCCCGGGCCCGCAAGCTCGCCATCGACATGGAGCCCCTGCCCGACATCGAGGACGATCCCGTGGTCGACGCCTTCGCGGCCGCCAAGGCGGAGTTCCGCCGCCGTACCACCGTGACGCCCGAAAGCATGAGCGCCTTCGTGGAGGCCCGGCTCGGCCGAGCGGTGCGGCTGCGCGGATCCCAGATCACGATCACAGGCGTCGACGACTTCATCGTGTTCCAGCGCCTGCGTGAGATCGACGTGTTGTTCGACGCGCAGCTCGGCGACCGCTACGCCCTCACCCGCCTGCCCGAGCGCATCGCCAATGGCTGGCTCGACTGCCCGGATTTCGTACTGGAGCGGCGCCCCGGTGCTTGAGGGATTCCGCGCCATCATCGACGGCGACGAGCCCGCGCCCCCCGGCGCCCGGGCGCCGGACGCCGAGGAGTTGAGCCGCGCCCTCCAGGTCCTCTTGAAGGGACAGGTGATCTACGCCGACACGCCGAATATCGGCCGCTCCTACGAGCTGGCCCGGCACTACGCGCCGTTCTTCACCGACTACTTCGCCTGCCTGGGCTACGCACTGACGGTCTCGCACCGCGACCAGATGGTGTCGCTGAGCCCGGCCGCCGACGCGCCGCGCCACGACATCGTGTCGGAGCGGCTGCGCAAGGACGAGACCCTGGTGCTGCTGGCGCTGCGGCTCCTCTACGAGGAGGGTCTGCGCGACCATCGCGTCGGCACCGACGGGATCGTCGAGTGCACCACCGACGAGATCGTGGAAAAAATCCGCACGGTCGCCCGCAACGAACCCCCCGAGGAGGGGCGGCTCGCCGACATCCTGCGGCTCTACGCGCGACGGGGCGGATTGCGGCTCGGCGAGCGCGACCGGGTCGAGCGGGTGACGCCGCTCGCACTCCTGCCGGGCGTGGCGGTGCTGGCCTCGGATGCGTGGCTGGAGCGCCTGCGGGCCTGGACGGAGGCCGGGGAGGCCTGACCTGAGAATCTGTTCACTGTCCGACTGCGGTCGCACCCCGCTCGAAGCGGCCGAAATCCAACCCGACCTCCTCATCCTGAGGTGCCCGAGCGCAGCGCAGGCCTCGAAGGAGCCCTCCAGGGATCGCGCGGCTGGCTGGAGGGCTCCTTCGAGACCCGCTGACGCGGTCACCTCAGGATGAGGCTGAGAATTGGATCGGCCGAGGCAAACAGGCTCTGAAGGGACGTGGTCAGGCCGCCCGCACCGTCTCAAGAAAATGCTCCACCTCGCTCCCGAGCCGGGCGGCCTGCTCGGCCATCGCGGAGGCCGCGCGCAGCACCTGCCCGGCCGCCGCGCCGGTCTCGTCGGCCGCGCCCGCGACCTCCGAGATGTTGTCCGTGACCGCGCCGGTCCCGGCCGCCGCCTGGGCGACGTTGCGAACGATCTCCTGCGTGGCCGCCCCCTGCTGCGCCACCGCGCTGGCGATCGTGGTCGCCGTGGCGTCGATCTCGCGGATCCGCCCGGCGATGCCGTCGATGGCGCGGACGGCGTGGTCGGTCGAGCCCTGGATCTGATCGATCTGCCGGCTGATCTCCCCGGTGGCCTTGGCGGTCTGCTCTGCGAGCTGCTTCACCTCGGCGGCCACCACCGCGAACCCCTTGCCGGCCTCGCCGGCCCGGGCCGCCTCGATCGTGGCGTTCAAGGCCAGAAGGTTGGTCTGCCCGGCGATCGCGGAGATCAGCGTCACCACCTCGCGGATCGACCGGGTGCCGGTGCTCAACGCCTGCACCAGATCGGTGGTCGCTCCGGCCTCCCGGGCCGCCACCTGCGCCAGATCCGCCGAAGCCACCACCTGCCGGCCGATCTCGTCCACGGAGGATCCGAGCTCCTCGGCCGCCGCCGCCACGGTGTTGACGTTGGCGGCGGCCTCCGCGGCGGCGGCGCGTGCATCGCCGGAGCGGTCGGCCGTCCGGGTCGCCGTCGCGGTGAGCGCCCGGGCAGTCGCCTGGAGCTGTGTCGCCGCCGCCGTGACCGCGCGGACGATGCCCCCGATGGCAGTCTCGAACCGTTCCGCGAGGTCGCGCATGCCCTGGCGGCGCTGCACCTCGGCCCCCGCCCGGGCGCGGGCCGCCTCGGCCTCCAGGGTGCGGGTCTGGATCAGGTTCTGACGGAAGACCTGCACGGCCGCCGCCATGGCGCCGATCTCGTCCCCCCGCCCCGCATAGGGCACCGCCGAGCCCGTATCGCCGTCCGCGAGCCGGCGCATGGCGTTGGTCATCACGGTGATCGGCCGCGAGACGCCGCGGAGCGCGTACAGCAAGGCGCCGAGGCCGACCATCAGCATGGCGGCCAGGATCGTGATGGTCGTCGAGACCGCGCTGGCCTGGCTCTCCCGGGCGGACCGGCCCGCCTCCTCGACGGCCCTGACATGCCGATCCACCAGCGCGCGCGCGGCCTGCGCCACATCCTGGTAACGGGCATTCATGGCCCCCCGGTAATAGGCCATCGCCGCCTCGCGCTGGCTGAGGCTCATCCCGCGCAGCCGCTCCCAGGCATAGTGCTGGGCCTTCAGCTTGGCGACCAGGGTGTCGTAGAGGGTCTGCTCGTCCGGCGCGGTGATCCGAGCCTTGTAGGCCTCGACCCGGGCGGACTGATCCTTGAGCATCTCTTCCACCGCCGCGCGGCCCGCATCGCGTTCGGCCTCCGTGTCCGCCGTGGCGACGCGCACCTGCAGCAGGCGCGCTTTGACAGTCAGCGCGCTGATGGTTTCCACCGCATCCAAAGATGGCATTGCCTTGTCAAGCAGCTCGGCTAATTGGTGATCGACAAATTTCATCCGAACGATCGTCATTCCACCCTGTATCGCCGCCGCGACAAGCAGAAACAGGAACAAGCTGCTGAGTTTTGTCTTTATGCTCGCGCGCATAGTCTTGCCAGATCTCTGTCCCTCGGACACGATATCGGTGGTGCTTGCGCGGGCAAGCTGCGGGTTCGCGCAGAACTTGAGTCGTCACGGCCTCTGTCACCGGCTTGCATACGCCGCCGAGTCCGGCCAACTGGGCCGGTTGATTTCCAATCCCGGGCCGGCTCACCGACATCGTGTACGTCCTCACCGACATCGCCCTCTCGAACTGGTATCTGATCCGCCGCGAACAGATCCGGCTGCGGGGTGCCGCGGCCCTCGTCGGGCCGACCGGCGCCGGTAAGTCGACGATCTTCGACGCGGTCGGCACGGTGCTGGCCGGCAACAATGCCAGCCGCCTCGCGCTGAACGCCTCGGCCTCCGGGCGCAGCGCCCGCACGGTGCGCGATTATTGCCTGGGCTGGATCAGCGACCCCGCGGAGGGCGGCCGCCCGACCCGGGAATCCTGCGAGACCGTGCTGGCCCTGGTGTTCGAGAACCCCGCTTCGGGCCGCGTCGTCACGGTCGGGCTGGCGCTGGCGGCCCGGGCCGTCGAGCCGAAGGAGGCCGTCCTGTCGCGCTTCATCGCGGTCGGGCACCGGTTCGAGATTGCCGATTACGCCCGCACCGCCCCCGGCGGGACCTACACGGCGCCCTGGAGCGAGATCGCCGGGGATCTGCGTGCCAAGGCGGCGAGCTTCACCGAGTACCGCACCTCGGGCGAGCGGTTCACGGCCGATGTGCTGGCCACCCTGCGGGAGGGGGCGCCGGCACCGGAGCCGCGCCACTTCCTGCGCAGCTTCGCCAACGCGGTGGCGTTCAAGCCGATCTTCGACACCAGCGCCTTCGTGCGTGCCTTCGTGCTGGAGCCGGAGCCCCTCGACGTCGACCGCGTCCGCCAGTCGATCGCCAATTGGCGCCGCCTGCTGGAGACGATCGCCGAGCTGGAGAGCCGCCTCGCGCGCCTGCGCCGCCTGCGCGACCGCTACGAGGCCTGGAGCGAGTCGGTGCTCGCCGCGGCGACCCACGAGTTGCGGGCCGCCGCCGCCGAGCTGCGCCGCCGCAGCCTCGACCTCGTCGCCGTGCGCACGCGCCTGCGCGAGGGGTCCGACGCCCTGCGCATCGCCCGGGAGCGCGTGGCGGCCAGCCGTGGCTTCGTCCGCGACATCGATGGGGAGATCGCCGAGAAGAAGGCCCTCGCCGCCGCCAGCGCCGCCGAGGGCCGTCTCGCCGCCTCGACGCTCGGCCTGTCCATGCTGGAGCGCGACCGGAAGGAGCTGGTTGGGCGGATCGCCGATCTGGTCGCGCTCGTCGGCCAGATGGGCAAGCTCCAGCCGGTCGCCCCGATCCTGCAGCAGGGTTTTCCGCAGGCGGCGCGTTTGGCCGAATCCTGCGCCCGGGCCGGGCTGCGCCGGGAATCGCCGCCCGAGGGGATTCTGCGCCCGGAGGGGCCGCTCGCCGAGCTGATCGACGGGCTGGCCCGGCTGCCCGAGTTCGACGAGGCGCTGGAGCGGGCCGCCGAGGACGCGGCGCTCAAGGCCCGCGCCCAGGAGAGTGAAGCCGAGCGCACCGCGCCGCGCACCGGCGCCGGCCCGACCGCGCGCCTGTCCTCCGACACTTTGGCGTTCCGCGGCGAGCTGGAGCGGCGCGGCATCGACGCCGTGCCGATCTGCGAGCTGGCCGAGATCATCGATCCCACCTGGGGGCCGGCCCTCGAAGGCCTGCTCGGGCGCGCCCGGGAAGCCCTGGTGGTGGCGCCGGATCGGCTGAACGAGGCGCTCGGCGTGCTCCAGGGGGGCCGCGACCGGTTCCACCGCTGCATCCTGGTCAAGACCACCGACACCGCCAAGCAGCGCGCGCGCCGCTACGATGACGGCCCGCTCACGGTGATCGAGACCAGCGATCCGCACGCCGAGGCGTTCCTGGGCGTGCGGCTCGGTGGCTACGACTTGGCGAAGGATGATGCCGAACTGGCCCGCCTCGCCCGGGCGGTGGCGCCGAGCGGGCGAACCACCGCCGGCATGGCCTATTCGGTGACGCGCAGCGTCGATCTGCTCATGACCCGCGGTCAGCGCGGGCCGACCGTCGACAGCCGGCGCGTCCACGAGGCGGCGGTCGCGGAGGCGCGGCGGCTGCGCGGCGAGGCGGCGGTGCTGCGCGAGGCCGCCCGCACGGCGGCCGCGATCCGGGCGCGCATCGCCCGGGGCCTCGACGATATCGATACGCTGCGCGCCGAGCTCGACGGGCTCGATGGACGGCGGCGCACCCTCCAGACCGAGCGCGAGGGGATCGAGAAGCGCGACACCGCCGGGCTCGCCGCCGAGATCGCCGCGCTGACGACGGAACGGGTCGCCTATCTGCGCGAACTGTCGGAGGAGCTGGAGCCGAAGCTCGATCGCCTGCTCGCCGACGAGGCGGCGCTCCGCGCCCGGCTGGTTACGATGCGCGAGGCCGCCCGCGCCGCCTTCTCGGCCCGGCGCGCGGCCCTGCGCCAGCTCATGGGCGGCGATGCGGCCCGGGTCCGCGTGGCCCGCTCCGAGACGTTCGACGTGGGCGTGATCGCCGAAGCGCGCCGCGCGCTTGCGGGCCTCGATGCCAAGGCCGCGGGCTCCCGGGCGACGGCCGAGCGGGGCCTGGCCCGGGAAGCAGCCGAGGCGGCCCGCTCACACGGACGGATCGCCGAGCGGGAGCTCGCCGAGGCCTGTGCCGCGTGGCGGGTCGAGAATCCCCTTAACCAGGGCGACGCGCCGGCCATCGACGGCTTCGCCTGGGTCCGGCGGGAATACGAGGCGGTCGAGGGCCACGAATTGCGGCGCTACCGGGCCCAGGCCGAACGGGCCGAGGTCGAGATGCGCCGCCTCATGACCGAGGATCTGCTGACCCGCCTCGCCGACCGGTTCGAGCGGGTCCAGGCCCGGCTGGAGGCGCTGAACGAGCGGCTCTCGGCCCGCAGCTTCACCGGCCAGACCTACGCGTTCGAGGCGGCGGTGGACCGGCGCTACGCCGCGGTCCACGCGCTCGCCACCGAGACCGCGCGCTCCCCCGAGGCCGCGCAGGCGCTGCTCGACGGCGCGGCCGAGGGCCCGATGGCGGCGGCGCTCGCCGAGATCACCGCCCTCATCGCCGGCGAGGAGGATGCGGCCCGGCTGGCCGATTACCGCAACTACTTCGTCTACGAGATCGGCATGCGCGACCGGGCGGGCAACCGCACCACCATGTCGGCGCGGGCGCTGCGCGGCTCGGGCGGCGAGGCGCAGGCGCCGTTCTACGTGGCGATCGCGGCCTCGCTGGCGAGCGCCTACTATCCCGGCGACCGGCCGGGGGACGAGAACCCGGGCCTCGGCCTGTGCCTCCTCGACGAGGCCTTCTCGAAGCTCGACGTGCGCAACAGCCAGGCGCTGGTCGATCTCTACCGGGCCTGGGGCCTGCAACTCCTGATCGCCGCCCCCGAGGATAAGCGCACCACGCTCACCGAGGTGATGGACACCATCGTCACCGTCTACAAGAGCCCGGACCTCACCTCGGTCCGGATCGAGGCCGAACACCCGCTGGAGGCGGCCCGGCGGGCGCTCCACGCGATCAACCCCGACCAGGTCGGGATTGAGGGCTTCCGGCAGGCAGATGCGGCGGAGTGAGGCGAGGCGCCTACCCCGCGGCGCTGAGGCTCTCTCCTCCCACAAGGGGGAGGGAAAAGCGCTCGTTTCTTGCGCCGTCAGTGCCCGATAAAACGGTGTGACAGAGACCCGGAAGCGCTCGCTCCGATCACGCTCCCAGCACCTTCAGCACGTCCCGCGCGGCGCGCTCGCCGTCCAGCGTCGCCCCGCCAACCGTCATGGCGCCGCCGCCCGCCAGCGCCTCGCCGGCGAGGAACACCCGGCCACCCACCGGCGCGCGCAGCTGCTCACGTGCCTCCGCGTGGCCCGGCGCCACGATGGCGTACGACCCGTGGGCATAGGGATCCGTCCACCACGCAGCGAGCCGTCCCGCCAGCACCGCACCACGGGCCTTGCCGCCCAGGATCGCGCCCAGGCGCTCGGTGGCGAGCGCAACCGCCGCCGCCTCCCCCGCTTGGCACAGGTCCCGGGCGCCGTCGCCGCCGAGATTGGCGACCGCCAGGGGGCGACCGAACGGGCCCATCTCGAAGTAGAGCGTCGGGCCACCGGTCGCGATCGAGACCGCATCACCGAACGCCGCCGGATCGATCTTGGCCAGGTCCAGGCGCAGGCCGATCTTCGTGTAGGCGCCCATGTGAAGCCCATCCAGCGCCGTCCGGTGGGCCTCGGGCAGGCCGGGTGCGAACCTGAGGGCGCCGCTGTGCAGCACGCCCACCGGCACCGTGACGATGACGGCTGCCGCCGCCAGGATGCCCCGCGCCGTCTCGACCCGGACCTCCGGCCCGGACCAATCAATCGCCTGCGCCGGACAGCCGAGCTTCACCGGGACGTCGGCGAAGTGGCGCGCCACGAGGGCGCCGTAGCCGTCGACCCAGAGGTCGGTGCCGGACCAGAGCCGATCGTAATCGACCGCCGAGACCCGCTCGGGATCCTCGCCGAGCGACAGGCGGCTCAGGCCCGCCGCGGCCAGCTCGGCGTCGGGGCCGCCGGCCCGGGCCGCCTCGGCGAGCGACGGGTCGCCGCCCTTCGGCTGCAGCAGCGCGTCGAGGCCGGAGAAGCCCGCCCGCCGGGCCGCCCGCTCGGCCTCGGTGGCGGGGCGGCCGTTAATCGTAAGGGTGCGCGCCCAGCCGTCTTCGCGGGCAAACCGGGCCCCGGCGGCCCGGGCGATCGGCGCCCAGGGATTGTGCTCGGCCCAGTGGATGTATTCAGCGCCGGCATCGAACCGGCAGTCCGGACCCAGGGCCGTGTCGCTGAAGGCGCGGCCGCCGATCCGGTCCCGCGCCTCCAGGAGGGTGACGCTCTGGCCCGCATCCCGCAGGCGGGCAGCCGCCGCCAGACCCGCGGACCCGGCGCCAATTACAACCACGGTACCGCCGCCGGCACCCGCGCGCAGTGCCGGGGCCGCGAGCAGCGGGGCAGCGAGGATCGCGCGTCGGGTCGGTCGCATGGCGGCTCCTCGGTTAGACACCGGAGCTGCCGATCAGGGACCTGCGCGCTAGCCCCGCGCGCCCGGATTACCCGAGCGCTTCTCCATCATCGCCTTGACCTGCATCAGCTGGTCCCAGACCTGACCCGGCGAGGTCCCGAAGAAGTCGAAGCTCGCGCTTATGCCCCAATAGATGCCGAAGCAGATGAACGGCACCAGCACCCAGGCCAGGATTTCCTCGCCCCGCTTGCGGCGGCGGCGGCGCAGGCGCCGCTCCTCCCGCCACGCCAGCTTTTTCGAAGTCGCCGGCTGCGCGATTGACGAGAGCGGAGCCTCGTGCAGATTGTCGGTCATCGGGCGCCTCCTCGCCGCGGCGCTGTCGCGTCGCGGCGGTCATAGACCGGCAGCCCCTACTCCGGAAGGCCGCCGGACGGCGTGTGCACCATTAGGCGCGCACGAGTGGCACCTTCGGCACGGTCCGGACGCCGCCGCCCGAGCCCCCGCCCTTGTCGTCCTTCGGCGTCTTCTTCCGCGTCGCCGTACGAGGCTTGGCCCGCTTGTGGCGCTTGGCGGCGTTGGTCACATCGGCCTCGGGCTTGGGCGTGACGGGACCGGCCGGGAAGTCGAAGCCCAGGCTGTCCTTGGCGCCGGCCTTGGCCTCAGCATCCTCCGGCTTGCGCACGATCACCCGGACCGCGCCGCCATCCTTCAGCTTGCCGAACAGCACTTCGTCGGCGAGCGGCGTCTTGATGGTCGACTGGATCAGCCGGGCCATCGGTCGGGCGCCCATCGCGTCGTCGTAGCCGTGCTCCACCAGCCACGCGCGCGCCTCGTCCGAGAGCTCGATCGTGACGTTGCGGTCAGCGAGCTGCGCCTCGAGCTGGAGGACGAACTTGTCCACCACCTTCGCCACCACCTCCTTCGGCAGGTGGCCGAACGAGATGATCGCGTCGAGACGGTTGCGGAATTCCGGCGCGAACAGCTTGTTGATCGCCTCCACATCGTCTCCCGTGCGCTTCGTCTGGGTGAAGCCGTAGGCCGACTTCGCCAGGTCCGAGGCGCCCGCATTGGTCGTCATGATGATGATGACGTTGCGAAAATCGACCTGCTTGCCGTTGTGGTCGGTCAGCTTCCCGTGGTCCATCACCTGCAGCAAGATGTTGAACAGGTCCGGATGCGCCTTCTCGATCTCATCGAGGAGGAGCACGCAGTGCGGGTGCTGGTCGATCCCGTCGGTCAGCAGGCCGCCCTGGTCGAAGCCCACATAGCCGGGGGGCGCGCCGATCAGGCGGCTCACCGTGTGGCGCTCCATGTACTCGGACATGTCGAAGCGCAGCATCTCGACACCGAGGGAGGCGGCGAGCTGCTTGGCGGCCTCGGTCTTGCCGACGCCGGTCGGACCCGCGAACAGGTACGAGCCGATCGGCTTGTCCGGGTCGCGCAGGCCCGCACGCGCCAGCTTGATCGCCGAGGTCAGGGCCTCGATCGCGTTCGGCTGGCCGTAAACCACCCGCTTCAGGTTCTCGGTCAGGTGCTGGAGCACCACCGCGTCGTCCTTGGAGACGGTCTTCGGTGGGATCCGGGCCATCGTGGCGATGGTCGCCTCGATTTCCTTGATGCCGATGGTGCGCTTGCGGCGCGCCTCCGGCACCAGCATCTGCGACGCGCCGGTCTCGTCGATCACGTCGATCGCCTTGTCGGGCAGCTTGCGGTCGTTGATGTAGCGGGCCGACAGCTCCACCGCAGCCTTCACGGCCTCGGTCGTGTACTTGAGCTTGTGGAACTCCTCGAAGTACGGCCGCAGGCCCTTCACGATCTCGATCGTGTCGGGGATCGACGGCTCGTTGACGTCGATCTTCTGGAACCGGCGCACCAGGGCACGGTCCTTCTCGAAGTACTGGCGGTACTCCTTGTAGGTGGTCGAGCCGATGCAGCGCAACGTGCCCGAGGCCAGGGCGGGCTTGAGCAGGTTCGACGCGTCCATGGCCCCGCCCGAGGTCGCACCGGCGCCGATCACCGTGTGGATCTCGTCGATGAACATGATGGCGTTCGGGTGCGCCTCGATCTCCTTCATCACCTGCTTGAGGCGCTCCTCGAAGTCGCCCCGGTAGCGGGTGCCGGCGAGCAGCGTGCCCATGTCGAGGGAGAAGACGGTCGCGTCGGCCAGAACCTCCGGCACCTCGTGCTGGATGATCTTGCGCGCCAGGCCTTCCGCGATCGCGGTCTTGCCGACGCCGGGATCGCCGACCAGCAGCGGGTTGTTCTTCTGCCGGCGGCACAGGACCTGGATCGTGCGCTCGACCTCGGAATGGCGGCCGATCAGCGGGTCGATCTTGCCGTCGCGCGCCTTCTTGTTGAGGTTGACGCAATAGGCGTCCAGCGCATCGCCCTTCTTCTTGGCGCCGCGCGGATCGCCGTCGTCGCTCGGACGCTCGGGGGCGCCCTCCTCCTCGGCCCCGCGCACCGGCTTCGACTCGGAGGCGCCGGGGCGCTTGGCGATGCCGTGGCTGATGTAGTTGACCGCGTCGTAGCGGGTCATGTCCTGCTCCTGCAGGAAGTAGGCGGCGTGGCTCTCGCGCTCGGCGAAGATCGCCACCAGCACGTTCGCCCCGGTCACCTCCTCGCGGCCGGAGGACTGGACGTGGATCACCGCGCGCTGGATCACGCGCTGGAAGCCCGCCGTCGGCTTGGCATCCTGCCGCCCGTCGCCGGTGAGGTTGGAGAGTTCCGTGTCGACGTAGTCGATCAGGCTTCGCTTGAGCGTGTCGACCTCGACGTTGCAGGCGCGCATGACCGCGGCCGCATCCTGATCGTCCACGAGGGCGAGCAGGAGATGCTCCAGCGTCGCGTATTCGTGCCGGCGCTCTCCCGCCAGCGCCAGGGCGCGGTGGAGAGCTTGTTCTAGGCTGCGTGAGAAGCTTGGCAAAGCTGGCCTCTGTCCTTCGTGCCTACCGCGAACGGCGCCTACTTTTTTTCCATAACGCACTGGAGAGGATGTTGGTGTTTGCGCGCGAAGTCCATGACCTGCGTCACCTTGGTCTCCGCCACCTCGTAGGTGAAGACCCCGCACTCGCCGACCCCGTTCTGATGCACGTGCATCATGATCTGGTAGGCGTCCTCGTGGCTCTTGTTGAAGAACCGCTCGACCACCAGCACGACGAACTCCATCGGCGTGTAGTCGTCGTTCAGGAGCAGAACCCGGTAGAGGCTCGGCCGCTTCGTCCGGGGCTTCGTGCGGGTGATGATCGCCGTGTTGGACCGGTCGTCGCCGCCCGGCGCGCGCGAGCCGGAAGCCGTGGCCGGTCGATCAATCCCTATCGAACGTGCGGTGCCCTGTTGGGGGACCTGTATCATGTGCGTCGAACCGATCCCTCGATTGGAGCGGGCGTCGCCGATCCTGGCGGGCGAAGCTGTCCTGGCCCGGCCCGGAGCAACGCGCGGCTCCGCTGTCGCTAATCTACAGACGGTGAGCCGACTTCGCCAGACGCCTGCGCGCACTTGTCCGTCCCGCTGAGCTTGCGCCTGGCGCACGGCCGACGCCCCGCTAATGCGCCGGGGTCGGATTTGGTGCCGGCGGCCGCAGCAGATCGGCGGCCAGTCCCGCGATCTGATCGGCGGTCATCGCCGACCGCGCCGCCCAGCGTTCCCCGGCCCGCTGGAGATAGGCGCACTGGATGGCCAGGATCTCGGCCGGGCCGCGGGACGCAGCGAGGGCCCTGGCTGTGGCCGCGAGATCGTCGAGGCCCTGCTTTGTGGAATCGCCCCATTCGATCCCGAGGGTCTGAGCGATCCGGCCGGCGACCCCGAGCCGCCGCCACGGCGAACCGAAGCCGGCCGGATACGGATAAGACGGATGGGCGTCGCGTGTTGTCATGGCCGCACTCCCGGCCGCCGCCGACTGGTCAGGCCCGGGCGGCGGTATCGGATCCGGAGCAGACTGTGTGCGCCGCACCGGGCAGCGTCAAGCGGCCACGGTTCGGTCGGAGCGCGGTCTTGGCGAGGCGCCCCCCTCCCCCCGCCCGCGGCCATCGTCGGCGCGGCTGGCGATGGATGTGATCCGCAAGCCGCAGCGGAGGGAGGGTGTGTCGCGGTTCCGCGGCCTCCGCAACCGTCGGCAGAAACCCCACAATCCGATACGCGCGGCGATCGCATTAACGGCCCTGTAACTGCACTTGCCTAACTCTCCGATGATGCAGCGGGGCCACGCGACCGGTCCCGCTCCGCTCAAAAGGACACGACCGGCGCGTGCCGGTCTCGCGAGGCAATCAGGCGTGATGCGTAGCGTAGTAGGCCGCTCCCGGACGATTCCCGCGCTGCCGGCCGCCATCCTGGCCGCCGCGGTTCTCTCGACCCTCGCCTCCCCGGCCGACGCGCGACGCGGGCGGCACCATCACCATGCCCGCGCGGCCGGCGGCGGTTACAACCCGCCCTACGCCGCCATGGTGGTCGACGTGAAGAGCGGCAAGACCCTGCACGCGGTCAACGAGGATGCGCTCCGGCATCCCGCCTCCATCACCAAGGTGATGACCCTCTACCTGCTGTTCGAGCAGATGGAGCGCGGCAAGTTCGCCCTCGATTCCGACCTGACCATCTCGGCCCATGCCGCCGCCCAGGCGCCCTCGAAGCTCGGCCTGCGCCCCGGCCAGACCATCTCGGTCGAGGACGCCATCAAGGCGATCGTGACCAAGTCGGCCAACGACGTGGCCTGCGCCATCGGCGAGAACATCGCGGGCTCCGAGGAGCGCTTCGCCCAGATGATGACCGCCAAGGCCCATGCGCTGGGCATGAGCCGGACGCACTACGCCAACGCCTCGGGCCTGCCCGATCCCGACCAGCTCACCACGGCCCGCGATCTCACCGTGCTGGCCCGGGCGATCCAGGACCGCTTCCCCCACTATTACCGCTACTTCCAGACCCGCTCCTTCGCGTTCCGCGGCCGGGTGATCGGCAACCACAACCACCTGCTCGGCAACGTCCAGGGCGTGGACGGGATCAAGACCGGCTACACCCGGGATTCCGGCTTCAACCTGATGACCGCCGCCAAGTCGGAGGGCCGCCAGATCGTGGCGATCGTGCTGGGCGGCAAGTCCGGCGCGAGCCGCGACCGGATCATGGCCGACCTCGTGCGCGGCAGCCTGCCGAAGGCCTATGCCGGCGCCCGGATCTCGGCGCCCGTCACCGAGGTCGCCGAGCGCGCGCGGCCCGCGGTCGTCGCCGACGCGGTGTCGCGGACGCGCACCCAGGTCGCCTCCGCGGACGACGAGGATGTCGAGACCACCGGCACCACCGGCGAGCCCCTCGACCTCTCGCCCCGGGGCACCACGACGACGGGCACCACCACGACGCCCGGCGGCACTTGGAAGGTTGGCCCGCAGGGCATCCCGAAGGCCGCCCAGGCCTATGCCGGGGCGAGCAGCGCCCAGGCGCCCTTCCCCGGGGCCAGCAAGTCGACGGCCCGCGTCGCCTCGGTCGAGCGCGACGAACCGCCGAAGGCGGTCTCCGGCGCCCGCGTCGTGCCGACCCCGTGGGTGATCCAGCTCGGCGCCATGGACGACGAGACCAAGGCCCGCTCGATGCTCTCGGAGGCGCGCGCCAAAGTCGGCGGCAGCCTGTCGAAGGCCGCCCCCTATACGGTGAAGGTCGAGCACGGCGGCACGACCCTGTTCCGCGCCCGGTTCTCGGGCTTCGCCGAGCAGGATTCCGCCCAGGAGGCCTGTACGGCCCTGAAGCGCAGCGGCTTCAGCTGCTTCGCCACCCGGAGCTGACCGATCAGGACCCGCCGGCGCCCGTCGCGCCGGCAGGACAGGCCGCGGTGCTGTTCCGCCGCGGCCGAGACATCCTTCATCCCCTGACAACGCGCGTGGAGTATCAGCGATGTCGGTTCAGAAGCCTGTCCCGGGCGGCGTTGACGCGCGCCGCACCCTCGGCGCTTCCCCCCTGGTCGGGGTGGGCGCGCTTCATCAGCGTCCGGTGGGCCGTCCGGATCTGCTCAGCGGTCGCCCCGCGCTGAAGCCCCAGGACCTGGTACGCCTCCTCCTGCGTCAGCGCCCCTGGGTTCGGCGTACTGCGCGGCCCCGGGTCGCGATTTCGCTCAGCGTCTACACGCCAGCCGGGCGTCCGGCGGTCGAGATACGGCTCTAGCAGGGCGACGCCCATCGGATCGCGCACGCGGCAGAGCCGCAGCAGCCCGATCACGGCTTCGTTCGGCATGGCGTCGATCCATGCCCCGGCCAAGGGCCCCGCGGTCACGCGGCCGGTGCGCAGGCTGCCGTCCGGTCGCAGATGCGCCTCGATCAGCGTCGTGCGCAAGCGGCGGTCCTGGGATCCGTAGGGATCCTGGGACGCAGGGGGCATCTCGGATCCCTGAGGCGTTCGGGGATTGTTGGCGGTGCCCGGCCGGATCAGGCGGCGCAGTCGGGCCGTCATCGACTCTTGCCCCTCGATCATCCAGACGCCGCTCAGACCCAGGAGTGCCGCCAGGACGAGGTTGCCGTGCAGCAGCAGGAAGCCGCCGGCCAGCAGCGATACCGCGCCGAGCGTGCGCGTTCCGCCCGTCACGGCACCGAGGCCCTGACCGAGGGCGCGGCGCAGGCGCCGGCCCAGGCCGTTGCCGTTCTTGGACAACCACCAGAGCGTCAGGCACGCGAGCAGGCCGGCGAACAGCGCCATGCTCAGCGTCGCACGCCGTACTCGGCCGAGGTCCGGCCATCGATCCGGACCGTCGTGCCGTTGCCCAGATCGTAGGTCCCGTCTTGGCGCGTCGGCGCCGGGCGGGCGCCGGCCGTGCAGCCGGGCTGCGCCGGCAGCCGCACGCCCTCGGGCAGATCCTCTGGGCAGAGGCGGGAACGCGTGGGCTGCTCGGCGGCATGTGCCGCGCCGGTCAGGGCTATGAGGGCCAGTCCGAACACGGGTCTCACTGGCGATTCTCCGCCACATCCGTCGTGGTGATCCGGACCTGTCGGACCCGGCCGTCGCGCTCGACCTTGAGGGTTACGGTCGCGCCGAGCCCCGCCTCCTCGATCGCCGCGGTGAGGTCGGCGAGCCGATGGACCGGATTGCCGTTGGCCTCCACGATCACGTCTCCGAGATCGCCGGTCTGGGCATCGACCCCCCGCAGGCCGGCCTGGGCGGCGGGCGAGCCGGGCAGGACCCGCACGATCACCACCCCGTCGATGCCGAGCCGGGCGGTCGCGGCCTCCTGGGCGGCGATGATGCCGATGCCGGGGTTGCGCACCCGGCCCACCTTGATGAGCTCCGGGACGATCCGGTTCACGACGTCCACGGGGATCGCGAAGCCGATGCCGGCGCTCGCCCCCGAGGGCGACACGATCGCGGTGTTGACGCCGATCAGCCTTCCGGCGGAGTCGAGCAGCGGGCCGCCGGAATTGCCGGGGTTGATCGCCGCATCGGTCTGGATCACGCCCGACACCTCCCGCCCCTCGCTGGTCGGCATCCGCCGCCGGACCGCGCTGATGACGCCGGTGGTCAGCGTGTGGTCGAGGCCGAACGGGTTGCCGATCGCGAAGGTCGATTGCCCGACCTTGAGATCCGCTGAACTGCCGATCGCCAGCGGCGGCGGCATGCGGGTGACGCGCCCGAGACGCAGGACCGCGAGGTCGTAGGAGGGTGCGAGGCCGACCAATGTCGTGGGCACCACGGTCCCGTCACTCAACCGGACCGAGACGCTGCCCCCGCTCTGCGCGGCGTTCTGAACGACATGGGTGTTGGTGACGATGTGGCCGGCCCCGTCCCAGACGAAGCCGGTGCCGGTCTGCGTGCCGCCGCCCTGCTCGTTGCCCTCGTCGTCGAGGTCGAGCAAGTCGCGGTTCTGCGCCGCGCCCTGCGCGAAGACGTGCACCACCGACGGGCTCGCCTGCTCGAACAGCCGGATCGTGGCCTGTTCGGACTGCGCAAGATCGCCGCGGGCGGTCACGGCCCGGGGTGCGTCCGCGGAATAGAGCAGCGGCTGCAGGTAGGGCTGGGCGACGTAGAGCGCCAGCAGGACCAGGACCGCGGCGAGCACGAAGCGCACGGTACGATCCGGCACGAAGGACTCCGAGAGAAAACCGACGGGCGAGGTCGGCGGGCGCCGGTCTTAAGTGCGCGTTCAGGATCGCAGCGTCAACACAGATGCGTGCCGCCGCCGGTGGGCCTCAGACGTGTTCTGGCGCACGCCGACGGGCGGAACGAACTGGCTAACGGAATGGTCATCATTCGAGAGCCACAATTCTCGCAAGTTCTCGGCAGCTTGTACGCGCTCACTACGGATTGGGTAAACGCAACCGCTGCGTCCATCATGCTTTCGTGAGGGATGCTGGTTTCGGAAGCCGCCCGAATTGATCGCAAAGCCGCCGCAGAGATGCTTGCTTTGACGCTCAGACCATCGATCCCCGAGCCGGCCTGACTGAGGCTGGCGGCGGGTATCTGAACGGTCGCACACGGTTCGGAAGGACGAGGACTTATGGAAACCGAAGCTCTGGAACGGCCCGCCGATCTGACGATCTGGCGCACGGCTCCGGCCAGCGCCCCGCTGGCGCAGCCCGAGCGGTTCAACACCCTGCGCGAGGCGATCAGCGCCGCCGCCGGTGCGCTCAGCGATCCCGCCAAGCAGCCCTGGATCATCACCGAAGAGGGCGAGATCCTCTCGCCGAACTGGATCCGCACCTACCTGAACTGACGGCGCCGCGTCGCCGATAGCGGGGATACCGGGGATAGGGGCTTGCGCCCTGCCCCGGCCTCAGGTGGTCCTGATGGCCCCCGTTGCGGGCTGCCGGATCGCGGCAACAGCCAGGGGTGCCTCCCGCCCGCGCAGGGTATGGGCGCCGAGATCATACGCCACGAGATCTTCGGGCAGCGGCCCGATCCGGTCGAGCAGATCGGACGAGACCAGCACGTGGACCCCCAGCGTCTTGGAAAGGGCTTCCAGCCGCGCGGTCGTGTTCACCGCATCGCCGAAATACGCGATCTTGTGCCGCTCCAGCCCGATCTCGGCGGTGACCACCGGGCCGCAATGCAGCGCGGCCCGGAATTCCGGGACCTGTCCGAAGCGGCTGCGCCAGGACTCGGCTTCGGCGGCAAGACGCGCCTGGAAATCGAACACGCATCGCAGGCAGGCAGCGTCGCGGATGCCACGCTCCATCGTCCAGGTCACCAATGCCAGATCGCCGATATAATCGTCGATGGAGCCCCGGGCCCGGGAGACTGGCAGCGCCAGGGCGTTGAACACCTGCCCCAGATAGGCCTGCGCCGCCCGGTCGCCGTGCTGGTCGGCGAAGCGCGTCGAGCCGGTCACGTCGAGGAACAGGAAGATCCGCTCCTCGCCGATCGGCCGGTGGTAGCGCCCGATCAGCAGGTTGGCGAACACGCCGGGGCCGATCAGGTCGCGGACGCGGAACACGAACACCACGACAGCCGAGATGGCGAGCGCGTAGAGCAGGCCGGTATCGGTCATCAGCATCGCGTTCCGCTCGCTGTACATGAAGCGGAACAGGCGGTTGAGCACGGTGCTGGCGAGGGCGTTCCCGGCCACGATCAGGCCGATGTAGAGCGCCACGGTGGCGAGCAGGAACAGGGGCGTGGCGAGGCCCCGGATGCGCTCCCGCAGGGCGGGAAACAGGAACCGGCGCTCGTACAGCATGATCGGCGTGCCGATGATCGCGCCACGGATCGCCGCACCGGTCAGGGGGCCGACATCGAAGATCGCCCCGTAGAGCAGGCCCGCCAGCGCCCCGAGCGCGGGGGCGACGAGGACGAACCAGGGCGGCCGGAAGCCCATCGGCCCGGCCGCCGCCCCGATCCTCAATCCAGCCGCAGGGCGTGGACCGAGAACAGGCCGTCCGCGTCCGTCCAAACCTGGATCCACCGCCAGCCGGCCCGCTCCGCCAGCGCCCGGAAGGTGTCGACCGTGTACTTGTAGCTGCTCTCCGTATGGATCGTCTCGCCGGCCGCGAACGCGAACGTGTCGGAGCCCACCGCCACGTCCTGCGCGTCCCGGGCGACGAGATGCATCTCGATCCGCGAGGCTTGCGGGTTGAACACCGCCCGGTGGCTGAAGGCGTCGAGGTCGAACCGGCCCGCGAGCTCGCGATTGATCCGCGTCAGGAGGTTGAGGTTGAACGCCGCGGTGACGCCCGCGGCGTCGTCGTAGGCATTCTCCAGGGTGGCGGCGTCCTTCACGAGGTCGACGCCCACGATCATTTGAGCCCCCGATCCCAGGATCCGCCCGAACCGCGCGAGCAGCGCCTCGGCCTCCTCGGGTTCGAAATTCCCGATGGTCGAGCCCGGGAAGAAGCCAGCCCGCGGCAGGCCCGCGAGGCTTTCGGGCAAATCGAAGTCCCGGGTGAAATCAGCCACCACCGGCTCGACACGGAGGTGCGGGAAATCGGTGCTCAGGGTCTCGGCCTGATCACGCAAGAACTCGCCGGAGACGTCCACCGGCACGTAGGCCGCCAGCTTGTCGAGGTGCCGCAGCAGGCGGCGCAGCTTCACGGTCGAGCCGCTGCCGAACTCGACCAGGGCAGCCCCCGCCGGCAGCAGCGCAGCGATCTCCGGGCCGCGCCCGTCCAGGATCCCGATCTCGGTGCGGGTCGGGTAGTATTCCGGCAGCCGGGTAATCTTCTCGAACAGGTCCGAGCCGGCCGCGTCATAGAAGTATTTTGGCGAGAGCGCCTTTTGCGGGCGGGAGAAGCCCTCGCGCACATCGTCGAGGAAGGCCGGGGCGACCGGGGTCGGGTCGGAAAAGGTCGGGTTGATGGTCACGGGTCGCTCCGGGGCGCGTCAGGCGGCATCGGCGAGGCGCAGGCCGGTGAACTGCCAGCGCTGATGCGGATAGAAGAAGTTGCGATACGGCAGCCGGGCATGGCCCTCGGGCGTCGCCACCGAGGAGCCGCGCAGCACGAATTGGTTGTTCATGAACTTGCCGTTGTATTCGCCCAGGGCGCCCGGCAACGGTCGGTAGCCCGGATAGGCGACGTAGGCGCTGCGGGTCCATTGCCAGACGAGTCCGAACGCGTCCGGCAGGCCGCCGTCCCGGGCCGCGACCTCCCACTCGAACTCCGTCGGCAGGGAGCGCCCGGCCCAGCGGGCATAGGCGTCGGCCTCGTAGTAGCTGATGTGGGTGACCGGCGCGTCGAGATCCACCGGACGCTCGCCGCCGAGCGTCATGGTGGCCCAGCCGTCGCCGGCGCGCCGCCAGTAGCCCGGGGCCTCCCAACCTTCGGCCGGCCCGGCATACCAGCCGTCGGAGAGCCACAGCTCGGGCTTGGCGTAGCCGCCATCCTCCATGAAAGCGCGCCATTGGCGGTTGGTCACCAGCGCCCGGTCGATCCGGCCGCTTTGAATCAGCGTCTCGTGACGCGGCGACTCGTTGTCGAAGGAGAAGCCCGGCCCCTCGTGTCCGATCCAGGCGATGCCCCGGTCGAGACGGGTCTGGCCCGGCTGCGCCGCGGGCTTCGGGAACCGCCAGTTCTCATCGTAGGCCGGGTTCAGCGGGTTCTGTGCGAAGGCGTGCAGGATGTCGGTGAGAAGCAACTCCTGATGCTGCTGCTCGTGGTAGAGCCCGATCTCCAGGATCGGCAGGATCGCCTCCAGCGCGCGCTCGGAGGCCTGGCCCAGCAGGGCCTCGACCGCCCGGTCGACATGCATCCGATAGGCCGTGACCTCCACGAGCGTCGGGCGGGTGATCATGCCGCGCTGGATGCGCGGCTGCCGCGGCCCGGCCGCCACGTAGTACGAGTTGAACAGGTAGTGCAGGCGCTGATCGTAGATCGCGTAGCCCGGCAGGTGCTCGCGCAGCAGGAACTGCTCGAAGAACCATGTCACATGCGCCCGGTGCCACTTGGTCGGGCTGGCATCCGCCATGGACTGCACCTGCTGATCCTCGGCGGAGAGCGGCCCGGCGCGGCGCTCGGTCTCGCCCCGGACCTGCCGGTAGGCGGCGATCCAGGCCGCCCGGTCGATCGGACGCGCCGAGACGGGCGGCGGCGGAAAGGCCGGCGCTGCGGGATCACGCGTGTCGTCCGTGCGCCGTGCGGCCGTCGCTGCCATGACGATCGTCCTCTTTTTCCGGCCGCCCCGAGAGCCGTATCCTCGGCCCCGGGTTGGCGCGCAGAAGATATGTCTTGGCCGTGGTCCGACAACCTCCACCAGCGGAGTCAGGCCGGCCTCATGTCGTTCGAGGGGTATTCGCCGTCGCGGCGGCGCGGTTAACCCAGAGGATCGGGGATCGCGGGTCTTTCTCTCGCCGCAGTGAGATAGCCTTAACCAGCGATGCGGAATCTCGGGACCCTCGCGGGGAGTCCGGACCTCACATGCGGATTGATCTGATGGCCGGGGCCAGCCTCTCTGCCGCGGCTCTGTGCGGCGGCGCCGAACCGACAATCCTCGTGTTCGATTCCGGGCTTGGCGGCCTCACGGTGCTCGACGCGCTGCGGCGTGCGCGCCCCGATGCCCGCTACGTCTATGTCGGCGACGATGCCGCCTTCCCGTACGGCCGGCTCACGGAGGCGGCCCTCGTGGCCCGGGTGCTGGACGTCATGGAGCGGATGGTCGCGGCCCATCACCCCGACCTCGTGGTGATCGCGTGCAACACGGCCTCGACCGTGGTGCTGCCCGCCCTGCGGCAGCGCTTCACGACGCCGTTCGTCGGCGTGGTGCCGCCGATCAAGCCGGCCGCCGCGGCCACGCGCTCGCGGCTCGTCTCCCTGCTGGCGACTCCCGGCACGGTGGCCCGCTCCTACACGCGAGACCTGATCGCCACCTATGCCGGCGCCTGTACGGTGACCCTGGTCGGCGCCCAGAACCTCGCCGGCTATGCCGAAGCCGAGCTCGCCGGCGCCCCCGTGGACGATGTCACCCTCGCGGCCGAGATCGCGCCCTGCTTCGTCACCGGGGCGGACGGGCGGCGCACCGACGTGGTCTGCCTGGCCTGCACCCACTACCCGCTGCTGCTGCCGCGCCTCGAAGCCCTCGCGCCCTGGCCCGTGACCTGGATCGACCCGGCGCCGGCCATCGCCCGGCGCGTCGTGCAGCTGATCGGCCCGGCGCCGCGCGATGCGGACCGTCACAGTGCAGCGCATGGTTCCTTCACGGCCGGGACCTGCCTGACCGATCCCCTGCGCAACGCGCTGGCGGCCCACGGGGTCGGCGAGGTCGCGGTCGAAGCGATCCCATTGCCGCTGCAATAGGCCGTTCCCGAGCGCGACGGGACTGACGTTCGTGTGAAAACTGTCTTCGCAGCTTGCAATGCTCGCGAATGCAGTCTCTGATTGCAGTGATTCGACGGAATATGCTGCATTCGAGGGGCGTCGTTATGCGCAAAGCTGCAACGCTTGCTGCCATGCTGCTCTTCGGACTGGCACCGACAGATCCGACCTGGGCGTGCGGGGACGGCGAGGCGCCCACCGCCTGCGACGATCCGAGTCCGAACGGGTTCGCGTCCTGGATGCTTGGCCGGGTCGATCGTGCCCTTGCAGCCGATAGGGCACGGGCCCTTCAGGACTTTACCGACGGGGCCCGGGGCTTCCGCACCGCCGACACCTACGTGTTCTGCGTCGGACCGGACGGTGTCATGTCGGCCCATCCGAACCCGATCCTGAAGGGGCACGACGTCCGCGACCTTCACGACAGGACGGGCAATTACTTCATCCGGACCATGATGGACACCGCCAAGCCCGGGCAGATCTCGGTCATCCGTTACCTGTTTCCGAAGCCCGGCAGCACCGTCGAGGAGCCGAAGACCACATATTACACCAAGGCCGGCGATCAGACCTGTGCGGTCGGCGTTTACGACGCCGACGTCGCGGCGCCCCAGGTGGCGACGGCGGACGGCCGTGTCGCTCAACTCCGCCAGCGGCTCGACGGCGTGATTCCGACCAGCGCCCGCGCCGAATGGACCGCCTTTCTCGAAGCGCTCAACGCGCAGGGATCCGAGAGGGCGACGGCGATCGCCCAGGCTCGGCGCGATCTGAAGGACGCAGCGACCGCCCTCGACAAGGCCAGCGGCCCCCGACCCCCGGGCGAGTGACGTTCCGGGCCGCCGCTCTACGGAAGCCGGCTATGAACAGTGGCCGGCACCGCTTCGGCCGGATCCGCTGCGGCGTCGGCGGGCACGATCAAATGGACGAACAGCATGCTGGCGGCGACGATCAGCGCGAGCGCCAGGATGCGCCAGGGTTCCAGGATCGGGCCCTTCGGCTGGGTCGTATCGCTCGGCATCGCGTCCTCGCTCGGGCCTCTGAAGCCCGAAGGGGACACCCGGAGGATGAACGCTTCGTAAATGTCCCGGGATGTCGCCCGGAGCGGGTCTATGAAACCCCTCGCCCCCGCCCGACATCGGTCAGCGGACAAACCGGCCGCCATTGATGGTCTTGATCCGGGATCGCTCCGGGTGAAGGGTTTTGCTCAGAGGGTCGACGATTTGCGCCCCCTCGTAGCCGGCTGCGATCCTGGTTCAGGCCAGCACAAGCGCACCGGCGGCACGAGCCCTGGTCTGACGGAGCGGGTCCGACTGGCCCCCGGCCGTGATGATATCCTGCGCTGCCCGGGTGCCCTCGCTCGTCAGGGCTCAGAATCCGATGCCCGGGATGGCGGCGCTCTATCCGAAGATTAAAACGGTCGGCTTTCACGATGTGAATGCGCAGGATCGCCGGAAGCGGGTCCGCCCCCGTCTTCCGGAGGGGGCGAAATCCGCGGTTCGGTTCCTGCGGTCAGGCCGGGTTCCGCGCGGTGGACGCATCCCCTATCGTCGATATCCACAAATACCCACCGAAATACTTTTGGTGAGGATGAGGGGCTGCGGCTGTCCAGTTTCGGTCGCGACTGATTGTGGTCTAATAGGAAGGGACCAAAAACCTCGGCCGGGGCGCGCGATGTTCGAGAACCTGTTCTGGGGCGCGACGCTGACGGCCCTGATCGGTGCCGCGGCCCTGGTGGCGATCGGAGCGGCTTACGGGCCGCGGGCGGCCCGGCGGGACGCGGAAGCGGCTGCGCCCGATCCGCGCCGGTCGTTCGGGCGGAAGCGGGGCTGGCGCTTCCCGCGGGGGGCGTGGCGCCTGGGATCCCCGCGGCTGCCCTGAGCGGGTTACGCGGAGACGGTCGCGGGTCATTGGGGATCGTCGCGACCCCAGTTAGGCGAAGCGCCGGCCCGCATCGCCCGAGGCTGATTGTCCTGGGAGGCACACCATGAAGACCTACACCATCGCGGCCATTCCGGCGGACGGCATCGGCGTCGAGGTCATCGCCGCCGGTATCGAGGTGCTCGACGCGCTGGCCGAGAAGACCGGGACCTTCCGGTTCCAGTTCGATCATTTCGACTGGGGCTCGGATTACTACAAGGCGCACGGGGTCATGATGCCGGCCGATGGCCGCGACCGGATCCGGAATCACGATGCGATCTTCTTCGGGGCGGTCGGGGCGCCGGACGTGCCCGACCACATCACCCTCTGGGGCCTGCGGCTCGCGATCTGCCAGCCCTTCGACCAATACGCCAATGTCCGCCCGACCCGGATCCTCCCGGGCATCACCAGCCCGCTGCGCCATGTCTCGGGGCCGGAACTCGATTGGGTGATCGTGCGCGAGAACTCGGAGGGTGAGTATGCCGGCGTGGGCGGCCGGGTCCACCAGGGCCATCCCAGCGAGGTCGCCACCGACGTCTCGATGATGACCCGCTCCGGCGTCGACCGGATCATCCGCTACGCTTTCAAGCTGGCCCGATCCCGCCCGCGCAAGCTGCTGACCGTGGTGACCAAGTCGAACGCCCAGCGCCACGCCATGGTGATGTGGGACGAGATCGCCGCCGAGGTCGCGAAGGATTTTCCCGACGTCACCTGGGACAAGATGCTGGTCGACGCCATGACCATGCGGATGGTGATGAAGCCCGAGACCCTCGACACGATCGTGGCGACCAATCTCCACGCCGACATCCTGTCGGACCTCGCGGCGGCGCTGGCGGGCTCCCTGGGCATCGCGCCGACGGCGAACATCAACCCGGAACGCACCTTCCCGTCGATGTTCGAGCCGATCCACGGCTCGGCCTTCGACATCACCGGCAAGGGCATCGCCAACCCGGTGGCGACCTTCTGGACGGCGTGCCAGATGCTGGAGCATCTCGGCGAGGCGCCGGCTGCCGAAAGACTGATGCGCGCGGTGGAGCGCGTGACCGCGGATCCGACCCTGCACACGCCCGATCTCGGCGGCACGGCCACCACCCGGCAGGTCACCGATGCGGTCATCGCGGCGATCCGCGGCGACAACGCCTGAGATCCTTTCCGCCGGTGCGCGCGGCCCTCACCAGGGCAATGGCGCGCCCGTGTAGTCGAGGAAGACGCAGCCGCGTTGGCCCAGACGCGCCTCGATCACGCTGACCATCCCGCGCGCGCTGGTCTCGACATCCAGAGCCGCGCGGCGGCCGCCGAGGTCGGTCCGGACCCATCCGGGGTGCATGAGGACGAGTCCCCATTCCGCACCGGAATGCTGCCCCGCGAACGAACGGGCCAGGGTGTTGAGCGCCGCCTTGCTGGCCCGATAGCTACCCCAGCCGCCGCCGCGATTGAGGGAAACGGATCCGAGCTTCGACGTCATCAGCACGATCAGGCCGTCCCGGGTGACCCGCTTGCGGAACGCCTCGGCGAAGCGGATCGGGCTCAGGGCGTTGGTCTGGAATACCGCGCCCGCGACCGCGCGGGGTATCAGACCGGCCGGCGTGCCGGCCTGGGTGGCCACGCCGGCCACGACGAACACGCACTCGAAGTCCGGCGCGTCCGAGAGCCGGCCCGCGAGCGCGGCCACCGCGGCATCGTCGTCGATATCGAGGCCGGTTTCGATCTGAAGGGGGCCGAGTCGCGCCAGATCGGCGAGGGCCGCCGACGGGCGGCGCACCGTAGCGGTCACGTCCCAGCCCTGTTCGAGCAGCCGGGTGACGAGGCCGAGGCCGAGCCCCCGGGAGGCTCCGACGATCAGGGCCCGGCGCCGGCTCACGGGACCTGAGCCTCCGGCCCGAAGCCGAGACCCGCGACGAAGCGGTTCCAGGTCTGGACCCGCACCTGACCGCCGGTGGCGCGTCGGTGCCCCTGGGCGAACTGGTCGTCCGGCCCGAGCGGTGGCGCACGCTCCTGCAGGAATGCGATCAGGTCCGGCACCGCCGCGCTCCGCGCGGCGAAATGCACGAAGCCGGGCCGGAGCCCGGCATTGGCGCCGACCACCACCTGTCGGCGCAGCCGGCCGGTCCAGGATTGCGCGACGAGCGGATGGATCTGGCAGGGCGAGTCGCACCGGATCAGCGCCACGGGTCCGGCGAAGAGCGGGGGCACGCTCCGGGGGGCGTCCAGCGCCGCCTTCACCTCGGCGCGGGCGTCACGCAGGCGGGCGGCATCCGGATCGGTCCCCTCGACGATATCCACGGGGGCCGTCGCCTTGAGGAGCAGGCGCAGGGCCGGTCGCGCACCGCCCGAGGCCGGGCGCCGCGGCGCGTTGACGAGGCTCACGGCCTCACGCAGCGCCTTGGCGGTATGGGTCTCTAGCAGCGGCCCCAGGAGACCGGGGAAGTCTTTGGACGCGCCGCGATCCCCGAGACCGCCAACGGGGCCGATCCCGGCGAGCCACGCGAGATCCGCGGGGCCGTCCGAGCCCGCGGTCGACAAGGCCATCGCATAGGCGAAGGCGAGCAGGCTGGAGGTTGGGACCGGTTCCTCCGCATGGCCGCTGATCCCAATCGCGCCCGCGGGTTCGGGCCGGGAGTGCGGGACGTGATGATCGACCAGCACCGTCGGTACACCGGGCAGAACGGCGCCGGCCTGCACGCCGCGGTCGGTCACCACGAGGTCGCCGGGCCTCCGGGCCACCAGTTCATCGCGCAGCGTGCTCGACCAGGCCGACTCGCCACGGCCGACGATCCGGATCTCGCCCGGTCCCAATCCGGCGCGGTCCAAGGCGCGTCCGAAGATGGCGCCGGCCGACAGGCCGTCCGCGTCATCGTGGCAGAGGATGGCTGGCTCCGGTCCGAAGCCGGCGACGGCCCGAACGAATGCGGCGCCATGGGCGGCGAGGTCCGTCACGCCCGTCGTTCCAGCAGGGGCCGGCTCACGCTGCGTCGGCCATCGCGGGCCGGCTGTAACCGCTCTCGAACATGCGTGCCGCCACCCCGTTTTCGAACGAATCCCTGCGCCAACCGCGGGGCATGGGGCTGGGTTGCTGCGCCACTTGCCGCAGGGGATCCGCACGTCTCCGCCGTCAACCACCGAAATCGGGGCGCGATGTGAAGATCTCGCGCGGGCGAGGGTCGAGCGTGCGGCGCTTTCGTCGCATCAATCGTGAGGAACGGCAGTAACACCGGGGCGTTTGCAGCCGGAAATAGTAATATTACGGAGATACGACTGTATGTCAGCCACGGATATCGGATCGATCTACGCGACCGCGCTTCGCAACACCCGCGCTCTGGAGAAGCAGGGCCTGGAACAGATCGAGCGCCAGCTGTCGGGCCTCGAGCAATATCCGGATTATGCGACCGTCCTGCGCCGGCACGCCGAGGCCACGAAAACGCAGATCGCGCGTCTCGAACAGGCTCTGGCCACCCTCGGCGAGAGTCCCTCGACGCTGAAGGAGACAGTGACGAAGGTGGCGGGGTCGATCGGGGCGGTGGTCCACGCCGCCGCACAGGACGAGACGCTCAAGAACCTCTACGCGGGGTACGCCTACCAGTACGATCAGGTTGCCGCCTACCGGTCGCTGGCTGTCATCGCCGAGCGGGCCGGGAAGTCGGATCAGGCCAAAACCTTCCGCCAGGCTGCCGATGAGGAGACCAAGGCAGCGGAGGAGATTGCGGCGCTGATCGAGCCGGTCACCAGCACCTATCTCGACCTGACGCTCGCCGGTCGGAAGGCGGACAGCTAAGCGCATCTCGGCGATGCGCGCCTCGCCGATGACCACGTCGGGCGCGCATCGACCGAAAAGCCGCACCGGTCACGGGCGGCGGTGCGGGCCCCGATCGACAGGATGGGCACGCGTCGCGTTCCGCCGGTCAGCGGAGCTGTGAGAGGGTGCGGTCAATCCTCCGAACCCTCCCCCCGCCACCAAAACTCCGTCCGCGCGTTGTCAGCGTCGTTCGATTCCGTCCGGAGCGTCCCATGCTCATACGATCCGTCCTGCTCCTCGTCGTCCTCACATCGAGCGCGGATGCCGCCGCCTTCGACGACCTGAAGGGCTATCTCGCGTCCTGCCTCCGGTTCGAGATGGGTGGCGCCCCGGCGCCGCGGGGTGCGCCGCTCTCGTCGCGGGTCCGCGACGCGCTAAACCGATGCTCGGACGATGTCGCGCGCCTCGAACGCGCGGATGGGCGCCGCCTGCGCGGTGACGGCGGCCTCAGCCCATCAACCCGGGACGTCATCCAGAGAATCGTCGGCCGGAGTGGGTCCGGATTCGCCAACGTTCGGTACTGAAGCCGCGCCGCCGACCGGGTGATGGGGCGGGTCAGGACGGATCGCGCGACAAGTCGGTGGGGAGGCTCCGGGTTGTGCGCGTCGTATCGGACCGATCAGCCAGCCGGTGCCGGCCTCCCCCTCGCACAGGGGATGGGGACAGCCCGAACTCGCCCCGTCGGACGAAAGAGCTCCGCGCGGTGCCGGCCCGGGCTGCAACTCAAACCGTAGACGGGGGGCACCTTTCAGCGTAAGGTGCTCGTGAGGTTGATGACCGGTTCATAATAACGCTTCAGGACCCGGGGGCGGTACCCGGCGCCTCCACCAGAAGCATCCTGCCCCGGATACCGCACGGGGGAAGGGTTCGCGTCCGGCGTTGCGGACAGCGCGCTACCAGGGTGCTTCTTGTGGGGGTGAAACAGGTTCGACTGGGCGGTAAAGGGATCGCGAGTTCTGGCCTGCTTCGGCAGGGTAAGATGCGGCTTTCGGTAAGGACTCGACCGGCTCAGCGCGGGTAACCCCCGTTCCGAGCACCTGACCAAAACTCTAAATGCCAACGACAACGTCGGCATGGAGATGCGCCTCGCGGCGTAATCTTCCGGGGCGTGGGCACGCCTAGCAACAGAACCCGGGGCTTCGGCCTCGGGGCCCGCCTCTTCCTTCGATGACCAGGATCGGCCGACCGCACGGAACCGGAATGCAAACTGGGGCCGGGTCCGGTCTCGCATGGCCCCGTGAGCTCCGCCGTTCGTCAGGGCGGCCCCTCTCGAAGGCCAGCAGTGCCCCGGGACCCAGCCCTTCGCCTTGACGATCCGCCGCCCGATCTGGTCGCACGCCGCGAAGGACGCGCTGTCGCGCCGGTAGGCCGGTCCGCCAGCTTCCCATCCAGTCGAGCTTGGGCTCCGCTACGTCAGTCGACAGCCCTTGGCCTCTACCCATCGATCAGGCGTCCGATGCGCCGTTCCGCGGCGCAAGCGGCTGTCCAGGGGATGCCGGCCACCCTCGAGTTCTCGAACCGTCAGCCGCCGATCGACAAAACCAAGCGCAGGTCTTGCTTAAGACGATGTGACCAAGAGTTGCCTCCGCTTCATTCTGATCCGTAACACTTCATTCGTCGGTTCAGCTGCATCTGAATGTCCCCGAGGCATTTTGAGTGAGCTGAGTCCGGCGCAGATGCGAGTCTTCCGTTCAGTGCTGGGAGACGCGTCGACCCGTCTGCGAAGGTCGCCGATCACGAGTTGCGGCATCCTGGCAGCGGTGATCGCCTTCGCGGCGGTCGCGACGGTCGTGAATCTTCATCATCAGTCGACGCGCGACGTCACGCGCGGTCTGACGAGCCTCGCGACGATTCTGGCCGATCAAGCCGACCGCTCGCTCCAGGCCATGGAACTCGCGCAGGAGGAGGTCATCCGCGAGTTCCACGAGGCTCATGTCACCGATGCGGTTACCTATGCAGCTGCCGCCAGCGGACACAATCTCCATCAGGAATTGAAGACCCGCATCGCCTCCCTGCCGCAGGTCAACGCCATCACGATTTTGGATCACCGGGGCAAGCTCCTCAATTTCAGCCGCTACTGGCCGATTCCCGAGGTCGATCTATCGGATCGCGACTACTTCCAGGCTCTGGCGTCCGATCCATCCTTGCAGCGTTTCGTCAGTCAGCCGGTGCGCAACCGCGGCAACGGGGTGTGGACGATCTATGTCGCCCGCAAGGTCTCGGCTCCAGATGGTGCGTTCCTGGGCATGATTCTCGGCGCAGTCGAGCTGAACTACTTTGAGGACCTGTATCGCCGAATCGTCCCGGCCGAAGACTACGTGATCGGCGTCTTCCGGCGGGATGGCGTGCTGCTGGTGCGCTATCCGCGCCGGGACGATGCCACCGGCAACGTCTTTCCGAGGAGTTCGGCGACGTTATTGGCCGCCGAGGGCACACCCAACGGGACCATGCGCCTCGTCAGTCCGATCGACGGACGCGACCGCGTCGTCGCGGTGCAGGCGCTCAACAACTATCCCATGATGCTCATCGTGAGCCGCACGGCCGAAGCGGCGCTGGCCCCCTTCCGTCAGCAGGCCGCAGCGGTGATCGTCAGTGCGACTCTGCTCGCGGCCTGCCTGATCGGCTTGAGCTTTTCCGTCGCGCGTCGGCTGCGCGACCGCGAGCACCAGGGTCGTGCGGACGAACGCAGCCGCGCAGAACGCGAGTCACGGCGCCAGCATGCCGCCTTCGGTGTCGCGCTCGACAACATGGCCCAGGGGCTCTGTCTGTTCGACGACCGGCGACATCTCGTCATCATGAACGCGCGTTTCGCCGAACTCTACACGATACCCGATCACCTGCGCGGTCAGGGGGTCACGGCCGAGGCGATCCGCGGATACGTCGCGTCGCGTCTGGTCGCCGTGCGGGATGGTGCGAACCTTCTGGTCGAGCCGCCGGGGGATAAACGCGCCTGGACGGTCGCCGAACTCGACGACGGTCGGGCCATCGATATCGTTCGGGCCCCGGTTCCGGGCGGCGGCTGGGTTTGCACCCACGAGGACATAACCGAACGGCGGCGTGCCGAAGAGCAGTTGCGCTTCCTGGCGGGGCACGATGCGTTGACCGCCCTGCCGAATCGGCGGCTCTTCCAGGAAACCGTTGAACGCGAACTCGCAGCCCTCGCGGCAACGGAGGGCGAGGCCGCGCTTCTGTGCGTCGATCTCGACGGCTTCAAGCAGATCAACGACGTCTTTGGCCACCCCGCCGGGGATACGCTCCTGATCGAGGTGGCGAACCGCCTGCGTCGCAAGATCGGCGTACGGTATGCCGCCGCGCGCCTCGGCGGCGACGAATTCGCGGTGCTGGCGACGGGTCTCACATCGGCCGACGCGCCGGGTGACGCAGCCCGCGCCTTGATCGACTCCCTCACGGCGTCGTTCCAGCTGGATGAAGCCCGCGTGGATGTCGGGTGCAGCGTCGGTGTGGCGGTCTTCCCGCGGGACGGCGATACGTACACGCAACTGCTCAAGGCTGCCGACATGGCCCTCTACCGGGCCAAGAGCGAGGGCAAGGGCACGTTCAGCTACTTCGAGCCCGCGATGGATAGCGCGGCGCGCGACCGTCATCAGCTCGCCCGCGATCTCCGTGCGGCGATCGGCACCGATCAGTTGCAGCTGCACTACCAGCCGCAGGTCGAGGTCGCGGCGGGTGACGTCACCGGATTCGAGGCTCTGCTGCGCTGGAATCACCCGATCCGCGGGACGATCCCGCCGGCGCAATTCATCCCGCTTGCCGAGGAGACGGGCCTGATCCTGCCGTTAGGCGAGTGGGTGGTGCGCGCGGCTTGTGACGAAGCTGCAGGATGGGCACGGCCGTTGGGCATCGCGGTCAATCTGTCCATCGCCCAATTCCGGCAATCGGATCTGCCGGAATTCGTGCGCTCGGTTCTGGCCGAAACCGGCCTGGATCCGCGCAGGCTTGAACTGGAGATTACGGAAAGCTTGTTTCTTGAAGATACGACACGCGCGCGACGTGTTTTGCAGAACATCAAAACTCACGGCGTCCGTATTGCGATCGACGACTTTGGGACCGGTTACAGCTCCCTGCTGACGCTCCAATCCTTCGCGTTCGACCGCCTCAAAATAGACAGGACGTTTATCGGGCAGATTGGCATCACGCATAAGGGCATGACGATCGTCAAGGCGATCATCGCGCTCGGTCAGAGTCTCGGTATGCCGGTGATCGCTGAGGGCATCGAGACGCAGGAACAGCTCGCCTTCCTGCGCGATCATCGCTGCACCGAGATGCAGGGCTATCTGACCGGGCGCCCGCGCCCGATCGAATCTTACCGGGACATCGTGATGACGGCCGAAGAGATGGCGTAGCCCATGCGCGCCTGACGGGATGCGCGCTTTCCTGCGCCGAACCGGTCACCCCTGCCTACACCGCGACGGTGCCGCCATCCGGCAACGGGGTCGCGCCGAGGATATCGCCGGTCGGTGGGCCCGGTTGGCGTGCGCCGGGATGCCATGTCCCGAAAAAGATAAAGCCCGCCAACAATTTGGCGGGCTCACATCCGTCAATTGGTGCCCAGGAAAGGACTCGAACCTTCACCTCTCGCGAGACTGGTACCTGAAACCAGCGCGTCTACCAATTCCGCCACCTGGGCATGCCGCCGGCTATCGGCCGGCGACGGCTCCGTTTAGGCAACCGGGCCGCCGCCGTCAATCACGATTTCAGCCCCGTGGCCATTCCCGGATGTCGACGAACCGTCCGGCCACAGCCGCCGCCGCCGCCATCGCGGGCGAGACCAGATGCGTGCGCCCGCGCGGACCCTGGCGGCCCTCGAAGTTGCGGTTCGAGGTCGAAGCGCAGCGCTCGCCCGGCCGCAGCTTGTCCGGGTTCATGCCCAGGCACATCGAGCAGCCCGGCTCGCGCCAGTCGAAGCCCGCCGCCTTCAGGATCCTGTCGAGACCCTCGGCCTCGGCCTGCGCCTTCACCAGCCCTGAGCCCGGCACGATCATCGCCGAGACGCCCTCGTGCACCTTGCGGTCGCCGACCACCCGCGCGACCTCGCGCAGATCCTCGATCCGCCCGTTGGTGCAGGAGCCGATGAAGATCCGGTCGAGGGTGATGTCGGTGATCCGCGTGCCCGGCGTGAGGCCCATATAGGCGAGCGCCTTCTCCTTGGATTGCCGCTTGTTCTCGTCCACGATCTCGGACGGGTCGGGAATACGGCCCTGGACCGAGATCACATCCTCGGGGCTGGTGCCCCAGCTGACGATCGGCGGCAGGTTGGCCGCGTCGAGACGCACCTCGCGGTCGAAGAAGGCGCGCTCGTCCGTGACGAGGCTTTCCCAGTAGCGGCATGCGGCCTCGAAGGCCGCGCCCTTCGGGGCCTTCGGCCGGTCCTTCACGTACGCGAAGGTCGCGGCGTCGGGGGCGACCATGCCGGCGCGGGCACCACCCTCGATCGACATGTTGCAGATCGTCATCCGGCCCTCCATCGAGAGGGCACGGATCGCCTCGCCGGCATACTCGATCACGTGCCCGGTGCCGCCCGCCGTGCCGATCTCGCCGATGATCGCCAGGATGATGTCCTTGGCGGTCACGCCCGGCGGCAGGGTGTTGTCGACGGTGACGCGCATGTTCCGGGCCTTGCGCTGCACCAGCGTCTGGGTGGCGAGCACGTGCTCGACCTCCGAGGTGCCGATGCCGTGGGCCAGGGCCCCGAAGGCGCCGTGCGTCGAGGTGTGGGAATCGCCGCACACGATGGTCTGGCCGGGCAGCGTGAAGCCCTGCTCCGGCCCGATGATGTGGACGATGCCCTGGCGCCGGTCGAAGGCGTCGTAGAACTCGATGCCGAAGTCGCGCACGTTTTCGGCGAGCGCCTCGAGCTGGGTCAGGCTCTCGGGGTCGTCGATGCCTTTGGAGCGGTCGGAGGTCTGGACGTTGTGGTCCACCACCGCCAGAGTCTTCTCCGGGTGGCGGACCTTTCGGCCAGCCGCGCGAAGGCCTTCGAACGCCTGCGGGCTCGTCACTTCGTGAACGAGGTGCCGGTCGATGTAGAGGAGGCTGGAGCCGTCCGGCTGGACATCGACGACGTGGTCGTCCCAAATCTTGTCGTAGAGGGTGCGCGGGCTGGTCATCGGGCTTCGTCTTCAGATGGAGCGGTGCAGAACTCTCGCGATGGTGCGGCTTCCTTAGTAGGCATCGCGCGGGGTTTGCGAAAGAGGCGAGCCCCGCCCCTGTCAGATAGCCGCCCGGCGCCGGCGGATGGATGTCACCGTCACCATCGTATCCCGCTGGCGTTTCACCCCGTCGAGGCCCTATGCCGGAAGCAGGGAGCCGGCCGCGGTGCCGAACGGCCGAACGTGGGAGTGAACGATGCCTGATGCGCCGGCCGAGATCCTGTTCCTGCGGAAGATGCACCCGCTGGTTGAGGCGGCCTTCGAGGGGCGGCACGTCGTCCACAGGCTCGCGGAGGCGGCGGATCCCGACGCGCTGCTCGCCGAGGTCGGACCGCAGATCCGGGGTTTGGTGGTCGGCGGCGGGGCCGATGCCGCCCTCATGGACCGGCTGCCGAAGCTCGAACTCATCGCCAATTTCGGGGTCGGCTACGACGCGGTCGATGCCGGGGCGGCGCACGCGCGCGGCATCGTCGTCACCAACACGCCGGACGTGCTGACCGACGAGGTTGCCGATCTCGCGATCGGCCTCACCCTCGCCACCCTACGGCGGCTGCCGCAGGCCGACCGCTACCTGCGCGCCGGCCACTGGCCGAAGGCCCCCTTCCCGCTCACCGCTTCGCTGCGTGGGCGGCGCGTCGGCATCCTCGGGCTGGGCCGGATCGGGCGGGCGATCGCCCATCGGCTGGAGAGCTTCGGGGTCGCCATCGACTATCACGGCCGCCGCCGGCAGGCGGATGTGCCCTACACCTATCACGACAGCCTGATCGGCATGGCCAGGGCGGTCCACATCCTGATCGTGGTCGCGCCCGGTGGGCCCGAGACCCGCGGGCTGATCGATGCCGCCGTCCTGGAGGCGCTGGGGCCGGAGGGCATCCTGATCAACGTGGCGCGGGGCACCCTGGTCGACGAGGCGGCGCTCACCGCGGCTCTGAAGGCCGGAACGATCCTGGGGGCGGGCCTCGACGTGTTCGAGAACGAGCCGCACGTGCCGGAGGACCTCGCCGCCCTCGACAACACGGTGCTGCTGCCGCATGTCGGCTCGGCCTCCGAGCACACCCGTGCGGCGATGGCCCAGCTCGTCGTCGACAACGTCGTCTCGTGGTTCGAGGGGCGGGGCCCGCTGACGCCCGTCGCCGAGACGCCGTGGAGCCCGAAATCGTGAAGCCGGTATCGGTCGCCCTGCTGGTTGCCCTCGCCCTGTCGCCATGGCCGGCCACGGCGCAGGACGATCCCGCGGTCCCATCCGAACCGGATGCGACGGACATGCCGATCTTCGCGGCACCGGCCGCCACGCCCCCCGCCGCGCCCCTGTCCGCGTCCCCTGCCCCGCCGGGCCTACCGGAGAGGGTCGGGGAGGTTCCTGGGACCTGGGACCTGTCGCGCGACGGCACCAACCGGCGCTGCGTCATGACACTCGTCCTCGACAGCGGCGAGGCCGGGCGACGCCTGCGCTTCCCCGCCGGGTGCCGGCGGGCATTGCCGATCATGAACGGGATGGCCGGCTGGCTGTTCGTCGACAGGGGTCTTCGGCTCGTCGACCGCAATGTCCGGCCGATCCTGGAATTCTTCCACCGCCCTGACAAGCGCAGCTACGTGGCCAAGCTGGAGAACGGCGAGACGTACAGCCTCGTACCCCTCGATACCGTGGCGATGCGTCCGGGCGGCGCGGCGGCCGCGGAGGCCGAGCCGGAAACGGCGGCGGCCTCGAAGCCCGCGGCCCTCCAGGCAGCCGCACCGGTTCCGGCCGAACTCCAGGCGCCCGTAGCGACGGCCGGGCCATCGCCCGCCCCGGGAACCTACGCCCTCGACCGCTTCCAGGAACGCGATACCTGTCGGGTCACGCTGGATGGGGCCGGCGGCGGCGTCCACATCGTCCCGGGCTGCCACGACGGCGGGCTGGAGGTCTTCGATCCGGTCCGCTGGCGCTACGCCAACGGCCGGATGACCCTTACGGCCAAGCGCGGGCACACCATCGACCTCGTGCCGGGCGGCGACGGGCGCTGGCGGCGCGATCCGGAGGTCGGCACGACCTTCGTGCTGCGCCGCGTTGAGTAGTCCTAAAGCGACGAATTCCGGCCATCCTGGACCGGCAGCATCCGCTCCAGAAGCCCGTCGCGGCGGACGATCAGGTGCCACGCGGTGCCGGCGAGATGCAGGAGCACCAGGGCATAGACGAACCATTGTCCGACGACATGGATCGATTCCGCGATCCTCTGCGGGCCTTCGTCCTTGGTCAGGCCGGGGATCGTGAACAGCCAGAAATACGGCGTGTCGCGCCCCGAGAAGGCGCTCAGCAGGTAGCCGCTGATCGGCATGATCAGGAAGATCGCGTAGAGCAGGTAGTGGTTGACGCGTCCGATCAGCGTCAGGAGCCGCGGCGCCTGGGTATCCGGCGGCGCGGGCCGGATCATGCGCCAGACGATCCGCAGGACCACGATCGCCAGGATCGTCAGGCCGACCGACTTGTGAAGGGTGAACATGGTGCCCTTGGCGGGCGCGGGCGGCAGGCTGATCGCCACCCAGGCGAGCGGCAGGACCGCAAGCACGAGGGCGGCTGTCAGCCAATGCAGGGCCTGCGAGACCGGATTGTAGCGCGGCATTCCGGTGGCCGTGACGTATGTGGCGGGCAGTGCCGTCGGTGCGGCCTTGCCGATCGTGATCGGAGAACCTGACATCATCCCTCGCCCGTGTGCGTGGTCCCGTCAGGACCTAGGGCCGGCTGCGATCCCGGGGAGTGCGCTACAGCATCGCTTCCGAAAGCGATTTCGAGTCCGCGGCAGGGCGGCGATGCGGATCAGCAACCCACGAACGCACAGGTTCGGGGCCGAGCATGGGCATGGTTGCATCCGCATTCCTCCCTCCGCTGCGGGTTCTTGGGTTCACGCAACAGGTCGGGACATGCTGGTTCAGGATCGAGCGCGGGTCCCCGCTCCCGCGGGGGAGAGGCCTGCCTTCGCAGAAAGCCGGGTGAGAGAGCGGATTCCCTTCGAGCGAGCCGCACCTGACCGGTGCGTCGCTGGCGTGCCCCATACGGAAAGTTCTCGTCCCTCACCCCGACCCCCCGCTCGAGAGAGGGGGAGCGTCGCGCTCTGCCGCGGTTCCGCGGCGTCCGATCCCGATGCGGAGCGTCGTAGCCCGCGGAGGGGGGAGCGAGAGGCGGGTTCAGCGTGTGCCTCGAAACCTGACCACCGTGCCCCGGTTCCAGAGCGCCTTACCGCGCGTTCAGGACGGCCACATCCACCGGCCGCGCCACGTCGATCAGGGCTGCGAGTTCCGCCGCCGCCGAGCCGACCCGGGCCGCGACCGTCGGGTCCAGGATCTGGCCGTCGGCCATGTCGTCGGAGCCCGCATAGACCGAGGTCGGCGCCACGTGCGCGGCGAAGAAGCCGAACAGGGGCCGCAGGCTGTGCTCGACCACCAGGGCGTGGCGCAATCCGCCCCCCGTGGCGGTGATCGCCACCGGCATCCCGGCCATGCGGGCGGGATCCACGAAGTCGAACACGTGCTTGAACAAACCGGCGTAACCCCCTTGATAGACAGGCGTTCCGACGATCAGTGCGTCCGCGCCCTCGATCGCTTCGATCAGCCGGGCGGCTGGCGCGGAGAGCTCGTCGCGCTGCGTCGCACCGAGGCCCGGTCCGGCATCGATCAGGTCGTAGACCGTCAGGTCGATCCGGCGCAGGCGGCCGAGTTCGGCCCCGAGCGCCTCGACCAGGATGCGGGTTCGGGACGGGCGCTTGGCGCTTCCCGAGAAGGCAACGACGCGGGCGGGATGCGGCATGGCGCTCAACGGCTTATTCATCGGATCACCTTTCGCGGCGGGACGCCCGGGTTCGGGTCGTCAAACGATCTGGCGCCTGCCCGACACGCCGCGTCGGCCCGATCGAGGGTAGCGCATTTCGGTCCCGGAAGAACCCTCGACGCGCCCGCAGGTCGCGATTGGGTGAATCGATCGGGATGGATGCTCGTGGCGATGCTCGTGGCGATGCTCATGGCCGCAACCGCCAAACGTGGCTGCGCTTGATCTCGGCATCTTCCAGGGATCGCGAGACCGGAACCGAATAGCTCGCCAGGCACTCGAGCCGTTCGCGCGGCAGGTAGGTCCGGCCCGGATCGCCGATCAGGATCTGAACGCCACGGGCCTGCAGCCTGCACAGCCACGCCGTCACCGCCTCGGCGAGGTCGCGCTCATAGAAGACGTCGGCCGCCAGGACGATGTCGACCGCGGGCTCCGTCCCGAGGAGATTGTCGGAGGTCGGCTCGATCACGCCTGCCACGTCGTTGGCGGCAGCGTTCAGGCGGATCGCCGCCATGGCGAAGGGGTCGAGGTCGCTGGCGGTCACGGTCCGGGCGCCGGCCCGCGCCGCGGCGATCGCCACGAGGCCGGACCCCGACGCGAAGTCGATGATCCTGGCGCCGGTCACGAGCGCCGGATTGTCGAGGATGTAGCGCGCGAGCGCCTGACCGCCCGCCCAGGCGAAGGCCCAGAACGGCGGCGGAAGGCCGATCGCCCCCAGCTCCTCCTCGGTCTTCTCCCACAGGGCGGTCGCCTCGTCGGCGACGTGGAGCCGGATCTCCGGGGCGTGCGGCACCGGCAGCAGGCGCGTGTTGGCGCGGATGAAGCCTTCCGGATCGTCGGGCGGGCGCATCCTCAACCCTCCAGCAGGTCGCGCCAGAGGGCGCAGACGGCCTCGGTCACCGCGACCTCGGTGAAGCCCCCGGCTTCAATCCGCGCCCGCGCCGCCGTACCGAGACCGGCCACGAGCGCCGGATCGCGGCTCAGCCGAACCAAGGCCTGGGCCAGAGCCGGCGCGTCATCGGCTGGCACGAGCAGGCCCTCGACGCCGTCGCGCACGAGGCTGCGGCAACCCGGGACGTCCGAGGCGACCAGCGCCCGGCCGCAGGCGGCGGCCTCCAGCAGCGTGCGCGGCAGCCCCTCCCCGCCCCGGGACGGCAGGCAGGCGACGTGGTGTGATGCCCAGATAGCGGCCACATCGGTGGTGGGCCCGTGCCACGCGACGCCGTCGCGGCTCCAGTCTCGCAGCGTCGCCTCGGTGATCGCGCGCCGGTTCGACGGGTCCGGCGCGCCGTAGAGGTCCAGCGCGACCGGGGCCCCCTGCGCGCGGGCGAGGCGAACGGCCTCCACGGCGACGTCGATCCCCTTCGACCACAGCATGCGCGCGACCACGGCCACCTGCAGGGGCGGCATCGGGGGCAGCGGCTGCGGCCCGTAGGCGGCCGGGTCGACTCCGGCGCCGCCGATGACGGTGACCGACTGGTCCAGCGGATCGAGGCCCAGCGCCCGGGCGTCGTCGGGGTTCTCGAACAGGAAGCGGGTGCGCGAAGAGGCGAGCGGGCCACGGATCAGCGTGCGCAGGGCGAGCCGCGCCGCGTATCCAAGGCGGTCGCTGCGGGCCCCCACGAGGCCGAGCCCGGTCAGGGCGTAGACCCGCGCCGGGATGCCCGCCATCGCGGCGGCCGTGCCGCCGATCAGGATCCCGCGCAGCGCGATGCAGTGGACGATATCGGCCCGGAGCGCCTTCAGGCTCCCGGCGAGCTGCCCGGCCGCGTAGCCCGCCGCCATGGGGTTGAGGCTCGACCGCTCTGCCTCCAGGGGCACGACCCGGGCGCCGGTCGCCTCGATGGCGGCGCGATGCGCGCGCACCCGCGTGACGACCGAGACCGATAGCCCCATCGCGATGGCGGCCCGGGCCATCGGCAGGAAATGCGAGGCGAAGAACCAATCCTCGGTCACCACGAAGGCGAGGTGGCGCATCGGGGCGGGCAAGGTTGCGGAGGTGTTCCCGGGGGGGGCGTCAGAATCCATCACAACCCTCTAGCACGCCGCGGCCGGTGGGCCTGCGGCGGATGCGCAGGCCCGATCAGGGCTCGGAACAGCGCGCGCGCGCGACCGGTTGACCAGAGCCTTCTCGCCGGGCGGGCATCCGGCGGCGTATGCGGGAGGAATGGGCGATGGCGGCTGTCGAGACGGAAGAGGGCGGCAGGAACCTGCGCGAAGCGGCCGAGGAGGCCGGGCTGACCTACGTCGATGACCGCCGGCCGGGCCTGACCCGCAAGCGCAGCGGCACAGGCTTCCGCTATCTCGATGCCCGGGGCGCCCCGGTGCGCGACAAGGCGGTGCTGACCCGCATCAAATCGCTCGCCATCCCCCCGGCCTACACGGATGTCTGGATCTGCCCCCGGCGCAACGGCCATATCCAGGCGACCGGCCGGGACGCCAAGGGGCGCAAGCAGTACCGCTATCATCCGGATTTCCGGCAGGCCCGGGAGGCCGACAAGTTCTCGCGGATCATGGCCTTCGCCAACGCCCTGCCGGCTCTCCGCCAGCGGGTCGGTGCCGACATGAGACGGCCGGGTCTCTCCCGCGACAAGGTGCTCGCCACCGTCGTCCACCTGCTCGAGACGACGTTGATCCGCGTCGGCAACGATGATTACGCGCGCACCAACAAGAGCTACGGGCTCACCACCCTGCGCGACCCCCATGTCCGGATCGAGGGCTCGGCCCTGTCGTTCCGCTTCAAGGGCAAGAGCGGCAAGATCTGGGACGTCTCCCTGAAGGACCGGCGCGTCGCCCGGATCGTGAAGGCCTGCCAGGACCTGCCCGGGCAGGAGCTGTTCCAGTACATCGACGCGGACGGCACGCAGCGCGACGTCACCTCCTCGGACGTGAACGCGTATCTGCGCGAGGTCACGGGCGAGGATTTCACCGCCAAGGACTTCCGCACCTGGGCCGGCACGGTGCTGGCCGCGCTGGCCCTGCGGGAGTTCGAGAGCTTCGACAGCGACGCGGCCGCCAAGCGCAACGTCCGGGCCGCGATCGAGAGCGTCGCAGGGCGTCTGGGCAACACGCCGACGATCTGCCGCAAGTGCTACATCCATCCGCAGATCCTCGACAGCTACATGGAGGGAGGGCTGCTCCTGCACGTGAAGGACGTCGTGGAATCCGAGCTGAGCGAGGATCTCTCCAGCCTCCGCTCCGAGGAGGCCGCGGTGCTGGCACTGCTCCAGGCGCGGCTGTCGGCCAGCGAAAGCGCGGCCCGGAGCGGCAAGCGGGTCAAGCCGGCCGCCAAGCTGGGTTCGCCGGGGACGGTGCGTCGCAAGCCATCGGCCACGAAGACGCAACGCCCGTCGCGCGCCGGGGCCGACGCGCGGGCCGGTGCCGCCTGAGGCGCCACCGTGGCCGCGCGACCTCACCACATCCCGATCAGTGCCGGGACTGGCTGTCGTTACCCGCCGAGCGCCGGTCGGGGTTGCGTCGGACCTGATCGGCGGTGTCCACCACCGGGGCCAGCCCGAGCTGGCGCGCCAGGGAGACGAGGTCCTTGAGCCGGCCGGTCTGCGTCTTGCGGCGCAGGTTGAGCCGATGCGTCTCCACCGTACGCACGCTGAGCGCGAGGCGCCGGGCCACTTCCTTGTTGCTGAAGCCCGAGCTGAGAAAGCGCAGAACCTCCGCCTCCCGCGGCGTGAGGCCGAGGCTGTCGGCCGGCTCATGCACCAGCGCCAGGGGCTGCTCCGGCGGCACGAGACAGTCTGAGCCCTCTGCCAGGGCGAGCAGCGCCGCTGCGAGGTCCCGTGGGGCTTTCGAGCGCGCCACCAAGGCGTCGGCCCCCGCGGCCAGCAGGGCGCGCAGGTCGTCGGCCGTCAGCGCGCCGAACACCACCAGGGTGCGCAGGTTCGGCTGCCGCTCCTTCAGGCCGACAATGCGGGCGATCCCGTCGGCGAGCCGGATCTCATCGAGGAAGACCAGGGCGACCGCGGACCCGGCATCGGCCATCTCCAGATCAGCCTCGCCGATCGTGTGGAATTCCGGCATGTGTTCCAGGGTTGCGCGAACAGTCGCGCTCAGGTCCTGCGGCTCATCCAAGATCAGGACGCCAACGGCGGTACTCATTGCCTCGCACTCCGCTCTCCCAGCTCGATACAGGCGACTGGGATCGGAGGATTAGTTCCAAGAACTGTTCCAACACGAATTGGGAAATATTAAGCTTTATATCGGCATATAAGCCGCCAAATCCGGGTATTTCTTTGAGGTTGCGTCCCATTCCGGGAAATGGTCGCGTCATGCTTAATGCGGGCGTGCCAATATGGGCCAGCGCGGCTGGTTCATTACGCGACGACTGGCATTGTGTCCCGCGAGGACGCCACGACGCGGTTTCGTCCGCTGGTCTTGGCTGCGTAGAGGGCGACATCCGCACGCTTGACCAACGCTTCGACGCTGTCGCCGTTGGTCCAGCTGCTGACGCCGAAGCTGCACGTCATCGAGACCGTGGCGTTGCCCGCGCGGATCCGAAGGTCCTGCACGCCGGCGCGCAGGCGCTCGGCCTGCGCGGTCGCGCCGGCAATGCCGCATCCTGGCAGGACCAGGGCGAATTCCTCGCCCCCGAGCCGACCGCCAATGCCCTCCTGAGCGATCAGATCGGCTACGGCCGTGATCGCGCGGTCGCCGACATCGTGTCCATACTGGTCATTGATGCGCTTGAAATGGTCGATATCGGCTAGGATCGCCGAGACGCCGCCCTCTCGACCATTCTGCTCCGCAGCGAGGCGGGCCCGGTTGAAGAAGGCGCGCCGGTTGAGGGCACCGGTCAGGGGGTCCGTCTCGGCGAGGCGGATCAGTTCCTCCTGCATGGTGGTCAGGCGCTCGGCGGCGCGCAGCCGCGCGTTCAGCTCCTCGGCGCTCGGCGGCTTCTCGATGAAGTCGTCGGCGCCGCTATCGAGGGCTTCGGCGAGGCTGCGGACGTTCCGGGCAGACGACATCGTGATCACGTGCAACGGCCCCCGTTCCTCCGCGAGCAGGCGGGCCGACCAGCACAGCTCGAGCCCGCACAGCGGCCGGACCTCGAGACTGGTGATGAGGACGCGCACCTCGGGTGCCGATCTGAGGAACGCGAGGGCCTGCACCGAATCCGTGAAGGCGTGCACGGCGTGACCCCGGGGCTCGATCAGCGACGCGATAATCTGGAGAACGACGCGGCTTGAATCGACGATGACGATCTGCATGGCGTGACCTGGACACGATATCCGCAGTCTACCGCGCAAGACTTAACTCACTACAAACGGTTTGGATAACAATATGAGTAGGTCAATAAGTACCCCTGACCGGCGCTATATCATTGTCCGTGGACGACTTTGGCGCTGCGCCGATCCCGATCTCTCGGCGGATCGTCGAACCCATCTGGTGGCCGAACTGATGGCGGCGCGCCGTGCGGTGAAAGCGGCCAAGCAGGCCGAGCGTGACGGCGATGCGGGTGCCGCCGGGGCCCTCGCGGCCGCCCGCGCTCAGGTCGATGCAGCCAAGGTCGGGTTGGGGGAGCGTGGACCGGTCTGGTGGCGCGACGGGGCGCCGGATCTCAACCGGCACCTCGTCCGCACCACACCCTACGCGGATTGGTACGCCGGGCTCAGCGACGGGGAACCTGAACCGTGATGATCTGCGCGCCGGCCGTCCGCTCCTCCGCCACGGCCCCAAGGTGCTGGCGCCCCCTGGGGCCGGCGGCGCGGATCACCGTGAGCGTCGGCCGTGCCGCGGGGGCCGGCGCGATGCCTGAGACCGTGGGGACGCCATAGGTGCCGTAGCTCCAGGGCGACGGGACGATCTGCGTCGGGCTCGGGACCCGGGTCAGCGGGGCGCCGATATAATCGCCCCGCACGAATTCCCCGGCGAAGCCATACCCGTCCGCGTAGGCCGGCGCATACGGAAGGGCGGCCCCGTAACCTTGGGCCGAAGCGGGCGCCGCGACCACGAGCGCCAGGAGAGGCAGGATTGTCCGGATCGCCATGGGCCGGTTCCGATCTGTCGGCGCGCGTGGCGCGCAGGAGCCTGGAGAACCGACCCGACCCCAGCCCGTTCCGATGCTCCAGTCGCGAAGACTGCGTAACGTCGGCGCCCTGGACCGCGATGGCGGGTCGGATCGCGGTCAGCGGCAGGTGGTAATGCGACGGACGACCCAACCCTCCCCCTCGATCCAGAGACGCCGGCGGGCCCGGCTGCAGCTGACCTCGTCGTCCCGGTCGGCGGCGACGGCATGCACCTGCGGGCCGGCATCGGCGACCTTGGTGTTTGCGGGTTCACCCGACGCCTGTGCGGTCGCGGTCATGAGAAGAAGCGCGGCGCTGGCCGCGCCAAGTGCGGTCGTTCGGAAAGTCATGCGAAAGGGGCGCCCTACGGCCGTGCTTGGGGGTTCGGTGCAGAAATGCGCGGGCCGCCGCTTCGGTTTCATCGCGCGCGGTGGATGATGTGTGCGGCCGCGCATCCGATGGCGGCGCTTAGACTTCCCGCCAATCGCCGTTAAGGAGATCCGGCCCACACGCGGCGCCCGGCGCGTTGCAGCGGTCTCGGCCTGGGGATCGGTCGGGCTCGGTCTGCGACGCGCGGGTCCGGAAACTAGAGTTTCATGAGCAAGCCGAAACCGCCGACGAATGCGCTCCTGACTCCGGAGAAGCGGACCGAGGACGTGGATCAGACGATCCGCCCGCTGAGCCTGGCCGAGTTCATCGGCCAGCGGGCGGCCCGGGCCAACATGCAGATCTTCATCGAGGCCGCCCGCAAGACCGGCCAGGCGCTGGACCACGTCCTGTTCGTCGGGCCGCCCGGGC
>NZ_JAKSYG010000213.1 GCF_022829725.1 Methylobacterium sp. E-005 | reverse complement strand
CCAACCGCGAACCGACGCCACGCGGCCGGGACCAGCTCCGGCGCACCGGCGGGGGGCTTGCACGGGTCCCAAGCCGCCGGTGACTCACCGCGCGGGCGCCGACTCTGGGGTTCCATTCAGGCGGACGCCCGGCGCCGGGCCTTCGGCGGCCGGGCGGCGATCAGCTCGTCGGGGCGCGCGCGCGGGCGCTCACGGAAGGCGTGCTCACGTACGACGGCCTCGGCCGGCGTGGCTGCGCGGCCGATCTCGGCCAGCTCCGCCTCGAACAGGGCGCGCCCGACCGGGTCGCCATAGGTCGGGA
>NZ_JAKSYG010000212.1 GCF_022829725.1 Methylobacterium sp. E-005 | reverse complement strand
TGGAAGCCGAGCTGAGCCTGATAGCGGGGCTCGATCGTCCCCGCGAAGGGGCCGAGGGTGATTGTGTCGCTCGGCTCGGCGACCTGAGTCAGGACGGGCCGGACGGGGGTCTCGACCTCGGCCCTGTCGCCGCGATCAGTGCAGCCGCCCAGCAGGGCGATACCCATGAGGACGAGGGGGAGGCGCGCGCTCATCAGTGGCCTGCGATCTCGGCGGCGGCCACTGTCTGGCCCGGCCGGAGGAACTGGATGCCGGCGACCACCACGCGCTCGCCCGGCTCGACCCCGCGCTTCAGCGCGATGATGTCCGGCCCGAAGCGGTCGATCTCGACGGCGCGGATCGAGACCTTCCGCGTGGCCGGGTCGAAGATCCAGACCGAGGGATGACCATCGTAGCGGTAGAGCGCCGACCAGGGCAGCACGACCGATTCCCGCGGGGCGAACCGACCGCGCCCGACCACAACGGCGCCGAGCCCCATGGCGGGCGGCGTCGTCTGAAGGCCGATCTTGACCCGGACCGTTCCGCTCTTGGCGTCGACGGTCGGCGAGACCTCGCGCACCGTCCCGGTCGCCGTCACGGTGGGATCGGATTGGAGCGCCACCGCGATCGAGCCGTCGGCCGGCGGTTGCGCCAGGAGCGATTCGTAGACGTTGAACACAGCGTCCCGCGGGCCGTCCTGCGCGAGGACCAGGACGGTCTGGCCCGACTGGACCACCTGACCGACCTCGAAACTGCGGCTGGTCACGATCCCGGCGACGCCGGCGCGCAGCTCCGTATACGAAAACTGCTCCTGCGCGGTGCCGAGGGCCGCCCGCGCCGAATCCACAGCGGCCTGGGTCGTGCGCAGCTCCTGCTCGGCGTTGTCGTAGGTGGATCGCGTCGTGAAGCCGCCTGCCAGAAGCTGCTTCTGCCGCTCGAACGCCATTTTCGCCTGGGTCTGCAGCGCCTCCGCCGAGGCAAGGGCAGCCCTGGCATTGTCGAGATTCGCCTGCTGGGTCAGCGGTTCGACCACGGCGAGCACCTGATCGGCTTCGACGTGATCGCCGACCTCGACGCGCCGCTCAGCGACCTTGCCGTTCGTTCGAAACGCGACGTTGACCTGCGCCTGGGGCTGGATGTCCCCGGTCAGCACGGCCTCGGAGGCGATCGGCGTCCGGCGGGCCTCGACGATCCTGACCCGCGCCACTGACGGGTCGTCGGTGGCCTCAGGCGCCGCATGAGCGCACCCGATCGCGCCGAACGCACTTATTACGAGAAGAAGCCGGAATGCAGCGCAGTTCTGGGATATAGTCATGCGATCGACCACCCTGGCCGGGCTCCTGAAAACGCCGTAGCGCGTTCATACCGCTCTCGCTACATACCGTCCAGTCGGTTTTTAAATAGGTGTCGGATGCAGGGCAAGCGCAAGAGGCTGGCGGACCGGCCCGAGATCATCCTCGAAGCCGCGGCGGCGGTTCTGCTGAAGGGGGGTGCGCGGGCGCTGACCATCGATGCCGTTGCCGCCAAGGCGGGCCTCAGTAAGGGGGGCGTGCTCCACCACTACGCGTCGAAGGATGCGCTGATCGCCGCCCTGGTCGCCCGGGAACTCACCCGTCTTCGGGAGGAGATCGCGGCCTGCGAGGCCGCCGTTCCGCCCGGCCCTTCACAGCTTCCGAAGGCGATGGTCGCGCATGTCCGCGCGCATTATTGCGAGGACGACGAATCCTCCCGTACGCTGCTCCTGGCGTCCCTCGACTCGTCGGAGGCGCTGAGGGATTACCGGGCCTTCGTGGCAGATCAGCTCGATCGTGTCGGTCGGATCGCGGAGACCTGTCCGGGCGAGGGCTCCGTGCTGTTCTTCGCGATTCTGGGGCTCTTCATCGGACGGGCGCTGGGCTTCCACCAACTCGGCGAAGCGGAGCTTCAACCGATGCTGGCCGCCCTGGATCGCATGGCGGACCGCTCGGGCGCCTGAGCCGGGCCTTACGCCCGGAACGCTAGAATGGCGCGGGTGCCCTTTCCGCCTGGGGCGTAGGAGAGGGCTGAGCGCAGGTTCGTCGCCATGGCGCGCACGATGCGCGATCCGAGGCCGGTGCCGCGGATCTCCCCCTCGCCGGTCCAGCCGATTCCGTCATCCTCGACCGCGAGGCGGATCGAGTCGGTGCCGTCCCGATCCACCGCGACCCGGATCTCGCCGGACGTACCCGGCGGATAGGCGTACTTGTAGGCGTTGGTGACGAGTTCGGTCACCACGACACCGACGGAAACCGCCTTGTCGGGGGAGAGATGAACCGGCTCGGCGCGCAGATGAATCGCGTGGTCCCGCCCGCTCGCCCGCATGGCGGCCTGCAACTCCTCGATCAGGCTGCCGAGATAGGCGTCCAGCGCCACGGACTCGACATCGTCCGAAGTGTAAAGCCGGCGGTGGATGCCCGCGATGGCCGAGATGCGTGCCTGCATCTCGTCGAGTGCCGCCTTGGCGGCGGGGTCGGTGACGGCATTGCGCTGCATATGCGCCAGGGCGGCCACCAGGGCGAGCGAATTGGCCACGCGGTGATTGACCTCGCGCAGCATCAGCTCGGCCCGGTCACGGGCCTCGCGCATCTCGGCCTCAGCCCGTTCCTTGTCGCGCCGCAAAGCCTCCTGCCGGAGCGCAGTGTCGACCGCCTCGCAGAGCAGTTCGCGGAACTGGCCCTGCACGTCCTTCCAGACGTAATCGACCGCACCCGCCTTGAGGGCGGCGACCGCGACACGCGAATCCTCCGACCCTGTCACGTAGATCACCGGCGGCGCGTGCGGCAGCGCCCGGATCTCCGGCAGCAGATCGAGGCCGGTCTGTCCCGGCATGTGATGATCGAGGGCCACGGCGTCGATCCCGCCCCGCCCTAAGCGGAGCAGCCCGTCGGCGCCGCTGGCGCACAGCTCCACCGCATAGCCGCGCGCTTCCAGCGAGCGTCGGACCAGACGGCTGAGCCCCGGATCGTCGTCAATGTAGAGTATCCGGGCCGCCGCAGCGGTGCCGTCCCCGCCGGCGTGCTCCGCGGTCATGGGTTCTGGGGAACCTCCATCACCGAGAAGAACAGCCCCAGCTGGCGGATCGCGTTGGCGAAGCCGTCGTAGTTGACGGGTTTCGTGATGTAGACGTTGGCACCGAGATCGTAGCAGCGCTGGATCTCGCGGCTGTCATCGGTCGTGGTCAGCACCACCACCGGTGAGCGACGGGTATGCGGGTTCGCCTTGACCTTCTCGAGGATGTCGAGGCCCGTCATATCGGGCAAGTTGAGATCGAGCAGAACGAGGAGATGGCGCCGGGCGCTCGCCTCGCCGGACCCGTCCGGCCCGAGCAGGTAGGTGAGTGCCGAGGTGCCGTCCCGGAACGCCAGGATCTCATTATTGACGCCGGCGCGACGGATGTTGCGCTCGATCAAACGCGCATGCCCCTCGTCGTCCTCGATCATCACGATGCTGACCGGATGCACGGGTCGCTCCACGCTCATGCGGCAACGCGGGGTGTCAATTCAGGATCCTCGGCGCTCGCTGTAGACGCGCCGCGCGGCAAGGTCACGTTGAAGGTCGTGCCCGCGCCAAGTTGCGAACGGACCTCGATCCGGCCGCCGAAGCCCCGAACGAGCGCCTTCACATGGGCGAGGCCGATGCCCTCACCTGGTCGATCCTGCGTCCCGGAGCGTCGGAAAAGCTCGAAGACGCGGGCGTGATCCCGTTCGGCGATGCCGCGGCCGTTGTCGGCGACCGAGAAGCAGATGCCCCGTGATCCGGCGCATTGGGCTGTGACCACGATCTGCCCGGGCCGGGATGGATCGAGATACTTGATGGCGTTGTCCAGCAGGTTGCCGAAGATCTGCTCGATGGCGAGCCGGTCGGCAACGATTGAGGGTAGGTCCGGTGCGATCGTCACAACCGCCCGGGCCGCCTCGGCCTGGTGCCGGTGTGCATCCGCGAGGCTCTGGAGCAGTGCCGTCATGTCGAGGCGTTCCGGCCGGAATTGTCGCCGGCCCTCCCGGGACAGCTTCAGGATCGCGGCGATCAGGCCCTCCATGCGGTTCACGGCGGCCTTGATGAAGCCGAGGGCCTCATCGAAATCCGCGTCGATCCGCTCCGCCTGCGGGTGCCCGGCGAGCGCCGCCCGCATGTCGAGCCGCGTCGCCTCCAACTCGCTGGTGAAGCCCATGACGTTGACCAGCGGCGCACGCAGATCGTGGCTGACGATGTAGGCGTAGCGCTGGATCTCCTCGTTGGATTCCCGCAGTTCGGCCTCGGCCTCCCGCTGCTCGGTGATGTCGGTGTGCACGCCGACCCATTCGCGGATGCCGCCCGTCTCGTTCAGAACCGGGATGGCGCGGATCGCGAAATGGCGCCACGTCCCGTCGACCGTGCGCACGCGATGCTCGTGAACGAACGTGCTGCGGGCCCGAACGGTCTCGTTCCAGGCCTCCACCGTCGCCTGGGCATCCTCCGGATGGACCACCTTGGCCCAGCCATAGCCTTCGTATTCGTCGCGCGACTGCCCGGTCATCGCGCTCCAGCCCGGCTGCTCGCCGATCATCCGGCCGGTCGCATCGTTGGTCCAGAGCACGCCGCGGACCGCCTGCACCGCGCCCCGGAACCGGGCCTCGCTGGCTTCGAGGTCGCGCTGGATTCGCTGCTGATCGAGGGACGAGCCCAGCATCGCCAGGAACAGGATGAAGAAGGTCGCCCCCGCCACGTAGAGCGCGAGGTTCTGCTGCCCCGGCGCCAGCATGGCGACATGGGCGTGGGGAGCGCCTTCCGCCTCAGCCGTGACGGTCGCCGCCGCCATGCCGGTGTAATGCATCCCGGCGACGGCGAGCCCCATGATTCCGGCAGCCATCAGCTTCCGGCCCACGCCGTGATTCCGGAACGCGAGCCACAGGGCAGCGGTCGCTGCGCTGACCGCGATCGCGACCGAGGCCGCGACGAACACCGGATCGTAGGCAAGATCGCCTGGGATCTGCAGCGCCGCCATGCCCGTATAGTGCATCGCGGCGACGCCAAGCCCCATGAGCGGTCCCGCGACCAGGATCGTCGCCGCGCCCTCGCCCCTGTAAGCGACCCAAATGAAGGCCAGTCCCGTCACCGTGACGGCAATGAGGAGCGACAGCACTGTCAGGCCGGCATCGTAGGCGGCGGCCATGCCCATGTCGAAGGCCAGCATGCCGACGAAGTGCATCGACCAGATGCCGCCGCCCATCGCCAGGGCCGCTCCCAAAATCCACGGCCAGCGGGGTCCGGGTGAAGGCCGGCGGATGCGTGCGCCGAGGTCGAGGGCCGTATAGGAAGCGAAGACCGCCAGGCCGATCGAAAGGGCGACGAGCGCCGGATTATAGCCCGTATGGATCATGGGTGCGTCGACGCGGCGCGGGTGCAAGCGTCGATGTAACCCGCAGCGGCTGCGCGCGCCACAAGTTCGGACGTCGCGTGCTCCACTGGGGATTGAAAAGCGCGGGCCTTGTCAGCGCTTGGAGCCACGACGCCACATATCCTGATTCCGGGCCGCCGAAGGATATGGTGCCCGCGTCGAAAGAACGGACTTCGTCTCTGTTCACGCTGAATCGTCATCCTCAAGACCTGTTCAGGCAGCACTCATGCAGTAAGCGGCTCCGCAAAAGTGCGCAGTTTCATACAAATACGGCGGCGCGGCCGGATCGACGCTGCGTCTGACGGTTCGCTCACGGAACAATGACGCAGCGAGGAAAAATTTACGCCCTCCGGCCTGTGACGGCCTCTTCCAGCGCTCCATCGCGTTGTAGGCTGCGTCGCTCACCCATTCCGAATGCAGGTCCATGACCGAACCCGCCACGGCGCCGTTTCCGGACGATCTGCGCATTGCCCTGGCGCGCGCCCTGTACGGGTGCGATCGCGATGCGCAGCCCAACCTTCCAGCGTGGGACGACACGGCCCTCGATGTCGATCATCCGGGCCTGCGTGCGCGTTATCTGCGGCGTGTCGATGCCCTGGCGGCAGGCCCCCTCGCCCCCATGCTTGCGGACGTGTCGGAGCGGGCGGCTGCGGACGAGGAGTTGCGCGTGCTCCGGCGTCAGCGGATGGCGCCGGATCGCGAGAGGGAATTGCTGGAGGCCAACAACCGGTTGCTCAGTCGCGCCGAGGCGGCCGAGGCCATGAGGGAGGCCGCCGAAGCCGCGCTGGTGCGGATGCAGCGCGAGCGGGACGTGGCGCGGGAGGCCGAGACATTCTGGCAGCACTTCGCGTTCGACGCGGACGATCTGGCGACGCGCCGCCTCATCGAGCAGAATGAGGCGCGGGCCGCGGCGGAGCGGGACGCGATCCGCGAGCGCTGCCGGAGGGAGCGGGCCGAGAGCGCTCTGCGCCTCTTCGCCGACCGCGCCGACGTCATGCCGAAGGAGGGCTGGGCCTCGGAGTTGGCCCACGCCAATCGCGACATCCCGCTGTGGTGGTTCCATGCGGCGCGCGTGGCACTGACGCCGCCGGACGCTCCGAGCGATTCGTCCGAGGATGCGACCTGAAGGATGCGCGACTCCGTCCCTTGACGGTATCGGGCCAGCACGCAGGCTCAGGGTGGGCGCCTTCTCCGGAGAGATTGATTGAAGCTGGACCGGATCCTGGATGCGGTACGGGTCGGTTCAGATCGACGCTGCGCGATTCTTTGCACTAGGTCCCGGGTCGCAGTGTCCCTGGGCTGCAGGCGCGGGGGAAGGGGCGCGCGCATCTCGAGTCCGCGTGGCTAGCCCACCACTCCGAGAGGGCCGCGCATTCCACCCTCGTGCGCGCCGGCCGAAAAGGCCCTAAGCAGCCGCCGGCCGATCCACGCTTGCCGGCGGCTCGCGGAACAGCGCCGTGCAACCGGAGCCGCGATGCATGCTCAGGATCGATGCGCGGTCGATCTCCGGATGGGCCTTGAGCACCTTCTGTACGCAACACAGGACGCGCTCGTATTGCGCGGCGTCGAAATTGGGCTCCAGCGGACTGACCGCGATATAGGTCTCGACCACGAGGACACGCTCAGCCCGGTCGCGAGCGACATCCACCGCGATCCAGGACGATTTGATCAGGCTGGTGCTGGCAAGCATGGGCGTCCCTCCTGCAGCGTCGCGTCTTCCGGAGCCGGTCGGCGTCCGATTTTGGCGAAATCATGGACCGCATTCGGAGAGATGCCAAGGGGCATCGGCCGCGCCCCGGCGATTCATCAACGGCCGCGCGTTGAGCCGTTTGTCGTCACAGCTTACGGTGCGTAACTCACCCGCGCACCACGCACCAATTGGGGTCTCGCGTCTCGCGAATGGCATGTGGTATACAGACGATCGGGTTCCGATCGGGATCCGCACGACGGTTTCGCAAGACGACGGGGCCGCGCACTGGGAGGACGTGTAGTCATGATTCGTTCGAGGATGGGGCCTGGCTGCCCCGTGAGCCCGCGCCGCGCCCTGCGGATCGAGGCTGCCCGCCTGCCCCTTGCCCGGTCGGCCTGAGCCAACCTCCGCACCCCCGACGACTGTCCCCAGCTCCGAGACCGATCATGACCAAGGCCCTCGAAGGCGTCCGCATCCTGGATTTCACCCACGTTCAATCCGGCCCGACCTGCACGCAGCTCCTCGCGTGGTTCGGCGCAGACGTGATCAAGGTCGAGCGGCCTGGCGTCGGCGATGCCACGCGCCAGCAACTTCAAGACATTCCGGACGTGGACAGCCTCTATTTCACGATGCTGAACCACAACAAGCGATCGATCACGCTCGATTCGAAGAACCCGAAGGGTAAAGAGGTGCTTTGGCGCCTCATCAAGGAATGCGACGTCCTCGTCGAGAACTTCGCCCCCGGCGCGCTCGCCCGGATGGGCCTGACCTGGGAGAAGATCCACGAGGCCAACCCGCGGATGATCCTGGCCTCGGTCAAGGGTTTCGGGCCCGGCCGCTACGAGGATTGCAAGGTTTACGAGAACGTCGCGCAATGCGCGGGCGGCTCGGCCTCCACGACCGGATTCCGCGATGGCATCCCCATGGTGACCGGGGCGCAGATCGGCGATTCCGGCACCGGGCTGCACCTCGCCCTGGGCATCGTCACCGCCCTCTTCCACCGCACCCATAGCGGCCTCGGCCAGAAGGTTGACTGCGCCATGCAGGATGGCGTGCTGAACCTGTGCCGGGTGAAGCTGCGCGACCAGCAGCGCCTGCAGCACGGACCGCTGAAGGAGTACAGCCAGTTCGGCGAGGGCATCCCGTTCGGCGAGGCGACGCCGCGGGCCGGCAACGATTCCGGCGGCGGCCAGCCGGGGCGTATCCTGCGCTGCAAGGGCTGGGAGCAGGATCCCAACGCCTACATCTACGTCATCACCCAGGCCGCGGTGTGGGAGCCGATCTGCGACATCATCGGCGAGCCCGATTGGAAGACCGATCCGAACTACGCGACCCCGAAGGCCCGTCTGCCGCACCTGAACGAGATCTTCACGCGCATCGAGGCGTGGACCATGAAGGTGTCGAAGTTCGAGGCGATGGACACGCTCAACAAGCATGACATCCCGTGCGGCCCGATCCTGTCGATGAAGGAAATCGCCGAGGACGAGGCCCTGCGGAAGACCGGCACCATCGTGGAGGTCGATCATCCGACGCGCGGCAAGTACCTGACCGTCGGAAACCCCATCAAGCTCTCGGCGAGCCCGAGCGAGGTGGAGCGGTCGCCGCTGCTCGGCGAGCACACGGAGGAGATCCTGCGCAGCCTGCTCGGCTATTCCGAGACCGAAGTCGGCGAGATCGCCAATTCGGGGGCGATCGGGGCGATCCAGAAGATCGCGGCCGAGTGAGCTGACGGGCGGGCGGTACGCCGCCCGCCGATAATCGACGAGATCGGCGGTACTGTCGATGCCCAGGGAACGGGCCTTGGCATGCCGCTGTTCCCCTGCCCTGCGCCCGATACGGGCGGGATAGGTTCTGGAGATCGCATGCGCATCGCCTTCATCGGTCAGCAGGATTTCGGCAAGGCCGTCCTGGAGGCGTTCCTCAAGCGAGGCGACACGGTGGCGGGCGTGTTCTGCGCGCCGGAGAAGCCGGGCGCGAAGCCGGACGTCCTGAAGACGGCGGCCGAGGAGAAGGGGCTGCCGGTCTTCCAATTTCCGAGCCTGAAGAGCCCGGAGGCCGAAGAGGCCATGCGCAGCCTCGACGCCGATATCGGCATCATGGCGTACGTTCTGCAATTCGCGCCGCAGAGCTTCGTCACGATCCCGAAGCACGGCACGATCCAGTATCACCCGAGCCTGCTGCCGCGGTACCGCGGGCCCTCCTCGATCAACTGGCCGATCGCGCGAGGCGACCTTCAGACCGGGCTCACGATCTTCCGGCCGACCGACGGCCTGGATGAGGGACCGGTGATCCTTCAGAAGACCTGCCTGATCGGTGCGAACGCAACCCTGGGCGAGGTCTACTTCGACAACCTTTTCCCGATGGGCGTCGATGCGATGCTGGAGGCGGCCGACCGCGTTGTCGCCGGTCAGCATGTCGAGATCGATCAGGACGAGGATGCCGCGACCTACGAGGGCTGGTTCCGCGCCGCGGAGGCCGAGATCCGCTGGTCGGCCCATGCGGAGCAGATCTACAACCTGATCCGTGCGGCGAACCCCGCCCCCGGTGCCTGGACGACCCGGGACGGGCGGAAGCTGCAGATCTTCGATTCCTGCCTGCATCCGGTCCGGCGCCTCAGCGACGTGAAGGGCAAGCCCGGCGAGGTGATCGCGATCGACGACGAGGGTTTCAGCGTCTGCGCGCAGGGCGGCCAGATCGAGATCAGGAAGGTCAAGCCGGAGGGCGGCAAGAAGATCGCAGCCGCCGACTACGCCCGGGAGACCGGGCTTGCGGTGGGACAGGTGCTGGGCCGCTGACGATCGGGCCCGCCGGCCTCACCGGGACTCGGGATCGGAGGCGTTCAAACCGTATCCGCGGAAGCGCTCCACCGTAGCGCCGATCTCGTGATCGGACAGAAGAGCCGGCGTGCCCACTTGGAGAGCCACCGCGTATTGGTGGCAGAGCGTTTCCAGCTCGACGGCGAGCCAGAGGGCCTTCTCCAGGCTCGCTCCGGCGGCGATCATGCCGTGATTGGCCAGGAGGCAGACGCTGCGATCGGCGAGCGCCGCCAGCGCAAGCTCCGACAGCTCGGCGGTGCCGTAGGGCGCGTAGGGCGCGCAGCGCACGGTCGGGCCGCCGAAGGCCGCGATCATGTAGTGGACCGCGGGGATCTCCTTGCGGCACAGCGCGAACGCCGTGCAGTAGACCGGGTGCGCATGGACGACCGCGCCGCAATCCGAACGGGATGCGAGGATGTCCCGGTGGAAGCGCCATTCCGATGAGGGCTTCTGATCCGGCGGGTGCGTGCCGTCGAGCCCCAGGGGTACGACATCCTCGGGCCGCATCCGGGCCGTCGGCAGGCCCGAGGGCGTGATCAGCAGCCCGTCGCGAAACCGCACCGAGACGTTGCCCGAGGTGCCCCGGTTCAGGCCCTGCGCGTCGAGCTCCTGCGCCGCCGCCACGACGCTCGTCCGCGCGTTGCGCTCGTCCCTGTCCATGCACGGTCTCCGGAAGATGCGGGCTCCGGGTATGCGCAAAAGCCCGGCGCCGTAAAGCGCCGGGCTCGTTTCGGGCGTGCGATCTGCGTTACTGGGCGAGCACCGGAGCGAGGCTCGCTTCGGGTTTCTTGGTGTAGGCCGCGCGCATCGGCTTCAGGACGAAGAGGGCCAGCAGGGCCGCCAGGATGTTGAGCCCCGCGGCCGCGAGGAACACCGTGTGCCAGCTACCGGTCATCGTGGTCAGCACGCTGGTGTAGGGCACGATCAGCGCCGCCGTCCCCTTGGCGGTGTAGAGCAGGCCTGCATTCGTGGCCGCGTATTTCGAGCCGAACGTGTCACCGCAGGTCGCCGGGAACAGGGAGTAGATCTCGCCCCAAGCGAAGAACACGAGGCCGGTCAGCAGCACGAACGCGATCGGGTTGTGGCCGAGCTGGCTCAGGGCGTAGATCCCGAGGCCTTCGATGGCGAACGAGATGAACATCGTGTTCTCGCGACCGATATGGTCGGAGACCCAGCCGAAAAATGGCCGCGTCACGCCGTTGAGCACCCGGTCGAGGGTCGCCGCGAAGGTCAGCGCCGGCAAGGTGATGCCGAGCAGCGAGACCGGCACGTCGGCGATCTTGAAGTCCTTGGCGATCGGGCCGAGCTGTGCCGTCGCCATCAGGCCGCCTGCGGCCATCATGACGAACATCGCGTACATCACCCAGAAGATCGGGGTGCGAACCATCTCGGCCGGCTTGTAGTCACGCTTCGACTGGCTGACCCGGGCGACCACAGGCACCTGGCCCTTGGCGGGGGAGCGCAGGAACAGGGCGATCAGCATCACGATGACGCCCTGCCCGATGCCGAAGTAGAAGAACGCCGCCTCGTAGCCCTGCGACTTGATCATCGCCTGGATCGGCACGACGGTCAGCGCCGAGCCCGCGCCGAAACCCATTGCGGTGATGCCGGCGGCAAGGCCGCGGCGGTCCGGGAACCACTTCAGCGAGTTGCCCACGCAGGTGCCGTAGACCGCGCCCGCGCCTGTGCCACCGATCGCAGCGGCGACGTAGAGCATCGTGAGCGACTCGGCGTAGGAGTTCATCACCCAGGCGATGCCGCAGAGCAGGCCGCCGAACAGGGTGACGATGCGCGGGCCGTATTTATCGACGAACCAGCCCTCGATCGGCACCAGCCAGGTTTCGGTGACTACGAACAGCGTGAACGCCACCTGGATCGCCGCCCGGTCCCAGCCATGACGCTCCTGCATGGGGTTCACGAAGAAGGTCCAGCCGTACTGCATGTTGGCGATCATGCACATGCAGACGACGCCGAAGGCGAGTTGCAGCCATCGGCCGCTCCCCACGGGTTTGCGGATCTCGGACATACGCTTCCCTCCTGGCAGATTATATTTTTGGAGCTTGTCTTCAGCGAACCGTATGCACTGCCCGAACCTGATGTGGCAGAACAAAACGACGGTCGTACTTCAAAAAATTCTTGAACGCTGATCAAACGAGGTCTTCCGCGACGAAGCAACTCGTTGCATCACACCGTCGATTGATTTGGTCGACGGTATGCCAGAAGGATGGTGCTTATATTGCGATCGGGTGTCAATCGAACCTGCAGAAAAATACATGTTCGCGGGTTCGGATTAACCAGGATGCGTTGGACGTGATGCACGCAGCCGCTCGCATCCGGGCGTCGCACCCGATCGCGCGCACGGTCACACGTTCTCGTCACAGTTCTGTGGGACCTGTTCGCTGTCGACTAGGATCTCGCTAAGGTTTGGGGTAGTCCGCTTATAAGCGCACGACTGAGAATGCGTGCGGTACATCATGTGTGTGAGCCGCCGGACCCGGGATGTCGAACTCCGAACCGCTGAGCGTCAAGCCGATCGTTGCCAGTTCAAGTCTCCGGACCTTGGCGTACGAGGCGCTGAAGACGGCCATCACCAACATGGATATCTACGGGCGTCCGGATGAGGTGAGGCTCGATGAGCGCAAGCTTTCGCAGGATCTCGGCGTCAGCCGCACGCCGGTGCGCGAGGCCTTGACGGTTCTCGAGCAAGAGGGATTCGTCCGATCCGAGGCGCGGCGCGGGGTCTTCGTCATCAAGAAGAACAAGCGTGAGATCGTCAGCATGATCCACGCCTGGACGGCGCTGGAAAGCATGGCGGCGCGGCTCGCCTCCACGCGCGCCACCGACGCGCAGCTGCGATCCCTGCGTGAAGCGTTTCCCGAGTTCTATGAGGGGCAGCCGTCTGAGCACATTGACGAGTACTCGGACGCCAATATCCGCTTTCACCAGCGGATCATCGCATTGGGTCACTGCGAAGCGATCGCGGATCTGACCAGCAACCTGCTGATGCATGTCCGCGGGATCCGCAGCACGGCTCTGCGCCAGGGCGACCGGGCCGAGCACTCGATACGCGAGCATGTGGCCATCATCGCGGCCCTGGAGGCGCGCGACGCCGATCTCGCCGAGCGCCTGGTGCGCGAACATGGGCTCGGCCTTGCCCAGCATGTCGACACCTACGGCGATTATCTCGATTGATCGCTGCATAATGTCGGAACACTGAGGTCGCGACAGGGTCGAACCGGGCGGAATAACGATTGCGACTCCGCTGCGGACGCAATCTGTCTTGCTCCTGATCGCGGCAACCGTCGACTGGTCGTCCCTCGTGGATCGACGAAGCACCGCGCCAAGCTGTCAATCAGCTGCCGCGAACCTGTCGTCTCTGGCGAAAGCCCGCGGCGCTTTTTCGCAAGCCGCGATCTCGTTCGCTGAATTCAGGCCCATCCGCTGGACGGTTATCGGCTGACGAGTTGATTGCGGGGGCGATCTTCGGATCACGCTCGTCCTCGGAGGACGCTTGGCTGCAGCGCAGCATTGCGGGCTGACGTCCATTATCCGCTTTCGCCATCGCTGGTTGCATATGGACGCCTGTCCGGGATGGGTCCTACGCCGGTCGCGTGCCATTCATGCATGGGGAACATGTGCGATATTCCGTATCTGGCATACCAGTTTGCGGAGCGGCATGGCATTTATCGCATCGCAACATACGGCTTCGCGCTGACCCGGAGTGCCCCATGATCGCCAGCTTCGCACTGATCTTCGTCGCGTTTGCGGCCTGCCAGGCTGTTCTCACGGTCAAGTTTGCTGATTTTCTGAGCCCCGCGGCCGATACCGATCGCTCGATCGGTTCGACCAGAAATGTTGGGGCCGCCAAGCTCGCCTGAGTTCGGTTTGCTTGCGTCGCGGAGATTGCGTAGGGTTTACACTTTCCTCGTAACTTCCCGTTAGGGTCAACGCACAGTTGATCTAATGGGCGAGGGTGCAATCGTGTTAGCCCCCGGCGCTGCAACGCGAAACGCAGGTCCGCCCTTCGTCCTGCTGATCTCCGATCGGCCGGCGGAACGCTCGGCTTTGGAACGGGCCATCGCGCTGGTGATGGATTGCAAAGCCGTTGAGCCCGGCGCGGTCCTGCCATCCATACGGCCCCATCTCGTCATCGTGGACGCCCCGCCGGACCGGGCCGCGGCGGTCAATCTGGTCGCCGGGGCGTCGGCGCGGCCGGTGCCGTGCCTGATCCTCGCCCGCGGCGGCCCGGCCCCCTTCACGGGGGCCCATGTCCGCCAGATCCCCGCAACGGCGCCGCGGCAAGTCGTGTTGGCGAATGCCTTCGCGATGATCGAAGACGCGGCGCGTTCGGTGGAGGCGCGCAAGCGCCGCCTCATCGAGCATGTCTCCGGGGCCACCGCGATCGTCGCCGACCTGTTCGATAGCGCCGCCCTGGGTGCGGGACTCCGGCAAAGCGACATCGACCGCGGGACCGAGCTGGTGCTCGATGCGGTCTCGGAGGTCGGCATCGGCGCCTGGCTGGAGGCGGTCTGGCGCCACGATATCGGGGTCTATCAGCACACGCTCGGCGTCGCCGGCCATGCGGCCACCTTCGGCGCGACGATCGGCCTAAGCCGCAGCGATCTTGGTCGCCTCGTGCGTGCCGCCCTGCTGCACGATATCGGCAAGTCTCGCATCCCGGTCGACATTCTCAATAAGCCCGGTCCGCTCACCCCCGAGGAATTTCGCCTGATGCAGCGCCATCCCGATATCGGCGCTTCCTTGTTGACCGCCCAGGGGGAGTTCGAGCCTGCCATCATCGATGTCGTTCGCCACCACCACGAGCGCCTCGATGGCCGGGGCTATCCGGACCGGCTCGCCGGCTCCGCGATCAGCGATCTCGTACGAATCATCAGCATCTGCGACGTGTTCTCGGCCTTGACGGAGCGTCGGACCTATCGGCAGCCCGCCAGCGGTGCCGAGGCGCTGTCGATCATGGTCGAGGCGGAGGGGCACCTCGACCGGGATCTCCTGCGCGCGTTCACACCGGTCATGCTGGGAAACGAGACCCTGTCGGCCTGATCGCTGTGGCCTCAGTGACACACTCGGCTTGAACAGGCTGCGGTGAGCGAGGGCCGCCGCGCTTTCGCCGCACGTGAGCAGGAGGGAAGCGCCCAATCTCGACAAACCGCCGTCCGGACCGTGCCGAACCTCACTCGCATCCTCACCGCTGCTCTTCTGCTCACCCTCGCCGGGTGCGGCGGCCTGACCTTCTCGCCTGAGCCGACGGTCGAGAACGCGACGCATACGGCCGTGCTCGATGAAGTGGCGGCTGCCGCAGCCATCTCGACTTATCGCGTTCAGCACGGGCTGAGCCCCGTCGTGGTGGATCCGGTTCTGGTGAAGGCCGCCGCGTTCCAAGCCGGCAACAACGCGCGCCATGGGCAGCTCAGTCACGAGATCGGCGGCAGCTTCACGTCACGCATGGCGTCGGCCGGACTGGCGAAATCCTGGGCGGCGGAAAATCTGAGCGCGGGGTCCGAAACCCTCGAGCAGGTGCTCGCCCGCTGGAAGGCCAGCCCGGAGCACAACAAGAACATGCTTCTCCCGCAGATCCGCCGGATCGGGATCGCCCGGGTGGATGCCCCCGACACGCGCTACAAGCGCTTCTGGGCCCTGGTGATGGCGGGCGGCTGACCCCGCATCAAAGATCGGCGGGGGCGAGGTCGACGATCCGCAACTGCGCCCGCTCGGCCCCGCGCCACCGATCGCACGACAAGGTGCCGGCCACGTGCATCTCACGGCCGATGCCGTTCAGCAGGGCGAGGCCGAGGGGCCGCTCGGCCGCCCGGAAGCAGATGGCGCCCACGGCCTGACCGTCGCGGCTGCGCAGGCGGGCCCGGACATGGCTCGATCCCACGACGCCCGCATCGACCAGCCGATGACGACCCAGGGCGAAGATCGGTTCCGGTGCCCCCTGGCCGAACGGCCCGGCCTTCTGGAACAGCCGCACCGTCTCGGCCGTGGCCCCGCCGGCACTGAGGCTCCCGTCGATCAGCAGGGCATCCGCCGCGCGCGCTAACGCGACGCTCGACCCGAGCAGCAGGGCGAGATGCGCCTCGAAGCGCGGAATGTCGTCGGTCCGGAGGGTCACGCCGGCCGCCATGGCGTGACCGCCGCCCTTGGTGGCGATCCGAGCCTCGACACAGGCGCGCACGGCGAGGCCCAGATCCGCCCCGGGGATCGAGCGGCCCGAGCCGGTGGTGCTGCCATCCGGGCGGAGCGCGAAGGCGAAGGACGGACGGTTGAACCGTTCCTTCAGCCGCGACGCGATCAAGCCGACGACGCCTGGATGCCATGCGGCACTCGCCGCCACCAGCACGGTCCGGGCGGGATCGAGGGTCACGGCGCGATCCATCTCGGCCTCGGCTTCCATCACGGCCTGCGCCTCGATGGCCTGCCGCTCGCGGTTGAGGTGATCGAGCTCGGCGGCGATGCGCGTCGCTTCCGCGGGATCCGCCGTGGTGAGCAGCCGGGCGCCGAGGCCGGAATCGCCGATGCGCCCGCCGGCATTGATGCGCGGCCCGAGCACGTAGCCGAGATGCCACGCCTCCGGCGGTTCGCTCAGCGAGGCGGCATCGAGCAGAGCCGCGAGCCCGGTGCGGCCACGATGGCGCATCACCGTCAGACCCTGGTTCACGAAGGCCCGGTTCAGGCCGGTGAGCGGCACCACATCGGCCACGGTCGCCAGCGCGACGAGGTCGAGGGCGTCGGTCAAAACGGGCTCCGGTCGGTTCGGTCCGAAAAAATTCTCGCGGCGCAGGGCGCGATTCAGGGCGACCAGCGTCAGGAACACCACGCCGGCGGCGCAGAGATGTCCGAGGCCCGAGAGGTCGTCGAGCCGGTTCGGATTCACCACGGCGCGGGCCGGCGGCAGCACTTCGGCGGCGGCGTGGTGATCGAGGACGATCACGTCGAGACCAGATTTCTCCGCCTCTTCGAGGGGCGCGTGACCGCTCGTCCCGCAATCGACGCAGACCAGAAGGGTCGCGCCATCCGCCGCGAGGGCTGTGATGGCCCCGACATTGGGGCCGTAGCCCTCGGTGATCCGGTCCGGGATGTGGATCGGCGCCCGGATGCCGAGGCCGCGCAGATAACCGGCCAGCAGGGCGGCGCTGGCGGCGCCGTCCACATCGTAATCGCCGAACACCGCCACGGTCTCGCCTCGGCGCACGGCGCGCACGAGGCGCCGAACCGCGGCGTCCATGTCGAGCAACGTATCGGGATCGGGCATCAGGTCGCGCAGGCGCGGCGCGAGATGGCGGGTGACATCCTCGGGGCTCACGCCTCGGCCGGCGAGAACCCGCGCCAGAAGCTCCGGCAGCCCATGGGCCTGCACCATCTTGGCGATCTGATTCTGCACGACGGCGCCGCCGCACCGCTCCTGCCAGCGTCGGCCGGTGACAGAGGCGGCTACACCCAGAAAGGCTGGCGGATCGACGAGGAGCGCTGCGGATGACACGGGCGGCAACCTACACTGGTGGCGCCGTGAAATCCCGGGCGCCGTGGCAACAGCCCGCCGTCCGTTCGATCAAAACGAAACGGGGCGGGCCCCACGGCCCGCCCCCCACAGATCCGTACCGATGCTGAAGCGTCAGAAGGTCTTCAGAATCTGGTCCACCACCTTCTTGGCGTCACCGAACAGCATCATCGTGTTGTCGCGGAAGAACACCTCGTTCTCGACGCCCGCGTAGCCCGAGCCCATGCCGCGCTTGATGAACAGCACGGTCTTGGCCCGCTCCACGTCGAGGATCGGCATGCCGTAGATCGGCGAGGCCTTGTCGGTCTTCGCAGCCGGGTTGGTGACGTCGTTGGCGCCGATCACGAAGGCGACGTCCGCCTGCGGGAATTCGCCGTTGATATCCTCCAGCTCGAACACCTCGTCGTACGGCACGTTCGCCTCGGCGAGCAGCACGTTCATGTGTCCCGGCATACGGCCCGCGACCGGGTGGATGGCGTACTTCACGTCGACGCCCTCCTTCTTCAGCATGTCGGCCATCTCGCGCAGCGAATGCTGCGCCTGGGCGACCGCCATGCCGTAGCCCGGGACGATGATGACCCGCTCGGCGTTCTTCATGATGTAGGCGGCATCGTCGGCCGAGCCCTGCTTCACCGGCCGGGTCTCGACCTGACCCGAGCCGGCCGCGGCGGTATCACCGCCGAAGCCGCCGAGGATGACCGAGATGAACGACCGGTTCATCGCGTGGCACATGATGTAGGATAGGATCGCGCCCGAGGAGCCGACCAGCGAGCCGGTGATGATCAGCGCGAGGTTGCCGAGGGTGAAGCCGATGCCGGCCGCCGCCCAGCCCGAGTAGGAGTTGAGCATCGACACGACCACCGGCATGTCGGCGCCGCCGATCGGGATGATGATCAGGCCACCCAGCACCAGGGAGGCGATGATGATCAGCCAGAACAGGGCCTTCGATTCGGTGCCGATGAACAGCGCGAGAAGCAGCACGAGGCCGGCGGCCAGCAGCGCGTTGATCAGGTGACGCTGCGGCAGCATGATCGGCTTGCCGGACATCCGCCCGTCGAGCTTGGCGAATGCGATCACCGAACCCGTGAAGGTGATGGCGCCGATGGCGACGCCCAGGCCCATCTCGAACAGCGACTGCTTGTGATAGTGACCGTTCTCGATGATGCCGAAGGCCTGCGGCGCGTAGAGCGCGCCGGCCGCCACGAACACCGCTGCGAGGCCCACCAGCGAGTGGAAGGCCGCCACGAGCTGCGGCATCGCGGTCATCGACACGCGCTTGGCGATCACAGCGCCGGCGCCGCCGCCGAGCCCCAATCCGAGCAGAACCAGGATCCAGGCGCCGAAGCCGGCCGGCGGATGTCCGACCAGGGTGGTGACGATGGCGAGCCCCATGCCGACCATGCCGTACAGGTTGCCCTGCCGGGAGGTGGTGGGGTGGGAGAGCCCCCGCAGCGCCATGATGAACAGGACGCCGGAGACGATATAGAGAAGGGAGGAGACGTTCTCTGACACGAGCTCAGCCCTTCTTCTTGTACATGCCGAGCATGCGCTGCGTGACGAGGAAGCCCCCGAAGATGTTCACGCTGGCGAGCACGATGCCGATGAAGCCGAAGAACCGGGCCAGCCCGGTGCCCTTCTCGATCAGCGGCACGCCGACCGCGAGGATCGCGCCGACGATGATCACCGAGGAGATCGCGTTGGTAACCGACATCAGCGGCGTGTGCAGGGCCGGGGTCACCGACCAGACCACGTAATAGCCGACGAAGATCGCCAGGACGAAGATCGCGAGCCGGAACACGGTCGGGTCGACGGCCCCGCCGGTGGCTGCGCTGAGCCCGTGGCCCATGCCATCGGCGATGACCTGAGCCTGATTCGCGGCGTTCTGCGCCACAGCGGCGGCGGCGCGGGCCGCGTCGGCCAGCACGCGGGCCTGATCGGCCGCTTGGTCGGGAGGGACGATGACGGTTGCCATTCTGCTACTCCTCGCGACGGGGTCTTAGTGCGCGCTCGAGGCGGCGGCGGAGCCCTTGCCGGCCTCGGACTTGGCGAGACCCAGGGACGCGGCTTCCGAGGCGGGCCCATCGGTCTTCGGTTGGAAGGATGTGTGGACCACCGAGCCGTCGCGGGTGAGGTTGGTCGCCTTCACGAGCTCGTCGTCCCACTTGATGTTCAGCGCCTTCGACTCCTTGTCGATCAGGGTCTCGACGAAGGCGTAGAGGTTGCGCGCGTAGAGGCTCGATGCGGTGGCGGCGAGTCGGCCCGGCACGTTGGTGTGTCCGACGATCTTCACCCCCCGCTCCGTGGTGACGATCTCGCCGGGCTTGGCGCCGGCGACGTTGCCGCCGCGCTCGACCGCCAGATCGACGAGGACCGAGCCGGGTTTCATCGACGCCACCATCTCCTCCGAAACCAGCTTCGGCGCCGGCCGACCGGGGATGAGGGCCGTGGTGATGACGATGTCCTGCTTGGCGATGTGCCCCTTGACCAGTTCGGCCTGCTTGGCGCGATAGCCTTCAGACATCTCCTTGGCGTAGCCGCCTGCGGTCTCGGCCTGCTTGAACTCATCGTCCTCGACGGCGACGAACTTCGCGCCCAGCGATTCGACCTGCTCCTTGGTGGCCGGACGCACGTCGGTCGCGGTCACGACCGCCCCGAGGCGACGGGCCGTGGCGATGGCCTGAAGGCCCGCGACGCCGACACCCATCACGAAGACGCGGGCGGCCGGCACGGTGCCGGCGGCGGTCATCATCATCGGCATCGCGCGGCCGTACTCGGCAGCGCCGTCCACCACAGCCCGGTAGCCTGCGAGGTTCGCCTGCGAGGACAGCACGTCCATCACCTGCGCGCGGGTGATGCGCGGCATCAGCTCCATCGAGAAGGCCGCCACGCCGGCATCCGCCATGGCCTTGAGGGCGTCGTCGTTGCCGTAGGGGTCCATGATCGCCACCACGGCGGCGTCGCGCTTGAAGTGCGGCAGCTCTTCGGCACTCGGCCGGCCGACCTTCAGGATAAGGTCGGCGTCCCGCGCGGCATCCGCGGCGCTGCCGACCATGCTGGCCCCGGCCGCCTCATACTCGTCGTCCAGGATGCCGGCCTTCTTGCCCGCTCCGGATTGCACCACGACGTCGGCACCGAGGGCCTTGAATTTCTTCACGGTCTCGGGAACCGCAGCAACGCGCGGCTCCGCGGAGTCCGTCTCGGACAGCACAGCAATACGCATGCGCGGATTCCTCTGGATAAGCTCGGCATCCCGAATGCGCGAACCGGCGCGGCTTTGCGAGATGCGGACCTAAGAGACTGCGATGAAACAGGTTCGAATGTAACTTGTGCTCAATTAAATTGCACGCCGTGCACAAGAGGCCCTCTCCGGCAGGCCCGGATGGGATATTGGAACGGCGGATCCGGTCCCTCGGACCAGAGGGGATCAGCTTACGCGAAGAAGAGGTAGAGCAGCAGCAGGATGCCGACCACGAGAGGGCCGCGCCATCCGACCGCCGGGGCGAGCGCACCAACTGCACCGGCTGCACCCGAGGCGATGACGCCCACGATCGCCAGCAGCCAAGCTTCGCGGACGCCGCCGATCGCCAGGGCCAGAACCCAGCAGATCACGACGCCCGTCGCGATCTCGACGAAGCGGACGAAGCCGCGATAGGTCTGCTCGTGGGTCTTCGCGTCCATCGCCGGGCTGTAGCTGTGTCCGGCCACCGTATCACTCTCAGCCATCGTGCGCTCGTTCCCTTAGACGCGACTTCTTGCGGTCACGGTGGGATGTAGCTCAAGCGTTTAACTGCCGCAATCGGACGCACGCAATTGATCACCGCCCCGATAGAGGTTCAGCGGCCCGTCATACCGGCTTCGGCAACCCGACCTCGGCCAGGGCGTGGCCCTGGCGTTCCGCGAGATCGTCCAGCGAGAAATGCTCGATCTCGGCCTCAAACAACCGGTGGTAGTTCAGCTCCGAGCGCAAGTGGAGGAAGACGGCGCCGAGACCCACCGCGGCGCGGTCCATGAACACGAATTCCTGCGGAACGGTGACGGGGCCCCGCTCCTTCAGAGCCTGATGCACCTCGAAGGCCTGGCGACGGCCATACTCGCCGGGCTTCACACCGTCGGCGACGGTGCGGGTACGGTCTTCGAGGAGCGGTCCGTAGATGAACCGTGCCCAGATGTTCAGGATCTCGATCTTCTCCTTGTCCAGATCCTTGAAGCCCCAGACCTCGTAGGCGTGCACGATGCGGGCAGAGTCGTTCTCCAGCAACCCCCGGTAGAGATCCACCACGCCGCCGACGAAGCGGGGGTGAAAGATGCGCACGCAGCCGTAATCGAGCAGGTTGATTCCAGCGGCTTCCCCGCCCTCCGAGAACACCGTGTAGTTGCCGAGATGCGGGTCGCCATGAATGACCGCGGCCCGACTGAACGGATGCCACCACGCCTTGAACATCGCCTGCGCGATGCGGTTGCGGATTTCGACCGGCTCCTCGGCGAAGCCCAGGATCTTGTCGCCATCGAGCCAGCCGAGCGTCAGCAAGCGCTTGGTGGAGAGATCGGGGAAAACCTCGGGAACACGGACCGCCGCGATGTCCTTGAGCACTGCGCCGTACAGGGCGGCGTGCTTGGCTTCGCGCTCATAATCCAGCTCCTCGCGCACGCGCGCGCCGATCTCCTTGGCGATCTCCCGCGTGTCGAGCCAGGAATTCATCCGCCGGTGGAGGGCGAACGCCACCTCGAGCTGCTTGAGATCGGCTTCGACCGCCGATTGCATGTCCGGATACTGGAGCTTGCAGGCCAGTCGCTCGCCGTCTTTCGCGGTGGCGCGGTGAACCTGGCCAAGCGAGGCGGCCGCGGCGGGCTTCAGATCGAAGCTGCCGAATCGCCCCTGCCACCCGGCGCCGAGTTCGGACTGCATCCGGCGGCGGACGAAGGCGGCGCCCATGGGCGGCGCATCGGCCTGAAGCTTCTGCAATTCGGTGGCGTATTCCGGTGGCAGCAGGTCGGGTACGGTGGCCAGGAGCTGCGCGACCTTCATGATCGGGCCCTTCAGGCCGCCCAGCGCCTGCGCCAGGGCGGCGGCGTTGGTCGTGCCCTCCTTGCCGAACAGGCGGGCCATCGCCATGCGGGCGGCCACGCCCCCGACATTCGCGCCGACGCTGGCGTAGCGCCCCGCCCGGGCGGAGAAGCGATTGGCTTCGCGGTCGATCTCGGCCATGTCTCGATCTGTCTGTCTGCTGCCGGAATGCAGATATGCCTCGCCGGGTCGGGCACCAGGGGCGTGGGGCCCTGCGCCGCGGTCAGGCCGGCCTGGAACGCGGATCCAGCGGGTGAAGCCGGATTCGTCGATCTCGCCGACGGCGGGGCCGCGGATCACCAGCTCCGCCTCCGCCTTGTCGGCAATGAAATCGATGCCGTTATCCCGGGGAACGTCACGCAATCATGGCGGCTCGCCAAAGAGCCGAAGCTGCTGAGCGTGAATGGCCGGAAGGAGCTCACTCGTGAGCCTCTCGATCCCCTGACCGGTGCGCGTACTGCGAGTTCCGCCAGGGCATTGCGATCGGTCTTCATTGCCTCCTCGGCGACCGTCATGCCCTTACCGAAGGCCGGATCGTCAGGCGACGGCCGGACGGAGCCGTCCGAATTTTCCGTCACGCCGAGCCAATCACCCTGAAGCAGATTGCGCTTGCCCGGACGTTCCTTCGGCAGGATGAGCCCGGTTGAGTTCCCAACACGCTTGACTTCAAGCTTCGGCATCAACTCCTGGATGTCATACGATCGGTATGACATCCAGGATGCCGTGTCGGAAGCGCTGTCTCACCCTTGCCCTTCCATGCCCTCCAGCTCCACGATCATCCCCTCGATCATCCCGAGCCCGATCTGCCAGAAGCCCGGATCCTTCGCGTCGAGGCCGAAGGGCGCGAGCAGCTCGCCGTAGGGCTTCGAGCCGCCGGCCCCGAGCAGCGCGAAGTACCGGTCCACAAAGCCCTCCTCGGCCCGGGCGTAGACCCCGTAAAGCGAGTTCACGAGGCAATCGCCGAACGCGTAGGCGTAGACATAGAACGGCGAGTGGATGAAGTGCGGGATGTAGGCCCAATAGGGCTCGTAGCCCGAATCCAATGTGATTGCCGGACCCAGTGATTCCGCTTGAACCGACAGCCAGAGGGCGTTGATCTGGTCGGTCGTCAGCTCTCCCTTGGCGCGGGCGAGGTGTACCTTCCGTTCGAACGAATAGAAGGCGATCTGGCGGACCACCGTGTTGATCATGTCCTCGACCTTGGCGGCGAGCATCGCGCGACGTTGGGTCGTGTCTGTGGTGGCGGCAAGCAGCTTGCGGAAGGTCAGCATCTCGCCAAACACGCTTGCGGTCTCGGCCAGAGTCAGGGGCGTCGGCGCCATCAGCGCGCCGTTCGGGCCGGCGAGCACCTGATGGACGCCATGGCCGAGTTCGTGGGCGAGGGTCATCACGTCCCGGGGCTTGCCCTGGTAATTGACCAGCACGTAGGGGTGGACCGAAGGCACGGTCGGGTGCGCGAAGGCGCCGGGCGCCTTACCGGGCCGCGTCGGCGCGTCGATCCAGCGATCGTCGAAGAAGCGCTTCGCAATGCCGGCCATCTTCGGCGAGAAGGCATCGTAGGCCGACAGGACCGTATCGCGCGCCTCAGTCCACGGAATCGTGCGCTGCTCGACCTTCGGCAGCGGCGCATTCCGGTCCCAGTAGTGCAGCGCCTCCTGCCCGAACCATCGCGCCTTCAACTTGTAATAGCGGTGCGACAGGCGTGGATAGGCCGCCCGCACGGCATCGACCAGGGCCTCCACCACCTCGGGCTCGACCCGGTTGGAGAGGTGGCGCGCATCGGCCACGTCCTTGAAGCCGCGCCAGCGGTCGGAGATCTCCTTATCCTTGGCGAGTGTGTTGGTGATCAGCGTGAACACCCGCAGATGCCCGCGCAGCACCGTGCTGATCGCGCCCGCGGCCTCCCTGCGGACGGCCCCATCAGCGTCCTGAAGCTTGTTGAGGGTCGGCTCAAGCGGCATCTCCTCGCCCTGCACGGTGAAGCGCAGCGACGCGATGGTCTCGTTGAACAGCCGGTCCCAGGCGGCGTTCGCGGTCACCGACTTCTCGAGGAACAGCTTCTCGGTGCGGTCATCGAGCTGGTGCGGCTTCTCCCGGCGCAGATCCTCGATCCACGGCGCGTATCGGGCGAGCGGCCCCTCCGCCATCGCGGCATTCATCACGGCATCCTCGACCCGGTTCAGTTCGAGGGCGAAGAACAGGAGGTCGGCCGACGCGTTGGTCAGGCGCTCGCGGGTGTCACCGTAGAACTTGGCCCGGGCCTCATCGGTCGTATCGCCGGAATAGACGAGGCCGGCGAACGACATGAGCTTGCCGAGCAGATCCTCGATTCCCTCATAGGTCCGCACGGCCTCGGCGAGGGCCGCGGAGGCATCGGCGCCGCTGACGATCGCCGCAATGCGCCCGGCATAGGTCTCGGAGAAGCGGCGGCATTCCTCCTCGGCCCGGGTCATGTCGACAGAGAAATTCGGATCGTCGATGCCCGCATAGAGGTCCGACAGATCCCATTCCGGGAGGACACCGAGGTCGGCCGCCTTCGCGGCGGCGCGCGCGGCGCTCACGCCCTCGGGCAGGCGGACGGTCACCGGCGACGCGGTGGGGCTCGGCATCATGTCGTGCATTCCTTTCACGGGGCTTGGCTCCGTAGCCTGATATCGAGCGGGCCGCCACGCGTTCAACGCGGCGCGTTGCCGACGCGCCCGGCCGATCCCCAACCGAGCGCTGCAAACGTCGTTAAGCGCCACTTTACGTCTGTGGTTCACCCTCCGGCTCGAAACGAAACAGCTGCCGAATCGGAACCGACGACCGGGATCGCTCCCGCGCCTCCGGTCCGGTCCGCGTGCCGGTCAGGGAGCCGCCATGTCCACCACCGTGCTTATCGTGGACGACGATCCGGTCCAGCGTCGCCTCGCCGAGGCGGCGGTGCGCCGGTTCGGCTTCGAGGCGCGGGTGGTCGAAAACGGCGCCGACGCGCTGATCGTGCTCAAATCCGAGGGCGCCGACGTGGTGCTCCTCGATCTGGTGATGCCGGGCCTCGATGGGCTCGGCGTGCTGGCCGAGATGCGCAAGAGCGGCCTGGCGACGCCGGTCATCGTTCAGACCTCCAACGGGTCGATCGACGCGGTGGTGACGGCGATGCGGGCCGGCGCGGTCGACTTCGTGGTCAAGCCGGCGGGCGCGGAGCGCTTGCAGGTCTCGATCAAGAACGCCCTGCGGGTCGATACCCTGGAAGAGGAGGTGCGCCGCATGCGCCGCCGGGCCTCCGGGGCGCTGACCTTCAAGGATCTCGCCTCCAAAAGCCCCGACATGGAGCGGGTGATCCGCCTCGCCGAGCGGGCGGCGAAGTCCAACATCCCCGTTTTGATTGAGGGCGAATCCGGCGTCGGCAAGGAGGTCCTGGCCCGGGCGATCCAGGGGTCGGGCGACCGGCGCGGCAAGGCGTTCGTGACGGTCAATTGCGGGGCGATCCCGGAAAATCTCGTGGAATCGACCCTGTTCGGCCACGAGAAGGGGGCGTTCACGGGCGCCACCGAGAAGCATGCCGGCAAGTTCGTGGAGGCCTCGGGCGGCACCCTGTTCCTTGACGAGATCGGTGAATTGCCCCTCGACGCGCAGGTGAAGCTGCTGCGCGCGTTGCAGGAGGGCGAAGTCGATCCTGTGGGTGGCAAGCGCGCGGTGCGGGTCGATATCCGCCTCGTCTCTGCGACCAACCGTTCGCTCCTCGATCTCGTGAAGCAGGGCAAATTCCGCGAGGATCTCTATTACCGCCTCAACGTCTTCCCGATGACCCTGCCGCCGCTCCGGGCGCGCCGGGAGGATATCCCCGATCTCGTCCGCTCCTTCTGCGCGCGCTTCTCCGCCGAGGAGGGCAAGCGCGTTCGGGCGATCACATCGGAAGCGATGGCGCTCCTGACCCGCTACCCCTGGCCCGGGAATGTCCGTCAGTTGGAGAACGCGCTGTTTCGCGCCGTGGTCTTGGCCGATGGCGACGAACTGACGGTGGCCGAGTTTCCGCAGATCGCCGCGCAGGTCGAGGGCTTCGACGTTCGTATCCCGGCTCTGCCGAGCCAGCCCGTGATGCCGGCCTACGCCCCGGAGCCGGTGCGCGAGATCGTGCGCGTCGAGGTTCGCGATCCGCATACGATGTCGCTGGTCGCCGAGGAAACCGGCGAGATGAAGCCGATGGATGTGCTCGAAGCCGAGATCATCCGCTACGCCTTGCAGTTCTACCGTCAGCGTATGTCGGAAGTCTCGCGCCGCCTCGGGATCGGTCGATCCACCCTCTATCGCAAGTTGAAGGATCTTGGTCTCGAAGGCGACGAGAAGGGTGAGGACGCGGCCTGACGGAGCGTTGGGTGCGCTAGCGCACGGGGCGACCGTACCGCCGCGAGCCGCGAACCAATTGCGAAACTGCTACGCGATAACGGTTGAGCACCGATCAAGTTGAGGCTTCGACAGCTTCGATAACCAACCAGCTCCAACAGATCGAACTCTCTACTGGGAACGACTGCGGTTGCTGAATGCCACGCTTGCGCGGATAATCACAATCTGCGCGTGCGGTCCTGTCGCCGCTCCCCGGGAGATCACGATGCGCGTCCCGCGCTCAAGCCTCATGGCGCTGGCCGCCCTCTTGACCGGCTCGGTGGCCACGGCCGCCCTGGCTGCCGAAACCGCTGCGCTCGATCCGTCCCTCACTGCGCCGATCTCGGTGGCGCCAACGCCGACCGCGCCTCCGGACCAAGCACCGACCGCGTTGCCGGACTATAAGCCCGAAGTCCCCGCCGCCGAGCCGGCGCCGGCGGCCTCCGCACCCGTCGCCCCGACCGATCCCCTCGGCGCGGCGGTGCTCGCCCGGGTCGGCGATCCGGCGCCACTCCTGCTGCGACTGACGACCAAGGATCGCGACGCCATCCGGTCGTTCTACGAGGCTCGGGCAGGCAAGCCCCTTTGGGTCGCCGACGGCGGCTGGACCGAGGCCGCCAAGTCCGTCTCGGCCCGCTTGGCGGCTGCCGGTGAGGATGGTCTCGACGCCCATGCCTACACGACTCCCACTCTGTCCGAGAAGCCGGACGACAAGGCGATTGCGGACGCCGATCTGCGCCTGTCCGCGGCGGCCGTGCTCTACGCCCGGGACGCGCGCGGCGGTCGGATCAACCTCGCGTCGATCTCACGGCTGATCACCCCGCATCTCGACCTGCCCTCCGGCAACGACGTGCTGACCAAGCTCAGCGATGCCGGCGCGAAGGCTGGCGAAGCGCTTCAGGCCTACAATCCGGCGACGCCCGGCTACCTAGCGCTGAAGGCCCGGCTCGCCGCTCTGCGCGGCCCGGCGCCGAGCGCGGTCAAGCCGCTGCGACTGCCGTCCGGTCCGGCCCTGCGGCTCGGCATGCGCGATGCCCGCGTGCCGCTGCTGCGCGCGCATTTCGGCCTTGAGAGCAGGCCGGCCGGCACATTCGATCAGGGTCCCGGCGAGCCGGACACCTACGATTCCGTGGTCGCCGACGCGGTCAGCAAGTTTCAGCGCGGTCGCGGGCTGCCCGCCACCGGCATCCTGAACGTTCAGACCGTGCTGGCCCTTGCCGATGCCGGCCATGCTGGCCGTCTGACCGGCGGCGAGGCCGAACTGATCGTCAACATGGAGCGGTGGCGCTGGCTGCCGGGGGATCTCGGCGCCAACTACATCCTGGTCAACGTGCCGGAATATCGACTGCGCGCCTATCGCGGCGGTGTCCTGCGCGACGAGGCCCGGGTCATCGTCGGCAAGCCGGACTCGCGTACGCCGCTGTTCTCAGGGCTGATGGAATACGCGGTCGTCAACCCGTCCTGGTATGTGCCGCCCTCGATCCTGAAGACGATGGCGCCGAAGCTTGCCGGCTACGGCGGCAAGACCTGGGGCGGATACGAGGTCGTCCGACACGGGGGTCATATCTCGCTGCGCCAGCCTCCGGGTGAGCGGAACGCGCTCGGCTTCATCAAGTTCATGTTCCCGAACCAGCACGCGGTCTACCTCCACGATACGCCGAACCGCTCGCTGTTCTCCGCATCCAAGCGCGACTTCAGCCATGGCTGCGTGCGCGTGGACGATCCGTTCCGCCTTGCCGACGTGGTGCTGCCGGATTGGTCCGCCGAGCGCCTCAAGAAGCTGATCGGCAAGGGCGAGCGCACGCTTCGGTTGCCCGAGAAGCTGCCGGTCCACCTCGCCTATTTCACGGCCTACGTGGACGATGGCGGCACCTACCGGACCCTGCCCGATCTCTACGGCTATGATGCCCCGATGCGCGCGGCGCTCGGTCTGCCGGGCGGCGGCGGCGCAGCGGTCGCCCGGCTGCCGGACGAGGCGCCCAGGCGCAAGGCCGAGGCTGTGCCGATGCCGCCGAAGACACACAGCGCCCAGCGCCGATGGCCCCATCGCCATGTGGCTGATGAATGGCCGACCGGACGCTACGAGGAGGCCGAGCCGCCGCGCCGCCATCTGCGCCGTGCTGCACGGGCCGATGACGCCCCTGAATACGGTGAGCCCGGGCTGTGGACCCCGGCGCCGCAGCAGGGTGCGCCGCGGAGCTACTGGTAGGCGCCGGGTCATCGGCAGCCGATCTCGCAACTTTCACGTGCGCGGCCACACATCCGGGCACGATTTTGCCACGGTCCAGCCTTAGCCGTTTCCGCGACAGCCGGAGGCGCCCGGCAATGATTGCTGCGGGCGGGAGAGGATCAGGACCGTCGTGCCGAGCCTTCTCCCCCTTCGAAAGCTCGTCCTCGCCCTCTCGGGCATCGCGCTCGGGTTCCTGGCGGGGACCGCCGAAACCGAGGACGCGGTCGCCAACGGCGACACCCGCACGCTGACGATCTACCACACGCACACGCAGGAAAGCGCGACCATCACGTTCAAGCGTGACGGGCGCTACGACCGCGCGGCGCTCGATCAGCTGAACTGGCTCCTGCGCGATTGGCGCATCAACGAGCCCACCAAGATGGATCCGCGCCTGTTCGACACCGTTTGGGAGGCCTATCGCCAGGTCGGCTCCGGTCAGGCAATCCATATCGTGTCGGCCTATCGTTCGCCGGGCACCAACGCGATGCTGCGCCGCCGCTCGAAGATGGTCGCCGAATACAGCCAGCATATGCTCGGCAAGGCGATGGATTTCTACCTGCCGGACGTATCGATCGACCGGATCCGCGAGGTTGGTCTTCAGATGCAGCGCGGCGGCGTCGGCTGGTATCCGCATGCCGGCACGCCGTTCATCCATCTCGATGTCGGCTCGGTTCGGATGTGGCCGCGCATGACCCACGATCAGCTTGCGCGCCTGTTCCCGGACGGCAAGACGGTGCTGCTGCCGAGCGACAACCGTCCGTTCCCCCGCTACGAGGAGGCGAAGGCCGAGATCCTGTCCCGCGGCGGCACCGTGGCGGGTATCACCACGCAGATGGCCAGCGGCGAGGAGGAGGACGGGCCCGGCTTGTTCGGCTTCCTGGCGAGCCTGTTCGGTGGCGGCAAGTCCGAGCCGGCGCCGGCTCCGCCACCGGTGGCGGTGGCGACCAGGACCCGTCGCGCACCTCTTGTCGCAGTGGCGAGTGCCGATCCGCAGGATCCGGTCGGGACCCGTACCGCCCTCGCCTACGCGGCGCCCGCCGCCGACGATGCCCTGCGCGGCTCCCTCATCCAGCGCGAGATGGCGAAGGCGCCCGACCCGAAGGGTACCGACGCGAAGGCTCTGCTCACCGCCGTACCGCCAACCTCGAGCGCGGAGGAGGCCATCGCCGCCGTGGTGGCGCCGCTTCCGCCGCGCCGACCGTCCGATCTCGCTGCCGTCGTAGCGGCGCTCACCATGCCGTTGCCGCCGCCGCGACCGGTGCAGTTCGCCGCGCTGAACAGCGGCATGGCCAACCTTCCAGCCGCAACCGAGATCCGCGCGCTGGCGAAGCCTGTTCCCGCCGAGCCGACCCGTACCCGTACCCTGGTCGCCCCGGATGCCGACGCCAAGGTGCAGCTACGCGCCCTCTTCGACGCCGTCGCGTCCGGTCCCGTCGCGACACCGGCGAGCCGCGGCGCGCCCGTCCGGATCGCCGCGACGCGCGTCCGCGACACCGCGCCCGCCGCCGTTGTGACCGCGGCGCCGGAGCGTACGACGACGCGGTTCAGCACCCGCAGTCCGGGCGACGATCTTGAGGCGGCCCGGTTCACCGGATCGGCGACACGGGCCGCCTCCGGGGGGCGTTAAGCTGACCGAAGTCGCAACCCCGACCGCACCTGTCTATGGTCCGGATCCCGGTTGGGCGGCTGTGAGCGGTGGCCGGTCGGAAGACGTCAGCGCAGGGGCTTCGAGAGGTTGATGCTCAGCGCCGCCACCAGAGTCGCCGCGTAGCCGCCATCCTGCATCGAGGCGATACGATCGGCCTCGGCGCCGCTGTTGGTTGCCACCGACATCATCAGCATCCCGCATGTGACCACCCCGCCCAGCGTTGCAACGAGCGCCAGATAGGCGCGCATGGCGGCGCGGGGTGCCACGGCGACGGCCGGCGGTTCGCCGAGGCACAGGGGTGCGGGATCGGATCGGATCATGGCCGGTGCTTCTGACGGGTGACGTAAGACCCGCCGCGGATCGAAAAGAGACACGCTCGATCCATCGGCTCAATAGGTCAACGTCGGATCTCCGGTCGAGTTCGTCGAGCGAGCCGGCATTTTCAACGGCTTTTCTCGTGCTTGGTTGAGACTTGGTTGGAGGGCGCGCGCGCCCTCCCCGGGTCGCTCAGCCTTCCTTGCCGGAAACCTTCCCAAGGGCCGCCTGGGCGGCTGCGAGGCGGGCGATCGGCACCCGGTAGGGCGAGCAGGAGACGTAATCGAGCCCGACCTCCTGGCAGAAGCCGACCGAGGCCGGGTCACCGCCGTGCTCTCCGCAGATGCCGAGCTTGATATTCGGCCGGGTCTTGCGGCCCCGCTCCACGCCGATCCGCACCAGCTCGCCCACGCCCTCCTGATCGATGGTGATGAACGGGTCGGCCGGTAGGATTCCCTTCTGGGTATAGGGGCCGAGGAAGGTCGCGGCGTCGTCGCGGGAGATGCCGAGCGCCGTCTGGGTCAGATCGTTGGTGCCGAAGGAGAAGAACTCGGCGGTTTCGGCGATTTCACCGGCCTTCAGCGCCGCCCGCGGCAGCTCGATCATGGTGCCGACCTGGTAGTCGAGGGTCGCGCCCTTCTCCTCCGACACGGCCTTTGCCATGGCGTCGATCCGCGCCTTCACGATGTCGAACTCGGCGCGGGTGAAGACCAGCGGAACCATCACCTCGGGGGTGACCGCTTGGCCGGTATCGGCCGCAGCCTGCACGGCGGCCTCGAAGATCGCCCGGGCCTGCATCTCTGCGATCTCCGGGAAGGCGATCGCGAGGCGGCAGCCGCGGAAGCCGAGCATCGGGTTGTGCTCGGACAGTTCGCGCATCCGGTGCCGGATCTTCTCCTCGGCCACGCCGGTCGCCTTCACGACCTCGGCGACTTCGGCGTCGGTATGCGGCAGGAATTCGTGGAGCGGCGGGTCGAGGAGGCGAATCGTGACCGGCAGGCCGGACATGATCGTGAACAGCTCCCGGAAATCCTGCCGCTGGTAAGGCAGGATCTTCGCCAAAGCCGCCCGGCGGCCCTCGGCGTCGTCGGCGAGAATCATCTCGCGGACCGCGATGATGCGGTCCCCCTCGAAGAACATGTGCTCGGTGCGGCAGAGCCCGATGCCCTCGGCGCCGAAGTTGCGGGCAGTGCGGGCATCGGTCGGGGTGTCGGCATTCGCCCGCACCTTCATGACCCGGAACGCGTCTGCCCATTCCATCAGCGTGGCGAAGTCGCCCGACAGCTCGGGCTCCAGCATCTTCACCTCGCCCTGGATCACCTGACCGGTCGAGCCATCGATGGTGATCCTGTCGCCGGCCTTCAGCGTCACGCCGCCAACCGTCAGGGTCTGTGCCTTGTAATCGATGCGGATCGACCCGACGCCCGACACGCAGGGCTTGCCCATGCCGCGGGCGACCACGGCCGCGTGACTGGTCATGCCGCCGCGGGTGGTCAGGATGCCCTCCGCGGCATGCATGCCGTGGATGTCCTCGGGCGAGGTCTCGATCCGCACCAGGATGCACTTGCGCTCGGCCTTGCGGTGGGCCTCCGCATCCTCGGAGTTGAACACGATCTCACCGGTCGCCGCCCCGGGCGAGGCCGGCAGGCCCGAAGCGATGACCTTGCGGTCGGCCTTCGGGTCGATGGTCGGGTGCAGCAGCTGGTCGAGGGCACCGGGCTCGACCCGGGCGATCGCCTCCTCCTTCGAGATCAGCCCCTCGCCCGCCAGGTCCACGGCGATGCGCAGGGCGGCCTTGGCCGTGCGCTTGCCGTTGCGGGTCTGGAGCATCCAGAGCTTCCCCTTCTCGATGGTGAATTCCATGTCCTGCATGTCGCGGTAGTGGCTCTCCAGGATCCCGTAGATCCGGGTGAGCTCCGCGAAGCTCTCGGGCATGGCCTTCTCCATGGAAGGCTTGTCGCTCTCGGCCTCGATCCGGGCCTTTTCGGTGATGTTCTGCGGGGTGCGGATACCCGCCACCACGTCCTCGCCCTGGGCGTTGATCAGGAACTCGCCGTAAAGCGCCTTCTCGCCGGTCGAGGGATTGCGGGTGAAGGCGACGCCGGTCGCCGAGGTGTCACCCATGTTGCCGAACACCATCGCCTGGACGTTGACGGCCGTGCCCCAGCTCTCGGGGATGTTGTTCAACTCGCGGTACTTCTTGGCGCGCGGGATCATCCAGGAATCGAAGACAGCGCTGATCGCGCCCCAGAGCTGGTCGTCGGCCCCCTGCGGGAAATCCGAGCCATGCTCCTCGCGAACGATTTTCTTGTAGGTCTGGATCAGGGTCTTCCAGTCGCCGGCACCGAGCTCGGTATCGAGTTCGAAACCCTTGGTCTCCTTGTACTGCTCCAGGGCCTCCTCGAAGGCGTGGTGCTCAACGTTCAGCACCACGTTCGAGTACATGGTGATGAAGCGACGGTAGGAATCGTAGGCGAAGCGCTCGTCGTCGGCTTCCTTGGCCAACGCCAGTACGGTCTCGTCGTTGAGGCCGAGATTCAGCACCGTGTCCATCATGCCGGGCATCGAGGCGCGGGCGCCCGAGCGGACCGAGACGAGGAGCGGGTTGGTGCTGTCGCCGAACTTGCGGCCCGTCAGGGCGCCGATCTGAGCGAGCGCGGCGGCGACCTGATCCTTCAGCTCCGGCGGGTAGGCCTTGCCGTGATCGTAATAGTAGGTGCAGACTTCGGTGGTGATGGTGAAGCCGGGCGGTACCGGCAGGCCGAGGTTCGACATCTCGGCGAGGTTGGCGCCCTTGCCGCCGAGCAGGTCGCGCATCTGCGACTTGCCCTCCGCCTTGCCGTCGCCGAAGGCATAGACCCACTTCGCGCTGTCGGTCGCCATGTCGATCCCGTCCATCTCAGATGCCCGGCTCCGGCCGAGCTGATGGGCGGGGTTGGACCATCCCGCACCGCAACGCAAGATGAACGCGCGATGGCGTTGTGCGCACGCGGCTGACGGTGGCGACGGTCTGTCAGGCGTGACGCCCCCGCCCGGGCGCGCCGCGGCTCAGCGCAATATTCCCAGGCCGATGACACCGATGACGATCAGGTAGATCGCGACGATGTAATTCAGGAGCCGCGGCATCACGAGGATCAGGATCCCGGCCAGGATCGCGATGAGCGGCTGGAGATTCGAGATGGTGATCGTCATGGGTGCCTCGTAAGGCCGAGCTTGGCCGTCGATATCGACGTCCTTACCCGCCGGAGGTTCCCTGTGGCTTGCGGGCGGCGGAGCCGTAAGCTCCGCCGCCGCTCACATCATGGCTTTGTCGGGATAGGTGTCGGCGTCTGCGTTCCCGGGATCGGATCCTTGGCCTCGCCGGTCGGCAGGTTCACCGCGACCGTCGGGTGCGACAGTTCCGGATAGGGCTCGATCACCTTGGCACCGTTCAGCGGCTTGTTGGCGCCGTTGTGGCAGGTCGCGCAGTAGATTTTCGGCGCGTCCCCGAGCGCGCCGAGCCGGTTGCGCGGGAAAGTCGAGGTGAGCGGCGTCATGTAGTCCTGGTTGAGGTCCCGCACCATGCGGATCCCATACCAAGCGTGGACGCGATTGGGCGTACTCGTATCCCACTGCGCCACCGAGCGGGTGTTGTGGCAGAAGGTGCAGTTCACGCCGAGGGACTGCGACATGCTGATCATCAGGCCGAACGTCTTTTCGGCATCCTGGATCGGCTTGCCCTTGGATTCCGGCAGCGCCGTGGTGGCGTTGACCCGGATCGCATCCTCGGACGTCTCCTTGTGCTGGTAGAAGGCCTGATACACGTCGTAGGGCAGCGAGGTGTTGCCGACCTGAGGCGAGGCGAGGTTCTGGCTGTTGTTGCGCGGGATGAACCGCCCGGCGCCCTGGATCGGATGGTCGAACCAGATATTCGCCGGCACCGGATTGCCCCGGTGGCAGGTGTAGCAAGTCACGCCCGCCTCGTGGACGTGATTCTCTTTCCAGGACGAGTTGATGTATTGCGTCATCTGAAACATGCGCCGGGCGACACGCTTCTGGTAGAGCTCGTCGGAGGCCATGTTTTCGGTGCTGTGGCAGTAGGTGCAGCCCTGCTGCGGCGCGACCCATTCGGTGATCGACACCATGATGCGGTTGAACTGCTCAGCTGAAAGATCGCCGAGAACCTGCACGTTCTCGTAGACCGCGGAGGCCTTCTCCCCGCCGGGTTCCGCGGGATCGGCCGGTGCCGGCGCCCGGTTGGCCTCCGCCAGCGCCTCATTGCCGGCCCGGGTACGGATCAGGTCCATCGCGGTGCCGCGAAAGCCGGTCTGCTTGACCGCCATGGGCGGATGGGTCCAGCCCGCGCCACCGAACATCGCGATGGTGAGGAACAGCGCGAGCGCGCCTCCGACAACCGCCAGAATCGTCTTCATGACGGCCTCCTCACGGCCTCGGGCCGGGTGCGAGATGGGCGGGATCCACGATCGGGCCGTAGACCTGCGGATAGTTGGGGGCGACGTGGTGCTTGACCGCCCAGAGGTACCAATTGTCGACCACGGTGCCTGTGAGCAGGATGCCGATGCCGCCGGTCAGCGTCGTCAGCACCGCGAACCACCACGCCCAACGGTGGATCGACTCCATCGTGGCGTTGAAGCCCATGGTCCAGCGCCAGAACAGGGCGGCGCGCTCGGTGGCGGTGCCGCGATCGACGATCTGGTCGATTTCGCGCTCGGCGCCGTAGCGCGAGCAGGCCAGAATGGTGCCGCCATGCATCGCGAACAGGAGCGTCGATCCGTAGAGGAACGTGATCGAAAGCATGTGGAACGGGTTGTAGAACAGGTTTCCGTAGCGGAGCGAGAATGCCGCCGTCCAATCGAGATGCGGGAAGATGCCGAATGGCACCGCCTCCGACCACGAGCCCATCAAGACCGGGCGGATGAAGCCCAGGACGAGGTAGAGCCAGATCGCCGACGCGAAGGCCCACGGCACATGGGTGCCCAGCCCGAGCGCCCTCGCCCGCCGGTAGAGATGGACCCACCAGAGCAGGATCGAGGCGGTGAGGAAGAAACCGGCGATCAGCCACCAGCCGCCCTCGTTCAGCGGCGGCAGCACGCGGAGCCCGTATTTGGGCAGCGGTGGTTCGAGGGCGAGCCACGGCAATTGCCGGACGAACTGGATCGGATCCCAGTTCACCGAGGCCCACATGTTGAGCCCGATGATCTCGAAGGCGATCAGCCCGCAGGTGATCGACAGGGCCGCGATGTAGCCGATGTAGATCGGCCCAACCTGACTGTTGCCGATCAGCCCGAACAGATAGCTGTTGAATGGCTTGCCGACCCGGTCATCGACCGAAACCGGCACCCCGTGTTCCGGTTTCAGCGGGCGTACCTGAACCTGCGTGAAGATGTTCTGATAATAGGCCATGGCCTGCCTCCCCCGAGGATCCGCGCCCAGACGGCGGCGGGCCCCGTGTTATCCGTGTCGTGCCGCTTGCCTTGCCGCCCTCATCCCCACACCGGCAGGTTGAGCCACCAGCCCCACCATTGCGGCCAGCCCTGTGTCCAGAACGGGCCGCTGATCACGATGCAGACCGCGCTCCAGAACCCTGCCGCCAGGGCCAGGAACAGGCCGAGCCGATGCACGCCCAGCGTGCCGATGGAGTAGCCGATCGTATCGCGGAAGAACGTGTCCTCGTGCTCGGGCGTCTTGACGGTCTCGCCCTTCTTCGGGTTCGTCGCCGAGAGGATCAGGCCGCCGTGCATGGCGAGCGCCAAAGTCGTGGTGAAGAAGAATGTCACCGCCAGCATGTGCGCCGGATTGTAGTGGAAGTGGAGATATTGGTATCCGGTGTTGGACACCCAATCGAGGTGGCTGAGGATACCGTAGGGGAAGCCGTAGCCCCAGGCACCCATCAGGAACGGGCGGATCACCACCAGGGTGAAATAGGCGAAGATCGCCATGCCGAACGCCACCGGCACGTGGTAGCCGATGCCGAGCTTGCGGCAGATTTCCACCTCGCGCAAAGCCCAGGACACGAACGATCCCAGAGCGCACATGGTGATGATCTGCCAGAGGCCGCCTTCCTTGAGGGGCGCGAGCTTCAGGCCATAGCTGATGTCGGGCGGCGCGATGTTGATCTGCCAGATGTTCCAGGTCGGCCCGATCGCCGCGCCGTAGATCACCAGCGCCGTGCCGAGCACGGTGAAGAACAGCCCGACGACGCCGAAGAATCCGACGAAGAACGGTCCGACCCAGAAGTCGAACAGGTCGCCGCCGAGCAGCGTGCCGCCGCGGATCCTGTATTTGCGCTCGAAGCTCAGCATCGCCATGGCGGCGGCTCCTCGATCAGGCCGAGAGAAGACAGGGGTGACCGCGGCCCTCGCGCGCCGCGGTCCGGACCGGACGTCAGGCCGGCAGTTGCGGCAGCGCCAGCGTGATGGCGTTCGCCTGCTTGTTGGCCTTCGGACCTTCCAGCCAGTTGAACCGGTCGGTCGAGAGCAGAATGAAGTGGATCAGCAGCGCCAGGATGAAGAGGAAGGTGAACAGAGCCACCAGCGTGCGCCGCGGATCGAACAGCAACCAGACCTTGTGCATTCGAGCCTCCTCAGCCGATCATCGTGACGAGGGCGTGGGCCGCATCGCGGACGCCCTCAAGGGAGGCGTAGCCCTGCGGTCCAGGGAGCCACGGACGCCACAGCCACACGAGGATGTGGGCGACCACGGCGATCGCCGTGAAGATGAGGAAGCTCGTCAGGAAGATCGCGTGGAACTCCTTGGCTTCCGGTTCCGTCAGCCCGGACAGGCTGCTCGGTCTTTCTGTTGTGACGGGTCCACTCGCCATCGTTCAGACCTCCGTGTGTTGGCCGCGCCTCTGGCGAGGCGCGACGGGTACAGCCGTGAGACCTCGCGGCGCCCCCGGCTCGACTTCCCCCGCGTCACCGGACGGAAGCATCTCGATCAGGGCAATCAGCCCATGAAGGCGAAGGGGATGGCCTGAACCGCCATGGCGCGGGCCTCCCCGAAGACGGACCGCCGCGCCGGCACGAGGCCCGGACGGGCGACCTCGCGGGCGGGCCGGAACCGGTTCAGCGTGGCGGCGGCGAGGAAGAACGGGTAGGTCGCCGCCAGGATCAGCCGGAACTGGATCTCTTCTTGGTGCTGGCGGGCGGTCGGGACCATCGTGCGCATCGTCAGGTCTCCTCTGGGGATTGGGAAAGGCAGGGTCACGCGGGGATCCCCCCGGCGAAGTCGGCACGGGCGCGCGCCACATGGGCGGGCGCCACGGCATCGGAATCGGCATCGCGGGCGGCGCGCTCGGCGGCGTCGCGCAGGCGCTTGGCGGCCGAGATGCGGGCGAGCACCGGCTGCGCCTCGACCAGGGCTTCCAGCGCTTGCCGGGCAGCCTCGTCCCAGGGCAGCTCCGCGTGGCGCCGCGCCGGGGTGGCCTCGACCTTGTCCATGTCGCGGGCGAGCGGCAGGATGTGGAAGAGCGTGTCGAACAGGGCGTTGCAGACTTCCTGCACGAGATAGGTCGCGCCGGCGTAGCCCATGAACGGCGTACCGGTGTGCCGCCGGATGATCGCCCCGGGGAACGAGGCTGGCACGTAAGTCGCTCGGGCACCGCACTCCGCGAGGTACATCCGCTCGTTGAACGAGCCGAACAGCACCAACGGAGGCTTGGCGGCGATGGCAGCGCGAACGGCCGCGTTGTCGGGTTTCAGCCCGGCCGAGCGTCCGAAGGCGAAGTGGCAGGGCAAGCCCATCTCGTCTTCGAGGAAATGGCGCACACCGCGGGCGTAGGTCTCGGTCGCGACGATGCCGAAGCTCGCGGTCCCAAAGAAATCCTGCGTTACCGAGCGCCAGAGATCCCAGATCGGCTTGATCGTGGTGTGGCGCTCGCGCTCGATGAACGGCTCCGGATCGAGGCCGAGGGTCGCACCGAGCGAGCGCAGGAACTTGGTGGTCGAGAGCACGCCGATCGGCGCCTGCAGGTAGGGCCGCTCCAGATCCTCGCAGAGCAACCGGCCGAACTCCCGGTAGAGGCAGATATTGGCGTCGGCATTCACGAGCTTGGGCACGTCCGCGAGGTGCGCGCCGAGCGGGAAGGTCAGATTCACCTCGGCGCCGATCCCCTCGACCAGCCGCCGGATCTCGGCGAGGTCGGAGGGCATGTTGAACGTGCCGTAGGCCGGGCCGATCAGGTTCACCCGCGGCTTCTCGCCGGGCTTCCTCTCGGGCCGGGCCGGGATGCCCGACTTCGCGAATTTCTTGGCCCCGTATTCCTGCCAGAGCCAGCGCATGGCCCGGTCGGCCGCCTGCCACTGGTCCTCGTCGATGGTGCGCGGCAGGAAGCGCTGGAGGCCGGTGCCCTCCGGCGTCACGCCGCCGCCGATCATCTCGGCGATGGAGCCGGTCACCACCACGCTGGGCTGGCCCGGATCCAGGGTGGCGTGGGCGCGCTTCATGGCACCCTCGGTGCCGTGGCGACCGAGTTCTTCCTCGGCGAGGCCGGTGACGACGATCGGCAATTCATGCGGCGGCAGCGCGTCGGTGTAGTGCAGCACCGAAGTCACCGGCAGGTTCTCGCAGCCGACGGGACCGTCGATGACGACCTGCAGGCCCTTGATCGCCGTGAAGACGTAGACCGCGCCCCAGTAGCCGCCGGCCCTGTCGTGATCGAGGATGAGCATCAGGCCATCTCCCCGATCGGCTTCTTGGGGCCCTCGATCTTCGGGCCCTGACGCTTCTGCGGGACCTCCTGCCAGACGCCGGCGGCATGTCCGGTGCCGACGCCCTTGAAAAAGTCGCGCATGGCGTCGAACCGCGCCATGTTGCCCAGCGCGGCGTTGATCACCGTGGCGAGCGATCCGGCGCCGGCCGCGCCCATGAGCGGGCGCGCCGAGATCAGGTTGGTGAAGTAGAGCGCCGGGGTGCCGCGCTCCTTGGCCCGCTGCACCACCGGTGTCGTGCCGATCGCGAGATCGGGCTTGAGCGACTCGAGCGCGTAGAGATCGTCCTCCAGCGAGGCCCGGTACTGCACCTGCGTGCCGCGGGCTTCCAGCCAGTCGCGATCGGCCTCCGACCAGGGCGTGCGCGGGCAGGCGGTGCCGACATAGGGCACCTCGGCGCCGCTCTCGACGAGGAGGCGCGCCACCAGCAGTTCCGAGCCCTCGTAGCCCGAGAGCGTGATCCGGCCCTTGATCGGCATGGCGCCGAGGGCACCGCGGATGCCCGGCAGGATCCGGTTCTTGGCCGACTCGACGGTGGCGCGGGGCACGCCGCAGGCCTCGCCGATCCGGTCGAGCCAGTCGGCGGTGCCGTCGACCCCCACCGGGGCCGAGCCGACGATCGGGCGACCGGCCGCTTCGAACTCGCGGAGCGAGGCCGTGTAAAATGGATGGATGGCGGCCACCGCGGCGCAATCGAGGGCGGCGTAGAGTTCGCGCCACTCGCGGGTCGGCACCACCGGCCCGGCCGACAGCCCCAGGGGCTCCAACAGCCCGCCGATCACCACCGGATCGGCCGGAAACACCTCGCCCAGCAGCGCTACGCTCGGGCGCTCCGAACGGCCGCCGCGGGGTGCTGCAACCGGACCCTGCTCGGCCTCCGCACGAGCGACCTTCAGCATGGCGCCGGCCAGGACATCCTTGGCTTCGGCATGGGTCGGGACGCCGAATCCCGGCACGTCGATGCCGATCACCCGGACGCCGCCAATTTCTTTTGGCAGGAGACGGAGCGGCACCCCCGAGGCGGTCGGTACGCAGAGGTTGATGACGACGACAACGTCGTAATCCTCAGGCTTCGCGGTGGCGTGGACCGCCTCGCGGATGTCCTCGAACAGCTTGCCGGTGACCAGCGTCTCCGAATTGAACGGCACGTAGCCGACGCTGCGCTTCGCCCCGTAGAAATGCGACGTGAAGGTCAGGCCGTAGACGCAGCAGGCGCTGCCCGAGAGGATCGTGGCGGTGCGGCGCATGCGCAACCCGACCCGCAGGGAGCCGAAGGCGGGGCACATGCTCTGCGGCTGGTCGTGCGGCCCCTGTGGATAGTCGCTGCGCAGCTGCGCCAGCGTCTCCGACATGCCCGCGGCTTCCGCGGCCGCCACCATCGCGTCCTTGCCGGCGTGACAGCCGAGCCCGTCGGCCTGCGCGGCGGCGAGATCGATGGTGGCCGGCGCCTTGCGGGCCCGCAGATCGGCGATGTCGAGGGAGACGGCCATGCGCGTCAGACCTCGTCGTACACGACTTCGAGGGACGGCTTGGTCACCTGGGCGACGCCGCACATGTCCTCCTGAGTCGCGGGGACCAGGACCACGTCGCGGCCCGTGGTCTCGCTGGAGAACAGGCCGAGCAGCCCGTCCTGCGTGAGCGGCGTCGGGCGGTGCGGCGCGGCCTCCGCGACGTTGGCGGCGAGTTCAGAGAACAGGTCGCCCCAGCGCCCGTCCGGCTTGCCGATGATCTCGTAGTTCGCGCTCTTGCGACGGATGTCCTCGTCGGCCGGGATCGAGGCGAGGATCGGGATGCCGGCGGCCTCCGCGAAGGCCTGCGCCTCGCCGGTGCCGTCATCCTTGTTGATCACGAGGCCGCCGACGCCGACATTGCCGCCGAGCTTGCGGAAATACTCCACCGCCGAGCAGACGTTGTTGGCGACGTAGAGCGATTGCAGGTCGTTCGAGCCGACGACGATGACCTTCTGGCACATGTCCCGGGCGATCGGCAGGCCGAAGCCGCCGCAGACCACATCGCCCAGGAAGTCGAGCAGGACGAAATCGAAGCCCCACTCGTGGAAGCCCAGCTTCTCCAGCAGCTCGAAGCCGTGGATGATGCCGCGCCCGCCGCAGCCGCGCCCGACCTCGGGGCCGCCGAGCTCCATGGCGTAGACGCCGTCGCGCTTGAAGCAGACGTCGCCGATCGCGACCGCCTCGCCGGCAAGCTTCTTCCTGGTCGAGGTCTCGATGATGGTCGGGCAGGCCTTGCCGCCGAACAGGAGCGAGGTCGTGTCGCTCTTCGGGTCGCAGCCGATCAGCAGGACCTTCTTGCCCTGCTGGGCCATCATGTAGCTGAGGTTGGCCAGCGTGAACGACTTGCCGATGCCGCCCTTGCCGTAGATCGCGATGATCTGCGTTTCCTTCTTGGCCGGTGCGGTGATGACGGCATCGGGCTCGATCGCGGCCTCGGCGCGGAGCTGGGTCGCTTGGCTGAGGGCGGCCTTGTTGAGCTGAACGTTCACGCGGCGTCCCTCCAGTCGAGGATCATCTTCAGGCAGGCGGGATCGGAGAAGGCGGTGCGATAGGCGCCCTCGGCATCGACTGCCGGCGCGCGATGGGTGATCAGCCCGTCGAGCGAGAGGCGGCCGCCGTCGATCAGGCGGGTCACGGCCGCCAGGTCGTCCGGGCGGAACTCGGCCGAGATCCGGATCCGGGCCTCGCGCATGAAGGCGGGCGGGAAGGCAAAGCTCAGGGGCGCTTCGTAGAAGCCCGCCAGCACGATCTCGCCGCCGGACGCGAGCCGGGCGATCAGCGCGTCGAGGCCGGAGGCATCGCCGCTGACATCGGTGATGACGGCGTAGTCGCGGCGCGGATCATCATCCGGGGCGAGGACCGCGTAGCCGTGATCGCCCGCCCGACGAATCGCATCCCGCTCCCAGACGGTCGGCGCCGCGCCGGCCGCGAGGGTCAGGCGCGCGAGCAGCCGGCCGAGGACGCCGTGCCCGACGATCAGCGGGGTTGCGCCGGGCCTGATGCCGCCGAGCGCGCGATAAGCCGTCGCCGCAAGGGCGAGGAGACACGCGGCCTCGCCGAGCCCGGCATCGACGGGCACGAGCCGGTGGGCGGGCGAAACCAGATGCGAGGCGGCGCCACCGAACAGACCGCGGACTGTACCGAAGCAGCGGGCGCCGGGAACGAAGACGGTCTGGCCGACCCGAACGGCACCAGCCTCGTCAGCCTCCACGATCGTCCCGACCGATTCGTAGCCCGGTACCAGGGGGTATCCCATCCCAGGGAACGACGGCATGCGGCCTGACCAGAGCAGACGCTCGGTCCCGGTGCTGATCCCGCTCCAGGCGATCGCGACCACCGCGTCGGACCCATTGGCAGGCTCCAGCGGCAGCCGCTGGACCGACAGATGTTCCGGACGTTCGAGGATGACGGCGAGCGCATCCATGGTGGGAATTTCCGCCCTGCTTCACGCGACTCTCGATGGAGCGAGGACGCTAAGTGTCATCCTAGATAGACACAAGGGCGCGTCAAGTCACACTTACTATGGGGCGCCCGATTTTTGAGCGATCAGCACCCGGGCGAGCAGTGGGCGACGGGTCCCGCGTTCGTAGGCGGACGCAAATCCCGCCTCTCGCAGCGTGCTGCACAGCTCATCGCCACGACGAGGCCGGCCGGAGCCCATGGCCAGCAGGTAGAGTCCGAAATAGGCGTCCCCGACCGGCTCAGCGCCTGGCGTCCCGGCCATTGGCTCGGCCAGGATCAAGCGGCCGCCCGGGGGCAGCGCCGCGTGCGCGGCCGCTAGGAGCGCCCGGGCCGGTCGGTCATCATGATCGTGCACGATCCGCACGAGCGAGATGGTGTCGGCGCCCGAGGGCAGACCGGCGTGGAAGTCGCCGCCGCGGCAGGTGATTCGGGCGCCGAGCCCCAGGCGTGACAGGCGCGCCGTCGCGCGCTCCGCAACAGCGGGTAGGTCGAAGAGGGTCAGGCCGAGATTCGGATGGCGGGCGGCGACCGCTTCGAGGAACACCCCCTCGCCGCCACCCACATCCATGAGGCGCCGGGCGCCGGACAGATCGCAGGCGTCGAGCACATCCTCTGCGATCATGGCCTGCGAGGCGCCCATCAGGGCGCTGTAGCGGGCATAGGCCTCGGGTTCGGCCGCGGTGCCCGACGCGTAGGGCCAATAGCCTGACAGGCGCGTGGGCTGCGCCTGCCCCCGCAGAAGGCGCACGGGATCGGCGAGATCGGCATAGAGCAGCGCGTGGTGCTCCACCATGCCGGCGATGCCGGGGTTGCCGATGAGCGCGGCGCCGAGGTCCGCGAGCCCATACCGATCGCCCTTGAGCGCCCGCACCAGACCGAGCGATTCAGCGGCGCGGAGGAGGCGGCGGGCATTATCGGGCGGCAGATCGAGCCGGCGCGCCAATACGTCCGTGGTGATCGGCCCATCGGCCAAAATCGCGAAGAGGTCGAGCCGGATGCAGGCCGTCAGAACCTGCGCGTACACGAAGCCCGCGCAAAGATCGAACAAGGCACGGGTGTTGCGCCGGGCGATACCGCGGGTCAGCGGAAATCCCGTCGCCCAGCGCTGGAACCGCGGGTTTGCCACGAGGCGGTTGCGCCACGCGAGCCAACGGTCGCCCCAGGCGGCCGGGGCCGGCGGGTCCACCTCGGCGCCGGGCAGGGAACCGGCGCTCAGGCCATCACCGCCCGCAGGCTCGCGGGCAGGAACAGCCGCGCCTGCGCCTCGATCTCGGCGGTGAGGATCGCGGCGCCCGGACAGGTCGGGATCGCCGCCACGGCTTCGCGGGTGAGCCGCGACAGGCGCTCCAGCGCGCCGCCCGTGCCGAGCAACGCCGCAGCATTCGGGCGGCCCAGCGTCGCATCGCGCCCGGCCGGCTTGCCGATCTCCTCCTGTCGGCAGGCCACATCGCGCAGGTCGTCGGCTACCTGATAGGCCTCGCCCAGGCACTCGCCGAGCCGGCGCCAGGGCTCCGCCTCCGCCCCGGCCGCGGCGGCGCCCGCCGCCGTGGCGGCCGCGAACAGAGCGCCGGTCTTGGCCTGCTGATAGTCGCTGAGGCTGATATGGGCCTCCGATTCCCAGGCCTGACCGGCCGCGATGCCGGAGGGCGAGCCGGCGGCCCGTCCGAGCAGCCCGACGAGTCGGCCGAGCCGACCCGAATAGGGACCCGCCGCCCGGGCCAGCGTCTCGAAAGCCAGCACGATCAAGGCGTCGCCCGTCAGCACCGCGATGGGTTCGCCGAAGGCCATGTGGACGGAGGGCTTCTGCCGGCGCATCGGCGCGTCGTCGAAGCACGGCAGATCGTCGTGGACGAGCGAGGCGCAGTGCAGCAGCTCGATCGCGGCCGCCGCCGCCGTGGAACCGGCTGGATCGTCGTCACCACAGGCCAGCGCGACGGAAAGACAGAGCCGTGGGCGGATCCGATGGCCGCCCGGAAACACGGCATAGCGCAGCGCCTCCGCGAGGAGCGGTGGCGCCCCCGGCGCTTCCGCATGCGCCACGGCGCGATCCAGCGCCATTTCGATTCGCCGGCCCGACTCCATCGCGCCGCCTCCCATGTCACTATGGCTTGTCAGCATCAGGTGTCATTTCTTATTGACACCGCGCAGCCGGGAGATCAATCCCGGTTGGGGTCTGAAAGCGGGGCAAGCGTGGCGCAGGAGCGCGTCGTCGTGATCGGAGCGGGGATCGGTGGCCTGGCCGCCGCGCTGCGGCTCGCGCAGGCGGGGCTTGACGTCACCGTTCTGGAACGGGCGGCCAAGCCGGGCGGCAAGATGCGCAGCGTTCCGGTCGGCGGGGAGTCCGTCGAGGCGGGGCCGACCGTCTTCACCATGCGCTGGGTGTTTGAGGAGCTGTTCGCCGAATGCGGTGACCGACTCGCCGACCAGGTGGCGTTGAGCCCGGCGAGCCTCCTTGCCCGGCACGCCTGGAGTCGTGACGAACGCCTCGACCTGTTCGCAGATATCGAGGCCTCGGCCGCCGCCATCGCAGCCTTCGCAGGCCCCCGCGAGGCCGATGGCTACCGGCGGTTCTGCGCCCGGTCGGCAGAGGTCTACAACACCCTCGAAGGCCCGTTCATTCGCGACGGGCGAACCAACCCGGCCGGTCTTGCAAAGCGCGTGGGGATCTCTGGCCTCGGCGACCTCTGGCGGATCCAGCCCTTTGCCACGTTGTGGTCGGCGCTCGGCACGTTCTTCCGCGATCCGCGGCTGCTGCAGCTGTTCGGCCGCTACGCCACCTATTGCGGCGCCTCGCCGTTCAGCGCGCCGGCCACGCTGATGCTGGTCGCCCACGTGGAGCAGGCCGGGGTCTGGACCGTGGCGGGAGGCCTGAGCACCCTGGCGCAGGCGGTCGCGGATCTCGCCGCGGAGCGGGGGGCCGTGTTTCGCTACGGCTCGCATGTCGAGCGCATCGTCACCGAGAAAGGCGGGGTTGGCGGCGTCGTCCTGGCCGGCGGAGAGCGCATCAGCGCGGACATCGTGGTCTGCAACGCCGATTGCGGGGCCCTCGGCGCCGGATTGCTCGGCCCCGATGCGATCCAGGCCGGCGAGCGGCTTGGACCGACCGAGCGCTCGCTCTCGGCCGTGACCCTGTGCACGGTGGCGGAGACCCAGGGCTTCCCCCTCGCCCACCACACCGTGTTCTTCTCGCGGGACTACCGGGCCGAGTTCGACACCATCCTGCGCAAGCGCCGTCTGCCCGACGACCCGACCGTCTATGTCTGTGCGCAGGACCGGACGGAGTCCGGCGGCGCGCCGGCAGGTCCCGAGCGCCTGCTCCTCCTCGTCAACGCCCCGGCGGATGGCCGGGACCGCCCGCACACCCCGCCGGAGATCGAGACATGCGCCAGGACCCTCGTCCGCCGGCTGGAGGCCTGCGGGCTGAACCTGGATATGGCGGCGCCCGTGACGACGACGCCCCGGGATTTCGAGGCGCTGTTCCCGGGGACGGGGGGCGCACTCTACGGGCGGGCGGCGCAGGGTTGGGCTGCGACGTTCAAGCGGGCCGGGGCGCGGACGGCAGTGCCGGGCCTCTATCTGGCGGGGGGCTCGGTCCATCCGGGGCCGGGCGTGCCGATGGCGGCACAGTCGGGTCGGCTTGCCGCGGCGGCGATCCTGGACGACCGCGCTTCGATGGCGCGGTCGCGCAGGGCGGCTACGCGTGGTGGTACGTCGATGCGGTGAGCGATGATGGCCGCCAGGGCCTTACCATCATCGCGTTCATCGGCAGCGTGTTCTCGCCGTACTACGCCTGGAGCGCCGAGCGGGACCCGTTCGATCATTGCGCGATGAACGTCGTGCTTTACGGCGAGCGCAGCCGCTTCGCCATGACGGAGCGCCGCGTCGACAGCCTGTCGCGCGACGCGGACCACATCGCGATCGGACCGAGCGCGATGCATTGGGACGGCACGGCGCTGACCGTCCGGATCGACGAGCGCGGGTCTCCCCTGCCCCACCGGCTGCGCGGCACGGTCCGGCTGGAGCCGCCGGGCTTCACCGCCGGTCCGTTCCACCTCGATCGCGCCGGGCGCCACCGCTGGTGGCCGATGGCGCCGTCCTCACGGGTGGAGGTCGCGTTCGATCAGCCGGACCTCAAATGGACCGGCAGCGCCTATTTCGACACCAACGACGGAGACGAGGCCCTGGAGGACGCGTTCACGCGCTGGACGTGGTGCCGGGCTGACCTGCCGGACGGAGCAGCCATCCTGTACGACGTGCAGCACCGGGAAGGCGGCGGCCAGAACCTGTCTCTGCGCTTCCACCGCGACGGCAGCCGCCGGGAGATCCGACCGCCCACGGCCGCCCGCCTTCCCGCGACCCGGCTCTGGCGGATGCCGCGTGAGACCCGCAGCGATGACGGCCGTGCCCGTGTCCTGACCACCTACGAGAACACGCCGTTCTATGCCCGCTCGCTGCTCGCCTCGACGCTCTGCGGAGAGCCGGTACGCGCGATGCACGAGAGCCTGTCGCTCGACCGGTTCCGCAACCCGCTCGTGCGGCTGATGCTGCCGTTCCGCATGCCGAGGCCGCCGATCGCGCGGTGAAACCCGCATCGGTCAGCACCGCGCAGGTTCCACCGGGCTGTGCGAAGGTTCAGCGGCGAACGGATCCCGCGGACGGATGCATCGGGCGAGGTGCCCTCCCGACTGACGACGCTGTTTACCGTACGGCCCCGCTTGTGCGAGAGGGCGTCGGCTGCGATCCTCGCGCCCTCAACCGAGGCGGTCACCGGAATGCGAGAGGACGAGGCGTCATCCGGCCCACGCGTTCTGATCTACAGCCACGATACTTTCGGGCTCGGCCATCTGCGCCGGTCGCGGGCGATCGCCAACGCGATCGTGTCGAGCGACGGCCGGGCGCGGGCGGTGATCGTGTCGGGATCGCCGGTGATCGACCGCTTCGCCTTCGCTGCCGGCGTGCAGACCGTCCGGCTGCCCGCCGTCGTCAAGTTCCTCGATGGCAGATATGGCAGCCGTGACACCGCCGTGCCCCTCGACCGGACGGTGGCGCTGCGGACCGAGATCATAACCCGCACCTGCGCGGCCTTCGATCCCGACATGATCATCGTCGACAAGGAGCCCGCTGGCTTCCACGGCGAATTGTTGCCGACCCTCGAATGGGCGACCGCGCGCGGGATCCGCCTCGTCCTCGGCCTGCGCGACGTGCTCGACGAGGCCGACCGCCTCGTCCCCGAATGGGAGCGCAAGGGGGCGGTCGAGACGATGGCGCGCTTCTACGACGAGATCTGGGTCTACGGCCTGAGCCGCATCCACGAACCCCTGGCGGCGCTGCCGATGGATGCCGAGACCGCCGCCCGGATCGCCGAGCGGATGATCTTCACCGGCTACCTGCGCCGTGAGCTGCCGGAGCGACGCTTCGGGCGCGAGGAGCCCGCCGTGGCGAAGGGGCCGTTCATCCTCGTCACCCCGGGGGGCGGCGGCGACGGCGCCGCGCTGATCGACTGGGTCATCGCGGCCTACGAGGCCGATCCCGGTATCCCGCTGCCCGCGCTGATCGCCTTCGGCCCGTTCCTCGACGACGCGGCCCGCGACGGGTTCGATTCGCGCATCCGCGCCCTGGCCGGGCGGGTCGCCGCCATCACCTTCGACAGCGAGATCGAATTCCTGATGACCAAGGCGGCCGGCGTCGTCGCCATGGGGGGCTACAACACGTTCTGCGAGATCCTGTCCTTCGATCGCCGGGCGATCCTCGTGCCGCGCACCGAGCCGCGCCGGGAACAGGCGATCCGCGCTCTGGCGGCGGAGACCCTGGGACTCGTCCGCGTGCTGATGGAGGAGGATGGTCGGGCGCCCGAACGCATGGCCGCAGCCCTCCGGGCCCTGCCGGACCAGACCGAGCCGTCGCGCGTCCTGGTTCCGGGCCTGCTCGGCGGGCTCGAAGCCGTCGCCCGCCGGGTCCGGGCGCTCGCCGGCTCCCGCCTGAGGGATCAGCGCGTACGAGCCTACTCGTGACCGGGCGACGGATCGCCGTGGTCCTGAAGGGCTATCCGCGGCTGTCCGAAACCTTCATCGCCCAGGAGATCCTGGCCCTGGAGCAGCGGGGGCTGCCCCTGGAGATCTGGTCCCTGCGCCGACCGACCGACCGGTTCCACCACCCGATGCACAAGGCGATCCGCGCCCCGGTCTCCTACCTTCCCGAGTATCTGCACACGGCGCCGGCGCGCGTCCTGCGGGGCGCCGGCGCCGCGCTACGGCGGCCGCACCTGCCCGCGCTCCTGGCCGTTTTCGCCCGCGATCTGTGGCGCGATCCGACACGTTCGCGGCTGCGCCGCCTTGGACAGGCTCTGGTGCTCGCCCGGGAATTGCCCGCGGCGGTCACGCATATCCATGTACATTTTCTGCACACGCCCGCCAGCGTCGCACGCTACGCCGCGCTGCTGACGGGGCGCGGCTGGAGCTTCTCCGCCCATGCCAAGGACATCTGGACAACGCCGGACTGGGAGCTGACCGAGAAGCTGCAGGACGCCCGCTGGGGCGTGACCTGCACCCGCGACGGTCAGCAGCGCCTCGACCAAGTGGCGCCGGGCCGGACGCTGCTGGCCTATCACGGGCTCGATCTCGGACGTTTTCCCGCGGCGCCCGGCCGGGAGACCGGGCGCGACGGCAGCGAGGCACCGTTGCGACTCCTCTGCGTCGGGCGTCTCGTCGCCAAGAAAGGGCACGACGACCTGATCGACGCCCTGGCGGGCCTGCCCGCCGCCCTGCACTGGCAGCTCACGCTGATCGGCGGCGGGGAGCTGCGTGGGGCGCTGGAATCGCGGGTGCGCGCGCGCGGTCTCGCCGAGCGTGTGACGTTCCGGGGGGCCTTGGCGCAGCCCGAGGTGATCGCCGCCATGCGCGAGGCCGACCTGTTCGTGTTGCCGACCAAACCCGCCCCCGGGGGCGATCGCGACGGGTTGCCGAACGTCCTGATGGAGGCCGCGAGCCAGGCCCTGCCAATCCTCGCCACGGCCTTCGGCGGCACGCCGGAATTCATTGCCGACGGCGTTCACGGCGTTCTGGTCCGACCCGGCGAGCCGGCGGCCCTGACGGCGGCCCTTCTCCGTCTGGCGCGCGATCCCGATCTGAGGCGGAGGCTCGGAACCGCGGCGCGCGCGCGGCTCGTGCGGGATTTTTCGGAAGAGCGTGCGGTGACGCTGATCGCCAACCGCCTGCGGGTCTCAGCCGGACTGGGCGCAGGGGCGGGCGAAACCGCGCAGGAGGTGCCGGCATGCGCGTCCTGATCGCCGTCACGCATCTGCTCGGCGCCGGTCATCTCACCCGCGCGGCCGCCCTCGCCCGAGCCTTTGCGACAGCCGGCCACGAGGTGATGCTGATCTCCGGGGGCGTTCCGGCCCCGCTGGTGCGTCTCGACGCCGTGCGGCTCGTGCAATTGCCGTCGCTGCACATCGTCGGGACGGCCTTCTCGACCATGCTTCGGCCGGACGGGGAACCTGCGGATCCGGCATGGCTGGCGCGTCGCCGCACCCTGATGATCGACGCCCTCGGGACCTTCGCGCCCGATGCCGTGCTGACCGAGCTGTTCCCGTTCGGCCGCCGCGCCCTTGCGGCGGAGTTCCTCGCCCTCGTCGAGGCCGCGCATGCCCGGGTGCCGCGACCGCTGGTCCTCGCCTCCGTGCGCGACATCCTCGTCGCGACAACGCGGCCGGAGCGGATCGCGCAGGCCCATGCCCGCGTCGCGGCCTTCTTTGACGCGGTGCTGGTTCACGGCGATCCGACACTCGTGCCCCTCGACGCGTCCTGGCCGCTCGACGCCGCGACGGCTCGTAAGCTCCGCTACACCGGCTATGTGGACGAGGGAACGCGCCCGGCCCCGGCTGAGACGCGCGCCGGCGTCCTGGTCGCGGCCGGTTCCGGCCCGGCCGGGCTGCTCCTGCTGCGCGCTGCCGCCGATGCGGCTCGGCGGCGCCCGGATCTGGGCTGGCGGATCCTCGCCGGGCATGGCGTTCCGGAGAACGCGTTGTCCGAGATCGGGGCCAGGCTGCCGGCGGGCGTTCTCGGACGGGCCAGGCCGGATTACCGGAGCCTACTAGCCGCCGCCGCGCTCTCGGTGAGCCAATGCGGCTACAACACCGCGACCGACCTCCTCGCCGCCAAGACGCCTGCCGTCTTGGTCCCGTTCGAGGCGGGCGGCGAGACCGAGCAGCGATTGCGCGCCGAGCATCTTGCCGCGCGCGGCCTCGCCTGCGTGTTGCCTGAGGCGGAGCTGAGCCCGGGGGCACTGCTACGGGCGGTGGAGGCGCGGCTCGCTGCCCCCCCGCCCCCCGCGCATGAGATCGACCTCGGGGGCGCGGCGCGCTCCGTCGACATCGTCGCGGCGCTCCATGCAAGACAGTGCGAGGGGAGGCGCTCGCCCGTGGCTGAGACCGTCGCCGGGGCGAGAGAGTCCCTCACTCCTGCGGGGGACGCTCGGGGTGAGGGACGAGACGTCTCGGAACCGGCTGCGCCATCGCCGCGTCGGGACGGCGCGTTTCGGCAGGACGCCGTGCCTCCATTCACTAGCCCCTCTTCCGCACCGGAGCGGACCCCCGCGCCTCATCCCGCTGCGGGTCCGCCCTGGCACGTGCTGCATCAGGCCCTCGATGCCGCCAGCGCAAGCGGCCATACCATCCCCTTCCTCTGGCGCGATGACGACGCGGTCACGGCCACGCCCGCCCTCGACCGGCTGATCGAGTCGGCCCAGTCTCACGACACGCCGCTCCTGCTCGCCGCCATCCCGGCGGGCATTGAGCCTGCCCTTGGGCGACGCCTGGAAACGGCGCCGGAGGTCAGCGTCGCGGTTCACGGCTTCGCACACCGGAACCACGCGCCGCCCGGCACGAAGCCCACCGAGTTCGGCGCCGACCGCCCCGTGGCCGATCTCGTCGCAGATGCGGAGGCTGGCCTTCGCGTCGCCCGGGAGCGTGTGCCGGACGCACACCTGCTTCCGATCTTCGTGCCGCCCTGGAACCGCCTCGCGCCGGCATGCGCCGCCGCGCTGCCGGATCTCGGCTATCGCGGCCTGTCCGCGGTCCCTGGACCGCCGATCCCTGGCCTCCGCCGGATCGACGCCACGCTCGACCCGATCGACTGGCGCGGCTCACGCTCCGTGCGTAACCCAGGAACGATGCTCGCCGCCCTCGCCGACGATATCGCGCGGCGTCCAGAGCGCCCCCTCGTCCTGCTGACGCATCATCTGGTGCAGGATAAGGCCGTCTGGCGCTTCGTGGAACAACTGCTGACCATCCTCCTCAAGCATCCCGCGATCGAAAAGCTGCATCCACGATGCCTCTTCGACCATGCCGCAATGGACAGGCGTGGTATGCCGCCCCATCATTCGCGTCTCCAGATCGCGGGGACGGTTTGAGCACACTTCTGTCCATCAGGGATCTTGCGATCACGTTCCGAGCCGAACCGAAACCGTTCGAGGCGCTTCACGGCCTGTCCCTCGACGTGACGCGCGGGCGGACCCTGGCGCTCGTGGGCGAATCGGGCTCTGGCAAGTCGGTGACCGCACAGGCGATCCTGCGGATCCTGCCGCCCTCCGCCGCCATCACCCGTGGACAGATCCTGTTTCGCGACGGCGCCGCGGAGGTCGATATCGCGCGGCTTCCCGTCGAGGGGTCAGCGATGCGGGCGATCCGTGGCCAGCGCATCGCGATGATCTTCCAAGAGCCGATGACCTGCCTCTCGCCGCTCCATACGATCGGCGATCAGATCGGCGAGGCGCTGCGCATCCACATCGGCGCCGACCGGCGGGAGGCCGATGTGCGCACGCAGGAGGCGCTGGCCCGGGTCGGCTTTCCGGATCCGAAGCGCGCCCTTCGGACCTATCCGTTCGAGTTGTCGGGCGGCCTGCGCCAGCGCGCGATGATCGCCATGGCGCTGATCCTGAAGCCGGCGCTGCTGGTCGCCGACGAGCCGACCACGGCGCTCGACGTCACCACCCAGGCCCAGATCCTTGCCCTGCTGACTCGGCTTCAGGAGGAGACCGGGATGGCGATCCTGCTCATCACCCACGATCTCGGCGTGGTTGCCAATGTCGCCCACGACGTGGCGGTGCTCTATCGTGGGCGCCTCGTCGAATCCGGTCCGCGCGAGGCCGTGATGCGCGCGCCCGGCCACGCCTATCTCCGGGCCCTTGTCCACGCGGTGCCCCGGTTCGACATGGCGCCGGGGGAGCGCCTGACCCCGATCCGCCCGGCCCAAGCCGAGATCCCGCCGGTGCGGGTGCGGGCGCCGCTGGCGGGACCGATCCTCCAGGTCGAGAGGGTGAGCAAGACCTTCACGCTGCGCTCAGGACGCCTGTGGCAGAAGCCACGGCTCGTCCATGCCGTCTCCGACGTGTCGCTCAGCCTCGCGGCGGGCCAGACGCTCGGGCTGGTGGGCGAATCGGGCTCGGGCAAGACCACGGTCTCGAAGATGATCATGCGGGCGCTCGCGCCGGATTCCGGCCGGATCCTGTTTGACGATGGCAGCGGCCCGCGCGATGTCCATGGCCTGAGCGGCGACGCGCTGTTCGCCTACCGGCGCACGGTCCAGTTCGTGTTCCAGGACCCCTACGCCTCCCTCGATCCGCGCATGACGGTGCGTCAGATCCTGAGCGAGCCGATGGAGATCCATGGCGTCGCTGTCGCGAAGCGGAAGGAACGCTGCCGGGCCTTGATGGCCATGGTCGGCCTGGAGGCGAGCGGTCTCGGGCGCTATCCGCACGCCTTCTCGGGTGGACAGCGCCAGCGCATCGGGATCGCCCGCGCACTCGCGGTGGAGCCGCGCCTTCTCGTGCTCGACGAGCCTGTCTCGGCGCTGGACGTGTCGGTGCAGGCGCAGATCTTGAATCTGCTCAAGGATCTTCAGGCGGCTTTGGGGCTCTCCTACCTCATCGTCTCCCACAACTTGGCGGTGATCGACTACATGGCGGATACGATCAGCGTGATGTGTCGGGGTCGCATCGTCGAAGAGGCCCCCCGGGCCGCGCTGTTCCGCAGGCCGGTCCATCCCTATACGCGGGCGCTGCTCGCCGCCGTACCCGATCCGAGCCTGGATCACCCGCTCGACTTCGCCGCGGTGGCGGCGGACCGGAATGACCCCACGCGTTGGGAGGCGCCCTATCGTCTCCAGCCCGACGAGGCGGGCACGATGCGCGCCATCGAGCCCGGCCATCAGGTGCGGTTCGGCGGCGCGCCGGAAGCGGTGGCCGCATGAGCCAGATGCGTCCACCCGTCATGATGGAACGCCTGCGACGGAAGGTGCTGGCGCCTCTGTTCGACCGGCTGGGCTACGATCTCGTGCCGGCCGCACCCGACTGGAGCCACCGCCCGACCTCCCCGCGCGAGGTCGCGACCCTGCTGGAATCGGCCGCCGCCATCCTGGAGCGCGACCTTGCGGCGGCTGGGCTCACGCCGGATGGCGCGGTCATCGATCAGGTCCGCACCTTCTGGTCGCTGATCCCGACCGCGCCTGTGCGGCAGCGGCGAGGTGGCAGCGGGTTCAATGGCGCGCTGCAGCTCTACGTGGCGATGCGGGCGCTGCGGCCCCGCTTTGTGATCGAATCGGGGGTTTTTCGCGGGCTCACCACTTGGGTGATCCGACAGGCCTGCCCGGAGGCGCGAATCTTCTGCCACGATCCCGATCTGTCGGGGCTCCAGTACCGCGACCTCCAAGCTCGCTACAGCACCGCAGACTGGTCGACAGCGGAGTGGTCGATGCTCGATCCAGCCACCACGGTGGCGTTCTTCGACGATCATGTGGCGCAGGGCCGCCGGGTGGCGGAGGCGCACGCCCGCGGTCTGACCCGGCTGCTGTTCGACGACGATGCGGCCGGTCACCGGATTCACGCCCATGGCGGGCCGGCACACCCGACCATCGCGATGATCACCGGCCCCGAACGCAGCCCGGAGCCGATCCGCTGGACCCGCAACGGACGCCAGTTCGAGCAGCCGGTGGACGACGCGCTGGTCCGTCAGGCGGCTGGCCTGATCGCGCGGTCCCACGCCTTCGACGATTTGCATCGGGCCACCGGGTATTCGCCGGCGCGGCTGACCTCGGTGACGTTGCGGGGTGGGCCATGAATGAGGCGGACGGACGCGTTGGCGACACGGCTTCGGGCACGGACGCGGGTCCCCACTCCCGTGCGGAAGAGGGACAGGGTGAGGGACGAGAATTTTCAGGACGAAGTGCGCCCTGTCGGCGCATCGATCGCGTGCCCCATCCGGAGAGGTCTCGCCCCTCACCCCAAAGGGTCGCGCTCAATGATCCGCCGCGCTGCGCACCGGAGACGCTCGGCGATTCACGCTGCGACGCGCGACGGTCCGATCTCGTCTCCCGCCGCGCCCTTCTCGCCGGCGTCGGCGCTACCCTCATCGGGTCGCACTCACCGCAACGGGCCTTCGCCGACATCCCGCCGACCGATGTCCCCGCTCCGCCGTCCGCGCCCCTCGTGGTCGATCTCGCCGCGCATAATCGGCGGCTCGGCACGGCCGGCGGCACGATCCGGACGCTGATCGCCAAGGCGCGGGATGTCCGCTACCTCTCGGTCTACGGCTACACCCGCCTGATCGGCTATGATGCCGACCTGAACCTGCGGCCGGATGTGCTGGAACGCGTCGATGTCGCGGGCGGGCGCTTCACCTTCACCCTGCGCCAGGGCCATCGCTGGTCGGACGGGCATCCGTTCACCACCGAGGATTTCCGCTACTTCTGGGAAGATGTCGCCAACGAGAAGGCGCTGAGCCCGGAGGGGCCGCCGGCTTTCTTCCGGATCGACGGCAAGCTACCTCAGGTTGAAATACTCGACCCGGTCACCATCCGCTACAGCTGGGACCGGCCGAACCCGCTGTTTCTGCCCGCCCTGGCGGCGCCGCGGGACCCGCTCATCTACCGGCCGTCGCACTATCTCAAGCCGGTCCATGCCCGCTACATCGGCAAGGACGCCGCCGACGCCAAGGCTAAGGCCCTCAAGCTTCGGAGCTGGGCCGCCCTGCACAATCGCATGGACGACAATTACGAGCTGAACAATCCGGACTGCCCGACCCTGCAGGGCTGGGTGCCGCGGACCCGCTCCCCCGCCAGCCGGTTCCGATTCGAGCGCAACCGGAGCTATCACCGGGTCGATACGGCCGGCACCCAGCTTCCCTACGTCGATTCGATCGTGATGGACGTGGCTTCGCAGGGTCTCCTGGTCGCCAAGACCAATGCCGGCGAGGCTGACCTGATGTTCCGTGGGCTGTCGATGCCCGATATTCCGAGCTTGAAGGAGGGCGAGGCGACCCATCACTACCGCACCAACCTCTGGCCGGTGGCACGCGGTTCTGAATTCGCCCTCTACCCGAACCTGACGACCCTCGATCCCATCTGGCGCCAGCTCAACCGCGACGAGCGCTACCGCCACGCCCTGTCGCTCGCCATCGACCGCCGGACACTGAACAACACGCTGTTGTTCGGGCTCGGCACCGAGGGCAACAACACGATCGTCTCGGATAGCCCGCTGTTCGAGCCGGAGATGCGGACCCTCAACGCCAGCTACGACCCGGCCGCGGCAACCAAGCTCCTCGACGCGATGGGGCTGACCGGTCGCGACGGCTCCGGAACGCGGCTGCTGCCCGGCGGCCGCCCCCTGGAGATCGTCGTGGAAAGCGACGGCGAGGCCGAGATGGTGCTCGACGCGCTGCTTCTCATCACGGAGTTCTGGCGTGAGGTCGGCATCCGGCTGATCGCCAAGCCGCAGGAGCGTACGAATCTGCAACGCCGTTCGATCGGTGGCATGACCGTCATGGTGGCCGCCCAGGGGCTCGACCTTGCGGTCCCGACCGCAATCATGCCGCCGACGGAGCTGAGCCCGGCGCAGCCGGAGCATTACGCCTGGCCGCTCTGGAGCATGAACGTCGAGAGCCAGGGCAGAAACGGGGAGCCCTGCGACGTCCCCGAGGTTCAGCGCCTGCTCGACCTCGACCGGCAGTGGCGCGACACCAGCGATGCGGCCAAGCAGGCTACGATCTGGCGCGAGATGCTGATGAACCACGCGCGCAACACCTGGGTGATCGGCACGGTGGCGGGGGCGCTGCAGCCTGTGATCGGCGCCGATCGCCTGATCAATTTGCCGAAGCGCGCCCTCTATTCCTGGGCGCCCACCGCCATGATCGGCGTGCAGCGCCTCGACGAGCTGTTCTGGGACCAAGCCGCCGACAAGCGGGTGGAGGCCCGGTGATCGCCGTCATCCTCCGCCGCATCCTCACCATGGCGGCGACGCTGTTGGTGATCTCGGCGCTCGTCTTCATCATCATCAAGCTGCCGCCGGGCGACTATCTGACCAATCGGATCATGGAGCTGCGCGCCACCGGCGATGCCAGCTCGGTGGCGAAGGCTGAACTTCTCATCAAGCAATACGGGCTCGATCGGCCGGTCTGGCAGCAATACCTGATGTGGATCGGGGTCATGCCGGGGTCGGTGGGCTTCTCGGGGCTGCTCCAGGGCGATTGGGGCTGGTCGTTCGAATACGACAAGCCGGTGGCGGACGTGGTCGGCGACGCCCTGTGGCTGACCCTGCTGATCAACCTGACCGCAGTGGTCTTCGTCCATCTTGTAGCGATCCCGGCGGCGATCTACTCGGCGACGCACCGCAACACGTTCGGCGACGCCGTGGTAACCCTGCTGGGCTATGTCGGCCTCGCGGTGCCGGGCTTTTTGCTGGCGCTGATCCTGTTGTTCTACGCCAATCGCTGGTTCGGGCTGTCGATCGGCGGCCTCTACGATTCGGCGCTGACCAACCAGCCCTGGAGCTGGGAAAAGATCCGCTCGCTGCTGGGCCATCTCATCGTGCCGACCCTGGTGATCGGCCTCGGCGGGACGGCGGCGATGATCCGCCGGATGCGCGCCAACCTGCTGGATGAACTCGCCAAGCCCTACACGGTCACGGCCCGCGCCAAGGGCCTGCCGCCCGTGCAGGCACTGCTGAAATACCCGTTCCGGATGTCGCTGAACCCGTTCGTGGCCGATATCGGCAACCTGCTGCCGCACCTCGTCTCGGGCTCGGTGCTGGTCTCGCTGGTGCTGAGCCTGCCCACGGTGGGACCTCTGCTCCTCGACGCCCTGCGCAGCCAGGATCAGTTCATGGCCGGCTTCATCCTGATGTTCGTCGCTTCACTGACGCTCGTCGGGATGCTGATCTCGGATCTGACCCTGGTCTGGCTCGACCCACGCATCCGCATGGGGCTGCGATGATGGAGGCGATCCCCGCTGACCGCCACTTCGTCGACCCCGCACCGTTCGAGCCGGAGGCGGGCCCCGAAGGCCGGACGGAAAGCGCTTCCGCATGGCGGCTGATCCTTCGAAAATTCCTGCGTCACCGACTCGCCGTAGCCTCGGCCGTGATTCTCATCGCGCTTTACGCGATCGTGCCGTTCGTGGAACAGCTGGCGCCCTACGGACAGGCGCGGCGCAACGGCGATTTCCTTTATGCGCCGCCGCAGGGCGTTCACCTGTTCGACGAGGGCCGCTTCATCGGGCCCTTCGTCTACCCGTACCGGGCGCATCTCGACCTCGACACGTTCCGCCGGGACTACAAGGCAGACACGTCCACCCCTCAGCCGGTGCGTTTCCTCTGCCGGGGCGACGGCTACGACTGGCTCGGGCTCGTCCATACCGATCTGCACCTCGTCTGCCCGCCGGAGAACGGAACGCTGTTCCTGCTCGGCACCGACAAGCTCGGCCGCGACCTGTTCTCGCGCCTCATCTACGGGGCGCGGATTTCGCTCACCATCGGTCTCGTGGGCGTGGCGATCTCCTTCGCGCTCGGGCTCTTCTTCGGCGGCATCGCGGGCTATTTCGGCGGGATCGTCGATGCCGGGGTTCAGCGGCTGATCGAGGTGGTGCGTTCCCTGCCGGAGCTGCCGCTGTGGCTCGCCCTCTCGGCCGCCCTGCCGCCGAACTGGAGCCCGCTGCTGATCTTCTTCGGCATCACGGTGATATTGGGGCTTCTCGACTGGCCGGGGCTCGCCCGGGCGGTGCGCGGCAAGCTCCTGGCCCTGCGCGAGGAGGATTTCGTCCAGGCGGCCGAGCTGATGGGCGCGTCGCCCGCCCGGGTGATCGGCCGGCACCTGATTCCGAACTTCATGAGCCACCTGATCGCCTCGGCGACCCTATCGATCCCCACCATGATCCTCGGCGAGACCGCATTGTCCTTCCTGGGTCTGGGTCTGAGGCCGCCGGTGACGAGCTGGGGCGTGCTTCTCAACGAGGCGCAGAATTTGGCGGCGGTGCAGCTCTATCCGTGGCTGCTGGTGCCGGTTTTGCCGGTGTTGGTGACGGTGCTGGCGTTCAACTTCCTAGGGGACGGGCTGCGGGACGCGGCCGATCCGTATCATTGAGACAGGACGAAGATAGCTGCTCGCCTGTCGATCAAGCGTTGCCGACCTGCACACCGGCCGCTCAGTCATCGGTGAGGGCTGATTGAAGTGCTCGCAGGTGGATTTCGCCCGCGCCAGGAAGGCGGAGTCCGGCGCGCACGACGTCTGCGGCGGAACCATGATGACCGCCGGCGATCTGACGATTCATCAAACGCTCGAAGGGTCCACCCAGCGGCGGCATGGCGTTTCCTGCCGTGGCGCATCTCCGGCCGTAGGTTGTCCCGGACCCTCGTCACGCGCGAACGCGACGCGTTCGGAAGGCCTTCGCTCCATCCTACGAACGTCGCATCAGGGTCTGCTGCATGCCGGGCGGCTGCGCCCTCACCCTGCCAGCGGCAGCGGCGCGATCCGCGCCGGCGCTGCAGCACTCTTGCGCTCCAGCAGGCCCGGTAGCGGCACCGGCGCCTCGATGGTGCAGACGACGCCGGTCGGCTCGTAGCTCAGCGCGACCTCACCGGCGAGTTCCCGGGCGAGACTGCGCTCGATCAGTCGTGAGCCAAAGCCGGTCCGGGTCGGCTTCTTCACCGGGGGGCCGCCGCGCTCGGACCAGCGCAGGTAGAGCCGGGTCTCGCTCTCACGCCGGACCGTCCACGAGATATCCACCACGCCGCCCTCGATCGAGAGCGCGCCGTACTTCACCGCGTTGGTGCCCAGTTCGTGCAGCGCCATGGCGATGGACAGGGCGAGACGCGGCGCCAGTCGTAGGGGCGGACCGGTGACCCGGAACCGTGAGGCACGGCCATCGCCGGATTCGAGGGGCCGGATCGCGTCGGCGACCACCGCCGAAAGTTCGGCGCCCTCCCAGCTCTCCCGGGTGAGGACGTCGTGGACCCGGGCCAGCGCCAGCAGGCGCGCCTCGAAGGCGGCCCGGGCGGCATCGGCCTCCGGGCCTTCGAGGCCGCGCAGGGACTGCACGGCGATCGACTGGACCGTGGCCAGCGTATTCTTTACCCGATGATTGAGTTCGTGGATCAGGAGCAGCAGGTGCTCCTCGGCGCTTTTCGCGTCGGTGATGTCGATGTTGCAGCCGGTATAGCCGAGGAAGTTGTGATCGTCGTCGAGGCGCGGCACGCCCTCGCAACGCAACCAGCGCACGATCCGGTCCCGGTCGATCACTCGAACTTCGATCCGGAAGGGCACCCGGGCATCGAAGGCCTCGGAGAACGCAGCCCGGAAACCGTCAAGCTCGTCCGGATGGATGATCCGGGTCCAGCCCTCGTCGGCCAGTTCCGCCGCCGGCATCCCGAACATGTGCTCGAAATGCAGGTTCGCGAAGCTCACCGCGCCGGTCTCGTCGGTCATCCAGATCAGAGCCGGCGCCGAATCGGCCATGTGCCGAAACCGGGCCTCGCTCTCGCTGAGCGCTGTCAGGCCCCGCCGCGTATCGGCGAGCGCCCTGTCGCGTTCCTCCTCGCGAGTCCGCAGTCGGAGTGATGCGTCGGATAGAACCAGGGCGAGGCGCTGAATCTCGTGGACCGGCGAAGAGATCCGCGGGATCGCCTCGCCCCGCGCCAGGGCGGGACCCGAGGCCGCCAGCAGGCGCAGAGGGCGGGAGACCCGCGACCACAGATTGACGGCCAGCAGCGACGAGGTGGCAAGCACCAGAAGTCCGAAGCCCGCGAAGGCCCAGACCCAACGCCGGACGCGGGCATCCACCAGGGCCTGGGGGATACTGGTGGCGACCATCCAGCCGGTGAGGCGGGACCGCGCCTCGATCACGACGACCGGCTTGTGCTGCCGGTCCTGGCCTTCCCAGACGCCGGGCGTCGCTGATTGGACTTGCCGGAGGCTCGCCAGCCGAGGCCGGCCCACCACCGCGTCGGGATCGGGCAGGCGTGCCAGCACGATGCCGTTGCGGTCGCTGATGCCCGTCGTCCAGCCGGGTACGACCTCGCGCGACAGGATGCCCTGCAGGCGGGACAGCGGGACGGTGAAGCTGAGGATGTAGGCGACCTCGCCGTCGATCATCACGGGCACGCCGACCGCGTAGGTGGCCTCGCGCGCGGAGAGACCCGGTACGTAGCCGCTGACCATGGCGCGCTGTGTGCCCCGCGCCAGTTCCTGATCGAAGGGCAGGGCCATGACGGGCATCGGCGCGCTGCGCGGCACGCCGGTGTTGACGACTTCCTGGCCGTTCGGCCGTCTGAGCAGGACGTCGAGATCGATGGACTCGCGCACGAGCCGCGCCTGCGCGTCGAACGCGTCGAAATCGCCCTGGCGGATCCGCGGGGACGTGGCCAGCGTCTGCAGCACCGAGACGAGGCCCGCCGTATCACGATCCAGCGACAGGCCGATCCCACGCACGTTTTCCCGGGCATCCTGCTCGAATCGCGCCCGTTCGGCCGAGGCGTAGCGCATCAGCAGGATGCCGGTGAACAGGAGACCCGGCCCGATCAGCGCCACGACGAGGGCGATCAGATAGACTTGCGTCGAGAATCCATTGCCTGCGAAACGGTGAAGCAGCCGCGACAGCCATGACCGGCGCGCAGGGATCACCGCCGGGACGCCGCCGCCCTCGGCCTGCTGGTCCGGACTCAAGCGGGGCCCGTCCCCGGCCCGCGGTGCCCCGCGGGCTCCTTGCCGTTCCCTCGCCTCATGATCGATCGATATGGCCGAGATCGCGCCCCGGGTCGAGGTGGTCCCGCACCCGCTGCTTGATCGCCTTGACGTCGGGAAAGCCGCCGTCCCGTACCCGTTCCCACAGCAGGACGGTGCCGATCTCGATCCGGAACGCGCCACCCGAGGCGGGAATCAGGGCAACCTCGCCGAGATCGTCGCGAAAGGTCGAGAGCAGTTCCTGCGCCATCCAGGCCGACCGCAGCAGCCAGTTGCACTGCGTGCAGTAGGTGATCGCCACGCGCGGGCGCAACGCCCGGCTCGCGCCCTCCGCCGTCACGTCGCTGCCGGGATTCACGCCCTTTGGCTCCTCGTGCATCCCGGCACAGCGCACCGGGGCGGCGGACTTGTCAACCTTGGGGCGGTCGGCAAGCTGAGACATCGTGGACGCATCAGCGGGGTGAGCATCGGGTTCTTGAACCGCGTCGCGGCCTGTTTCGCCATCCGGGCTTGAACGGAATACGCGTCGCCGCGCCGATCATCGCAGAGGGACCTCGCCTGGACCCGTGCTGGGTCCTCTTCCGTGAGCGAGCGATAAGGGATTGCGATCCGGGCGCTTCCACGAAATTCCGGCCTTGGGAGCAACGCGATCGGCCTGGTGACGGCGACTTGAGCGCAGGATCATTGCGAACCGCGCTTGACGTTTCGGCCCGCCGCGCCCTAGAAGGCCCGCCACCGGTTCGCCGCGCTGGACAAGCGCGGGCGACACGTCGGACCTGGCGCCGGCACGGACGGTTAGCACAGCGGTAGTGCGTTCCCTTCACACGGGAAAGGTCGCAGGTTCGATCCCTGCACCGTCCACCATCTCCCCCAAATCTCTGACAAACGCCACGGTTTGCCGCCTGGAAGCCCCATGCTAAGGCCGCACGATCGGCGAATGCACAAGCTTGGACCCGGCCCGATCCGGGTCGCAGGTCACCGGCAGGGGAAGGGCGGAAGCAGCGATGAAGGACATCCTCGACAAGCTCGAAGAGCGCCGGGCCAAGGCCCGCCTCGGCGGTGGTGAGCGGCGCGTCGAGGCGCAGCACAATCGCGGCAAGCTTACCGCCCGGGAGCGGATTGAACTCCTCCTCGACCACGGGTCGTTCGAGGAATTCGACATGTTCGTGCAGCATCGCTCCACGGATTTCGGGATGGAAGCCCAGAAGATCCCGGGCGACGGCGTGGTGACCGGCTGGGGTACGATCAATGGCCGGACCGTCTTCCTGTTCTCCAAGGACTTCACCGTCTTCGGCGGCTCCCTGTCGGAGGCGCACGCGCAGAAGATCGTGAAGGTCCAGGACATGGCGCTGAAGATGCGCGCGCCGATCATCGGCATCTTCGATGCCGGCGGCGCGCGCATCCAAGAGGGCGTCGCCGCGCTCGGCGGTTACGGCGAAGTGTTCCGCCGCAACGTCATGGCCTCGGGTGTCATCCCGCAGATCTCGGTAATCATGGGCCCCTGCGCGGGCGGCGATGTCTACTCGCCGGCCATGACCGACTTCATCTTCATGGTTCGCGACACGAGCTACATGTTCGTGACCGGCCCCGATGTCGTGAAGACCGTCACCAACGAGGTCGTGACCGCTGAGGAACTCGGCGGCGCCAAAGTCCACACGACCAAGTCTTCGATCGCGGACGGCGCGTTCGAGAATGACGTCGAGGCGATTCTGCAGATTCGCCGGCTGCTCGACTTCCTGCCTGCCAACAACATCGACGGCGTGCCGGAGCTAAAAAGCTTCGACGATGTCGAGCGGCTCGACTCCTCCCTCGATACGCTGATCCCCGACAACCCGAACAAGCCCTACGATATGGGCGAGCTGATCCGCCGTGTCGTGGACGAGGGCGATTTCTTCGAGATCCAGGCGACCTACGCGCGCAACATCATCACCGGCTTCGGCCGAATCGAGGGGCGCACCGTCGGCTTCGTGGCCAACCAGCCCCTAGTCCTGGCGGGCGTGCTCGATTCAGATGCCTCGCGAAAGGCCGCGCGATTCGTGCGTTATTGCGACGCCTTCGGCATACCGATCGTGACCTTCGTGGACGTGCCGGGCTTCCTGCCGGGCACCGCCCAGGAATATGGCGGCCTGATCAAGCACGGCGCCAAGCTGCTCTTCGCCTACTCACAGGCGAGCGTTCCGCTGGTCACCATCATCACCCGCAAGGCCTTCGGCGGGGCCTACGACGTGATGGCGTCCAAGCATGTCGGTGCCGACGTCAACTACGCGTGGCCGACCGCCCAGATCGCCGTGATGGGTGCCAAGGGCGCCGTGGAGATCATCTTCCGCAGCGAGATCGGCGACCCGGAGAAGATCGCGGCCCGGACCGGCGAGTACGAGGATCGCTTCCTGTCACCGTTCGTGGCGGCCGAACGCGGCTACATCGATGAGGTGATCATGCCGCACTCCACCCGGCGCCGGATCGCCCGGGCGCTCGGCATGCTGCGCACCAAGAAGATGGAGCAGCCCTGGAAGAAGCACGACAACATCCCGCTCTGAGGCGGGCGGACGGCCCGGCGGCACCGGCCGCCGGCTTCAACTCCGGTCGCTGTGCTCGATCACGGCGCAGAGGGTCAGTGGTCCCTTGTCGGGCGACACCATCGCCGAACAGGTGACCCGGGCACCGCCGAGATCGACATTGCTGTGGCGGAGCCGGACGGAGGCCTCCTGGGCCTTGTGGGCGGCCTGAGCGATCACCGCAGCATCGATGCCCGTCACCGCGTGACCGGCATGGCCGAACAGATCGTAATAGGAGTCCGGCGGGTTCGCCCCGCGGAACTGGGCACCGACCGAGGACAGATCCGGCCCGCCGCAGGCGAGCGTCAGCGTCATATCGGGGCTCACGGAGAAGCTCGCGTAATCGCTGCGCCGCTCGGTCGCCTTTGCGGCGGTCTCGGAGATCACGCGATCGACCAGGGTCTCGCAGGACTGGGCCCTCGCGGATCCGGGCATCGCCGCGAGGCAGGAGAGGGCGAGAAGGGGCAGCAGCGTGCGCATTCCGGACAGGTAGCGCGGCACGCGGCGGGCGACGAGCGCCGCGGCGTTCGGTAGCGGGGCTGCGCGCCGAAACCCTGACGTGATTGTCAATCCCGGATAGACGGTGCTTCGGCCGCGATCAGGCGGACCTGTCTCGTCGCAGGTTGCGTGCCTCGCCCGCCAAAAGCCTGCGCCGGAGGCGGGCGATACCCTCGCGTTGCAATTCGCTCGGCGCCGAATGGGCGCCGGCGACCTGGGTCAGCATCGCGATGAGGTCCCCGCGCTCGGCCGGCGTCAACGACTCGCGCAGGAGCGGAACGAGTTGCTCGGACACTTGCGAGAAGGGTCGGCGCGCCTGCGTGTAGCCCCAGGCCCGCTCGAAGGTCGCCGAGATCCGCTCGATCTGCAGAGGCGTCTCCATGAATTCGAGGATCCGCGTCTTCTCGCTCGCCGTGAGCGGACTGCCCGTGCGCACGATCTGGATCATCAGGATCGTCGCCGCCAACCGCGGATCGCGCACGCGTTGCAGCGGCGTGCCGACGATATCCTCGAAGGTCGACACAGCCCGGCGCTGCAATCCCTTCGTGTCGCGGTCGACGACCTGCAGCCCCTTGACCGTGCCGTGGACCCGAAGAACCCAGAACAGGATCGCGGTGAAGATGCCAATGAGACCGAGGATAAGCGGCATGATCGTCTTCTGTCGAATCGACAAGGGACGGTTTCATGCGGCGGGACGAAAATCAAACGACGATGGAAGACCCACAGTCGACGAAGAATTTCACGATGACATCAAGCGATAAGCGACGACTGGCTGAATCTGTATTTTCGATGCAGGCACCAGTCATGCAAGGGCGCTGGAGCTATCTTTGACAGCTCGGAATTTTTCAGGCGGCTGCCGCATCATCCTGGCCAAGTTCAAGGAGCACGATCTCGGGCGGCACACCGAGCCGCACGGGGATGCGGCTCATGCCGAAGCCCCCGGACACGATCATGTGTCGGCCATCCTGCACTATGTGGCCATAGGAATAGTCGTGACCGCGGACCTTGCGGATCGCAGGGGATCGTCCGAACAGGCGAACCTGCCCGCCATGGGTATGGCCGGCGAGTGTCAGGGAGACACGGTCAGGCATGGTGGCGAAGATGTCGGGCTCGTGTGCCATCAGGATCACCGGCGCCGAATCGGTGACCGCCTGGAGCGTACGTGGCACGTCCGCATAACTCAGCGACATCCACGTGTGCATGAACGGTTGCTGGTCGGCCAGACCGGCGAGCCAGAACGGCCGCCCGTCCTTCACCAGCCGGATGGCCTCGTTCTCCATCACGGGGATGCCCCGGTCTTCCAGGAGCCGCTTGACCGCGGGGGTCCCGCTGCGGGCCTGCTGGACGACCTCATCCTCCCACCAATCGTGATTCCCCAGGATCGCGTGCGTGCCGAGCGGCGCCTTCAGGTCTTCCATCATGCGGGCGAACTGACCGAGGGGCAGCTTCCGCCACGCGATCAGACCCGCCGGATAGTCCCCGAGCAGCAGCACCAGATCCGGCTTGAGCGCGTTGGTGGCATCCACGATCTCGGCGACCCGGTCGAAGGGCATGTAGGGTTCGCAGATGTGAAAGTCGGCCAGGACGGCCACGCGCAACCGCAGGGCCGGATCCCAGCGCGGCAGGGCCGGCGCGTAGGAGGTCACCACGAGGCGGTGCAGCGGCTCGACGTCGAACGCGTAGACGCCCGTGGCCGCGGTCATTCCGACCCCCGCGCCGAGGCCGGTCAGGAACTGCCGTCGGCTCGGCAGGATCAGCATGGCACCATGTCCGCTCGTCTCGTGTCGCGCCGGCGCCGCGTTAGGGACATAGTCCGGCGAAAGCGGGGCGGCCTCGGCGACTCTGCCGCATCGCCGGTTCAGGAAAGCTGAATACGGCTGACCGTGGCGGGACAGCCGGTCTATAAGGCCTAGTCCTATCCAGCCAAAAAGATCCGATTTCAGATGCTGAACCGTCCCCTGCGCATCGGCACCCGCGGCTCCCCGATGGCGCTCGCGCAGACCGGGATGGTACGCGACCAAATCGTCGCGGCGAACCCAGGCCTCGAAACCGAGCTGGTTGTGGTCACCACGGTGGCCGACAAAATCCTGGATCGCCCCCTATCGGAGATCGGCGGCAAGGGGCTGTTCACAAAGGAATTGGAACAAGCCCTCTTCGCCGACGCGGTGGACGTCGCGGTCCACTCCATGAAGGACGTGGAGACCTGGCTTCCCGAGGGCCTGACCATCGCCTGCATCCTGGAGCGCGATGATCCGCGGGACGCCTTTCTGTCGCCGCACGCTGACGGGCTGACTGGCCTGCCGCCCGGTGCGCGGGTCGGGACCTCGTCGCTGCGCCGGGGTGCCCAGGTGCTGATGCGCCGTCCAGACCTCAAGATCGTTCCGTTGCGCGGCAACGCCAACACACGGATGCGCAAGCTCGAAGCCGGCGAGTGCGATGCGACGCTCCTCGCCTTGGCCGGCCTGCAACGCCTCGGCTTGGAGTCGATGGCCCGCAGCATCCTCTCCGTGGAAGAAATGCTGCCCGCCGTCGCGCAAGGCGCCCTTGGCATCGAGTGCCGGGCCGCGGACGACGCGATCCGTGCCCTTCTGGCGCCGATCGCCTGCGCCCGCACGACCACGGCGATCACGGCGGAGCGCGCCCTCCTGGCTGAACTCGACGGCTCTTGTCGGACGCCGATCGCCGCCCTGGCGCAGATCGAAGGCGAAACCCTGACGCTCCACGGCCTGCTGTTCCTGCCGGACGGCAGCCGACACTGGTCGGTTTCGCGCCAGGGGCGGGCTGCCGACGCCGAGCGGATCGGCCGCGAAGCCGGGGCGGCACTCAAGGCCGATGCTGGCGAGACTTACGTGCGCGATCTGAAGTGAGGTTCACCGCTTCGCATCGTCGCCTGAGCGACCGCCGGATCGTTCGCGATCGCGGCGGATGCTCCGGCGGACGGCGATGAGTTGCCAGAGTCCGATCCCCATCACCACGGCGAAGGCGAGGCCGAGATCGAGGGCGGCGAACGTGAACTCGCCCATTCCCGCGCCCCGTCAGGACGGGGCGGATCGACCGAAGGCCTCCCGCTCTCGCATCCGCTCGATCAGGTCGAGGACGTGGACGACACGTCCGGCCACATCCCACCAGGGCCGAAGGGCGGGCCGCTGGCACAGGGGGGAGACGGGATGGCGCGTGACCGCCTCGATCAGGAACCGCGCCTGCGGCAGCGCGGGCGCGGCGGAGCCTGGGGCAGTGGCGCGCGGGCGGGTTGCCCGGGCGATCAGGGCGAGCTTGCGCGCACCGCCGACGCGGGACCGGCGCGAGACCGGATCGTGTCCCGATGCTGCGATCACCCGCCCGATCTCGCCGTAGATCATCCCCGCGGCGCGGATGGCCGGCCGGCAGCGCTGCGGCAGTGCAGCGATTCCGGCTTCGGCCTGGATGTAGAGCCTGTCCGCCTCGGCGAGCAGCCGGGCAACGATGTCGGCCAGGGCCGGGCTCGGCCGCGGATCAGCCAGGAAGGCGTCGGGGTCGAGCCCGGCCGCCAGCATCCAGTCGAGCGGCAGATAGATTCGGCCCATGCGAGCATCCTCGCCGACGTCGCGGGCGATGTTGGTGAGCTGCATCGCGGCGCCGAGATCGCAGGCCCGGGCCAGGGCCTCGGGCGTCCGGACGCCCATGATCAGCGCCATCATGGCGCCGACCGAGCCGGCAACGCGGGCCGCATAGGCGTGCAGCGAATCGAGGTCGGCGTATCGCCGCCCCTCGGCATCCCACGCGAAGCCCTCGATGAGTGCCTGCGGCAAAGCCTCCGGTATCGCGAACGCGGCTACGATTTCCGAGAATGCGCGATCGGCGGGCGTGTCGGCGGGCTCGCCGGCATAGGCCCTGGCGATCCGATGTTCGAGGCGGGCAACCGCTGCGTGGCGGGCCGCCGCGTTGGCGGCCTCATCCACCAAGTCGTCCGAATAGCGGCAGAAGGCGTAGAGACCGTAGGCGGCTTCGCGGACCTCCCCCGGCAGCATCTGTCCGGCCGCGAAGAAGCTCTTCGATCCCCGCCGGATTGCGGTCCGGCAGGCGGTCCGGTCCGCCGCGGCGGCGAATTCAGGCGGTAACACGGGCATCGGGAACCACGCTGTCGAGGACGCGGGCGGAGGAGAGCACGCCGGGTAGGCCGGCGCCCGGATGCGTACCGGCGCCGACCAAGTAGAGGTTGCGCACGTCGCTCGAGCGGTTATGCGGCCGGAACCACGCGGACTGGGTCAGCACGGGCTCAAGCCCGAAGCCCGAGCCACGATAGCTCAGGAAGTCGTCCTGGAAATCCTGGGGCGTCGTCACGCGGGACGTGACGATCGACTCGGAAAGGCCCGGGAGCACGCTCGTCTCCAGAATGCGGGCGATGCGGCGCCGGTATGGCTCCGCCAGCGCCCGCCAATCCTGGCCGCCAGCCAGATTCGGCACCGGTGCCAAGACATAGAAGGCATCGCATCCCGGCGGCGCGAGGCTCGGATCGGTCGCGGTGGGACGGTGCAGGTAAAGGCTTGCATCGTCGGCCAGCACCTTGCGATCGAAGATGTCGGCCAGGAGCCCGCGATAGCGCGGCCCGAGCAGGATCGTGTGATGATCCACCTCGGGATAGCGGCGCTTCGTTCCGAAATACCAGACGAACAGACCCATGGAGGAGCGGGCGCGACGGTAGCGCCACGGACTCCAGCGCTGTGCCTCCGGCAGCAGGCGCGCATGGGTGACCGCTGAATCGGCGTTCGAGACCACCAGATCCGCCGCGATCATCTCGCCGCCGCGGAGTTCCACTCCGGTCGCCGCTTTGCCTTCGACCCGGATGCGGGCGACCTCAGCGCCGAGCCGCACCCGTCCGCGCTGGCTGCGGATCAGGCGCACGAGGCCATCGACCAAGTGTCCGGTGCCGCCCATGGCGAAGTGGACGCCCCAGCGGCGCTCGAGATCCGCGATCAGGCAATAGATCGCGCTGGCCCGGAAGGGATTTCCGCCGATCAGCAGCGGGTGGAAGCTGAACACCGTACGCAACCGCTCGTCGCGGATGAAGCGTGCCACCACCTCGTGGACCGAGCGGTGGCCGGACAGGCGCATCAGATCCGGGGCAATCTTCAGCATCGCGCCGATCCGTCCGAACGGGACATGCCCGAGCTGCTCGAACCCGATCTCGCAGACGGCCCGGCTATGGGCCATGAAGCGCTCATAGCCGGCGATATCCTGCGGCGCGAACCGGGCGACCTCTTCGCGCATCCGATCCGGATCGCCGCTATAGGCGAACGACGAACCATCGGCGAAACGGATCCGGTAGAACGGATCCATCGGGACGAGCGTCACGTCGTCCGAAAGTCGGCGGCCCGCCAGCGCCCAGAGTTCCTCGAACAATTGGGGCGCCGTGACGATGGTTGGTCCGGCATCGAAGGTGAAGCCGTCCTGCCGGTGAACCCGCGCGCGGCCTCCGGCCTGTTCCAGACGCTCCAGAACCGTAACGCGGTATCCGCGGGCGCCGAGCCGGACGGCGGCGGCGAGCCCACCGAAGCCTGAGCCGATGACCACCGCATGCGGTCGCCGATCACGCTCCTGTCCTACGTTCTGATCGACCGCAAGTGTCAGCATGACTTGACACTATCGCGGCGTTTCGACGGCGCGCAAGGGTCAATCGTCGACTGACGTCGCCATGCGGTACCCCGCCGCGATAACATCGCACCTGGCGCGGTGGCGCTTGCGTCGCGTGCCGGGGATTCGCGTCGTGTCCGCCGCCCGATGGCACCACCCCAGGTGTCGCAGAGAATTCCTGCATGCGCCGCGATTCTCCGGGCGAACGGCGCTATAGGGCCCTGACGAACGGACGCTCGGATTGGAAACGGGACGTGTAATGGACGATCGCGGTCAAACGGTCTTCGTGGCGGGCCATCGGGGCATGGTGGGCTCGGCCATTGTGCGGCGGCTGCAAGAGCGGGACGACGCGCGGATCCTGACAGCCGAGCGGCAGACCCTCGATCTGCTCGATCAGGCCGCGGTCCGGCAATTCTTCGCCGACAACCGGATCAATCAGGTCTACCTCGCCGCCGCCAAGGTTGGTGGCATCCATGCGAACAACACCTTCCCGGCAGATTTCATTCACGACAATCTCGTCATCCAGGCGAATGTCATCCAGGCCGCTCATCTGACGGGTGTCGATCGGCTGCTGTTCCTGGGCTCCTCGTGCATCTATCCGAAGCTCGCAGACCAGCCGATGCGCGAGGATGCGCTGCTCACCGGCGTGCTGGAGCCGACGAACGAGCCCTATGCCATCGCGAAGATCGCCGGCATCAAGATGTGCGAGAGCTACAACCGCCAGTACGGGCGGCGCTACCGCAGCGTGATGCCGACCAACCTGTACGGGCCCAACGACAATTTCCACCCCGAGAACTCTCACGTCCTGCCGGCGCTGATGCGCCGGCTGCATGAGGCCAAGGCGATGGGCCACGCGAGCGTCACGGTCTGGGGCACGGGCCGGGCGATGCGCGAATTCCTGCACGTGGACGACATGGCCCGTGCGAGCGTGTTCGTGATGGAGCTGGACGATACGGTCTACGCGGCCAATACGCGGCCGGACCTGTCGCACATCAATGTCGGGACGGGGCAGGATTGCACGATCCGCGAGCTTGCCGAGGCGCTGGCCCGGGTGATCGGTTTCGAGGGCCGCCTGGACTTCGACGCGACCAAGCCGGACGGCACGCCGCGCAAGCTCATGGACGTGTCGCGGCTCACATCCATGGGCTGGCAACCGGAGATCGCCCTGGAGGACGGGCTGCGACAGACCTACGGCTGGTTCCTGAACCATCAGGATGACCTGCGTCGCTAGTCAGGCGCTGCGGCGACATCGATCGATTTGCCGAAGGAGAGAGTTCATGGCCCAACGGCCTTCTGACGCCGACGCGTACGCTCAGCGGCAGAAATTCGTGAAGCTTTTCCAGAGCTTCGACACCAATACGCGTTTCCCGACACCCTACGTCCAGTTCGCCGGCAAGCCGCTGGCATGCCCGCCCGACAAAGGCTGGCGCTACGATGGCCTCGGCTATTTCAACACGACGCACGCGGACGCGCGGCCGCCCTCCGAGACGCTGCGGGTCTTCCTCGTGGGCGACAGCACGCTCCTCGACGGGCAGGTCTTCGCCGATACGGTGCCGGGACGGTTGGAAACCGGGCTGAAGCGGGTCCTCGGCGATGGGGCGCGGGTCTACAATTTCGGCGCGATCTCAGCTTGCCTCAACCAGATGATCGCCCTGATCACGACGCGGCTGATGGATCTTCAGCCGGACGTGATCCTGATCGTCGGCGGCGGGACCGATATCTTCCAGCCCTGGAGTTTCGATCCGCGGGCGGGCTACCCCTTCAATCACTTCGCCAGCGAATGCCTCCATGATGTCGTCTTCGACCAGGGCCGGTCCGAGGCCGAAACCGAGCCGCTGTCCTATGAGATCCTGCAGGAGCGGATCTTTGCGCGGCTCGAGAATCTGCGTGCCTTGACGAACTGGCAGTCGGACATCTGGGAATGGGAGGTGGTCCGCCAGTTCGAGCTGGCGTTGAAGCGCCTCGCCCGGCTGGCACCTGGCATCGGCGCGCCGATCCGCTTCTATCTTCAGCCAACCGTCGTCCGAAAGACTGAGCGCGTCGCCGAAGAGGTATCCGCCGCATCAGGGTTGTTCTTGGCGTATCTGGATCGGCAATACGAGCGCTTCGAGGGCGTCCTCAGCCGGCTCGACACTGGCCACGACGCGGCTGCGCCCTTCGCGGCACGGGACTTCAGCCGGCTGTTCGAGGGTGAGAACCGTCTCCTGTTCACCGATATCGTGCATGTCACCTCCGAGGGCCGGCAGATGATGGCGGACAGGCTACAGGCGGAGGTCGCCACGATTCTCGATGCACGGACCGAGGCATCGTCCTGAGCCATGGTGCGACCGATCGTTTTCATCGGTGACTCGATCACCGAGCAGTGGGGCAATCACCGCGCCGCCACGTTTGCCGCCCACGATCTCATTCCCCGCGGGGGATCGGGCCAGACAGCGCGCTGGATCACCATGCGATTCCGCCGCGATCTCGAGGAGACAGGGGCCGGGGGCGTCCACCTCCTGTGCGGGGTCAACGACATCGGTCGCAACGAAGGGTTCTTCGTCCCGGCCGAAGAGATCACCCGGATCCTCGCCAGCATGCTCGACGAGGCCCAGGCGATGGGCGTGAAGGCCTGGGTCGGCTCGATCATGCCGGCCGCCCGGATCCCCTGGAACCCGGAGGTGAAGGACGCCCCCGCGATGATCGCGGCGGTCAACGGGTGGCTGCGCGACAATGCGCACGCGCATGGGGCGACCTACATCGACTACCATTCCGTGTTGACCGACGGATCGGGCGGCCTGCGCCGGTCCTACGGCACCGACGGGCTCCACCTCAGCAAGGCCGGCTACGCGGCGATCGAGCCGCTGATGCTCACCGCCCTCGGTCGCCTTCCGTCCGGCACGGCCGCCGCGACCGCACCGGCGCGCAGATCCCTGCGGCAGCGCATCGCGGCGTTGCTACCCGTCGCCCGCTGATCAGACCCGGCGTACGGCGCCGTGCGCGGCGCTGGTCGTCAGCATCGCGTAGGCGCGCAGGGCCGCGCTGACCTTGCGCTTGCGGGGCTTCGCCGGCAGCCAGCCCGCCGCCGCCTGCTCGGCGCGCCGCCGGTCGAGTTCGCCCGCATCGACCTGGAGGGAGATGCTGCGGGCCGGGATGTCGATCGCGATGGTGTCGCCGTCGCGCACGAGGCCGATCAGACCACCCTCGGCCGCCTCCGGGGAGACGTGACCGATCGAGAGTCCCGAGGACCCGCCGGAGAATCGCCCGTCCGTCACGAGGGCGCAGGCCTTACCCAGACCCTTCGATTTCAGGTAGCTTGTCGGGTACAGCATCTCCTGCATGCCGGGGCCGCCGCGCGGGCCCTCGTAGCGGATCAGCACCACCTCGCCGGCCGTCACCTTGCCGTTGAGGATGCTATCCACCGCGGCGTCCTGGCTCTCGAACACCCGGGCCGTCCCGGTGAACGTCAGGATCGAGGCATCGACGCCCGCGGTCTTCACGATGCAGCCCTGCTCGGCGAGATTGCCGTAGAGCACAGCGAGGCCGCCATCCTGCGAATAGGCATGGGCGGCGTCGCGGATCACGCCGCCTTCCCGGTCGAGATCGAGTTCGTCGAAGCGCGATTCCTGACTGAACGCCACCTGGGTCGGCACGCCGCCCGGGGCCGCCCGGTAGAAGCTCTGGACCGAGGTGGCCGGTTCGCCGCGCACATCCCAGCGCGCGAGCGCCCCGCCGAGCGTCCCGGCCGAGACGTTGCCGACACTTGTATCGATCAGGCCGGCACGGTCGAGTTCGCCCAGGATGGCCATGATGCCGCCCGCCCGGTGCACGTCCTCCATATGGACGTTGGCCACCGCCGGGGCGACCTTGCACAACACCGGCACCCGCCGGGACAGGCGGTCGATATCCGCCATGGTGAAGGGCACCTCGCCCTCATGGGCAGCGGCCAGCAGGTGCAGCACCGTGTTGGTCGAGCCGCCCATGGCGATGTCGAGGGTCATGGCGTTCTCGAACGCCTTGAAGCTCGCCACCGCGCGCGGCAGCACGCCCCCGTCGTCCTGCTCGTAGTGCCGGCGGGCGAGATCGACGATCAGGTGGCCGGCCTCCACGAACAGGCGCTTGCGGTCGGCGTGGGTGGCGAGCACCGATCCATTGCCAGGAAGCGCCAGCCCCAGCGCCTCGGTGAGGCAGTTCATCGAGTTCGCCGTGAACATGCCCGAGCACGAGCCGCAGGTCGGGCAGGCCGAGCGCTCGATCACCGCCACGTCCTCGTCGGAGATCCGGTCGTCGGCGGCCGCGATCATCGCGTCGACGAGATCGACCTTCCTGGCGATGCCCGGCAGCTGGACCTTGCCGGCCTCCATTGGGCCGCCCGAGACGAACACGGTCGGGATGTTGAGGCGGAGCGTCGCCATCAGCATGCCGGGGGTGATCTTGTCGCAGTTCGAGATGCACACCATCGCGTCCGCGCAATGCGCGTTGACCATGTACTCGACCGAGTCGGCGATCAGTTCGCGGGACGGGAGCGAGTAGAGCATCCCGTCATGACCCATGGCGATGCCGTCATCGACCGCGATCGTGTTGAATTCCTTGGCGACGCCGCCCGCCGCCTCGATCTCGCGGGCGACGAGCTGGCCCAGATCCTTGAGGTGAACGTGGCCCGGCACGAACTGCGTGAACGAATTCACCACCGCGATGATCGGCTTGCCGAAATCGGCGTCCTTCATTCCGGTCGCGCGCCAGAGGCCGCGGGCGCCGGCCATGTTGCGGCCGTGGGTCGTGGTGCGGGAACGATAGGCGGGCATCGGCAGGTTCGACTGTTGCGCAGGTGCCGGGCTTCTGCGCCCCTACCGGCCCGCCTGCAAGCGTCGCCGAAGGCCTCGCATCCGTGGCATGCTCCTGGCGGATAGCGGGGCGGAGGCGACATTACGCGATGCGACAGGTGGATTTCCTGCGGCGGGTCATCGATCAGGGGATCGGTCGCACCGAGGCCGATCTCGTCCTCAAGGGCGGGCGTTTCTTCGATCTCGTGACCGGGGATCTCGTTGCGTCCGATATCGCCATTTGCGGTGACCGGATCGTCGGTACCTTCGGGACCTATCGCGGGCGGCGCGAGATCGACATTGCCGGCAAGATCGCGGTGCCGGGCTTCATCGACACCCATTTCCATGTGGAATCGTCGTTGATGCCGCCGCAGGAATTCGAGCGCTGCGTGCTGCCCCACGGGGTGACCACGGGGATTTGCGATCCGCACGAGATGGCCAACGTCCTCGGCGTCGATGCCTTCACGTGGTTTTTGGCTTCGTCCGAGACGCTGGCGATGGATCTGCGGGTGCAGCTCTCCTCCTGCGTCCCGGCGACCGACCATCTGGAGACCTCGGGCGCCCGGATCGATGCGGCCGATCTTCTGCCGTTTGCCGCCCATCCCAAGGTGATCGGGCTCGCCGAGTTCATGAATTTCCCCGGGGTGCTCGCCAGCGATCCCGCGGTGCTGGAAAAGCTCGCCGCCTTCCAGGGCCGGCCCATCGACGGCCACGCCCCGCTGCTGCGAGGCGCGGAGCTCAATGGCTACATCGCCGCCGGCATCCGCACGGAGCATGAGGCGACGACGCCCGAGGAGGCGCTCGAAAAACTCTCGAAGGGTATGACCGTGCTGATCCGGGAGGGCTCGGTCTGCAAGGATCTGCACGCCCTGGCGCCGATCCTGACCGAGCGGACCGCGCCGTTTCTGGCCTTCTGCACCGACGATCGAAACCCCCTCGATATCGCCGAGGAGGGGCATCTCGACTTCGTCATCCGCACCGCCATCGCGCTCGGCGCGCCGCCGCTGGCGGCCTACCGGGCCGCGTCGTGGTCGGCCGCCCGCGCCTTCGGCCTGCACGACCGGGGCCTCGTGGCGCCGGGCCAGCGGGCCGACCTCGTGGTGATCGATGATCTCGCGACCTGCGCGGTCTCACACGTCTTCACGGCCGGCCGGCCGGTGGAGGAGGCCCTGTTCGCCGCCCGCCCGCCCGTCACACCGATCGGCCGCAACAGCATCCGGGCGCGGCGGGTGACAGCCGCGGATTTCGCAGCGCCCGGCTCCGGACCCTCGACACCGGTGATCGGCGTCGTCCCGGGCAAGATCATCACCCTGCGCCACGACCTGTCGCTGCCCTATGCCGGTGGCGAGCGGCAGGTCGATCCTGCCCAGGATGTCATCAAGGTTGCGGTGGTGGAACGCCACGGACGCACGCCCCCGGGTGATCGCGGGATCGGCGTCGCCTTCGTGAAGGGGTTCGGACTGCAGCGCGGCGCCATCGCCTCCTCGGTCGGCCACGACAGCCACAACATCACGGTGGTCGGCGTCGACGAGGCCGATATGGCGGTGGCGGTGAACCGGTTGGGCGAAATCGAAGGCGGCTTCGTCGTCGTCGAGGGCGGACGCGTTCTCGCCGAGATCAGCTTGCCGCTCGCCGGCCTCATGAGCCAGCGCCCGTTCGACACGATTCGACGGGATCTCGTCGCCCTGCGGTCCGCGGCGCGGGGGCTGGGCGTGGTCCTGCCCGAGCCATTCCTGCAGGTGGCGTTTCTGCCGCTGCCGGTCATTCCCCATCTCAAGATCACCGACCGCGGCCTGGTCGATGTCGATCGGTTCTGCCTGATCGACCCCTGAATAACGATTGCGCACAATCTAATCCGGGACTATGCACTGGCCCGCCCGCCCCTAGATGCCGACACGTATCCGAAAACCGGAGAAACATATGCCCGTCGACGTGAAGTACCGCACCACCGCCACCGCCACCGGAGGCCGCGACGGCGCGGCCCGTACCGCCGACGGCAGCTTCGAGGTCAAGCTCGCGACACCGAAGGAGCTCGGCGGCGCGGGCGGTCCCGGCGCGAACCCGGAGCAGCTCTTCGCCTCCGGCTACTCGGCCTGCTTCCTCGGCGCCATGAAGGCCGTGGCGCCCTCGCTGCAGCTGAAGGTCCCGGCCGACACCAGCGTGACCGCCGATGTGGGCATCGGCCCGCGCTCCGAGGGCGGCTTCGGCATCACCGCCGATCTGACGGTCAGCCTTCCGGGCCTCGATCGCGCCGACGCGCAGAAGCTCGTTGATGCCGCCCATCAGGTCTGCCCGTATTCGAACGCGACCCGCGGCAACGTCGATGTCGGGCTGAAGCTCGCCTGACGCGGTCGCGATCCGGGGCGCCCCGATCCCCCCTCGGGGCGTCCACCCATCCCTCGGATGCGGGGACGGCTGCGCAGCCGAAACGGTCGGCTACTCGACTGCCTGCGCGCGCATGCAGAGGCGGCCCGCCTCGTCGAGGGTGATACCTTCGAATCCCGCCGCGCCTCGGCGGCCGCAGACGCGAACACTCTGGTTTGCGGTCATCGGCGACAAGCCGCGATAGCGGAAGATCCGCGGCACCCGCCCCAGCAGCGTGGCAGCGAGGTTCATCAGCAGCGTCGCCTGCATCGGCCCGTGAACCACGAGATCCGCATAGCCCTCGACCTGGGTGGCGTAGGGCTGGTCATAGTGGAAGCGGTGGCCGTTGAACGTCATGGCCGAGTAGCGGAACAGCAAGGTCGGTGTCGCCGGCACGGCCCAGACGTGAGCGTAGGCGCTTGCCTCATCGCGCTCCGCATCGGAACTCCGGCCCGTCTCGGCGCCGGCAGCCTCCCGGTAGACGATGTCCTGCCGCTCGCGAATCGCCACGCCGCGGCCGGTCGCCACCGCGTGCTCGACGGTGACGAAGCAGAGACGTCCGCTGCGCCCCTCCTTGAACACCACATCCCGCACGGTCTCGGTGCGGGTGATCGCATCGCCGACGTGCAATTCCGACACGGTCTCGATCTGGCCGCCGGCCCACATGCGGCGCGGCAGCGGCACGGGGGGCAGGAACCCGCCCTTCGCGGCGTGCCCGTCCGGCCCGAGGGCGTCGGCCGGGGGCGTCTCCGGGGCAAGGCACCAATGCAGAGCGGGGGGCGCCGTCCCATCCGCGACCGGCGCGAGATGCGGTGCGAAGGTCGCGTTGAACTCGGCGATCAAACGCGGCGTGACGAGGTCCGATTGCGCGCGGGTCCGGCCGATCCAGGCGGTCAGGTCGCTCATCTCAGTACGCACGCGGCAGGCCGAGCACGTGCTCGGACAGGTAGGCCAGGATCAAATTCGTCGAGATCGGCGCCACTTGGTAGAGGCGCGTCTCGCGGAACTTGCGTTCCACATCGTATTCCTCGGCGAAGCCAAAGCCGCCATGGGTCTGGATGCAGACGTTGGCCGCCTCGAACGACGCATCAGCGGCGAGCATCTTGGCCATATTGGCTTCGGCGCCCGGATTGGCGCCGCCCTCATAGAGATTCAAAGCCTCGCGCACCATCAGCTCGGCCGCCCGCATGTTGGCGTAGGCCCGGGCGATCGGAAATTGCACGCCCTGGTTGGCGCCGATCGGCCGGCCGAAGACCGAGCGCTCGCCGGCATAGGCCTTCGCCCTGTCGATGAACCATTTGGCATCGCCCACGCATTCGGCGGCGATCAGGATGCGCTCCGCGTTCATGCCGGACAGGATGTAACGAAAGCCCCTGCCCTCCTCGCCGATCAGGTTCTCGGCCGGAACGCGGAGGTTGTCGAAGAACACCTCCGTGGTGGCGTGATTCATCATCGTGCGGATCGGCCGGATGGTGAGGCCGTTGCCCCGCGCCTCCCGCATGTCGACGAGAAGCACCGACAGGCCGTCGGTGCGCTTCATGCCCTCACTGCGCGGTGTCGTCCGGGCGAGGAGCAGCATCAGGTCGGAATGCTCCGCGCGGCTTGTCCAGATCTTCTGCCCGTTGACCACATAGCGGTCGCCCTCGCGCCGTGCCGTGGTTTGCAGGCTGCCGGTATCCGTGCCGGAAGTCGGCTCCGTCACACCGAAGGCCTGCAACCGCAGGCGCCCCTCGGCGATGCCCGGCAGGTACTCGGCCTTCTGAGCCTCCGAGCCGTGCCGGAGCAGCGTGCCCATCGTGTACATCTGTGCGTGGCAGGCGCCACCGTTGCAGCCGGCCCGCTGCACCTCCTCCAGGATCGCAGCGGCCGCCGAGAGCGGGAGACCCGAGCCGCCATACGCTTCCGGGATCAGGACCGAGAGGTAGCCGCTCTCGGTGAGGGCGTTCACGAAGGCGGTCGGGTAGGTCATCTCCCGATCGAGCGCCCGCCAGTAGGAGCCCGGGAAGCCCGCGCAGAGCTTCGCCACCGCTTCCCGGATCTCGGTATAGGCTTCCATGGCTCGCTCCTCAGGCCGTGCGGCCGCCATCGACGGGCAGATCGACACCGGTGATGAATTCGGCTTCGTCCGAGGCCAGAAACAGCGCCGCCGCCGCGATATCGCGGGCTTCCGACATCCGACCCAGCGGGATCGTGCCGATGAACCGCGCGCGGTTCTCGGGCGTGTCGGGCACACCCATGAACTGTTCGAGCAGCCCTGTCGCGCCCATCACCGGACAGAGGGCGTTCACCCGGATCTTCCAGGGCGCGAGTTCCAGCGCCAGCGACTTGGAGGCGAGGCTCGCCGCGCCCTTCGACGCGTTGTACCATGTCAGCCCAGGGCGCGGCCGGAGCGCGGCCGTCGAGCTTACAGTCACGATGACGCCGCCCCCCTGGTCGCGCATCAGGGGGGCGACCGCCCGGACGAAGTGGAAGATCGACTTCACGTTCACGCGGAACACGCGGTCGAACTCCTCCTCGGTCACCTCCAGCAGCGGCTTGTTGCGGTGGGTGGTGCCGGCGTTGTTGATCAGAATGTGCGGATCGCCAAAGCGCTCGCGCGTCGCCGCGACAGCGGCCTCGACCTCGGCGGCGCTGCCGACATCCGCGCCGGCGGCGAAGGCATTCGCACCGATCTCCGACGCCACCCGCTCGGCCGCCGGTCTGTCGATGTCGATGCAGGCGACCCGTGCACCTTCCTCGGCGAAACGGCGGGCGATGCCTGCTCCGAAGCCGCTGCCCGCCCCCGTCACGATCGCGATCTTGCCGTCGAGCCTCATACGCCCCTCCCCTGTCGTGAAGTTCACCGGTCTGCGAATTCCCCGCGGATGCGTGCGCTGTGCTGGCCGATCGCGGGAACCGGACCAAGGGATCGGGCCTGTCCGTCGATCAGGACCGGCGGCGCCACGATATGGGCGGTCCCGCCGGGCGTCTCGACCGCGGCGCGCATCAGAGCGGGATGGGCGGCGAGATCGGCGAGGGTGTTGACGAAGCCGTAGGCAGTGCCGGCCTCCTGAAGTCGGGTCGCCGCGGCTTCGCGGGTCAGCCGCGCCAGGGTGTCGGCCACGCGCCGGTCCACAGTCGTGCGGTTGGCGACCCGGGCGGTGTTGGGCGCGTAGCCCTCGGCGATTGCGAGGTCGGGATCCTCCAGCACCACCGCGCAGAAGCGCGCCCATTCACGTTCGTTCTGGATCGAGATCAGCACGAGGCTGTCGTCGGCGGTCGGGAAGGCGCCGTAGGGACAGATCGAGGGATGGGCGAGGCCGACCCGCTGCGGTTCTTGGCCGGTGCCCTCGAAATAGAGCAGCGGCACGTTCATCCAGTCGGCCGCGCCGCTGAACAGGCTCACCGCGAGAGCGCAGCCCTGGCCCGTGATGCCCCGGGCGATCAGCGCCTCCAGGACCGCGGCGTGGGCGTCCATCCCGCAGGCCACGTCGCAGACCGAGACGCCGACCCGACCGGGACCCGCCGGATGGCCGGTGATGCCGGCGAGCCCGCTCTCGGCCTGGACCAGCAGATCGTAGGCCTTCATGTCGCTGTAGGCGTGGCCGGCACCATAACCAGAGATGTCGACGGTGATCAGGCGCGGATGGCGTGCGCGCAGTTCTGCGGACCCGAAGCCGGCGCGGGCAGCGGCGCCCGGGGCGAGGTTCTGAACGAACACGTCGGCCCGGGCGAGGATCGCGTGGAGCAGGCGCGCATCCTCCGGATCCTTGATATCCGCGACGAGGCTCTCCTTGCCGCGATTGAGCCAGACGAAGTAGCTCGACAGGCCATGGACCGCCGCATCGTAGCCCCGGGCGAAATCGCCCTCCGGGCGCTCGATCTTGATAACTCGCGCCCCGGCATCGGCGAGCCTCGAGGTGCAGTAGGGCGCCGCGACCGCCTGCTCCAGGGTGAGGACAACGAGCCCTCGCAGCGGCAGATTCCGGCTCATCCGCATCCTTCGAATCCGATGGGCCTGCCGGCCTATCCGGACTCATTTGGTTCAGAAGCCGGCCGTGCCAAGCGAAGCGGCGTGACGTGCGTCTCGACTTACTCCGCTGCCCGCAGCGTCGGAGGCCCTCGAACCTCCTCCACCGGCTCGACCGCGGGCTCATCGAGCACGGATTCGGCGGCCTCCGGCTTGTCCCGATAGGAGAAGCGATGGGCCAGTCGGTCGAGGTAGATATAGATCACGGGCGTCGTGAACAGCGTCAGGACTTGGCTGACCGCAAGACCGCCCACCATGGCGTAGCCCAGCGGCTGTCGGATCTCGGACCCGGTGCCATGGGCGAACATGAGCGGGATACCACCGAGCAACGCCGCCATCGTGGTCATCAGGATCGGACGGAAACGCAGCAAAGCGGCCTTCCGGATCGCCTCTTCCGGCGTCAGCCCCTCCTCACGCTCGGCCACGATCGCGAAGTCGACCAGCATGATGCCGTTCTTCTTCACGATGCCGATCAGCAGGATGATGCCGATCAGCGCGATCAGGCTGAAATCGAATCCCGCCCACATCAGCACCGCGAGCGCGCCGACGCCGGCCGAGGGCAGCGTCGACAGGATGGTGATCGGGTGGATGAAGCTCTCATAGAGGATGCCGAGGATCAGATAGACTACGAACAGGGCGGCCAGGATCAGCAGCGGCACCGTCGAGAGCGATTGCTGGAAGGCCTGTGCCGTGCCCTGGAAGCCGCTCGTCACGGTGGGGGGCACCTGCAAGTCCCGCATCGCCTGCGCGATCGCCTCGGTGGCCTGCCCCAGCGCCACGTCGGGGGCGAGGTTGAAACTGATCGTCACCGCCGGGAACTGGCCCTGGTGGTTTACGGCGAGCGGCGCGACCGGCACGGTCGTCCAGCGGGCGAAGGCCGCGAGCGGCACCTGACCACCGCCGTTCGGCGCCTTGATGTAGATCTTGTCCAGGCTGTCGACGCTGCCCTGCAGGGCCGGCAGAACCTCCAGCACCACATGGTAGCTGTTGAGCTGCGTGAAGTACTGCGCGATCTGCCGCTGGCCGAACGCGTCGTAGAGCGTGTCGTCGATGAGCTGAGGCGTGATGCCATAGCGCGAGGCCGCGTCGCGGTCGATCGACAGGGTGAGCGTCGTGCCGCGGGTCTGCTGGTCGGTGGCGACGTCGCGCAGCTCCGGCAGGGTCTTCATCTTGTCGAGGATCTTCGGCGCCCAAGTGTTCAGCTCGGCGAGATTCGGATCCTGAAGCGTGTATTCGAACTGGGTGCGCGAGGTGCGGCCGCCCGTGCGCACGTCCTGCGTCGCCTGGATGAAGGTGCGGATGCCCTCGACCTGCTCCAGCTTCGGCCGCAGCCGCCCGATCACCTGAAAGGCGTTGACGTCGCGCTCATCGCGGGGCTTCAGCGTGATGTACATGCGCCCGGAATTCAGCGCCTGCCCGTTGCCGCCGAGCGACATGCCGACGGTGGCCACCGCCGGATCGGCCTGGACGATGGCGCCGACCTTCTCTTGCAGCGTCTTCATCGCCGAGAACGAGATATCCTGCCCCGCCTCGGTGACGCCGATCATGAAGCCGGTATCCTGCTGCGGGAAGAAGCCTTTCGGGATCGCCACGAACAGGTAGCCGGTCAGCGCCAGCGTCGCGAAGAAGACCAGCAGCGTGACCTTGCGGAAGCGCAGGGCCACGTCGAGGGCGTCCTCATAGAGCGACAGAAGCCAATCGAACCCGGCCTCGCTCATCCGGTAGAGGCGGCCGTGCCGCTCGGCACCGTGCGGCTTGAGGAGCCGTGAGGCCATCATCGGGGTCAGCGTGAGCGAGACGAAGGCGGAGACCGCGATCGTCATCGACAACACGACGGCAAACTCGCGGAACAGACGGCCGATAATGCCGCCCATCAGCAGGAGCGGGATCAGCACCGCAATCAGCGATACCGAGATCGACACGATGGTGAAGCCGATCTCGCCCGCACCCTTGTAGGCGGCCTCCATGGGCCGCATCCCCTCCTCGATGTAGCGGCTGATGTTCTCCAGCACCACGATCGCATCGTCGACCACGAAACCGACCGAGATCGTCAGCGCCATCAGCGAGAGGTTGTCGAGGGTGTAGCCCGCCATCCACATCAGCGCGCAGGCGCCGAGGAGCGCGAGCGGCACGGTCACGCTCGGGATCACGGTCGCCCAGAAGCTGCGCAGGAAGACGAAGATCACCGCCACCACCAGCACGATGGTGAGCAGGAGGGTGAACTGCACGTCCTCGACCGAAGCGCGGATGGTCTGGGTGCGGTCGCTCAGGATGTCGATCTTGATGCCGGCTGGCAGCGTTGCGGTCAGACGCGGCAGCTGCGCCTTGATGCTGTCCACCGTGTCGATCACGTTGGCGCCGGGCTGCTTGAACACCACGAGGAACACGCCGCGCTTGCCGTTGGTCCAGCCGGCCTGCTTGGTGTCCTCCGGCCCGGCGACCGCGCGGCCGATGTCGCGCACGCGCAAGGGCGCGCCGTTCTGGTAGGCGACGATCACGTCGTTCCAGTTCTTCGCCGCGGTCAGCTGGTCGTTGGCGTAGATCGTGTAGCTGTGGCTGCTGCCGTCGATACTGCCCTTGGGGTTGTTGACGGTGGTGAGAGTGAGCTGCGTGCGCACGTCCTCCATCGACAGATTCTTGGCCACGAGCTTGGCGGGATCGAGTTGGATGCGGATCGCCGGCTTCTGCTGGCCGCCGATGAACACCTGCGCCACGCCGGAGATCTGGCTGATGCGCTGGGCGAGTTGCACGTCGACCGCGTCATCTACCTCGATCAACGGCATCGTGTCGGAGGTGGCCGAGAGCAGGAGGATCGGTGAATCGGCCGGGTTGACCTTCCGGTAGGTCGGCGGGGTCGGCAGGTTCTTCGGGAGCTGGCCGCTGGCGGCGTTGATCGCCGCCTGGATGTCGCTCGCCGCCCCGTCGATGTTCCGGTTCAGGTCGAACTGAACGGTGATCGACGAGATCCCGAGGGAACTCTGGGACGTCATCTGTGAGACGCCCGGGATCTGCGAGAATTGCCGCTCCAGGGGCTGCGCCACGGAGGACGCCATGGTTTCCGGGCTCGCGCCGGGCAGCTGTGCCGTCACCTGGATCGTCGGGAAGTCCACCTGCGGCAGCGGCGCGACGCCCAGCAGCGGATAGGCCACCACCCCGAGGAACAGGATGCCGACCATGATCAGCGTGGTCGCCACCGGGAACCGGATGAAGGGCGCGGAGATGCCGCCTTTCATCGCCGGATCCCGCGCCGCTGCCGATCCATCGTCCGGGTGATCCAGCGCATCAGCGGTGCGCCTCGACCTGAGGCTTGGACGTATCCGCCTGCGCCGCGCCGGAGGCGTGCGCCTCAGCGACCACGCTGCCGTCCTGCACCTTGTACTGACCGGCCGTGATGACGCGCGCACCCGGCTTCAGGTCGCCGCTCATGATCTGCGTACGGCCCGAATCGGATCGCCCGGCTTTCAGGGACACTTGGTGGGCGTGGTCGTTGTCATCGACCACGAAAGCGAAGAGCCCATCGGGCCCGTGCTGGATCGCGTTGTCCGGCACGGTCGTGGCGCTTGCGACGATCCCGACCCGCATCTTGGTCGAGACCGACAGGCCCGGCCAGAGCGCGTGGTTCTGGTTCCCGTACACGGCCTTGAGGCGGATCGTGCCGGTCGCGGTGTCGACTTGGTTGTTGAACAAGGCGAGCCTGCCGTCAGCGAGCTTGGTGACCCCGTCCGAGCTCCAGGCCTCGACGGGAACGTCCCCGGTCCGCATGGCCGCGGTAATGGCGGGAAGCTGGTCCTCCGGCGCGGTGAACACCACGAAGATCGGCTCGACTTGGGTGATCGTCACGATCGGAGTCTGGCCCGCGGCGGTGACGATGTTGCCGATATCGACCTGACGGAAGCCGGTCATGCCGGCGATCGGGGCCCGGACCGTGGCGTAGCCGAGCTGAGTCGTAGCGTTGTCGATGGCGGCCTGATCGGAGGCGACCTGCGCGGTCAGCTGCGCGACCAGGGCGGTCTGCGTCTCAGTCTGCTGCCGCGACGCATACGCACCGAGCCCCGTATACCGGACGAGGTCGGCCTTGGCGTTGTTGAGGTTGGCGGTGTCCTGATCCTTCTTGGCTTTCGCCTGATCCAGCGTCGCCTGATAGGGGCGCGGATCGATCTGGACGAGGACATCGCCCTTGTGAACGTTCTGCCCCTCGCGGAACGCGACCTGCTGGATCTCGCCGTCGACCCGGGTGCGAACCTGAACGGTATTGTAGGCCTGGACGGTGCCAAGCCCGTTCGACACGAGGGCGAACGGGCCCTGCTCGACGGTGCCGAGCGTCACCGGAACGGGTCGCGGCGCGGCAGCCTTCGGCTTCGCCTCCGGCTGGTTGAGGCGCGTGTAGCCATAGGCGCCGCCACCTGCCGCAGCGAGCAGGATCAATATCAGCGCGAAGCCTCGGGTCCGCCTTGGCCGGCTGCCGGCCGGCCGCCGCGGGTCGCCCCTGCCCGGCGCCGGCTCGATCTCATCCGATCGAGACACGGCGTGATGATCCGCATCATCGCTCAGCATGCGCTCACATCCGCCCCTCGAACCGACCATGAGGCCGCCGGGAATATTTTGCATTCAGTAGCATACAATCCGAGCGATCCACATCGGTGCGGTTCGGCAATCCGGCGCGGGCGCGCCGCGGGCAGAGCGAACAATCGACCTGACGGCGCGCGCGCGGCACGCATCGCGTCGAGCCGATCGCGCGCCACCCCTGATTCCGCGCTTATGCGGAGCCGGCGGAATGCAGCCCGGGACACAGTGCCAAACCTTGCATAGCCTCCATCGGGAGCAAACTGTGCCGGTGGAGCGGCACTTCTCGTGCCGGATTTCGGATCCGGTCCCGCCGATGCTCCCCCGGTCGACGGGCGGGGTATGCCTGGGGACCGTGGCGCGCCCGCCCAACCGCCGCCCGCGCGGCCACACACCTTGCAAGCACCCGACAGGTGCAAAACCTGGGGGCGCGGCGTACCTTCGGCACCGTCGCGTCGTCTGATCGATGGCGCGTCGCACCCTTCCCGCCCCTTCGGCCGACGCTTCCGCGACGGATCGCTGAGCTCAGAACGCTGCATGGCCCCGACGCTGGAACTGGACGGCCTGAATGAGCTGCATGCCGCACTCATCGAGGAACGGCAGATCATTGTCGCATCGGTTCGAAAGCTGCGCGAGACGCGGCGGCAGAAGGGCAGCTTCGTGCTGGGCGACGGATCGGAGGCTGGACTACGCTTCGTCGCCGTACAGCAGCAGATCGATGTGGTCGAAGCCGTCATCGCCACGTTGACCGGATCCCAGGCCTGATAAACTGCCCGTGCGAAACGCCGGGCAGTCGCGACGCCGCCCGCGGGCGGCGGGATCCTGTAGGATGCGCCGGTGTCCAAGATGTTTCTGACAGGTCGAGGGCGAGAAACGGACCTCGCCACCTCGCGAGTCCGAGGGGCCTGCTCTGCTGGAGAGATAGGGCGCCTGTCCCGCTGGACGCGAGCTGAGACACACAGGCGTGTGACTACGATTTCACACTCCGGCGCTGTCGAGGCGCCGTCTCCAGCTTTGCTTTAGGCGGTGCTTCGAAGCGAGCTCTGTTGGCCGCCGGCTTTCGCGTGACGATGCCGGCTCATTGTCGAAGCGAGGGGGCGGCTTCGGGCTCGACCAGCCAATCTCCGGCCTGTAGTGGACGGCCGCTCACGGCTCGGATCCGTTACGATGGACGCCTTCGATCAGACCCCTTCGCCGCGCGACGCGGACGTCCGCAACGATCTTGGGCAAGATCCCGAGACGATCGCCCTTTGGCTGGCCCTCGACGCGGATCGGCGGTCGCGCGACGAGCGCACGGAGCGGCTGCGCGCCATGCGCCTGATCGGCGGTGAGGACGACGCAGCCTGATCAATCCTCGCGCAGGACACCGTCGGTGACCCGGGCGGCCAGCGCGTACCCAACCGCCATGGCCATGGCCTCGGCATGGGCGATCAGCGTCGGGTCGCCGGCATCGCGGGCTGCCTCCAGGAGCGCGACCGCGTGGCGTCCGAGGCGGAGTTCGATCTCCGCGTCGGCTGCATGGGCGGCTCCCCCGGCACGGTCGTTCTGAGTGCGATCAATCATGGGCATGGGTCGAGCTTGAGGGGAACGCGGCCGCGCCGAAGGGCGATGACGCGGCGATCCAGGCTTGGGTGTTCATGACATCCCCGAAGGCGCGTAGAACGGCGCTCACCGAGCGGTGGATGTCTGCGGCGGCGATCCCATCGAGACCGTGGCTCGCGGAGGCATCGCTGAGGAAGGTGATGTCCTGACCGCGGTGGTAACCGTCGATCGCGGTGGCGAGGCAGGCGGCTTCACCCGCAAAGCCCGCGATGACGAGGGGCGGACAGCCACGCTCCATGACGTCGGCAAAGGCCGGACTGGCGTAACAGGAGGGCCGGTCCCGATCGAAGATCATGTCGCAGCTCTGCGGCCCGAAGCCGTCGATCCAACGCGCGAAGCGCGTTCCGGCCTGGAACAAAGGCGCGCCGATCCAGCGGACGTAGGCGACCTGGATGCCGCTTTCGCGGGCGTGGTCCAGGGCGAGCCGGCAATTCGCGAGCGCCGGACCGATGCTCGGGAGCGCGAGCGGCCGGCCCGCGATCTCGTATTCCTGCTGCATGTCGACCAGCACCAGCACCGGGACGCTGCGTGGCCGCCGATAGAGCGCCGGATTGATCTGGCGCATCACAGGGCGACCTTGGTGTCGACGGAAGGCCGGGTCACGGCGCGGCTTCGCGAGCGATCGAGGGCCCCCGCCCGGTGCCAGCGGCCCTCCGGCCGAATGATGACGTAGGGATCGATGCCGATCCCGATCGCCTGGGGATGGGGTTCCGCCTCCAGCAGCATTTCAACGTAGTCGAAGTCGGAGAACACGAGTTCCTGCGCGCCCTCGAACACGCGGAAGCCGAAGCGGCTCCAGAAGCCGACGAGGCGCTTCTGCGCGTGCCCGTAGAGGCGGCGATAGCCTTTCACCCGGGCGAGTTCGATTCCGGCGCGGACGAGGGCGAAGGCCATGCGGGTGTTGCGATACTCGGCCCGGACCGCCAGCCGCTCGATCTTCGCGAAATCCGCGAAGAACCGAATCCGCAAGCATCCCGCGGGCTCATCGCCGACATAGCCGATCAGGTGGGTGGCCGAGAGGTCGTTTCCGTCGAACTCCTCCTCGTACGGGCAGGCCTGCTCCGCCATGTAGACGGTGGCGCGCAACGCGATGACGCGCGACAGATCCTCCATGCTCCGGGCCACCGCGACGCTTGTCCCAGTCCCGCCGGGGCGGTGGCTGTCATAGCTCGGTGCCGTCTCGGGCTTCGATCCGCGGGCGAAGTGGTAGAGGCCGCCGTGATGGGCGCTGGGCGGTTCGAAACCCAAGGTGGTCAGGAGCGCTGCGCCTTCCGGCGTCGCGGCCCGCGCGTAGAAGTCGACCCCCTGATAGTTCGGGCTGGACAGCCGATCGAAGACGAGGCCGACACCACCCGCAAGCCGCCGGCGCGCGTAGACGGCCCAGACGTAGATGCCGGCCGGGCGCTCGTGCTGACCCGCCAGCATCGAGACGGGCGGATCGGACGCATCGAAGGTGCCGGCTCTCAGAGCCGCGAGCCCTGCGGCGTTCAGCATCAGGCAGGCAACGAGGCCTTCGCCCCGGGGGGCACCCGCATCGAACTTGTGCCGGTGAGCGATGGCGAGAACGCTATCCGGATTGTGGGACATCACCCGCTGAACGATCTGCGGTGGCGCGAGGTCCGGCAGATCAGCCCGCGCGGCTTCGATCAACCGCGCGAGGTCGGTCGGCGCCGGCATGAACACCACGAGATGCCGGGCGACCCGCTCGATCCGGATGGCGCCGAGCTCATGCCGCTGCCGACCGGTGATTGGTGAATGCCCAAGTCGATCCGAATACCCGGGGACGAATTGAGAGCGATCGACGTGCACCGTCATCGGATGACCTGTCATTCGGTTTCGGATTGACCGTCGAGCACTTCGCATCTAGCGCTCCAGCTGTATGTGCAAAATTCGGAACAGGGGCGTTCCATAGATGGAACAGGTCGCGCCGGCCCCGGACCTGATGCCCGATTGGCAGAGCATCCGGGTCTTCCTCGTGCTCGAGCGGGCCGGGAGCTTCCGGGCTGCCGCCGCACAACTCGGCCTGTCGGTGAATTCGGTGCGCCGGCGGATCGGCGATCTCGAATCCCTGATCGGAGCGCCGCTGCTCACACGCCATGTGGACGGCATACGGCTGACCGCCGAGGGGCAGGCGATCCTGAAATCCGCTGGCCGGATGGAGGCCGCCGCCTTCGGGCTGTTGCGGGCTGGCGAGGCCGCACCCTTTTCGGAAACCGGCGAGGTGCGGATCGCGGTGACCGAGGGCCTCGGCGCCTTCTGGCTCGCGCCGCGGCTCGTCGAATTCCAGCGGGCCAATCCGCGCCTCACCGTCGATCTGCGCTGCGCGATGGAATCCGCCGATGTCCTGCGTCTGGAGGCGGACATCGCCATCCAGCTGACCCGGCCGACGAGCCCCGATCTGCGGATGGTCAAGCTCGGGCGGATCCACCTTCTGCCGTATGCGGCACGCGAGTACGAAGAGACCTACGGAATTCCTGCCTCTCCGGAGGAGCTGACGCGCCACAGGATCGTGGTCCAGGCGAGCGGCCAGACGATCCGCCTCGACGAATACAGCCGGGGGATCCCGGGTTTCCCCGCCACGGTACCGATCGCCCTGAAGATCAACGTCAGCAGTGCGTATTACTGGGCGATCGCCAAGGGCGCCGGGATCGGCCTGCTGCCCACCTATGCCAGCGCGATCGGCGCCCGGGTCGTGCCGGTCGACAATCTCGGCCGGTACAGCCTCGACATCTGGTTGACCTACCATCCGGACGTCGAACGCATCGAGCGGGTTCGCCGGACCATCGATTGGGTCCGCGCCGCCTTCGACCCGCGGCGTTATCCGTGGTTCCGGGACGAATTCATCCACCCCCGGGATCTGCCGACCGCGATCAAGGGGGCACCTCTCCACGACCTGTTCGCCGGGTTCACCGCGATGACACCCTGATCGGAACGGCCGGATTTCGTACCCTTGACCGCGCCGCGCGCATGATCCTTGCTCCCGCCGTCGTGACGACGAGGTTGCCCGTGCTGCTGACACCCCGCGAGAAGGACAAGCTGCTGATCGCCATGGCGGCCCAGGTGGCGCGCAACCGCCTGGCCCGTGGCGTGAAGCTCAATCACCCTGAGGCCGTGGCGTTGATCACCGACTTCGTGGTCGAGGGCGCCCGGGACGGCCGCACTGTCGCCGATCTGATGCAGGCGGGCGCCACCGTGCTGAGCGTCGATCAGGTGATGGAGGGTGTCGCCGAGATGATCCACGACATCCAGGTCGAGGCCACCTTCCCGGACGGCACGAAGCTGGTGACGGTCCATCACCCGATTCGCGGCGCGGCCTCCGCCGACGTCCCCGGTGCGGTGACGACGCTGCCCGGCGAGATCGTGTTCAACGACGGCGCCGAGCGCACCGTGCTCGAGGTCGCCAATACGGGCGACCGCCCGATCCAGGTCGGCTCGCACTACCACTTTTACGAGGTCAATCCGGGCCTCGTCTTCGCCCGGGAGCAGGCCCGCGGCAAGCGGCTCGACATTGCCCCTGGAACGGCCGTCCGCTTCGAGCCGGGGTCGACCCGGGAGGTGACGCTGGTGCCGCTCTCGGGCGGCCGCACCGTCTACGGCTTCCGCGGCAACGTGATGGGGCACTTGTAACAATGGCCAACACCCCGAAGCCCGCCAGCCTGCCCCGTGCCGCCTATGCCGACATGTTCGGCCCGACGGTCGGCGACCGCATCCGCCTCGCCGATACCAGTCTGGAAATCACGGTCGAACGTGATTTCACCACCTACGGTGAGGAGGTGAAGTTCGGCGGCGGCAAGGTCATCCGCGACGGCATGGGCCAAAGCCAGGTGACGAATGCCGGGGGCGCCGTCGACACGGTCATCACGAACGCCGTCGTGCTCGACCATTGGGGCATCGTAAAGTGCGATATCGGGATTGTCCGCGGACGGATCTTCCGGCTCGGCAAGGCCGGCAACCCGGACGTGCAGCCGGGCGTGGACATCGTGGTCGGCCCCGGTACCGAGGTCATCGCCGGTGAGGGCAAGATTCTCACCGCCGGGGGCTTCGACAGCCACATCCACTTCATCTGCCCGCAGCAGATCGAGGAGGCTTTGTGCTCCGGCGTCACCACGATGCTCGGGGGCGGCACCGGGCCGGCGCACGGCACCTTCGCCACCACCTGCACACCAGGCCCCTGGCACATCGCCCGGATGATCGAGGCCGCCGACGCCTTCCCGATGAACCTCGCCTTCGCCGGCAAGGGCAACGCATCACGGCCGGAGAGCCTCGTCGAGATGGTGCGGGCCGGCGCCTGCGCGCTGAAGCTGCATGAGGATTGGGGGACGACGCCGGCCGCGATCGACACCTGTTTGTCGGTGGCCGATGCCCACGACATCCAGGTCATGATCCACACCGACACGCTCAATGAATCGGGCTTCGTCGAGGACACGATCGCGGCCTTCAAGGGCCGGACCATCCACGCCTTCCACACGGAGGGCGCCGGCGGCGGCCACGCGCCCGACATCATCAAGGTGGCCGGCCTGCCCAACGTGCTGCCCTCCTCGACCAACCCGACGCGGCCCTACACGCGCAACACCATCGACGAGCATCTCGATATGCTGATGGTGTGCCACCACCTCGACCCGTCGATCCCCGAGGACCTCGCCTTCGCGGAGAGCCGGATCCGCCGCGAGACCATCGCGGCCGAGGACATCCTGCACGATCTCGGCGCGCTCTCGATGATGTCGTCCGACAGTCAGGCGATGGGGCGAGTCGGAGAGGTCATCATCCGCACGTGGCAGACCGCCGACAAGATGAAGCGCCAGCGCGGTGCGCTCCCCGGCGATGCCACCGGCACGGACAATCTGCGCGCGCGGCGCTACGTGGCGAAATACACGATCAATCCCGCCATCGCTCACGGGA
>NZ_JAKSYG010000195.1 GCF_022829725.1 Methylobacterium sp. E-005 | reverse complement strand
CTCGACAGCCTGCTCGCCTCCTTCGGCGACCACCGCCCCTCCGCCGAGCCGGTCATCGGCATCGGCGACATGGTCTCGGTCTCGATCTGGGAAGCCGGCTCCGGCGGCCTGTTCTCGGGCCCGCTGGTGGCCGACCGCTTCTCGGCCGGCTCCAAGTCCGCCCTCATCCCCGAGCAGCCGGTCGGGCGCGACGGCGCCATCTCGGTGCCCTATGCCGGCCGCATCAAGGTCGCCGGCCGCCGGCCCCAGGACGTCCAGTCGCTGATCGAGAACGAGCTCGCCGGCAAGGCGATCCAGCCGCAGGTGCTGGTCTCGGTCACCCGCCCGATCTCGCAGGCTGTGACCGTCACCGGCGAGGGCGCGGCCGGCGCCCGCCTGCCGCTCTCGGGCCATGGCGACCGCATCCTCGACGTCATCGCGGCCGCCGGCGGCAACCGCTCGCCGGTCTCGGAGACCTTCGTGCGGCTCTCGCGTGGGCCGGTGACCGCGACCGTGCCGCTGACCACGGTGGTGTCGAACCCCAAGGAGAACATCTACCTGCGGCCCAACGACGTGCTGACGCTGGTGCGCGATCCGCAGACTTTCCTGGCGGTGGGCGCGCTGGGTCAGGCGACCGAGCTGCCGTTCCAGGCCGACGGGATCACGTTGGCGCAGGCGCTGGCCAAGGCGCGCGGCCTGTCGGACTTCGCCGCCGACCCGGCCGGCACCTTCATCTTCCGGTTCGAGCCGGCCAGCGTGGTGCGGCGGCTGAACCCGGGCTCGAAGCTGCTGGGCACGCCCCTGGTCCCGGTGGTGTACCGGATCGA
>NZ_JAKSYG010000190.1 GCF_022829725.1 Methylobacterium sp. E-005 | reverse complement strand
GGGCGCCAGCGCCTTCAGGAACTTCAGCATCTCCGGCGTCAGTTTGCCGTCCCAGCGGGTTCGCGCTGTCGCAGCGAATGCTCGTTTCAGTCCGTCACCCATCTCGTTTCTCTCCTATCGGTATGGGGGAGGGGTTAGGCGAAGGCCTGCAGCACCGCGCCGTTGATGAGGATGTGCAGCACGTTGTCGGCAATGATCAGCAGCCACACGGACAGCCAGGGCGGCACGTCGTCAGTGTAGCCGGTGGCCGTGATTGGGCCGCGGGCACCGTTCTTCGCCCAGACCACGAAACGAGCAAGCCTCCAGCGGTCCACGACGAAGTGGGTGGCGCCGATCAACGCCAGCGCCGGCAGGCTCCACGTGATGAAAGCGAACGGCAGCGTGTAAGTGACTGCATGGACGGCCGCAGCGAGGCTGTTGCGAACCTTCTCGGTCGCCATCCAGTGCAATTGAAGGAGGTAGTCGCCGACGAGGTGGGCGACGATCTGATCGGCGGCGAACATAGGCCTACTCCACAGCGTCGTAGGTCGCGGCAAAGATGTCGGGCTTGCACGGGTAAAACCGATCCGGCTTCGGCTCGGGAATTATCCAGTCACCGGGCGCGAGGTAGGCGCGCTGCTCATGGGCGGTGATGACGTATGGGTGCAGAAACTCCCCGTCGTCGCCCGACCGCTTCTCCCAGTGGACACCCTTCTTCACACCGTTGTCGGGGAACCACTGTTCGGCTGTGATCTCGACGGGCTTCTTGCGAAAGATCGGCATCTTAGCTCCGATAGATGGTGGCTTTTTGCGTCGATAAAAGCTACCATCTATCCGCGTTGATAGCTAGTTGATGCCACCATCTTTTCGAGGCTGAATTGACCGCCGGGCTCGCTTCGGACACACCGCGCCGCATGGGGCGGAAGCAGATCAACGATCCGGACGAAGCCATGACCGCGCGTTTCGCCGCCGGGACGCTAGCACGCATCAAGGCTGTGCTCATGCCGAAGGAGCCGCTTGCCGGGTTCATGCGAGATGCGGTCGAAAGAGAGATCGCGCGTCGCCTCCGAATCACTCGCAAACCCTTTTCTCACCCCAACCCCACCAACCCCAAGCCGGACTGAAGGGGAGGGGGCTAAGACGCTACCGTGAAGCCGACCTGTTCGGGGTAGAGGATCGGCACATCGGCCGCCTCGGCCTGACGAACCATGTCGGCGGTCCCTCTGCCGCCAGGGAAGGCGATCACGAGCGACGGCTTGCCCTCGCGCAGCATTCGGGTGTTGCGCATCGGCCCAGCGGCCTTGCCGTGTTTCTTCCAGTCTGCCGGATAAGCGATGACGCAGATATCCTCGCTCTCGGCCCAACGTGCCGCACCCTTGTCGGCGCCGCTGGCGTTGCCATGGATCAGCGTCGTGATCTGCGTGTCGCGTCCGACCGCTTCTGCCGCATCCTGATGGCCGAACTTCTCCAGCCAATTCCAGACCGCATGCTCGGGCAGGTCCCGGCCGCCACAGACGATGACCCTCATGCCGGCCTCCGCTGGAACGCCTGAACGAAATCCTCTCCGGCTTCGCCCTCGCCGGCCGCGAGGCTTGCCACGTCAAGCAGGGCGCGCTGCAGCGGCACTGGACGGATGCCGGCACGCAGCTTTGTCTCCGCCCATACCTTCAGCTCGGCTATCAGTTCATCCCGTTCGCGACATAGCTCGGGCGACCCGCTGAACACGTAGATGTCGAGGGTTTCGCGTCTCATCGCAGGGCTCCAGTGTTTTACATCCTGCCGCTAAGCCCTTGATCCGGCTTATCGGCCAAAACCGCGTTTTGGAGCTAAGTCGAGACTGCACGCGATTTCGCGTTGACTCTTAATCAGCGGGTCCTAGGTTCGAACCCTAGTGCGCCCACCAAGATCTAAACTCCTCAGAGCACAGCGGAAAACGGCCTTCCAGTTCGCCGCGCCCGGGACGACCGAAACGGGCCGAAAACGGCCTTGGGCGGCATTTGGGCGGGGAACGCGTTTCAACCCTGCTCGCGGGGGGCTCCCGCGGCAGGGTTGTCGGCGCCCTCGATGACGGGGCGCGGCGTCCATCTCGATTGTCCCCCCGCGCCACCGATTCGCACAGGGGCTACGCGGTCCCGGCGGACGTCTCACGCGCGGCCCGGATGACGACCTCGCGACCGTCGCCGTGCATCATCCACGCGATCTCGGCCTGGGATCGGTCGGTGAACCGGACGTGGTACGCGGTCAGCCCCGGATGGTCCGGACGGTCGGCGCCCTCCATGATCGCGGCCTCCCCCTTCACCAGGGCAATGCGCACGTTGTAGGGCGCGCCGGGTTCCTGCCAGACGCCGTAGATGCAGTCCGACGTGTCGCAGATGTGCTTGAGGTATGCCTCGGGCCGGTCGAACGAATGCATCTCGTCGGCTACTTCGTTCGCCCTGCGGACGACCTCGCGCAGGCGCTCATTCGAATAGCGTTCGTGGTCGACCATCGTCAGCATAGCGTCGCCCCCACCCTGTTGGGGCGACCATGCTGCTCGGCGGTTACGGCCTCCCTGCCGGCGGCGGGCGATCTGCCGGGACGGTTACGGGACCGTCGCCGGGATGTTTCGAATGCCGGCTACCGGAACCCCGGGCCGCCCCACACGGCCTCCCGCTCCGGCGCGTCGTCGAGCTCGGCCTGGGCCTGGACGTCCTCCAGCGTTGGGCGCCTCTGAACTAGGTCGACGACGCGCAGGTCGAGGCCGACCTTGTTCATCGCGGCCAAGACGACGCGATAGCTGACCGTCGGGACCCTGCCGTCCTCCAGGAGCAAGATCAATTGCTTCGTGCAGCCGGCGGCCGCGGCGACCTCCTGCTGCGTCAGCCGACGCCACCGGCGATGCTGCCGGATGAGCTTGCCGATCTCGAACAGATCTAAATGCGACATGCCGGCCGATGCCTCCCACAACGTACTTCTGCCGCCGGATCGACCTGGAAATACGATACGGGAGGCAAACGAAGGGTGCGGCTGGGCCTCGAAACCCACAATTCGAATAACGGCGTTAAACATTGGCTGCGCTCGACCGCCCGGCCGCCGCGTGCCAGATTCCCGCGATGGACGATGACGCTTCGAACCTGGGCGCCCTCCGCGATCTGTTCATAAGCCCCCGGCCAGCAGGGTACGTCGCGACGCGGGACGGCGACGCCCTCGACCGGCTCGTGGCCGCTCAAGCGGCGGGATGGCCGGACCCTGTTGCCGCCGCCGGGGACGTTGCCGGAACCATCGCCGACAATTCATCACCGGCAGTGTCGACCTGGCTGGAAGCCATTCTCGACGAACTCGCTGACCGCCGGAGGCCCGGGGCGAACGCCGCCCCGGACCAAACCGGCTAGCCGGGCGGCGGAACCGGATGGGCCGTCGGGTGACGGCGGCCGTGGATGACGTGGTTCACCGAACCCACGTTGAGGCCGACGCGAATGGCAGCCTCCGTCTGGGTGAGGTCAAGGACCTCGACGAGGTAGAGGACGTAGCACGCCATTTCGAACGTGCAGGGGAAGCGGCCGCGCATGGCAGGCCCTCCTAATCATAAACAAGATGAGAGGGCCGCCGAGTTGAAAAGCGAGTACGAAGGTGCGAGATTTGGTGTGCGGCACCCTCGACCTTCGTTCGCCTCCCACCCGGTGGCTGATGATGTTGATGGTCCTTGCGAGGCTGGGTGCTTCCAACACCTGGCCTCGCTACTTCGACCGGTCGGACCGGCTCCGTCGAAGCATTCTTTATGAGGCCATACCGCCTCCTTCGTCGGAATCGCCGAAGATCGATCCGACCCCGGTCGCACCCTGCTCACGCAGGATCTCCTCGTCCGAGGCGTCGTCCTCTTCCTCGTCCTCGATCTCAGGCACCTCGGGAGCGTGACCCCCGTGGCCGGCGGCTGGCGCCTGGTCGAACTTGAATTGAGTGGATGCTTTCTCGGTTACCCGGAAGCCCTCTTCCGCGGACCCGTCCAGCAACCCCTGCTTGACGTAGTCCCGGGCCCGGTCGCGGATACTCGCCAAGCTGGTGTTGATCCCGCATCCCTGCGCAGCGGCCAACATCTTCTCGTAATCGAACCGGTCTTCCACCAGGTACAAATATCCGAGCGCGTTCCGCCACGCGCGTGAAATCGCCCCCTGTTGACGCCCGCGGCGCCGACCGTCGCTATCAGAGGTGTCGGACGCGTCGTCGCCATCGCTCGCCGGTCCAATAGGACGGAGGGCCGCGGCCTTTTCGAAGGCGGCCAGTTCGACATTGGCTAAGAGGATACTCTCGCGCAGGCGGGCGACCTCGGTCTCGCGGGCGGTGATCTCCGCCTCCACGGCCCTGATGGCCAGCCGCTTTTCGGCGATGAGTGTATCAAGCGCGTCCATGACGTCGTTAATAGCGCACACGACGCTTAGAAGCGCAAGAGGGCCACGGCGTCTAAGCGTCGGCAATTAACGTCGCGGGAATTTACGCCGTTGGTATATCAAGTGGCCCGAAATACCGTTCACTGGCGTTTAGTGCGGTCCCCCCAAGTCCATCGGTCACGCTTCGACTTCGGTCTTTTAAACATCTGGGCGCGCGCGTGCGCACGCGAGGGGCGCGTTGTCCACCGATGATTTCATCATGGAGTTTAGACCGCGGTCCCGGCCAAAAGGCGCCGGACCAAAATGCTCCGCCGCGCGAACTCCTTGCCTCTCTCAGTCGGCTCATCCCGGACGGATGTGGGTCGGCGTGCCAGGCTCGGTGAACTAGCCCGACGTCGGCCATCGCCGTTGGCACGCCGTTGAGATGCGTCATGACGCCATCAAACTCGATGGTGATCTCCACCTGAATGTCGGCTCGCCCGATGGCATCGAGGGCGTCCCTTGCTAGGGGGCCGATGCTGTTGGCGACCCAGACATTCCGGCGTTCGCCCATGCGGATGGTCATGGCCCACTCTCCTACCGGCTGGCCACGAGGCTGGGTGGGACCTGCAGCCGGTACCGCCGCGTCAGGTCGGACGCGGCGCTCACCTCAGCGCCTGTGAACACCCTGCCGGCCCGGAGGCCGCGGCCGAGATCTCGGACGAGCCGTTGGTCGCGCCCCGGCCGGCAGGCGACCCGCGACAGGGCTTTCACCCGGCGGCGGGTGACGTCCTGAAGTTTCTCGCGCGCATCGGCCAGCAGGGACCGTAGCCTCGCGAATGGCGCACCGTCCCGGTGGAACAGGCGTTCGAAGAAGGCGGACACCTTCTGCGCCACCCAGCGGACGGCTGAGAACACGACCTCGACGGCGTCGGTGAACTGCTCCTTCAGCGTCAAGGCGTCCTCAACCACGGAGCGTCCCCCCTGCCGGCATGCTGCGGGCCTTCGAAGCGGTCGCCCGCCGGGTCGCGCGGTTGCCGTGCCGGCGGAGGCGGACGCGCTCGGCGACGATACGGTCGACCTCCCGGGCGCGGTCCTGCACCGCGAGGTAGGCCAGCGCCTCGACCGCGGTCAGGCGCCCCTTCAGCAAGGGCGGGAGGCGGTCGTCGTAGAGGTGGGCTGGTCCCAGCATGGCGGTGTCCTGGAGGCCGCCGGATGCAGCCTCCCACGAGGGTACTTGCGCGCGTCGATTCGGCTAGCCGCCCCCCACCCGGGCGGGCTATCCCGGGGCCATGCGCATCCGCCTCGCCACCCCGGACCCCGACGACGACCCGGTCCCCGAGGGCTGGCTGGCAGTGGGGTATGTCTTGTCCGGCGAGCCCCCGCGGACGGTCCTGGCGTACGACCCGGAGCGCCGTCCGCACGCCGTCGTGGCCGGGCGGGAGCCGCACCTCATGGATCGGGCCGAGGTCAATCACGCTCTGGTGGCCGCCGTAGACGAAGCCGGCCTGGCGCTCTGGCCCGGCGGCCACACCCACGCGCTCCCCGAGGCCCTCGGCATCGCGAGGCGAACCCTGGCCCGCGACCGGATCGAGAAGGCGGGCCTGCCACCCATGGTGCTGTCCGTCCTCGGGAGCGCGGCGCAGGGCCGTCAGCCGGAGCTCACGGGCCTCATGCTGACCGCGCTCGGAAGATTCGCCAATGAGGGCGCCAGCGAGCCGGACGAGGCCGGGCGCATGCAAGAGGCCGTCGAGTTCGCTGAGGGTGTCGCGCGCCTCCTGGGGAAAGTCCGGCGTAACAAACTGCTGAAAAAGATGATGGCACCCGGGGCCGTTAACCCATTCCTAGGAACCGAGGAGTAGGCCTGGACGGAAGCGCGGGTCGTCCAATGACGCCCGCTGCGGATGGAGATTTTCATGTCCAGCGACCCCCTCCGGGAGGCGCAGCGCATCAGCGCGCTCGCCATCCTGTCCGGTACCTGCCCCCCGCCCGGCGGCGACGACCTCACCCCCTTCGACCCCCTCGCGAACTACGTGGCGACCGTGCATCCGGAGTGCGTCCCGGGTCCGGGCTACGTCGGTGCCGACGTCCACTACGACGCCGGCTACGGGCTCCTCGCCTTCTCGGTTCAGGGGATCTGCAGCAGGTACCTGACTACCGTCGACGTTGACGATCTTGCGCACTCCGCCGGTCTGATCGCGTCCGTCATGACGCTGCAGGATGCCGCCGACAGGCACGCCCGCCGCCTTGCCGAGGCCCCCCATCGTGGTGGCCTGCGGGAGAAGTGCTCGATGCGGGCCGCCCTGGAGGCCACAACCGCGCTCGCCCGGCTGTGCGACATCGTCCTCGCCGAGACAGGCGATGCCAGCGCGCTCGCCCGGAACGCCGCTTGGGCCGAGGGCCGGCAGGATGATCATCCGGCCCTTACCGCGTTCGCCGTCGGGGCCCGGGCGCTGTTGGCGACGGGTTGGCCGGGGCCGACGTTCGTCTGGTACCCCGAGATCGGCTGCCTGGAGGTCCACGCAATCGCGCGTCGGGACGGGCAGGCCATCCTCGACCGCGCCGCGGCCCTGCAGGACGGGGACAAGGACCGCGCCGGCATCGTCCGTCGGGCCACGCCTACAGGCCGCAGGGGACCGCATCCCGGGCCCGGGCCCGTCGACCACCGCGACCCCGGTCCCGAGGACGAGCCCGCGTTCGAGGCCAAGCCTCCGAAGGCGTTGACGCTCGTGGTCTTCCCGGACCTGTCGCACCTGCCTGGAAAGCCGAAGACGACCGGGGCGACGTACACGCACCAATCGCCCCTCGCAGAGCACGGGCACCTGGCGAAGGTCGCCTTGCCGTTGTCCGAGGCGCCTGACCTGCGGGTGTTCGTGGAGGCGCTCGACCGGGAGTTCCCCTGGTATCGCGACGTCACGCGGGTGCTGGCAGCAGACCTCGGGCGGGGGACGTCCGCGCGGTTCAGGAATGCCCTGCTCCACGGTCGACCTGGCAGCGCCAAGACGAGGTACGCCAGACGGGCTATGGAGCTCGCCGGCCTGCCGGTGCTCGTCTACAGCGCCGGCGGGACCGCAGATGCGACCTTTGGCTCGACCTCGCGGCAGTGGTCGACTGGCCGCTTGTCGACGCCGGCGGGGCTGATCGCGCGCATGCAGCGGGCCAACGTGGGATTGGTCCTAGACGAGCTCGACAAGGTCCCGCCGCCGGGCACCGGTCACAATGGCAGGCTCGACGAGGTCCTGCTGCCGTTCCTTGAGCCGGACAGCGCCAGGGCGGTCCACGACACGTACGTCGAGGCCCCGCTGGACCTCAGCGCCGTCTCCTACTTGGCGACGGCCAACGACCTCGGTCGTGTCCCCGGCCCCCTGCGGGACCGGTTCCGGCTGATCGAGGCGCCCCTCCCGCGTCCGGAGGACCTGCCGGCGCTGGTGCGGTCGATGACGGCAGAGATCATGGTCGAGCAGGGCCTCGACGCCGCGTGGGGCGAGCCCCTGGCGCAGGATGAGCTCGACCTCCTCGCGACGGCGTGGCGGGGCGGGTCCCTCCGGGGGTTGCGGCGGATGGTGGAGGTGATGCTCGACGGTCGCCCGGCCGGCCTGGCGCAGTAGGGGGCCGCCATGTCCGACCTCGACACTGTCCGCCGGCGCCTTGCCGACGCGGCCCAGGCACGCACGGCCAACAGCCTGTTCTGCGTGGCCGCCGACCTCACCATCACCCGCCTCGCCGCGCACGTCGCGGCGGGGACCATGACCGCCGCCGATGCCCTCGCCGAGGCCCACGACGCCGAGGCGGCCGCGATGCGGACCCCTCACGTCAACAACCCGGAGTGCCCCCATGCCGCGTCCCGAATTTCCCTCTGAGCCCAACCCTGCCCGCGACCGCATGATCTCCATGCTGGAGCTCATCTTCCACGTGCAGCGCCTCTTGGACGCTAGCCGCCTGCCCCGCCCCGACGGCGAGGCCGTGGTGCAGCTCATGGGCGACCTTGCGCGTCTCTCGGACCCGGCGGCCCCCGGTGATTGACGTCTACCGGAACCGAACGCGCGGCCTCTGGTCTGTCCGCGTTCTCGGACGCGTCTCGGGCCACGCGCAGGCCGTCGCGCTGGCCGACGCCCGGTTCCGCGTCATCGAGGCCGGCCGCCTCCGGGCGCTCCGAACAGGGCGTCGAGAGGTCCATGCGCACGTCACCGGGACGCTCCTCGACGCCCTGCCGCCGGTCGGGGCCATCCCCGTCGGCTACCGCATATCGGAGCCGGGATTCCGGCGCCGGGACACGGGCGAGATCATCCACGCCGCGAAGGCGGTCTACTTCCTGGAGGATGGGTCATGCTGGGCCGTGTTGTAGTATTCGCAATATTCGCGTTCGCCAAGACCGCGGCCGCCGCCCCGTTCCCGGAGACGGGGGACCGGTGGCTCCTCGACGTCCGCGGGCAGGCGCACGGCACCGCCGCTGCGTTCGGGCGGTGGGAGGCGACGCCGGCGCAGGGCGCCACGTGGGACCTGAAGGCCACCTGCGGGGTCGTCGACGTCCGCACGGGTCGGGAGGCCGTTTTGTACCGGGGCCAAGGCGCGGCGCTGCGCGATCCGACCGGGCGGATGGTGGCGGTCTACGACAGCCCCGCCGGCAGCCAGGACAAGTCCGGGTGGTTCTGGGGGTCCGCGAGCGAACCGCTGCGCCCGGTCGTGGCCGTGCGCGGACCGGCACCGTGCCCCGGGGGACACGGGGATTTATCGACCGGGGACTAGGCCGTCCGGGGGCATGGCGCCCGGGTGGCTCGAGGGTGATGCTTGGCGCGACGCACGGCGGATTCGTGCACGCACCGACCGCCATCGTGACCCTGCCGTCCCTTACGGCACTCGTCGTGCTCGCCTGCATGGGCGTGCCGGCCGCGCATCCCGTGGTGCCGCATGATGCTCACGTGAGCACGGCATGTGCTCACGGAGAATGGCACAACCGTGAATCGGCGCTGCCCGCGAATTATTTTCGGACCGCGGCGGACTGAGCGCGCAGGTGCAAAAGCGTGCGATTCGGGCCCACTACATGTGGGGCTCGGGTGCCCCGAGGTCAGGCTCGGGCTCGGGTGCCAGCCGGGCCCCCAAGTCGGTCGCCGCGTCCTTGAGGGCGAACGAGCGCTTCGCGGCGAGGGACGCGTGCCGCCTCAACAGCCGGACGAGCGCCGGGCCTACCCAGGTTGGTACCGACCTCTCGCCCGAGGCCCATCGCCGGACGAGGCGGTCGTCGATGTCTTCGCGGTGGCCGTCCGGATGCAAGCGTCCCAGCCCCCTCGCAAGGGGGCGCTGCCAGTCCTCCCCGTAGAGGAGGCAGGCAGCGTCGATGAGGAGGACGAGATCTGTCAATGGTCCCTCCTCGCCCGGGAATCCTCGGCACGCAGGCTCGCGACGCGCTCCGGCGTGGCGGGGATGCGGTCGCCGCGGGTGTTGTAGCCCAGGGCGAACGTGCCCCAGGTATCGCCGTCGAGACCGCGGTACGCACAGCGCCAGATCCACCGGCCGTCCTCGGACAAGACACACCAGTCCCTGGTGCCGGAGAGGCCGCGATGGTCGTCAAGGATGACCTCGCCGGCGGGGACGGACCCGACCTGAACGATCTCGCTGGGCTTCCGGAGGATGGCGGCCGCGGCCCGAGCGACCTCGCGGTCGGCCTTCGCCTGAGCCTCGGACGCCTCAAGGGCCGCGACCTTGTCAGCGGTCGCGGCGCGGAAATAGGCGTAAACGAAGAGCTCGCCCTCGTCCTGGGGGGACCACAGGCCGTCGTCGGGGGCCCGGAACGGGCGACCCAGGCTCTCCACGCACACCGGCGTCCTGCCGTCGCGGACCACGGTGCCGGGCCGGGGCGCGCGGTCGTACCGGACGAGAAACCGGCGCTTGTCGAGTTCGGCCTGCCGGGTGCGCTGGGCCTCGACCTCAGCGCGCCGGGCGGCGGCGACGGACGCGTCGACCTCGTCGGACAGGGTGTTGATCCGGTCGACCGCCGCCATGACGTCCGGCTGCGACGTCGCCGGGACGATCCAGCAGCGGGACATGCGCTCCCAACGGGACCCGGGCAGACCCCTAAGGATGGGGACGATCCGCTCGTCGTACGGCGGCTACGGTTATGGCTACGGCCGCCCGGTCGGGTACTACGGCGGCTACGGTTACGCTCCGGCCTATGGATACGCCCCAGCCTACGGTTCCGGGTATCCCGCTTACGGCTACGGATACTGAAGCATCGCTTCGAACGGCGAGCGACAGGCGTTGCCTTAGCGTCTGACGAAAGAGGCGTCCGACAGACAGTCCGTCGGGCGCCTCTTTGCGTATGGGAGCATACCGGGGGCGTCGACCAGAGGCCAATGCCTTTACCAGGTGTGTCGCCTTCAGGTCGGCGAGACCATTTCCCCCGGTGTCGGTTCAGCCCCGGCGGCGCCGGGTTCAGGCCCGGACGAGGACGCCGGCACGGTGGCGCCGGAGGCCGCGACGAGCGAGCCGATTACGCCGAGCAGCGCGAGCCGCTCCGGGCAGTCCGCTCCGGAGGAGAGGAAAGTCGAGAGTTCGACGCGGGACGGCCTCCCGCCCGAGGGACCGTTCGGTTCATGAAGGACGAAGACGTCCGTCGGGTTCTCGCTGACGCATAGGAACCAGCGGTCGCCGTTCGATGCGGCGTAGATCAGTTTGCGTGCGATGTTCATAACCTCGACGGCTCCCTCGTTGACGAGGTCAACTAGGGTTGGAGACCAGACATGTCCGACGAGGAGGACCGTACCGACAAGGCACCCAAACCGACCGAGGACCTCGGCCTGCCGACGCCGCCGAGCCCGGGACGCGTCCCGCCTCCCCACTTGCCGCCCCCTCCAAAGGATGACGCCCCGCCTGCGAAACCGCAGACCGACGGCTGGCCGTGAGTTTGGTGTGCGCTTGAGGGGATCGGCCTGCCCCACGTGGTCCCGCGTCCGTCGGGACGGCCGTCTCAGGCCATCAGGCGATGGGTGTTGTCCGCGACGAGTTCCCGGTAGCGGGCGATGACGTCACCCTGGGTTCCCCCCGCCATTAGGGTGTTGGCTGCCTCCATCGCGGCCACCACCTTCTCGCCTACCATCGACACCATCTCGGCCTGGCCCTCGGCGCCACCCCAGGCGATCCGCACAAACCGCAACTCGATGACCTTCTGCGCCTCCACGGCGAGCAGGAACGCGGCGTAGAACGGGTTCAGCATAAGGGCTCCGGTAGATCGATTGCATCCGACAACGCCTGGGCCGGGGCCTAGTCTCTGCGGACGATGACGCAGGACGCCAACCTCCGTGCGGTCGGCAGGTACCAAGCCCCGGCGACGAAGTCCCCGATGTGGTCGGCGAGCGTCATCGACTCGAACGGCGGACACAGGAGAGCCGTTTGGCGGACTTGGTGGCAGCGGAGCATGCTGCGAACAATCGACAGCTCCGTTCTTGAATTTATAAACCGATCAGTTCATATATTTGCCATGGAAAGGCAATCGACACTGCGACCTTCCCGCGGTCGTCCCCGCGAGTTTGACATCGAGGCCGCCGTCGAGCGGGCGATGGGCGCCTTCTGGGCCTCCGGCTATCACGGCACGTCGCTCCCCGACCTACTGGAGGCGACGAAGCTGTCGCGGGGGAGCCTCTATGCCGCCTTCGGCGACAAGCACGGGCTCTTCCTGCGCGCCCTGGACCGCTACATCGACGAGGCCCTGACGCGCCTAGAGACGGAGCTCGACCCGCGCAACGATGCCCTGACCGGTCTGCGGACGTATCTCGCCGGCTACGTCGAGCGAACGAGCGGCGCGGCCGGGAAGCGCGGTTGCCTGGTCGTGGCGACGGCGATGGAGTTGGCAGCCCACGACGCCGAGGTGAACCAGCGCGTCGGCCGGTTCTTCCGGGTCATGGAAAGCCGGTTGGCCATCGCGTTGTCGCGCGCCCAGGCGGAGGGACGACTCGCCGTCAATGTCGATCCCGCCAGCGTCGCCCGCCTGCTGCTCTGTACGGTCGAGGGCATGCGTGTCGTTGGCAAGACCGATCCCAACCGTGCCGCTTCCCACGCCATGGTGAAGACCCTCCTTGACCGCTTCGCCACGTAGCCATCCCGGTGTCGGCCGATGCTTCGTGGCACGCCCATTTATAGACCAAAAGGTCTCGAAATGATGTCCACTCCCAGCGAGTCGTCGAAGCCCATGGCCGGGATGTCGCTGCGCATCGACGACATGCGTTTCGCCTTCCGGCGCACCGGACATAGCGGCACGCCGGTCGTCCTCCTGCACGGGTGGCCCCAGACGTCCTGGGCATGGCGTCGCGTCATGCCGCTTCTCGAAAAGGGCTTCGACGTCGTCGCGCCGGACTTGCCGGGTTTCGGCCATTCCTCGAAGCCGGAAGCCGGCTTCGACAAGCGGACGGTCGCCACCCGCCTCAGGGCGTTGCTGAAGGCGTTGGACCTGCCCCACGTCGTCCTAGTCGGCCACGACCTCGGTGGGCATGTCGCCTACGCATACGCTGCCCAATGGCCAAACGAGGTCAGCCACCTCGTCTTCATCGAGAGCAGCCTGCCGGGCTTCGGCCAAGAGGAGGCGATGGACGTCTCGAAGGGCGGGAGTTGGCACTTCGGCTTTAACATGGCCGGCGACATCTCGGAGGCGCTCGTCCGGGGCCGGGAGCACCTGTTCGTCGACCACTTCATGCGGCGCGAGACGGTCGGCGTGTTCGATTCCGGCTCCGTCACCGAGGCCGACATCGCGCACTACGCCCGGGCGCTGGCCCGCCCCGGGGCCCTGCGGTGCTCCTTCGCCTACTACCGGATCCTCCCCGCCGACCGGCGCGACAACGCCGTCTGGGGGCGGCGCCCGCTCCCAATGCCGGTCCTCGCCGTCGGGGCGGCCGGGGGATACGGGCCGGAATCTTCACGCACGATCCGCCGGGTGGCCAGCGACGTCCGAGACATCCTGATCGAGCGATGCGGGCACTACCCGGCTGAGGAACGGCCGGCCGAGCTCGCGACCGCGATCCGGGACTTCCTAGCCGTGTCGCCCCCCGCGTCGGCCGCATGACCACCGGCTCCCTCAAACCCCGACCCAGGAAGGAGAAACACGATGGAACAGACCCTCGACAGCTTCCGGCACGCCATGGTGCGGGTGCATGACGTCGCCATCCATGCGGTCATCGGCGGCGAGGGTTCGCCCCTCGTCCTGCTGCACGGCTTCCCGCAGACTTGGTGGGAATGGCGGAAGATGATGCCGCTGCTCGCCCGGCACCATACAGTGGTCGCCCTCGACCTGCGCGGGGCAGGCCATTCCGACACTCCGCAAGGCGGTTACGACAAGGTCAGCCTCGCGGCCGACGTCCACGGCGTGATGGAGAGCCTCGGCTTCCCCCTGTACGCGGTCTGCGGGCACGATATTGGGGCCATGGTCGCCCTGGCGCTGGCCTGCACCCGTCGCGATGCGGTCACGCACCTGACGTTCCCGGACTGCTCGATGCCGGGTTGGTCACAATGGGAGGCGAACTTCGCCGATCCGCGGAACTGGCACTTCGCGTTCCACATGAAGCGCGACCTGCCGGAGCGCCTGATCTTCGGCCGGGAGTACGACTACGTCTCGACGTTCATCGCCGATCGCGCCTACGACCACGGCGCGCACGCGAGCGAGGACGTGGAGGTGTTCGCCCGGGCCTTCGCCCAGCCCGGCAACACCCGCGGCGGGCTGGAGTGGTACCGGGCGTTCCCGACCGACCGGGCAGACGCCTCGAATGGAAGAAGACACCCCTGACGATCCCGGTCCTCGCCCTGGGCGGGGAGCACCGGTACGGGTCGGTCATCGTCTCGATGCTGCAGGAGTTTGCCACGAACGTCACCGGCGGCGGCATCCCCGGTTGCGCGCATTGGCTACCCGAGGCGCGCCCCGTCGAGACCGCTGATGCGGTGCTCGATTTCCTGGCCGGCCGCGACCGGTCCTTCCCCCATCTGGCAACCCGGGAAACGGCCTGATGCAATCCCCCACTTCCGCCAACGACACGGCCTTCTTCCCGGGGTTCCGACCCCTCGACATCGAAGCCGGGGGCGTGCGCTTCGCCGGCGTGACCGGCGGCGATGGCCTGCCGGTGCTGATGCTCCACGGTTTCCCGCAGACCCATGTCGCGTGGCGACGGATCGCGCCGACGCTGGCGGAGAACCACGCGGTGATCATCCCGGACCTGCCGGGCTACGGCGCCAGCCGGCCGGACCGGATGGTCCCGCGCTGGACCAAGCGTCGGGCCGGCGAGGCGCTCGTGGCCCTGATGGGGGCATTGGGCCATGATAAGTTCGCTGTCGTCGGCCACGACTGTGGTGGCCGCGTCGGGTACCGACTGACGCTCGACCATCCCGACCGGGTCGTCGCCTACGCGTCGCTGGCGGTGGTCCCGACCCTCGACGTGATGGCCGGAGTCGACTTCGGCTTCGCAGCGAAGAACTATCACTGGTTCTTCCTCGCCCAGGAGGCGGATCTCCCCGAACGCCTGCTCGCGGCCGACCCGGACGCCTTCATGTCCCGCACCCTGAAAGGGATGACCGGCGGTCGCGACGTGATCGATCAGGCGGCTCGGAAGGCCTATCTTGCCGCATTTCGGGACCCCGCGGTCCGCCACGCGATCTGCGAGGACTATCGCGCCGCCGTGTCCGAGGATCTGGCGTTCGACCGGGCCGACCGCGAGGCGGGTCGAAAGCTTCCGTGCCCGGTCATGGTCCTATGGCCAGAGGCGGATTGGGCGAAAGGGGGTCCGACACCGGTGGAGATCTGGCGCCGTTGGGCCGATGACGTCGAGGGGTGGGCCACCGGCGGCGGGCACCTCCAGGCCGAAGACGCGCCCGACGAGGTCATCGCCAAGCTCGGCCCCTTCCTGGATCAAGCGTACGGCGACGGCGTCCGTGATGGGCTTCGTCGGCCATAGTAGACGAGATGGCGAGGATCGGCTGCGCGTCTGCGGCGATGCCTCCTCGCGGGAGGAGGCACCACCGTTCGCGCGTGGGGTGCCGGTCTTTGGAGGCACGGTGCGCCACATGGGACGCGGCGGCCCGGCCCAGGAGTCATCTCGTCCGAACGGACTTTTCCGCCCGAGCCCGGCCGACGCCTCAGGGCTCGCAGGGACGGCTATCGGGTCTTGCGGAACTGATCCGGGCCGCCGACGCTCGTGTTCTGGACCTGCGCCACGTTGGGCTTCTTGTCCGGCTCCAGCTCCCGCGCCCGCTCGATGGCCGCCTTCTGCGTCGGCAGCACGTCGCTGGCGCGCTTGGAACCCTCGCGACGCACGGCGTAGTCGCCCTGCTCCCGCGGCTCGACGTAGATGTTGCCCGGCTTGCTCATGCCCAGCCTCCGACTATGATTTCCAAGATTTGATAACCGTAAGCCGAAGCTTCAATACTTGGCACGCAAATTCAAACTTCAGGAATGGCGGAACGCCGTGTCGCCTCAAGAGACCAAGTCTGGTTGCAGGAGGCGCGGTGCGAGGCGATGGCCAATTCCTCCATGCAGATGTCGCGTTCGACCAGCATCCAACATCTGTTGCGTGACGTCGCACTGTTCGGCGGGGATGCAGGCAGGGATTTCGTTGGGACGAACCTTAATGACCTCGTGCGGGAAGCGGTGGCCGTGGCCGTATGCAAGCTCGCCCTCATGCACATCCCGGTCCATGGCTTCGGCAAGGCCGCCATCCAGGGAATGGCCCAGGCGCTGCGGGTACTCACCGGTCTTGAGGTCGACGTGAGCGGCAAGGCGGTCCGGCTGGTCTGGGCCCGTCCGGCTCCGGAATATGTCTGAGGGTGCCAACTGCGCGGCCGGCGCTATTGGAACCACCCTCCCTCGATCCACGGCCATACCGGCTCCGGGAGATTGGTGGATAAGCCTGTGCCGAACCGGGCTGAAACCTTCCGGGGGAAGCCTTCGTACATGTCTTCGTTCGCCCGCTCCGGGCGTGGCGCGGGCTCCGGTCCAGCGCCCGAAAACCCGTGTCCAATTCCCCTCGGTCAACGATATTTTATTCATATAATCAGGAACTTGCAGCGGATTTCTTCTCTTGGATCACCGTACGGAAGGGGATTCCTTCCCCATACGGGAGACGACGAATGAAGATCACCACCCTCGCGCTTGCAGCCTCGGTCCTCGGTGGCCTCGCGCTCGGAACCGGCGCCGCCTCGGCCGCCCCGATGGGCCCGAACGGACTCCAGGTCGGCCCAGCCGGCGTCACTCAGGTCCGCATGATGCATGGCTACCGGATGATGATGAAGAAGCGGATGATGCACCGGAAGATGATGCGCCGTCACATGATGAAGAAGCGCATGATGCACCGCATGTAAGCGGCTACGATAGAAGCGGCGTACCGGCCTTGGGTCGGGCGCCGCCCACGCACCTGTTCATCCCGGGCCCGAGGTTTTCGTGGGAAGGCCGTGGATGTCGGCCACGCGGGCGACGGGTGCTCCGCAGAAGCCCTAGGGCTCCGCGATGAGGTCCTTGATGCGGGTGGCCAGCGTCTCCAGCACGAACGGCTTGGTCAGCACCTGCACGGCGGGGCGAAGGTAGCCGTTCCCGAGCACCGCGTTCTCGGCATAGCCCGTGATGAATAGCACCTTGAGGTCGGGGCGCCGCTCGCGGCCGGCATCGGCCATCTGCCGCCCGTTCATGCCGCCCGGCAGGCCGACATCGGTGACGAGCAGGTCGATGCGCACGTCCGGTTGCAGCACCTTCAGGCCGGCGACGCTGTCGGCGGCCTCGATGGCGGTGTAGCCGAGGTCTTCCAGCACCTCCGTGACCAGCATGCGCACGGAGGGCTCGTCGTCGACGATCAGCACGGTCTCGCCCTGGCCCGCCAGCTCCACCTCGGCGAGCCGGCGCGCGACCTCGGCCTCGTCGGCCTCGCCGTAATGGCGGGGCAGGTAGAGGCACACCATCGTGCCCTCGCCGACCTCGGAATAGATCCGCACCTGCCCGCCCGACTGGCGGGCGAAGCCGTAGACCATTGACAGGCCGAGGCCCGTGCCCTCGCCGGTGGGCTTGGTGGTGAAGAACGGCTCGAATACCTTGTCGATCAGGTCCGGCGTCATGCCGGTGCCGGTGTCGCTCACGCAGACGCTGAGATACTGCCCCGGCGGCAGGTCGTGCTGCCGGCCGCCGACCTCGTCGATCCACCGGTTGGCGGTCTCGATGGTGATGCGCCCGCCCTCCGGCATCGCGTCGCGGCCGTTGATGCACAGGTTGAGCAGGGCGTTCTCCAACTGCCCCGGATCGATCAGCGCCGGCCACAGCCCGGCGAGGCCGACGACCTCCAGGTGGACGGAGGGGCCGACCGTGCGCCGGATCAGCTCCTCCATGTCGGCGACGAGGCGGTTCACGTTGGTGGGCTTCGGATCCAGCGTCTGGCGCCGCGAGAAGGCGAGCAGGCGATGGGTCAGCGCCGCGGCGCGCTTGGCCGCGCCCTGGGCCACGCTCATGTACCGGTCGAGGTCGCCCATCCGTCCCTGCGACATCCGGGTCTGCATCAACTCCAGCGACCGGGAGATGCCCGCGAGCAGGTTGTTGAAGTCATGGGCGAGGCCGCCGGTGAGTTGGCCCACGGCCTCCATCTTCTGGGACTGGCGCAGCGCCTCCTCGGTCCTGGCGAGCGCCTCGGCCTGGGCCTTGATCCCGGTGACGTCGCGCACGGAGGCGTAGATCAGGCCGTCGCGCGGCACCGCGTTCCAGGATAGCCAGCGATAGCTCCCGTCCCTGTGCCGGTAGCGGTTCTCGAAGGTGAGCTGGGCCTCGCCGCGCGCGAGCCCGCCCGCGGCCGCCACGGTCGCCGCGACGTCGTCGGGATGGACGAAGTCGAGGAAGGGGCGGGCCTTGAGCTCGTCCTCCGACCAGCCCAGCCTGGCCGGCCAGGCCGGGTTGAGGCTGATGAAGTAGCCGTCGAGATTGGCGACGCAGAGCAGGTCCGACGACGCCTGCCAAACCTGGTCGCGCTCGGCCGTGCGGGCGGCGACCTGGCGCGCGAGGTCGGCCTCCGTGCGCCTGCGGTCGGTGACGTCCTGCACGAACTCGTGGAACCCGTCGAGGGCGCCGTCAGCGCCCCGGCGGGGCAGGTAGCGGATCTCGGCGACGCGGGGGCGACCGTCCCGATGCGGCCAGTCGAGCTCGAAGGTGACGGGCTCGCCCCCCAGGGCCCGGTCCATGAAGGGTTTTCGAACGGCGTAACCCTCCGGACCGAGCAGGTCGCGGACATCACGGCCGACGACCTCCTCCGCGGTCACTGAGAACCACGCGTCGTAGGCCCGGTTGGCGAAGCGGTAGACGTAGTCGGCGCCGATGAAGGAAATCAGGACCGGGAGCGCATCGGTGATGAGGCGCAGCTCGCGCTCGCCGGCCTCGGCGCGCCGCTCGACCCGCCGGCGCTCGGTGATGTCCGAGAAGAAGATCGCGACGCGATGCGCGGCCGGATCGCCCGTCCGCAAGGCGCGCACGTCGAACCAGCGCCCGAACACCTCGGCGTAGTGCTCGAGATGGGACGGCTCCCCGGTCAGGGCGACGCGGCCGTAGGTCTCGAACCAGTGCCGCTCCAGGTTCGGCGCGAACTCGCTCACCCACCTTCCCGTGACGTCCGCCCCGGTCTGCCGCACGAAGGCGGGGTTGGCCTCCACGACCTGGTAGTCGACGGCGACCGTGCCCTCGAACCGCATCTCGACGATGCAGAAGCCGACCTCAATGCTCTCGAACAGGCTGCGGTAGCGCGCCTCGCTGCCCTTGAGCGCGGCCTCGGCCAGCCTGCGGTCGTGGATGTCCTCGACGATGCCGTACCACTGGACGATCTCGCCCCGGTCATCCCGGCGCGGATAGGCGCGCGCCCGCATCCAGCGATGCTCGCCGATGGCCGCGACGTAAATGCGGTAATCGACGTCGACCGGCTCGCCGCTGGCGAGGCTCGCCCCGAACGCCGCCATGGTGTGCGGGACGTCGTCCGGATGGATCGCCTTGGCCCAGCCGGCCCCGAGCGGCTCGCCCGGGGCCTGGCCGGTGAGCTCCAGCCACCGGTTCGAGTACGAGGTGATGTTGCCCTGGGGGTCCGCGATCCACGGGACCTGCGGGTTGAGCTCGACGGTATGGCGGTAGTGGTCCTCGCTCTCGCAAACGCGGATCGCGGTGTGGCGCAGTTCCTCGCCGGCCCGGTGCTCGGCGGTGCGGTCGCGCAGGACCTTCACGAAGCCCAAGTCCTCGCCCCCGTCGCCCCGCAGCGGCATCATCTCGCCCGAGGCCAAGAAGCGCGAGCCGTCCTTGCGCAGGTGCCAGCGCTCGTCGTCGGCGCGACCGTGTTCCAGCGACAGGAGCATCTCAGTTCCGGCGCGGTCGATGGCGATGTCCCCGGCCGTGAAGATGCGATCCAGTTTGCGTCCGCACATCTCCGCGGCCGACCAGCCCAGGATGCGCTCGGCCCCCACGTTCCAGTCGGTGACCAGTCCCTCTTGGTCGGTCAGGATGATGGCGAAGAAGGTGGTGCTGTCGAGTACCGCCCTCCGACGCCGGTCGGGCGTGGCGGCATCGGCCCGGGCACGCAGGCGGACGACCTCGGCCTCAAGTTCCTCCCTGGTCAGTTGGCTTGGATCGAGGGGTAACGCCGCGCGTATCGACATGCTGTTGGCGGTTCGGGTCCGAGGCATCCGGGACACATCGCCGGGGGCGTCCCCCGGGTTCCGGACCCTGGGTCCGAAGTGGGGGATTCGCGCGTACGGGAAAAGCGGACAACGGGAAGCACCCTGCAGGCATCGCGCGGGACGCGAGACGACCGTGGTCCCAGCCTTTCCGGGCGGACGACGGGCATCGTCGCCCGCCCGCGGGCCGATGCCTGCGACCGCATAGGCATGTGAAATCGTCGGGGCACGAGGTGTCGCGGCTGCGACACCGGTTCTCGGAGCTTCTAGGGGCTCCGGATGGCCGCGAAGCATTCCCGACACATCGCCCTGACCGAACTGCTGATCGCGTACGTCGAGGCCCAGGTCGCCAAGGGCGAGTACACCTCGATCAGCGAGGTCGTCAGGACGGCGCTCCGTCTGTTGATGGAGCGGGAGGCGGCGTCGAACCCCCGCGCGACCGCCAACGCGTAGGTCGTCCGTGACCGCGCCTGAGGACGCTGTCCGCGGTCCGGAACGTATCGCGGCCCTCGACGGCTACGGCATCCTCGACACCCAGGCCGAGCGGGGGTTCGACGACATCGTCCTGCTCGCCTCGCGGATCTGCGCGACGCCGGTCGCCCTGGTCAGCCTCGCCGCCGGGGATCGGCAGTGGTTCAAGGCACGGGTCGGGTTCGATCCCTGCCAGACCCCCGCTGTCGCAGTCGGTCTGCACGCATGCCCTCGCGCGGCCGGGCCTGCTGGTGATCCCTGACCTGACAACCGACCCGCGCACCCGCGGCAACACCCTGGTAACCGGGGAGCCCCACCTGCGGTTTTATGCCGGCGCCCGCCTGGAGAACCCCGAGGGCGTCGCGCTAGGAACGCTGTGCGTGATCGACGGCAAGCCCCGGCCCGAGGGACTCACCCCCGAACAGGCCGGGGCCCTGGAGGCGTTGGCCCGTCAGGTGATGGCCCAAATGGAACTGCGCCGCTCGATGTCCGCCCGCGACGACGCACTCCGCCGGGTGCGCGAGGCGGACACCCGACACCGCCAGATCCTCGACAGCGCCGTCGACTACGCCATGCTGACCCTGGACCTCGATGGCCTCGTCACCGGCTGGAACGCGGGTGCCGAGATCATCCTCGGTTGGTCCGAGGCCGAGATGTGCGGCAAGCCGGCCCGGGTGTTCTTCACCGAGGAGGACGTCGCCGCCGGCATTCCCGAGCGCGAGATGAAAAGTGCCCGCGAGGAAGGCCGCGGCAACGACGAGCGCTGGCACCAGCGCAAGGACGGCTCGCGGTTCTTCGCGCTGGGCGAGACGATGCCGCTGCACGCCGATGACGGCAGCCACGTCGGCTACCTCAAGATCCTGCGGGACCGGACCGGCCAGCGAATGGCGGCGGAGGCGTTGCAGCGCCAGACCGACCTGCTCCGGACCGTCACGGACCACGTCAGCGAGGCGGTGTTCCAGCTCGACCTCGATGGGGTCGTCACCTTCGCCGACCTGACGGCACATGCCCTGCTGGGATGGGAGGAGGGAACCCTGGTCGGACAGGACCTGCACGAGGCCGCCCACCACCGCCATCCGGACGGGCGCCCGTTCCCATCCTCGGAATGCGACTTCGTGCACGCCATCCGGAACGGGGAGACCCTCCGCCGGCGCGACGGCACCTTCTTCCGCCGTGACGGCAGACCCATCGAGGTGGTCTGCTCGAACGCGCCCGCGTTCGGGGGCGGCGAGCTCGTGGGGGCCGTGCTCAAGGTCTCCGACGTCACCGACCGCCGGCTGGACGAGCGTCGCCTCCGGGAGATGAACGCCGAGCTGGAGCGGCGCGTCGCCGAACGGCAAGCCGCCGAGGCGCGCCAACGATTCCTGCTCGACCTGACCGATACGCTGCGCGAGCAGGGCGGCCTGCGCGGCCGGATGCAGACGGTGGTGGACGCCCTCGGGCGCTACCTGGGGGTCAGCCGCGTCGGATACGGCTTCGTCGAGGAGGACGGCTTGTCCGTCGCCCTCGGCACCGAGTACGTCGATGGCGTGGCGACGCTGGCCGGCACCTACCCGCTCGACGCGTTCGGCCCCGGCAACATCGCCAACCTCAGGAAGGGGCGGACGTCGGTCTACGCGGACGTCGAGGCCGATCCGGACACGGCCGGCCTGGGGATGGGCGCCTTCGGCATCGCCGCCATCGTCGCCGTGCCCCAGGTCCACGAGGGACGCCTGCGCTCGGTCGTCTACGTCAACCACTTCGAGCCGCGGGCCTGGACGGCGGACGAGGTCTCGCTGGTCGGCGAGGTCTCGGCCCGGATCTGGGACGCGGTCGAGCGCGTGCGGGCGCAGGGGGCGCTTAGGGCGTTGAACGAGACCCTGGCGGCCCAGGTCGCCGAGCGCACGAAGGAGCGCGACCGGATCTGGCAGGTGAGCCAGGACATGCTCGGGGTGGCCAACGCCAACGGCGTCTGGGTCAGCATCAACCCGGCCTGGCAGCGCATCCTGGGGTGGGACTACCGGGACATCATCGGCAAGACCTCGGAGTGGCTCGAACACCCCGACGACCGGGAACGGACCCGGGCCGAGGTTGCCCGCCTCGCCGCCGGTGGCCTGACCCTAGCGTTCGAGAACCGGTTCCGGGCGCGCGACGGCGGCTACCGCACGCTGTCGTGGACGGCCGTCCCGGTTGAGGGGCTGCTGTACTGCGTCTCCCGCGACGTCACCCAGGAGAAGGAGCGCGCCGCCAGCCTGCTCCAGGCCGAGGAGGCCCTCCGGCAATCGCAGAAGCTGGAGGCCGTCGGTCAGCTGACCGGGGGCGTCGCGCACGACTTCAACAACCTGCTGACGGTGATCAAGTCGTCCACCGACCTGCTCAAGCAACCTGACCTCTCCGAGGACCGGCGCGCCCGCTACATCGGGGCGATCTCCGACACCGTCGACCGGGCCGCCAAGCTTACGGGCCAGCTCCTGGCCTTCGCCCGGCGGCAGGCGTTGCGACCGGAGGTGTTCGACGCCGGCAGGAGCGTGAGGGCCATCGGCGAGATGGTCGGAACGCTCACCGGCGCCCGCATCGCGGTGGCCATCCGCGTCGGCGACGAGCCGTGCCACATCCGCGCCGACCCGAGCCAGTTCGACACGGCCCTGGTGAACATGGCGGTCAACGCCCGCGACGCGATGGACGGCGAGGGTCGGCTCGACATCTCGGTCGAGGCCGTGGGCATCGTGCCGGCGATGCGGTCCCATCCCGCACAGCATGGCGACTACGTCCGGATCGCGCTGTCCGACACCGGTTCCGGCATTCCGGCCGACCAAGTCGACCGGATCTTCGAGCCGTTCTTCAAGACCAAGGGCGTCGGCCAGGGCACGGGCCTCGGGCTCTCCCAGGTGTTCGGGTTCGCCAAGCAATCGGGCGGCGAGGTCCTGGTCGAGAGCGAGGTCGGGCGCGGCACCACCTTCGCGCTCTACCTGCCACGCGCGGACGCGGGCGCCGGTCGGGTCGAGGAGGGTGGGGCGGAGCCCACCGTCGTCGACGGGACCGGCATCTGCGTGCTGGTGGTCGAAGACAACCGGGAGGTCGGCACCTTCTCGACCCAGACCCTGCAGGAGCTCGGCTACAGCACCCATTGGGTCGCGAACGCCGACGAGGCCCTGGCGGCGCTGGCCGCCAAGCCGGACACCTACGACGTCATGTTCTCGGACGTCGTGATGCCGGGCATGAACGGGGTCGAACTCGGGCGCGAGGTCGTACGCCTCTATCCCGGCCTACCGGTGGTCCTGACCAGCGGGTACAGCCACGTCCTCGCCCAGGAGAGCGACCACGGGTTCGAACTCCTTCACAAGCCATACTCGGTTGAGGCCCTGTCGCGCATCCTCCGCAGGGCCGCCTCGAAGCGCCGCCGCCGGAGGGAGGCGGCGGAATAGGACGGTGCCCGGTTCAGGACGCCCATCGATCCGTCGATTCCGACGGCGTCGCATGGCGATCCATCCTCGTCCTATCGGGTGCCTTGGGTCGAAGGGGAATGCCGGGGTCAGGCGCCGAGCAGACCCTTGCGCCGCCGCCATATCCCGGCCTTGCGCAGGATGCGGGAGAGTTCCTCGACGGAATACGGCTTGTGCAGGAGTTCGAACCCGTAGGTGCCGTTCTTGGCCAGCACGTGGCTGTAGCCCGAGGTCAGCACCACCGGCAGGTCGTGGTGGCGCCGGCGGATCTCGTGGCCGAGGTCGATCCCGTTCATGCCCGGCATGACCACGTCGGAGAAGACCACGTCGAAGCGGCCCGCGTCCCTCGCAAGCTCGGCGAGTGCCTGGTCGGCGTTCTCGGCCCAGACCGTCGCGTAGCCGAGCTCGGCCAGGGATTGGGTGGCGAAGGCGCCGACGTCGACGTTGTCCTCGACCACCAGGACGCAGGTGCCATGGCCATCGACCAGCGGCTCCGGCTCCGCGTCCGCGGCGGCGGGCGTCACCGGGTCGGGCACGCGGGGCAGGTACAGGGTGAAGGTGGTGCCGCGTCCGACCTCGCTCTCGACCGCGACGTCCCCACCCGATTGCTTGGCGAAGCCGAACACCTGGCTGAGGCCCAGCCCCGTGCCGTGCCCGACGCCCTTCGTGGTGAAGAACGGCTCGAAGATCCGCTCGATGTCGCCCTCCGCGATGCCGGCCCCGGTATCGCTGATGGCGACGGCCACGAACGCACCTCGAATGGCGTCATGCTCGCGGAGGCCGGGAATCTCGGCCGCTTCCCGCATTTCGATGACCAGGCGGCCTTCGCCGCCCATCGCGTCGCGGGCGTTGATCACCATGTTGACGACCGCCGTGTCGAACTGGCTCGGGTCGGCGTTCACGAAGCCGGCGGCATTCGGCACGCGGACGTCGACGGCGATGCGCGAGCCGGTGAGCGTTCCCACCATGTCGCCGACCGAGGTGAGGCTCTGCCCGACCTCGAACACCTCCGGCTTGAGCGCCTGCCGGCGGGCGAAGGCCAGCAGCTGCCCCGTCAGCTTCGCTGCCCGCTCGACCGTGTCCGAGATCGCGCCGACGTAACGGAGCCGGCGCGCGTCTGGCAGGTCCGGTCGCTTGAGCAGGTCAGTCGAGGACTTGATCACAGTCAGCAGGTTGTTGAAGTCATGCGCGACGCCTCCGGTGAGCTGTCCGATGGCCTCCATCTTCTGGGCCTGGCGCAACGCCTCCTCGGCTACCACAAGCGCTTCCGCACGCTCGCGCTCGACGGTGAAGTCCCGGCCGACGGCGTTGATCACCCCGGCGTCCGGCCGGGTCGACCATGAGATCCAGCGGTAGCCGCCGTCCTTATGGCGGTAACGGTTGTCGAAGCGTGCGAACGAGTGGCCCTCCGAGGACGATTGCGCCCCCTCGACGGTATGCTCGACGTCGTCGGGATGAATCAGCTCGAACAGGTTGCGGCCGACGAGCTCCCCCTCCGACCATCCGAGCACGCTCGTCCAGGCCGGGTTCACGGCGACGATGATGCCGTCGAAGCCGCAGCGGAGCATGATGTCGGACGAGAGCTGCCACAGGGCGTTGCGGTCCGAGGTCCGTTCCGCGACCCGCCGTTCGAGAGTCTCGTTGGTCTCCCGCAGCAGATGCTCCACCTGCTTGCGGTCTGTCACGTCGAGGACGTAGACGTAGAAGCCGTCGACGGCACCGTCCTCCGCCCGGCGCGGGAGGTAGCGGATGTCGGCGACCCTGGGACGCCCGTCCCGGTGCGGCCAGTCGAGTTCGAGCCGTACCTGGTCCCCTGCCAGGGCGGTGTCGAAGGCCGCCCGGCGCGCCGCGAGGCCCTCGTCGTCCAGCAGGTCGCGGACATGGCGCCCGACCACCTCCTCGGGGCTTCTGTCGAACCAGTCCTCATAGGCCTTGTTGGCGAACCGATAGACGAGATCGCGGTCGATGAAGGCGATCAGCAGCGGCAGGGTATCGGTGATGAGCAGAAGCTCTGCCTCGCGCGCCCGCAGGGCACGTTCGGACAGCACGCGTTGCGTGGTCTCATTGCTGACGCAGAACACCCCCACGACCGCGCCGTCCTCGTCGAACAACGGCGAGTACGAGAACGACCACCAGGTCTGCTCCTCGACCCCGTGCCGTGCCATGGTCAGGGGCAGGTCGTCGTACCGGCTCGCCGTGCCCGCCAGGGCCATCTCGATGATCGGTCGGACCTGGTCCCAGACGTCCGACCACAGGACGCGCAACGGCGCACCGAGGGCATGCGGCAGCCTCGGGCCGAGGATCGGACGGTAGGTATCGTTATACAGGCATGCGAGGTCGGGCCCCCACGCCAGGAACATGCTCTCGGGCGAGCCCAGGACCAAGTTGACGGCAACCTTCAGCGCGGCGGGCCATCCCGACGGCGCGCCCAGGGCGGTGCGCTCCCAGTCGTGGGCCCGCATGAGCGCGCCCGTCTCGCCGCCGGCGCGCGGGAAGGCATCGGTCCGTGACGTCGGTTCAGCGAGCATGCGGAAGGGTTCTTGGCCGTCCTGGAAAATGGGGCCGGAGCGACAACCGCGGGACGCGTCCCATGTTGCGGCGCGGCCTCACAGGACGTCTTGGAAATTACGAAGTGGTGCCTCGACGACACAGCACACCCCCTCGGACGGGTACGTCAGCGCGATCCTGCCGTCGACCGCGCCGACGAGGCCGCGCTCGATCAGGCGGGATCCGAACCCCTTCCGCGACGGGGGGGCCACCGTCGGACCGCCGCGCTCGCGCCAGGATATCGTCAGGACCGGCCCGGGGGCTTCCTCGCGCAGCCTCCAGTCGATCTCGACGCGGCCCTCGGAGGTCGAAAGGGCGCCGTACTTGGCGGCGTTGGTGGCGAGCTCGTGCGTCATCAGTGCAAGGGCGAGCGCCGCCTTGCCGCCGATCTCGACCGAAGGGCCGCGGTAGCGCACGCGATCCGAGCCGTCGTCCTGGAGGCCGACGCCGCCGCGGATGACAGGTTCGATGGGGGCGTGCTCGGCGGCGCCGCCGAGAAGCAGGTCGTGCGCCTTGCCCAGGGTGATCAGCCGGTCGGCGAGGACCTCCTTGGCGACCTCGACGTCGGTGGCGCCGCGCAGGGTGTTCGAGGCGATGGCCTGAACCATCGCCAGGAGGTTCTTCATGCGATGGCTGAGTTCGGCGCTCAGCAGGTCGCGTTGCTCCTCGACCCGCCTGCGCGCGTCGATGTCGGAGATGGCCGCGACCACCCCGTTGACGGTCCCGGCCGCGTCGCGCATCGGCGTGGCGACGACCTGCGACCAGACACGGCTGCCGTCCGGCCGTTCGAACTCGACCTCAAGCTCGGAGCGGTCCAGCCCCTCGCGGATGACCCGGGCCACCGGGAACTCGGTCGGGACGACCCGGCGCCCGTCGGCGTGGTAGGCGACCCACTCGCCGTAGCTCTCGACGTCGCGGGATTCGATGGTCGGACGGCCGATCACCGTCTCCATGAAGGCGTTGCCGCCGATCACGCGCCCGGACGGCGCCTCGACGAACACGATGCCCACCGGTACGGTCGCCATGATCGAGCGCTGGCTCGCCTCGCTCGCCCGGAGCGCGTCCTCGGTGCGCTTGCGTGCCGTGATGTCGTTGAACAGCACCGCGACCTGGCGGGAGCCCGGCTCGCCGAACGGATAGGCGTAGACCTCGAACCAGCGGTCCCCGAGGGCGTTCGCCATATGCTCGAACCGTTCCGGCGCGCCGCCGCGGGCGATGCGGTCGTAGATCTCGAACCAGTGCTCCTCGTGGCCCTCCGCCAAGTCGCGCATCCATTGGCCGAGGACGCCCTTGAGCCCCGATTGCCGCTCGAACGCCGGGTTCACCTCCAGGAAGCGGTAGTCGAGCGGACGCTCGGTCGCGTCGAGCTTGACCTCGATCACGCAGAAGCCGGCGTCGATGCTCTCGTACAGGTCGCGGTAGCGCATCTCGCTGGCGAGCAGCGCCTCCTCGGCCTTCCGGTTCGCGCTGACGTCGCGCGAGACGGCCAGCAGCTTGGTGACCGCGCCATCGCCGCCCCGGATCGGCGTGACCTGGACGTCCCACCACTTCCGGTTGCCCTTCATCGTGCAGGCCGGCCCGGTGAAGCGCCCGACGCCGCCCGCCGAGGCGGCATCGACGGCCGCCCGGGCCTCGGCCTTGCCGGCCGCGTCCCAGAACCCGGTCCAGTCCGCCCCGGCGATGCCGTCGAAGTCGTCGACCTCCATGACCGTCCGGCCGCCCGCGCTCATGAATTCGAGGCGGGCGTCGAGGTCGAGCACCTTGATGCAATCGGCGGAGGCATCGAGCACGCTGCGCAGGAATCCCTCGCTCTCATGGAGCCGCGCGGCGGCGTCGCGCTGCTCGGTGCGGTCGCGCAGGATCTTCAGGAAGCCGATGGCCGTCCCCACCTCGTCGCGCAGCGCCATCATCTCGCCGTTGGCCCAGAACCGGGTGCCGTCCTTGCGGATGTGCCAGCGCTCGTCGACGCCGCGCCCGTGGTCGAGCGCGGCCTGCATTTCCTTTTCGGCGATGCCGTTCGCCCGGTCCTCAGGTGTGAAGAACACGTCGGCCGGTCGCTCGACCATCTCCGCCGGCGACCACCCGAGGATGCGGGTCGCGCCCTCGTTCCAGTCGTCGACGCGCCCGTCGAGGCCCATGACGATGATCGCGTAGTCGATGGCGCTGTTGAAGACAGCCTCGTAGCGGTCCTCGGTGGCCTTGGCCCTGCGCCGGGCCTCGGCCTCGCCGACCCGATAGAGGCCGGCGGCGACGGTGCCGGCGAACAGTCCCGCGACCTCGACGTCGCGCTGCGAGAATGCGCCGGTCAGGCCGGACTGGAGCTTGAGGACGCCAATGCCCTCGCCGTCGCGGGTGATCGGGACCACGACGCATGACCGCAAACCGAGATCCTCGATCAGGTCGAGCTTCACGTCGGGGTCGTCGAGGACGTCCGCCACCGCCTGCGCCTGCAGGGACAGCAGGCACGCCCCCGCTAGGCTGCCGCGTAGCGGAAGACGCAGGCCGGCATGGCGGGCGAGGTTCCCGGCTCCGCACCGGTAGACGAGCTCGTCGCCCTCCCGCATCTCCACGACGCCGCCCTCGGCCTGGGGCAGCGCCCTCATCGCCCCGGCCACGACCGCGTCGAGCACGTCGTCGAACCGCCCGCCCGATCCCGCGACGGCGGCCTGGGCGTCGAGCAAGGCTTCGTGCTGGGTCACCGCCGCGCGCTGGGCGGCGAGCAGGCCGTCGCGTTCGGCGAGCGACCGCCGCAGTTCCAGTTGCACCATGACCTGGCGGGCCAGGGCCCGGAGGGCGTCGGCCTGGTCCGCGGTCAGGCCGTCGGGGCGCGGTTCGACGTCGATCACGCACAGGGAACCGATGCACGCGCCGTCGGCCGCCTGCAACGGGGCGCCGGCATAGAACCGTATGAACGGGTCGCCGGTGACCAAGGGATTGGCGCGGGTGCGGGGGTCCTCCCTCAGGTCGGGGACGACGAGGAGGTCGGGTTGCCCGAGGACGTGCGCGCAGACCGATTTGTCGAGCGTGGTCTCGCACGGCCCGAACCCGACGCGAGCCTTGAACCATTGCCGGTCGCCGGCGACCAGGCTCACGAGCGCCACGGGCGTGCCGCAGGCTTTCCGGGCCAGGTCGACGATGTCGTCGAAACCCTTCTCGGGCGGGGTGTCGAGGATGCCGTAGGCGTCGAGCGCCGCCAGCCTGGGCGGCAGGTGGACCTCGAACGGGATGGCTGTCGGTGTGGTCATCGACCAGCCTCCCGAAGCGCCGGGAGAAGGGCATCGGGCCGGGGCGGCGGCGGCGTCCCGGGCTCGGTCGCCTCGACGGCGACGATCCCGCCCCCCGGCGCGTACATCGCCCCGAGGACGCTGCGGAAGTGCCCGCGGACCCGGGCGTGGCAGTCGCAGCAGGCGGCCTCGGTCCGGGCCCGGTCGAGCATGTGGATGCGGCCGCGCCCGACATGGATGAGTCCCTGGTCCTGAAGCTTGGTCAGCACCGTGGTGACGTAGGTCCGACCGATGCCGAGCATCCCGGCGAGCACGACCTGGGTGATCGGCAGGGCGTCGGTGCCGACCCTGTCCTGAAGGCCGAGCAGCCAGCGCAGCACCCGCTGCTCGATGGGATGGGCGGCGTTGCAGGCGACCGACTGCAGCACCTGGGCGAGCAGGCAATCGGCGTAGCGCACGAACAGGTCGTTCAGCGTCGGGGAGGCGCGCTTGGCCTCGCGCAGCCTTTCCGCATCCATGCGCAGGACCGCGCCCTCGACCTGGATCACGCACCGGGTGAAGGCGGGCAGGTACCCATGGCTGACGACGCCGCCCATCGCGCCCTCGTAACCGACCGTGGCGGTCTCGACGGTTCGGTCGCCGCCCATCGGCACCAGCAGGGTCGCGACGGTCTGGTCCAGGGGGAAGGTGACGTGCGAGACGTCCTCGCCGACGCGGAACAGCACGTCACCCCGGGCATGCTCCCGTCGGGCGAGATGCGGCGCGAGCAGGGCCACGTCGGGCGCCGCGAGCGCGGCGAGAAGCAGGTTGCCCGCGAACGGGTGACCGGGGTCGCTGGACATGGGAGGGGAAATCCGGCCGACGGCGGATCGTCGACGGGACTATCCCTGCCATGGGTTTCCTCCGCCCACAATTCTACAATTCGCAGGTTGCGACACGATCACGTCAGGATGATAGAAAAAACGTCCCCTCCGCCGACGAAGGAGGCGGTGGGGATGCAAATCGGAACCCTCGGCGGGAGCGGGGCTTGCCTATCGGCGCCGGCGTCCGACCGGCAACGAGGAACGCCATGTCAAACGATACCGAGAAGCACCGAGCGCTCCTGAGCGGGCTCAAGTCGGCCATGGGCAAGAACGACAACTCCTTCGAGCAGGCCGTCACGAGCGCCTTCGAGCATGTCTTTGAGCACCTGGACCGCCTGAACTCCCACGTCTCGGTCGGGGGACGCGATGGCGAGGATCGCCCCCTTCGGGATGGTGAGTCTTCCACCCTGCGATAGGCTTCCCAACCCTTCGGAGGCCCACGTCCTCGGCTGCGCCCCGGAAGCATCTCGACCACCTCCGAAAGGGGCGCACGACCATGGGATGTCCCGGCGACCGGACCGGAGATTCCGGATTATCTCCGGACGTCGAGTGTTTCTCTGGCCGTACCGACCTCTCCATCATCGACATGTCGATTGTCGATCTTGCGCAGCTCCTTGGCGATGTCCTGCAGGCTGGAGTCGCCCTTGCGCAGGACGCGGTCGGCCTCGGATAGGCGTTCGCGTTCCTCGGCAGTGACGTCCCGGGCGCTGAGGACCACCACGGGCACCTCGGCGCAGCCGGGCAGGACCCGCAAGCGGTCGAGGAACGAGAACCCGTCCATCACCGGCATAGTGAGGTCCAGCAGGACGAGGCGCGGAACGCCGTGCTTCACCTGATCAAGAGCCTCGCAGCCGTTCCCGGCCTCGCGGACGGACCATCCGTTGCGCTCCAGCACCGCTCGGAGGCGGTCGCGCATGTCCGGGTCGTCGTCGACCACGAGCACGTCGCCGTCCGCGGCCCGGAACTGCTCCATGATCGACTTCAGCCTCGTCCAGTCGACGGGCTTGGGAACGGCCTCGACAGCCCCCAGGGAGGCGCTCAGCGCCGTGTCGGCGACGAAGCTCACCATGACCACGGGAATGCAGGCGAGGTCGGGGTCGGACTTGAGGGCGGCCAGCACCGACCAGCCGTCCATCTCCGGCATCATCACGTCGAGGAGGATGGCCCGTGGCCTGAGCGCCCGCGCCAAGTCGAGGCCGGTGCGCCCGTCGCCCGCCGTTCGCACCGCGAAGCGTTGCCGTTCGAGGAAACGGGTCATCAGATCGCGCTGGGACGCCTCGTCGTCGATGACCAGCACCAGATCACCCGAGGGCGCTTCGTTCCCGTGACCCGCGGTCGGCGTCTCATCGATGGCCAGGTTCGGCGCCGAGGCCGGGACGCGGAGGGTGAAGCTGGTGCCCCGGCCCTCGACGCTCTCGACCGTGATGTCGCCGCCCATGAGTTGGGCGAACGCACGGCTCAGGGCGAGCCCAAGGCCGGTCCCGCCGAACCTGCGCGTGGTGGTCTCGTCGGCCTGGGTGAAGCGCTCGAACAGGCGGCCGACCTGTTCCGGGCTCATCCCGATCCCGGTGTCCTGCACCGTGAACCGGAGCCGGTCGCCTTCGATACCCGTCTCGCGGCCGACCCGGAGGGTGATGGTGCCGCCCTCGGTGAACTTGGCGGCGTTCGAGAGCAGGTTGAACAGGCACTGGCGCAGCTTGATCGCGTCCGTCCGGGCACGGCCGACGTCCCCGGCGATATCGAGGACGAGGACGTTCCCTCTGTTCCCGACCAGGGCGTCGACGGTGCCGGCGGCATCCGTGGCGAAGTTGGCGACGTCGATGTCCTCGGGGTCGAGGTCCATTTTCTCGGCCTCGACCTTAGAGAGGTCGAGCACGTCGTTGATCAGTCCGAGCAGGTGCTGCGCGTTCGACTTGATCCTGCCCAGGTCCTTCAGCAGGCTCTCCTGGCCGAGCTCCTCGGCCTCCTCCTCCAGCATCTCGGAGTAGCCGATCACCGCGGACAGCGGCGTCCGGAGCTCATGGCTCATGTTGGCGAGGAAGCGGCTCTTGGCCCGGCTGTGCTCTTCCGCGGCGTCCCGTGCTTCCCTTAGGGCGAGCTCGAACGCGTCGCGCTCGGTGATGTCCTCGTGCACGCCGACCCACTCGCGGATCGTCCCGTCGGGGTTGCGCACCGGCCGTCCCTTGACCGCGAACAGGCGATACTCGCCGTCCCGGTTCCTGACCCGGTGCTGGAGATTGTAGCCCTGGTCGGCGGCGACGGCATCCCGCCAAGCCCCCTTCGTCGGTTCGACGTCGTCGGGATGCACGGCCTCCGCCCAACCGACGCCCTGGCATTCCGCCTCGGTCTGCCCGGTGAAGGCTTGCCAGTAAGGCTGCGGCCCCACCATCGCGCCCTGCGGGTCGGCGGTCCAGATGATGTCGCCGACCGCCTCCGCCGCTGCCCTGAAGCGCCCCTCGCTGGCATACAGATGCCGCTGCACGCGCTGCTGGTCGAACGAGGAGGCGAGAATCGCCATGAACAGGATCAGGAACGTCGCCCCGGCGACGTAGAGCGCGAGGTGATGCTGGCTCAGGCCGACGGCGGTTGCGTGAGCCGCGTTGGCACCGGCATCCTCGGCGGTGAAGGTCGCCGCGGCCATGCCGGTGTAGTGCATCCCGGCGACCGCCAGGCCAATGATCGCGGCGGCGGCGAGCTTTTGCCAGACGCTGTTCTCCCTGAAGGTCAGCCAAAGCGCGGCGGTCGCGGCGGTGACGGCGATGCCGACGGACGCCGCCACGACCGGGACGCTGTAGGCGAGGTTGCCCGACACCCGCATGGCGGCCATGCCGGTGTAATGCATGCCGGCGACGCCGATGCCCATCAAGGGGCCGCTGACCAGGACGTCACGCGGTGCCGCGCCCCTCCGGCTCACCCAGGTGAAGGCCGCCCCCGTGGCAGCTATGGCGATCAGCAGCGACAGGACCGTGACGCCAAGGTCGTAGGCGGCGGGCATGCCCATCTCGAACGCGAGCATCCCGACGAAGTGCATCGCCCAGATGCCGCCACCCATCGCGAGCGACGCGAGGCCGACCCACGTCCACCTCAGCCCCTCGGAGGCTCCTCAAACGCGGCCGCCGAGGTCGAGCGCCGTGTAGGAGGCGAACACCGCGATGGCGATGGAAAGCGCGACGAGGACGGGGTCGTAGCCGGTATGGACCATAAAATTTCCGCTGGTTACCGCCGAGGCGATGTCACTGGAACGCATCCGACTTGGGGCAATCGCTCATGCAGGAACGGTTTCCTGACATCTCGGACTAAACTTGCTGTGGTTGGGGTGGATCTCGTTCGACACGAGTCCGCCGGTAAATTCGACGCGGGTGGATATCACCCCTTCCTGGCGCCGGATCAGGTGCCGCATGCCCCGGAGGCATAAGCCCGCCCGCACCTTCCAGTTACCCATCGCCGCCCCGACCTCGAGTGAAACACCCCTGGGTCTCGTAGGGGCATGAAACGAGAGGCAAGCCCTCAGGCGGTCTCGTCCTCGGGCACGATGCCCGAGGTGGCGATGCGGTCAGTCAGATCCTTAAGTTCCTGGCGCAGTTCGGCGAGGTGGCGGTCGCCCAACCCGGTGCGGCAGACAACAGATTGCTGGGCGGCCGAGACGGTCCCCTCCAATTCGATGCCGGCTTGCGTCAGCGCGATGAACACGACGCGACGGTCGGTGCCGCGGGCGCGGGTCACGAACCCAGCCAACTCCAGCTTGTCGACCAGCGGGGTGACGGCGTTGGAACCGAGCCGCAGCCGCCCGGCTAAGGCATGAACCGGAGCGGCCCCATCCTGCCACAAGGCGAGCATGACAAGGTACTGCGGATAGGTCAGTCCAAGCTCGGCGAGCATTGGTCGGTAGGCGCGTACCACCGCGTTGGTCGCGGCGTAGAGCGCGAAGCAGAGCTGATCGTCCAACCGGAGTCTGGACTTCTTCGAACCCATCGCTCAAATTCCATTCAGGTCTGGATGATCCACGCATGAACGAAGCTGTCAAGCGGCGGTGACCCGGACCGTGAGCCCGCCTGGCCAGGCGAGACCCGGATCAAGGGTCCGCCAACGAGGAGAAACGCCATGAGGAAGATCCTGACGTCGGCCGTCGTTGTCGCGGTCCTGTCCGCCACGCCCTCGCTCGCCCTCGACGTGACCAAGACCGCGACGGTGGCGGCGCCACCGGCCACCGTCTGGAATACCATCGGCGAGTTCTGCGGCATCGGCGACTGGCACCAGGCCGTCGAGAAGTGCGTCCTGTCCGAGAAGGGCGGCAAGAAGGTCCGCACGCTGTCCCTGAAGGGCGGCGGCACCATCGTCGAGGAGCAAGTCGCCCGCGACGAGAAGACGATGGCCTACACCTACGCCATCCTGGAGAGCCCGCTGCCGGTCGAGGGCTACAAGTCGACTTTCTCGGTCGCACCCGACGGCAAGGGTTCCAAGCTGACCTGGACCGGCAGCTTCAAGGCCAAGGGCGCGCCCGACGCCAAGGCCGAGGAGGTCGTCGGCGGCATCTACGAGGGTGGCCTCAAGGGCATCTTCGACAAGGCCAGGTAGCACCGCGTTCCCGCCCGTGGTGGCTGCCGTCGCGGGCGGGGCGAAGCGATCGAGGAAGGAGCCCCCATGAGACATCTCGTACGAAACCCGATCCTCGCGGTCGCGGTCCTGATCGCCGGCATCGGCTGCGCCGCGGCGGAGGACGGCCATGATGCGAAGGGAATGATCGCCATCGAGGACGCCTCTGCCGTCGTCTACGGCGCCGGTCCGGCGAACCTCCCCAAAGGCACGCAGCTGAGCAAGCTCGCAGGCGATCCGGCCAAGCCCGGTCCATTCGTGCTGCGCATCAGGCTCCCGGCCAATACCGTGATCGCGCCCCACACCCACTCCCTGCCCGAGACGCTGACCATCCTGTCCGGCTCGATCCATCACCAGCACGGCGAGACCATCGACAAGGCGGCCGGCAAGATCCTCAGGGCCGGCGGCTTCGTCTACCTGCCGCAGGACATGCCGCACTCCCTCTGGACCACCGACGAGCCGGTCGAGCTCCAGGTCAACGGCTCCGGACCCTTCGGGCTCAACTACGTCAACCCGGCCGACGACCCGAGCCGCAAGGCCGAGTGAGGCAGTCGATCGCCGACACGCCCTCATCAGTCACGACCCCAACTAGGACACCCGATGGCCTATCCCACCCTCACCGCCTTCTTCGCCGGCCTGTTCGCGCTCATCTACGTCGGCCTCTCGGCCTGGGTCATGGCAAGCCGGGTCTCCTCGGACACACTGCATGGCGACGGCGGCAACGAGGCCCTGGAAAAGCGCATCCGCACCCAGGGCAACTTCGGCGAGTACGTTCCGCTCGCCCTTGTCCTCGTCGCCCTGCTCGAAGGGGGTGGCGGCGGGCTGACGCTGGTGCGGACGCTCCTGATCGTGCTGCTTGTCGGCCGCGTCCTGCATCCCTTCGGGATGTTCGCCGCCAAGAACTCGCCTGTGCAGTTCGCCTGCCGCGGCGGCGGCATCCTCGCCACCTTGGGCGTCATCGCGGTGGCCGCCGTAGCCTTGCTTCTGCGGGCCGGTTGAGCTGCACCGGCATCCCGAAGGCCAGGAACAACTTGGCGTGGCAATGCCCACCGCGGCGATGACGCCTATCGACCACAAGCCGAGCAGGCTAGACGCTAAACGACGACGAGGGATGACGGGATGACCATGGACGGCACGGAGGTCCTCAAGAGGACCGTGACGGAGGACGAAGCCGCGATCCTCGTCGGCTGGACCGCGGCACTGAGGGACAGCGGGTCCCTCCAGAGCGGCCGCATCCGCGAAGCCGAGCTCCAGACGCAGGCCAAGGCCGTCCTCGGTCAGTTCCGCGACGCCCTCGCCGCCGGCGGCCTCGACGCCGACAGTGAGGGCTACGCGTCGTTGCGGGAAACGCTCGCCGACATCTCCCGCTCCCGGGCGATCCAGGGGTTCACCCCGACCGACACGGCCAACTTCGTGTTCTCGCTCAAGGAGCCCGTCTTCGAGGCGCTCCGGCGGACGTCCGCCGCGGACGCCTCGGCCCTGGCGGCCGGAGTGTGGGCCGGAGGCAAGGTGCTCGACCGGCTCGGCCTGCACACCATGGAGGTGTTCCTGGCCAGCCGCGAGGAGGTGATCGGGCGCCAGGGCCAGGAGATCGCCGAGCTCTCGACCCCGGTGGTCCGGCTCTGGGACGGCATCCTCGCGCTGCCGCTCATCGGCACCCTCGACAGCGCCCGGACCGGCGTCGTGATGGAGAACCTGCTCCAGGCCATCGTCGACGAGGAGGCCGAGATCGCCATCATCGACATCACCGGCGTGCCGACCGTCGACACCCTGGTGGCGCAGCACCTGCTGAAGACCGTCGCGGCGGCGCGGCTGATGGGCGCCGACTGCATCGTCTCCGGCATCCGGCCCCAGATCGCCCAGACCATGGTCCATCTCGGCGTCGAGCTGAACGTCGTCTCGAAGGCGACGCTCGCCGACGCGTTCGCGGTGGCGTTGAAGCGGACCGGCCGCAAGGTGGTGCGCCAGCAAACGTCAACCGAGGAGCGCCGCTGACGCCATGGACCGCATCCCGATCCTCAAGCTCGGTGGCGCGCTGATCGTCACCATCCAGGTCGACATGCACGACCGCCTCGCCCTCGCGCTGGAGGAGGACCTCACCGCGATGATCGCGCGCACCGGCGCGCGCGGGGTCCTGCTGGAGATCTCGGCGCTGGAGATCGTCGATTCCTTCATCGGGCGCATGCTGGTGAGCATCGCCGCCGTCTCGCGCGTCCTCGACGCGGAGACGGTCGTGGCCGGCATGCGGCCTGCGGTCGCCATCACCCTGGTCGAGCTCGGCCTGGAGCTGACCGGCATCAAGACCGCCCTGAACGTCGAGCGAGGCATGGCGCTGATCCAGGCACGGCTCGCCGAGGAGGAGGACGGTCGCGGAGGCGACCGTGACCGTCACGAAGGCTGAGACCCTGCCCGTCCGATCCGGCGACGACGTGGTGCGCGTGCGTCAGCGGGTCCGCGCGCTCGCCATCGAGATCGGCCTCGGGCTCGTCGACCAGACCAAGATCGTCACCGCCGCGAGCGAGCTCGCCCGGAACACCCTCGATTACGGTGGCGGTGGCGACATGCGGGCCGAGATCGTGCAGGCCGGGATGCGAAAAGGCCTGCGCCTGACCTTCGAGGATCAGGGCCCCGGCATCGCCGACATCGATCAGGCGATGACCGACCACTACACCTCCGGCGGGGGGCTCGGCCTCGGTCTCGGCGGAGCCAAGCGGCTCTCGAACGAGTTCCACATCGAATCGACACCCGGGGCAGGCACGCGCGTGACCATCGCGCGGTGGAAGTGAGCATGCACCGGATCACCGTGACGGAAGCGAGCCAGGTGGCCGAGGCGCGGCGGCGCGCCGTCGCCGTGGCGCAGGGCATCGGCTTCGACGAGACCGCGGCCGGACGCGTGGCCCTGGTCGTCACCGAGCTCGCCACCAACATCGTCAAGTACGGCGTGCCGGGCGAGGTCCTGGTAGGCACCTACGAGGACGGGACCGGCTCGGGCATCGAGATCCTCGCCCTCGACCAGGGACCCGGTGTCTCGGATCTCGGATCGGCGCTGCGCGACGGCCATTCCACCGGTGGCAGCGCCGGCGAGGGCTTGGGGGCGGTACGCCGCCTCGCCGACGCGTTCGACATCGTGTCTCGGCCGGGCTCGGGAACGGCGGTGCTGGCCCGTATGTCCGGCGTTCGTTCCACCGCCCCGGGAGCCGAGGCGACCTTCGGTTCCGTGACGGTTCCCCTGAAGGGGGAGACCGCGAACGGCGACGCCTACGGCATCCATGAGCGCGCGGACGGGTGGACGGCCATCGTGGCGGACGGCCTCGGGCATGGGCCGGATGCGGCGAAGGCGTCCGAGGAGGCCCTTCGACTGTTCCGACGCAACCAGGACAAGCCGCCGGCCGCGATCCTGTCGGACATCCATGCGGGCCTGTCCCATACGCGGGGCGGCGCGATATCCGTCGCACGCTACGGCCGGGACGCCTCCACCCTCACGTTCACGGGCATAGGGAACGTCCTGGGAGCGGTCGTCTCCGGCACGGGGACGAAGCGCACGGTCAGCCTCGCCGGGACCGCCGGACACGCGGCTCGCCGCATCCAGGAATTCGAGTATCCGATGCGGCCGGACGATTTGTTCGTCCTGTGCTCGGACGGGATCGCGACCGGCTTTTCCATCGATGGCTACCCCGGCCTGGCGAGGGCGCATCCGACGCTGGTCGCCGGCGTGATCTTCCGCGACTTCGCCCGCGCCCGCGACGACGCCACCGTGCTCGTCGTGCGGGGACAGGTCCGATGAGGTGGCCGCTCCTCACCAGCGCCGTCGAGCACGAGGACGACATCGTCACGGTGCGCCAGCGCGTTCGCCGGCTGGCCGAGCGCCTCGGCTTCGAGGTCCAGGACCAGACCCGCATCGCCACGGCCGTGTCCGAGATCGCGCGCAACGCCTACGGCTACGCCGGCGGCGGCCGCATCGAGTACGGCCTCGATCAGGGACGGGACGGGCAGTTCCTGGTGATCAGGGTCAGCGACAAGGGCCCCGGCATCGTCGAGCTCGATGCGATCCTGGCGGGTCGCTTCCGCTCGACCACCGGGCTCGGCATCGGCATCACCGGCTCGCGCCGCCTGATGGACCGCTTCGAGATCGACACCGCGCCCGGCGACGGCACGGTCGTGACGTTCGGCAAGCGCCTCCCGCCCGGCGTCGAGGACTTCACGGGTCCCGGGCTGGTCAGCCTGGCCGACGACGTCGCCCGTGCCAGGACCGCCGAGCCGCTGGTCGCCCTGCGCGAGCAGAACCGCGAGCTCCTGAGCAGCCTGGCCGAGCTCGCGGAGCGCCAGGAGGAGGCCCAGCGCCTGAACCGGGAGCTTGCCGAGACGAACAGGGGCGTGGTGGCCCTCCACGCCGAGCTGGAGGCCCAGGCCACGCTCCTGCGCGAGGCCGGCACCCTCCTTGAGAGCCAAGTCGCCGCGCGGACGGCGGAGCTCGCCGACGCGAACGCGCGCCTGCTGACCGAGGCGGCCGAGCGGGAGCGGATGGAGCAGAACCTGCGCCAGTCGCAGAAGATGGAGGCGGTCGGGCAGCTCACCGGAGGCGTGGCGCACGACTTCAACAACCTGCTCACCGTCATCAAGTCGTCCACCGACCTGCTGAAGCGTCCGGACCTGCCGGAGGACCGGCGTGTCCGGTATATCGGGGCGATCTCCGATACCGTGGATCGCGCCGCGAAGCTCACCGGCCAACTCCTTGCGTTCGCACGCCGCCAGGCTCTGAGGCCCGAGGTGTTCGCAGCCTGCGACAGCGTGCGGGCCATCGGCGACATGATGGGCACGCTCACCGGCTCGCGCATCGAGATCGTCACGGAACTACCCGAGGAGACGTGCTTCGTGCACGCCGACCCGAGCCAGTTCGACACGGCGCTCGTCAACATGGCGGTCAACGCACGCGATGCCATGGACGGCGAGGGCCGGCTCCTAATCCGCGTCAGGCCGGTCGAGGCGATGCCGGAGATGCGGGGTCACGCCGCCGTCACCGGGGCGTTCGTCGCGGTGTCGATCAGCGACACCGGAGTCGGGATACCCGCAGACGGCCTGGAGCGGATCTTCGAGCCGTTCTTCACGACCAAGGCCGTCGGCCAGGGCACGGGGCTCGGCCTCTCACAGGTGTTCGGGTTCGCCAAGCAGTCGGGCGGTGAGGTGGCGGTCGAGAGCGAGGTCGGACGCGGCACCACCTTCACACTCTACCTTCCCCGCGTCGCCGGCGAAGACAGGGCGGTGGACGCTGGCGAACCGGAGCCGCTCATGGACGGACACGGCACCTGCGTGCTCGTCGTCGAGGACAACGCCGAGGTCGGGACCTTCGCGGTGCAGACGCTGACCGACCTCGGCTACGTCACCGTGCTGGCAACGAACGCCGCGGAGGCCCTTGCCGAACTCGCAAGCGATGCCGACCGCTTCGACGTGGTGTTCTCGGACGTCGTGATGCCCGGCATGAACGGCATCGATCTCGCGCATCGCATCCGCGAGCGACACCACGACCTGCCGGTGCTGCTGGCCTCGGGCTACAGCCACGTGCTGGCCGAGAACGGAACCTCGGGATTCGAACTCCTGCACAAGCCGTACTCCATCGAGCAGCTTTCGCGCCTGCTGCGCAAGGTCGCCACCTGGCAGCGCCGAAAGCGCATCCTGGGTGGGTAAGGCGACATGGGGCCAAGCCGAGCACATCGGTGCGTAAAGACAAATCGGAAGCGGAAGTGGGATCGTGGGATCTACGGTGTCGAGAGGCGAGGCGTGATGTCCGGACAAGCCACGGGTCAGGCTCCGCAGCCGTACCCTGACGCCAGCGGTCTCGCGCCGGACGTGCTCCACCGGTCCATCTTCGAGAGCGCCGTCGACTTCGCGATGATCGCCACCGGCCTCGACGGCCGGGTCGTCGCCTGGAACGTCGGGGCCGAGCGCGTGCTCGGCTGGTCCGCGTCGGAGATGACCGGGGAACCGGTGGACCGGATCTTCACGCCCGAGGACCGCGCCGGGGAGCGCCCGGCAGCCGAGATGCGCCTTTCCCTGGCGGAGGGCCGTGCCGCCGACGAGCGTTGGCATCTCCGAAAGGACGGCAGCAGGTTCTGGGCGAGCGGCGAGATGATGCCGCTCCGGGACGCCTCCGGCGGGCACGTCGGATTCCTGAAGATCCTGCGCGACAGGACCGGGGCGCGCGAGGCCGGGGAAGCGTTGCGCGAAGCCGAGATGCGGCGCGCCACCCTGCTGGAGCTGACCGACACGCTACGCGACATCCGCGAGCCGGGTGACCTGAGCCACGCCGCCTGCCAAGTGCTGGGGACCGCCCTGGAGGTGAGCCGGGTCGGTTACGGCATCATCGACAAGGCCGCCGAGACCATCACCATCGAGCGGGACTGGAACGCCCCCGGCATCGAGAGCCTGGCCGGCGTGCTGCATTTTCGCGATTACGGGTCGTACATCGATGACCTGAAGCGCGGCGAAACCGCCATCGTCGCGGACGCGGCGCTGGACCCGCGCACCCGGGACAATGCGGCCGCCCTGGAGGGCATCAGCGCGCGGGCTTTCGTGAACATGCCCGTGGTCGAGCAAGGCTCGTCCGTGGCGCTGTTCTACGTCAATCACGCAGCAGCCCGGTCCTGGAGCGCGGGCGAGGTCGCGTTGATGCGGGAGGTCGCCGAGCGTGTGCGAGGCGCGACCGAGCGGCTCCGCTCGGAACGGGCCCTTCGCGAGAGCGAGGAGCAGTTCCGCGTCTTTGCCCAGGCCGTCCCCAACCAGGTCTGGGCGGCTCGGCCGGACGGGTACCTCTACTGGTTCAACGAACAGGCCTAAGCCTACAGCGGGAGCGCTCCCGGATCCATCGAAGGCCCGACGGAATGGGGGCGCATCGTCCATCCGGACGATCTCGCCTCGGCCGGCGAGGCCTGGAGCCGGTCCCTGGCAACCGGCGAGGTCTACGAGACCGAGTTCCGCATCCGTCGCGCCGACGGCGCCTACCGTTGGTTCCTTGTCCGGGCCGAACCCGTTCGGGCTTCCGACGGCGGCATCACGCACTGGGTGGGCACGAATACGGACATCGACGACCGGCGACGGCAGGCGGCCGACCTCGCCGAGCTGAACGCCACCCTTGAAAGGCAGGTCGCCGAACGCACCACCGACCGCAACGCCCTGTGGCAGCTGTCGAGCGACATCATGCTCCGCTGCGGCTTCGACGGCCGCATCGTCGCGGTCAACCCGGCCTGGCTGTCGATGCTCGGCTGGCGCGAGGACGAGCTCGTCGGCACGTCGCTGTTCGACTTTCTCCATCCCGACGACGTCGAGAAGACGCTCGAAGGGGCGAGCAGCTCCGCGGAGGGTACGTCGTTTGCCCGCTTCGAGAACCGCTACCGCCACCGGGACGGGAGCTACCGCTGGATCTCGTGGTCGACCCGTCCCGACGACCGCCTGATCAACGCGGTCGGTCGCGACGTCACGGCGGAGCGGGAGCAGGCCGAGGCCCTGCGCCGGGCCGAGGAGCAGCTTCGGCAATCCCAGAAGATGGAAGCCGTCGGGCAGCTCACCGGGGGCTTGGCGCATGATTTCAACAACCTGCTCGCCGGCATCTCCGGCAGCCTCGAACTGCTGCAGACACGGATGAGCCAGGGCCGGCTCACGGAGATCGACCGCTACGTCAACGCCGCCCAGGGCGCCTCGAAGCGCGCCGCCGCCCTGACGCACCGCCTCCTGGCCTTCTCGCGTCGCCAGACCCTCGATCCCATGCCCACCGACGTGAACAGGCTGATCGGCGGCATGGAGGAACTCATCCGCCGTACCGTGGGTCCGTCGGTCCACATCGAGGTGGTCGGCGCGTCGGGCCTGTGGCCGGCGCTGGTCGACCCGCCGCAGCTTGAGAACGCCCTGCTGAACTTGTGCATCAACGCCCGCGACGCCATGCCGGACGGAGGCCGGATCACCATCGAGACCGCCAACAAGTGGCTCGACGAGCGTGGCGCGAAGGAGCGCGACCTGCCGCCCGGCCAGTATCTCTCGCTCTGCGTCAGCGACACCGGAACCGGGATGCCGCCCGAGGTCGTCGAGCGAGCCTTCGACCCCTTCTTCACCACCAAGCCCATCGGTCAGGGCACAGGCCTCGGGCTGTCGATGATCTATGGGTTCGTCCGCCAATCGGGTGGACAGGTGCGGATCTACTCCGAGGTCGGCGACGGCACGACGATATGCCTTTACCTACCCCGGCACTACGGCGAGACCGAGCAGGCCGACGTGATGGCCTCGCTCGGCGATGCACCCCGGGCGGAGCAGGACCAGACCGTGCTCATCGTGGACGACGAGCCCACCGTGCGCATGCTGGTCACCGAGGTACTGGAGGATCTCGGCTACACCGCCATCGAGGCCGCGGACAGCCAAGCCGGCCTCAAGGTCCTGCAATCGGACGTGCGCATTGACCTGCTGGTCACCGATGTCGGCCTGCCGGGCGGCATGAACGGTCGCCAAATGGCAGACGCCGGCCGCGTGTCGCGCCCCGACCTGAAGGTTTTGTTCATCACCGGCTACGCCGAGAACGCGGTCGTCGGCAACGGCCACCTCGAACCGGGCATGGCCGTCCTGACCAAGCCGTTCGTGATGGAGGCGCTGGCAACCCGTATCAGGGACCTCATCGCCGGGCCGTGATCCCCGGCGCCCCGAACGGCCCCGGGGACCGTCACCAGCCGGGGCTCCGACGGTCGCAAGGTCAGCGCGGCCGGGTCGAGGCCGCGGTGACCTTGCGCAGGATGCGGGACAGCTGGTCGGCCGAGTACGGCTTGTGCAGCAACTCGAATCCGTGGGACCCCTCCTGAGCCAGGACGTGGCTGTATCCCGAGGCCAGCACCACCGGCAGGGAGGGAAGTCGTTGGCGCAACTCCTTCGCGAGCGCGACGCCACCCATCCCCGGCATGACGACGTCGGAGAATACCGCGTCGAACCCGGCGCCGTCCCTGCCGAGCCTGTCGAGCGCCTCCTCGGCGTTGGCGGCCCAGGTCGTCCGGTACCCGAGATCCTCCAGGATCTGGGTCGCGAAGCGTCCGACCTCGATGTTGTCCTCCACCACCAACACGCATTGGCCGCTCCCGAGCGGTGGCGGCCCCTCGACGCGCTCCGCCTCGCCGTCCGGGCAGTTCTCCGGCTCGATCTCCGGCAGGTAGAGGGTGAAGGTGGTGCCCTGCCCAGGCGTGCTCTCGACGTCGACGTCGCCCCCGGACTGCTTGGCGAACCCGAACACCTGTGAGAGGCCGAGGCCGGTCCCCTTGCCGACGGCCTTGGTCGTGAAGAACGGCTCGAAGATCCGGGCAAGGGCGTCGGCCGGGATGCCCGAGCCGGTGTCGGTGAGCGACACCGCCGTGAACGGCATGGTGTTGGCGGCGTGGCCACGGATCGCGGGTAGCGCCGCCCCGCACCGGAGGCGCAGGGTCAGGGTACCCTCACCGTCCATGGCGTCGCGGGCGTTGACGGCCATGTTGACCAGCGCGGTCTCGAACTGGCTCAGGTCGGCCAGGATGAAGCACGGTTCGTCCGGCATGTCCGTGACCACGCGGATGCGCGCGCCGGTCACGGTGTCGAGCATCTCGCCGACGCCCCTGAGCTTCTGACCGACGTCGAAGATCTCGGGCTTGAGCGCCTGACGGCGCGCGAACGCCAGCAGTTGTCCCGTCAGCTTGGCGGCCCTGTCCACGGTCTCGGACACCGCGTCGAGGTAACGCTGCTTGCGTTCCGGGGCGAGGTCCGGACGCCTCAGGAAGTCCACCGACGAGCGAATGATGGTCAGCAGGTTGTTGAAATCATGCGCGACGCCCCCGGTGAGCTGTCCGACCGCCTCCATTTTCTGGGACTGGCGCAGAGCGTCCTCGGCCCTCATCAACTCGTCGGTGCGCTCGGAGACGCGCTGCTCCAGCGTCTCGTTGAGCGCACGCAGGTCGGCAGTGGCACAGTCGCGCTCCGCCTCCACGGCACGACGCTCCTCCACGTCCATGAGGACGCCGGGGAAGCTCAGCGGCGTGCCGTCCGGTGCGTGCTCGACACGGCCGTTCGCCTCAAGCCAGTAGTAGTTCCCGTCCGCGCGCCGGGTACGGTACTGGTGGGCGTAGGCACCGCCTCGCGTCATCGCCTCCCTCATGGCCTGCGCCAGCCCCGCCCGGTCGTCGGGATGGACGGTGGCGACGATGTCGGCGAGCGGGATGCCCTCGTGCCCGAGGGTCGGGTCGAGGCCGAAGGCCCGGGCGAACGCCTCGTCAACGACGAACCGGTCGGTGGGGATGTCCCAGTGCCACGTCCCGATGATCGCGCCGGCGGCCAGGGCGAGTTGCACGCGCTCGGCGTTCTCGCGGGCGAGCGCCTCGCTGGTGCGCAGTCGTTCCTCGGCACCACGCCGTTCCGTCACGTCGTTGAAGATGATCGCGATCTGCCGGTCGTCGGCGTCCCCGACCGGGACGGCCCGGACGTCGAACCAACGCCCGAACGCCTTGGCGTAGCTCTCGAAGTTCGTGGGCTCCCGGGTCCTCGCCACGCGCCCGTAGGTCTCGAACCAGAAGCGCTCAAGGTCCGGGGCGAACTCGGTCACCCACTTGCCGCGCAGGTTGACGCCCGCCTCGCGTTCGAAGGCGGGATTGGCCTCGACGAACCGGTAGTCCACCGGCACGTCGCCGTCGAACCGGACCTGCACGATGGCGAACGCGGCCTCGACCGTGTCGAGGATGGTCCGGAAGCGTTCCTCGCTCCGGCGCAGGCTCTCGTCGACGCGCTTCCGCTCCGTCTCGTCACGGGCGATCTTGAGGAAGCCGATCTCCCGGCCGGAGGCGTCCCGCATGACGCGCATCGAGCCGTTGAGGAAGACGCGCCCGCCGTCCTTGCGCAGGTGCCACCTCACGTCCGGGGCGCCACCGTCCTCGCGGGCGCCTTCCACTTCCCGTGCGGGCTGCCCCGCCTCCCGGTCCTCGGGCGTGAACAGGACGTCCGCGCTCAGCCCGACGATCTCCTCGGCGGAATAGCCGAAGATTCCCGCCGCCCCCGCCGACCAGGTCGTGACGACGTGGTTAGCATCGAGGGTGAAGATCGCGTAGTCGGTGGCTGCCTCGACGATGAGCCTCAGCCTTTGCTCACGCTCGCGGAGCTCGTCTGTGGCCGCCTTCATCTCGGTGACGTCGTTGCCCTCGACGAAGACGCCGGAGACGTTGTCAGAACCATTTCGGATCGGCTGGAAGATGAAGTCGAGGTAGCGTCGCTCCCGCGGCTCGCCCTTGCGGTGTTCCAGCAGGATCTCGACGCCGCGCCCGATGAACGGTTGCCCGGTGGTGTAGACGAGGTCGAGCAGGTCGAAGAACGGCTGGCCCTCGATCTCGCCGAGCGCCTCGCGCACGGTCAGGCCGATGACGTCGCGACCGCCGATCAGGCGCCGGTAGGCGTCGTTGGTCAGCTCGAACCGGTGGTCGGGCTCACGCAACACCGCCATGAAGCTCGGCGCCTGCCGGAACATCTCGTGGAGACGGTCGCTCTCCGCCTTGAGCGCGAGGTTGGCCTCGTGGACGCTTTGCGCCCGCTTGAAGATGCCGGCCTGGGCCGGCCGGAGTTCGGTGGCGGTCGCACCCTCGACGTTCCCGACCGCGTCCCGCAGGCGCTGGAGCTCGGTGACGTCGATGGGGTGCTGGAGCACCGTCCCCACCTCGCCGGCCGCGTCCAGGACGGGACTGTGCGTGATGCTCCAGTAGCGCTCCTCCATGCCGCCGCCCTCGGCTTCGGGCCTGGGCACGTCGAACCGCAACAGCGGCATGGTGTCGGGCTGCCCCGTGCGGATCACGCGCTCGAACGAGGCGATGGCCTGCCTCAGGGTCTCCGGGTCGGTCGGGAACGCGTCCCAGGCCCAGCGCCCGACGATGTCGGCCAAGTCTCGCTTCACACTCGCAAGATATGCCTTGTTCGCACCGACGATGTGGAGGCGGCGGTCGAGCACGAGATAGGGGTTGGGCGAGGCATCGAAAAAGCCGGCCGGATCGAAGGCCACGGACACGGTTGAACTCATGGCCGGATCACGCTTCCCGACGCTTGCCGTGGGACGCGGCCGCGGGAGGGTCGGTCCGAGGGTCTTCGCGCTCGATCAAGAGACGCAATCCCGCGCGCACGACCTCGCTCACGGAGGCGTAGTGCCCCTTGGCAACCTGATCCGTGACGTAGGCGGAATGCGCCGCTGTCAGCGCGACGTGATGGGCATGTTTGGCGGCCATGGCCGCCAGATATCATACGACGTTTCGAGGGTGCCACCCAAGGGCCACCGTAGGCACGGCTTCGTGATGGCTCGCGATGGGGGTATTCCCCCAACCGTCGGTGTCGGTCGGTTCACCTTCGGTCCGGCATCCCCTCAAGAGGGCCGGAAGGACACCCGCCCGGACATCATCCGAGCGGGTTCCGATGTCACGTCCTGCCTTGCCGGTTGGCTTCCTGCCGCAGCGACCTAGCGAGGCGCCGTCGTACCCGTGGCGGTTCCGGCGAAGGCCGCCTTGAGGTCGCCGATCACGGCGTCCTCGGCCTGCTTGGCCTTTGCGACGACGTTGCCCATCCCGAAGAACTCGTGCGTGACGCCCGGATAGTCGCGGTAGGTCACCTGCCCACCGGCCGCCTTGATCTTGTCGGCGAGCATCTTGCCGTCGTCGTGGAGCGGGTCGATCTGCGCGGTCACGACGGTGAACGGCGGCAGCCCCTTGAGATCGGCCTTGCCGACGATGTCGAGGCGGGGGTCCGAGCGGTCGGTGTCGTTGCGGACCGTCTGGTCGTAGAACCAGCCCATCATCGGCTTGTCGAGGGGCTTGGCGGACGCGTTGGCCCTGTAGGATGGGGTGTCGAGGTTGGTCCCGGCCATCGGATAGACCGCCACGACCCGGAGCGGCTTCTCGACGTTTCCGTCGCGGGCCGCGATGGCGACGTTGGTCACGAGGTTGCCGCCGGCGGATTCGCCTAGCAACGCGACCTTCGAGGGGTCGCCGCCGAAGCTCTTGGCATTCGCCAACGCCCATTTGTAGGCGGCGAAGGCATCCTCCTGCTGGGCGGGGAACTTGGCCTCGGGCGCGTGGCGATACTCGACCGAGACGACCACGGCCTTCGTGCCCTTGGCGATGGCGCGGGGCGTCGCGTCGTAGGTGTCGATATCGGCGATCACGAAGCCGCCGCCATGGTAGTAGACCACCACCGGCATCGGACCGGAGGCACCTTCGGGCATGTAGATCCGGACCTTCTGCGATCCGCCCGCGGTCTCGTAGGCCAGTTCCTTCGTGCTCACGCCAGCCTCGGGGGCGGTGCTCTTGCCCTGCTCCTTGAGAAGCGCCTTGACGCCGTCGGCTGCGCTCGGCTGCTGGCGGGCCTCCTGGGGCGACAGCTTCGGGATCGGCTTCGGATCGAGCGTCTTCATCGCGTCGAGCACGCGCTTCATGTCAAGGTCGAGGTCCGCCATCGGCGACCCGGTCACCGTCGAGACGGCGCCGTCGAGACGGTCCTTCATCGTCGGCGTTTCCTGCGCCCAGGCCGAGGTCCCTGTCAGGAGGGTGGTGCCCGCGAGGGGCGCGGCGATGCGATGCGTCTTGGTGCGTACCTGCATGAAAATTCCTTGGCTCGAATCGGATGGATTTGGATCGTCGCTGGATCCCCCACCGCACCACCCACCTCTATTGCCAGCCGTTACCCAGACCCAGGTCTGGATGGGAAACGACGTCGAAAGCCGGAACGATGGCCGTTCCCCGCCCGCGGGACGGGCGTGGATTTCGTTGTCCGGCAGCCTCAGGCGACTTCCATCTCTTGCTTCAGGCTGGCCATGTCGATGACGTAGCGGAAGCGTACGTCACCTTCCTTCACCTGCTTGTAGGCCTGGTTGATCTCCTGGATCGGGATCACCTGGATGTCCGGGGCGATGCCGTGCTCGGCGCAGAAGTCGAGCACTTCCTGCGTCTCGGCGATGGAGCCGATCAGAGAGCCGGCGAGGCTCTTACGCTGCATGACCAACTGCATGTTGTTGTAGCCGGGGATCTGCGTGAGCGCCCCGACGGCGCAGTAGGTGGCGTCGCGCTTCAGGAGCGGCACGAAGGGGTCGACCTTGTGCTTCTCGGGGATGGTCGAGAGGACGAAGTCGAAGGTGTTGGCCAGCGCGGCGTAGGCGTCCTTGTCGCCTTCGACGACGCCCTTGGCGCCAAGCTTCTCGGCGTCCGCGACCTTCTCCGTGGAGGTCGTGAACACGGTCACCTCCGCACCCATCGCCTTGGCCAGCTTCACGGCCATGTCGCCGAGGCCGCCGAACCCGACGACGCCGACGACGCTGCCGGCCTTCACCCCCCAGTGCTTGAGCGGCGAGTAGGTCGTGACACCCGCGCACAGGATCGGCGCCGCCGCCTCGACGGGGAGCGCCGCCGGGATCCTGAGGACGAAATCCTCCTTCACCACGACGACGTTGGAGTAGCCGCCGAAGGTGTTGTCGCGACCGTACGAGTTCTTCCCGTCCGGGGCCTGGGCGGCGGGCTTCATCGGACCGTTGTAGGTCGCGAGCCAGCTGTTCGGTCCCTGGCAGTAGTGCTCCTCGCCCTCCGTGCACGGCTCGCACTTGCGGCAGCTGTCGATCATGCAGCCGACGCCGACGAGGTCGCCGACCTTGTGTCGCGTGACGCTCGACCCTGCCTTCGTGACCCGCCCGACGACCTCGTGACCGGGCATGCACGGGTAGACGGTGTTGCCCCAGTCGTTCTCGGCCTGGTGGATGTCGGAGTGGCAGACGCCGCAGTACAGGACCTCGATCTCGACCTCGCTCGGCCCCGCCTCCTCACGCTCGAACCCCAGCGGCTTCAGCCCGGTGAAGGAATGCTTGGTGGCGTAACCCAGGGCCTTGATCATGCGTCGTTCCCTCGTAACGGTTCGTGGTCTCGTGGGGCAGGCGGCCTCAGGCGGCGACCGCGCCGATCTGTTTGAGCATCGTCAGGTTGTCCATGAGCGCCCAGTGCTCGGCCAGCCTGCCGTCCGCGACGCGGAAGTAGTCCATCACCACGATGTCGACCGCCTTGCCGGTCGCCGGCACGCCCTGGAACTCACCGGTGTGCCGGCCCTGGAAGCGCAGACGGGCAAGCACGCGGTCCCCCTCGGCGATGACCTCGTCGATGGGCATCTCGATGTTCGAGAGGCCGCCATGCAGCACCTCGCCGAGCTTGGCGACGCCGGCCGGCCCGCGGACCTCGTAGTCGAGGCCGGGGTCGTGTCGGACGAAGTCCGGGGCGATGAAGCGGTCCCACCACGCCTCATCGCGGTCGCGGAACGCGACGAAGTACGCCCGCACGAGATCCTTGTTCGATTCCGTCGACATCGTTTTCTCCCCGCCCATCGTCGCCTCAGTGCGCCTCGACCCTGATGCAGGTGAAGGCGACCGGCAGGGCCTTGCCGCCCTCCGCCTTCCGCGTAAACGAGGCGGCGTTGGCGGTGGTCGAGGCGATGGCGTGCTCGACGTCCGGGCTGTCGACCGGCAGCACGTAGTCCTGGCCGCTTTCCAGTCCCTTGGTCGGGTCGAACACGCGGATGGTGACGTTGTACGGCTTGAGTTCCGTCTTCGCCATTCCGTCCGCCCGAACCTGGTTCGCACCGAGGAGAACAAAGGCAGCCGCGGCTGCCACGATGAATTTGTGCATGTCAGTCCCCCTCAACGCCCGGCGCCCGGCTCGTGGATCGGGCAGCCGTTGAAGCGCTGGCGGAACTCGGCCGAGTGTTTGTAGGGGGCATTGCGGGCGCGGTTGATGTTGCCCAGCGGCCGGTGTGCGGCAAGTCCGGTCCAGATCGAGAAGCGCATCTCCTCATTCACGGCCTGCATGCGTGCCTCGTCCCAACTGTCCTGGGGACGGGCGGTGATCAGGCCGACACGCTGGAACGGCGCCTCCTCCTCGTTCCACTCGACGGTGGGGTCCTCGACGGGCTGGCGTTCGAGGTCGCGGCAAAGCTGGACCCGGAACTCCCAGACGCCCTCGATGGCCTCCATCTCGGACTGCACCGTCTCGCGGATCGCGTTCGGCCGGCCGGAGGCATCGATCTCGGTGCCGGTGAGCGCGGTCAGGCCCGGGGCTACGGGGGCGACCGAGAACTTCGCGATGTGGTCGCCGTACCGGAACGGCGTGACGCTGTAGTAGGTCTCGCCGAGCGGATCGACGTTCGGCGCGCCGCCGAGCGAGCCGATGGTCGGGCTTTCAATGCCCACGGCCGTCAGGGCCTTGTTGACCCCGCGCAGCACGGTGGATGCGGCGACCTTGAGCCCCTCGACCCGGTCGGTCGTGCCGGCAAGCATCTTCAGGCTGCCCAGGAATTTCTCGGCGTTCGGCGCCTGGAAGACCTTGCCGTTGACCATGATGAAGTTCTGGGTGGTACCCTCGGCTTCGGGCAGGCGCTCGCCTTCGACGTCGAGGACCTTCAGGGCGAGGCCGCGCGGCAGCGAGACGGCGTCCGGCAGGATGTCGCCCGCGTTCGTCGACAGCCGCATGTAGACCTTGTGCTCGCCGGGCTTGGCGAACAGCCCCTGCGCCAGTTCCGGCGGTAGGTTGGGTTCGATCCTGAGGACGCCCTCCAGGATGCCGTGCGCCTTGGCGTGGACGGAGCGGACAGCATGACCGGAGTCGTCCGCGACCGTCTGCAGGATCGTGTCGAAGGTCTCGTTCAGTCCCTCGATGGTCTTACCCTCGTCAGGCTTCACGACCTCGACATCGGGGCTGTAACGGACAGGCGCTGGCAAGGCTCTCAACTCCATCATTTTTAAATCCGACGATGAACCTCGCCTAGGCCCATCCGTTCCTCGTTCAGGCTCATTTCACTCAGACGTGAACAAATTTTTGGAACGCCGAGGCCAGGGGGGGTTTGTCGCGGGTAGGTCGATACGACTGCCCCGTCCCCCCCTCGCGGAGTTCTCCGTTGCGTCTCCCGCCTATTCCACCGCAGGACCTCAGCACCGAGCAGCGCCGCCTCTACGACACGCTCCGGGCCGGCATCGCGAAGCAGTTCCAGGGGTTCCAGACGGAAAGGGCGGACGGCGCGCTGCTCGGTCCGTTCAATCCGTGGCTGCACGAGCCGGAGATCGGCAAGGCGGTCTGGGACCTCACCGAGGCGGTATCGAAGCGCGGTGCCCTCTCGGATGCGGCACGGCAGGTCGCGATCTTGGTGACGGGCTCGCGGTTCAAGTCGGCCTACGAGCTCTACGCCCACGTCCAGGTCGCACGGGAGAAGGGTCTGCCGGAAGGCAAGGTGGCGATCATCGTGTCCGGTCAGCGTCCGTCCGACTTCACAACCGAGGAGGCTGCCGTCTTCGATGCTGCCAGCTCCCTGAATGCCGGCGGCGTCCTTCCGCGCCCCGTCTACGAACGGGTTGTCGCCGCGTTCGGCGCCCCCGGCGTGTCCGAACTGATCCACCTCGTCGGCCTCTACGCGATGGTCTGCATCACGCTGAACGGCTTCGACGTGCCCGTGCCGGAGCAGCAGGTCGAGCCGGCCCCGTAGCTCGCGGCCGTTCCCGTCCCAGCCCGCATGAAGCCGACCGAGACCCGATCCGGTCGCACCGGAGGATGCGTACCCATGCCCGTCTACCCCGCGAACGACCTACCGGAGACGGTGGCCCGCACCACCATGGATCCCGAGATCGCGGAATGGCTGAAGACCGGACCCGTGCTTGGAGGGCCGGAGCCGTTCTACAAGCAGCGGCGCGCCCACGACGCCTTCATCGATGCCGACAAGCCACCCATCGGCAAGATCGAGCATCTCGGCCTGCGCGGTCCGCACGGCACCGTGCCCGTACGCGTCTACCACCCCTCCAAGCCCGGTCCGGCCGAAGGTGCCGCTCTGGTCTACCTGCACGGCGGCGGCTTCGTCGTCGGATCGCTCGACCAGTTCGAGACCGCCATGAGGCGCCTGTCCGAGGGCAGCGGCGCGCAGGTCTACTGCGTCGATTACAAGCTCGCGCCCGAGTACCAGTGGCCGGTCCAGATCGACGAGAACGAGTTCGTCGTCCGCTGGCTGTTCGAGCATGCCGCCGAACGCGGGGTCGACCCGGCGCGGATCGCGCTCGGCGGCGACTCGGCCGGCGGCAACATGACCTGCACGATCTCCTTGCGCCTGCGCGACACCGGTGGCCCGCGTCTCGCCCTGCAGGTGCCGCTCTACCCGGAGACGGCGCTCCCCTTCGACACCAAGGCCGGGATCGAGAACCGCACGGGCGCCTACGTCGATACGGCGGGCGTGCACCAGTTCCTCTGGCACCTGCTCCCGCACGACGTCGACTACACGCAGCCCTACGTCACGCCGATGAACGCGGAGAGCCACGCGGATCTGCCGCCGGCGCTGTTGGTGACCTGCGGCTTCGACATGCTGCGGGACGTCGGCCACACCTATGCCAGGAAGCTCGCGGCGGCTGGCAACGATCTGACCTACGTCCACCATCCGGACCTGCCGCACGGCTTCATCCAGATGACCGCGCATTCCCGGCGCTGCCTGGCGGCGACCGAGGAGTTGGCCCGCCTGCTCGGCGATGCCCTCCGCAGGGCCTGAAGGGCGCCGCAGCCGCACCGAACTTCCCCCCACCCCCATAACGAGGAAGACGACATGACCTTGCAAGGAAAGAAGATTGCCATCCTGATCGCCCCGCGCGGGACCGAGGAGCCCGAGTTCGTCCAGCCGCGCGATGCGGTGACGAAGGCCGGCGCGAGCGTCACCGTGATCGGGCTGGAGGCCGGCGAGGCCGAGACAGTCAACAACGATCTGGACCCGGCTGGCCGCTACGCCGTCGACGCGACCATCGAGGGCGCCTCGGCCTCCGATTACGACGGGCTCGTCATCCCGGGTGGCTGCGTCGGCGCCGACAAGCTCCGGGCGAGCAAGGCGGTGGTCGCGTTCGTCCGGGACTTCTTCGCCCAGGGCAAGCCGGTCGGCGTGATCTGCCACGGGCCGTGGACGCTGGTGGAGGCGGACGTCGTGAAGGGCCGTACGCTGACCTCGTTCCCGACGCTTCAGACCGACATCCGGAACGCCGGCGGCACCTGGGTCGACCAGGAGTTCGTCACGGACAAGGGACTCGTCACCAGCCGCAACCCGAAGGACCTGCCGGCCTTCTGCGCCAAGATCGTCGAGGAGTTCGCAGAGGGCCGCCATCCCGACCAGGCCCGCAGCGTCTGAGGTCCGTCCTTCCAGGGGTCGGTCGCACGGTCTGCGGCCGGCCCGCGTTGCCCCTCATCAATTCCCCGAGGTGACCATGACCTACCTTCGATACGCCCCCGATATCGAGAATCCCGCCGCGGGCGAGCAGGAGACCATCGACGGCATCATCAAGGGCATGACGCAGCAATCCGAGACGGTCGAGGCCCGCGAGCACCATGCCGTGCGCGCCAGCCACGCCAAGAGTTCGGCCTGTGCCACCGGCGAGCTGACGATTGCAGCGGGCTTACCCGCCGAACTGGCGCAAGGGCTCTTCGCTACCTCCGGCACCCACCCCGTCGCGGTGCGCTTCGCGCAGGGGCCAGGCGAGACCCTCGGCGACCGCGTCTCGACCCATCGAGGCATGTCGATCAAGGTGTTCGACGTCCCCGGCGAGAAGCTGCCCGGCCACGCTGTCGATACACAGGACTTCGTGCTCGCGACCGGCACCACCTTCCCGTCGGGTACGGCGGCCGGCTTCCTGCGCGACGGCACGGTCATCGGCAAATCGACTGGGCTGCCGGAAGGGGTCAAGAGCGCCGTCTCGTCCACCGCGCGCAACCTCAACCGGGTGCTGCATGCCTTCGGCACCGAGAGCGCGATGGCCGACTTCTTCGGCCATCCATACAGCCATCCCCTGGCCGACAGCTACTTCAGCCAGGCGCCGGTCCGCTACGGCGACTACGTCGCCAAGCTCGGGGCCGTGCCGTCGACGGAAAGCCAGCGCGCCCTGTCCGAGTGGCGCCTCGACCCGCACCAGGACGAGGACGGCTTCCGCCATGCCACGGTCGCCTTCTTCCGGGACCACGAGGTGGTCTTCGAGTTGAAGGCCCAGCTCTGGGCCGATGCCGAGCGGCAGCCCATCGAGGACGCCTCGGTGGACTGGCCGGTCTCGATCAGCCCCTACCGCACGGTGGCGACGCTGCGCCTGCCGCGTCAGGATGCCTACGCGCCGGACCGGGTACGGTACTTCGACGAGGTGATGACCTTCCGGCCTGCCCACAGCCTCGCAGTGCACCGGCCGCTCGGTTCGGTGATGCGCGCGCGGCTTCAGGTCTACCAAGCCCTGAGCGCCTTCCGCCATCGCGAGAACGGCGTCGCGGAGGAGGATACCGCGAGCATCGACCGCATTCCGGCCTAGGACCGGCGTTTCGGGCACCGGCGTGCATAGTCCTGCCAAAGGAGGCTTCGCGTGAGCGAGCGACAGGTCGAGACCACACTCCTGAACGTGAACGTCCACGTGGCGGGTCCGGCGGACGGCCCTGCCGTCCTCCTGCTCCACGGCTGGCCGGATGACGCCACGACCTGGGCGACCGTGGCGGGGGATCTGAACGAGGCGGGCTTCCGGACGGTTGCGCCGGAACTGAGGGGCTTCGGTCGTACGCGGTTCCGCTCGGTCGACACGCCGCGCACCGGCAACTCCGGCATCCTGGCCCACGACGCCATCGACCTGATGGATGCGATGGGCATCGCGACCTTCATGGTCGCCGGCCACGACTGGGGCTCGAACGCCGCCGAGGCCATGGCGGTCGGCTGGCCCGGGCGCGTGACCCGCATGGCGATGCTCTCGACCCCGTCGCGTCTCGGCGGCATGCCGACGCCGCCGTTCCCGCAGTGCCAGCGCCAGTGGTACCACTGGTTCCAGGCGACCAGGCGCGGCCAGGACGCCGTGCGGGCCGATCCCAAGGGGTTCGGTCGCATCATGTGGGACAACTGGAGCCCGCCCGGCTGGTACGACGATGCCACGTTCGACGAGGTCTCAGCGTCCTGGGATAATCCGGACTTCGTCGACGTCACGTTGCACTCCTACCAGGCGCGCTGGGACGAGGCCGAACCGGACCTACGCTCGGCCGAGCTTGAGGCGAAGGTGAAGGCGACCAAGACCTTGTCGACGCCGACCCTGTACATCCAGGGCGCCCTTGATGGGGTAAACCCGCCGGAGGCGAGCAAAGACGTACCGTTGAAGTTCTCCGGACCCTCCGAGTTCATCACCCTGGACGGGGTAGGCCACTTCGCCCCGCGAGAGGCTCCGGACGCTGTCTCGGAAGCACTTCTCCGGCACTTCCGGGCCTCGACCTGATCGTCTTACCCGGCGAACTCGATGCGTCGGTAGGCAACCACACCTGCCGTGCCCCCCGCCACGACCGTAGCGGGACCCGTTCCGGACCGATGCGGTCGATGATCGCGAAAAAGACAACGCCGCGCGCCAGCCGGCGCGGGGCAAAGCAGAGGAGTCTGGCTTGACCCAAGACGCGACCACAACCGTCGAACGCATCGCCCGCTTCGCGACCCGGGTCGACCGCGCCACCCTATCGGACGAAGCTGCCGACCGCCTGAAGCGAATCCTGCTGGATACGCTGGGTTGCGCCATCGGTGCCCTCGGTGCGGGCCCTGTTGTGGCCGTGCGTAACGTCGTCGACGCGCTCGGCGGAGAGCCCGCCTGCACACTGATCGGCGGCGGTCGAAGCTCCCCGGACCGCGCGGCACTCTACAACGGCAGCCTCGTGCGCTACCTCGACTTCCTGGACAGCTACAATCGTCAAGGCGAGGTCTGCCACCCGGCCGACAACACCGCCGCGATCCTCGCGGTGGCCGAGGCCGTTGGGGCGGACGGGAGCGACTTCCTCACCTCGCTCGCCGTCTCCTATCAGGTGCAATGCCGGCTCCTCGATCTGCCCACGATGCGGGCGGGCGTGAACTACACCACGCCGCTGGCTTTCTCGGTCGCGGCCGGCGGTAGCCGACTCCTCGGGATGGATGCGGATCGAACCGCCAACGCCCTTGCACTCGCGGGCGTCGGCGCGGTCTCGTTGGCCGTGATCCAGGCAGAGCCCGTTTCGCAATGGAAGGGGCTCGCCTCCGGGGAGGCCGCCAGCCGTGCCGTTCACAACACTTACCTGGCTCGCGCAGGCATCACGGGCGATCTCGGCGTGTTCGACGGACCGCTCGGCCTATTTCAGCTTGTCGACGGTATCCTCGAAGTCGACTGGGAAACGGAGCGGTTGGATGCGCCGCTGCGGACCTCGATCAAGAAGCACAACGCCGAGTTCCAATCGCAGACTGCCGTCGACCTGGCCATTCGGCTGCGCGCCGAGCACGGGTTCGAAGCGCGTGCCATCAATCGGGTCTCCGTCGAGGTCGCACAGGGGGCTTACGACGTCCTGGGCGGCGGCAAGTACGGTCCCAAGCACGATTGCCGGATCAAGGAACAGGCCGACCACAACCTGCTCTACCTCGTGGCCGTGGCTCTCCTCGACGGCGAGGTCTGGCCGCCGCAGTTCGCGCCCGAGCGGATAACACGGGACGATGTCCAGACCCTGCTACGCAAGGTCGACGTGCAGCCCAGCGAAGATTTCACCCAGCGCATCCCCGGAGAGCTATGTGCGCGCCTCACCATAACCTTCGCGGATGGGCAGGTCGTGACGGGGGAAGCGCGGGACTACGACGGCTACCACACCCGACCGATGAGCTGGGATCAGGTTCAAGGGAAGTTCGACCGGCTTACGGCCGGGAACCTCCCGGACGCCGGGCTCAGGCGGGCGATTGCCGAGGCGGTCGATGGGCTTGAGGGCATACGCGCGAAAGACCTCACAGGCCTGCTCGCCCAGGTCGGACCGTAGGTCCCAGCATGATGGGTCGGGGCTTGGAGGCTCACCCTCCGGTTCCCGACAGCGACTGGGTGATCTTGAACATTGGAGCGCGGAGGTGGCGATGCGTGAGGTCTGGGACGGTACGGAGGTCGAGTGGGATTCCACCGAGGTCGAACCCGGCATGCGCCTGCATTACGGCGTCGCGGGCGAAGGCGAGCGCGTGGTCGTGCTCGTCCACGGCTATCCGGAGACGGCCTACGCCTGGCGTCGTGTCGTTCCGCTGTTGGTTCGGGCCGGCCTGCGCGTCGTGTTTCCGGACTACCGCGGCGCGGGCGGCTCCTCGAAGCCGCCGGGAGGCTACGACAAGCACACGATGGCCGGCGACCTGCACGCGTTGCTCTACGGCCATCTCGGACTGACGCAGCCAGTGACGATGATCGGGCACGACATCGGCATGATGGTCGCCTACGCCTTCGCCCGCCGCTACGCGAAGCTGACCGAGCGACTCGTCGTGATGGAGGCGCCTCTCCCGGGCACCGATGCCTACCAGACGGCGCTGGGTGACACCGACAGGCTTTGGCACTTCCAGTTCCACCGCGCGCCGGACGTGCCCGAGTTGCTCACCGCCGGGCGCGAACAGCTCTACCTGGAGCGCTTCTACCAAGATCTCGCCTACGACACGGAGGCCATCGGTCCGGACGCGATCCAGCGCTACGTGCGGGCCTTCTCGCGGCCAGGAGCCATGCGGGCCGGGTTCGAGCTCTACCGAGCCTTTCCGGCCGACGATGCGCACAACAGGGCCGAGGTGAAGCGCGACGGGAAGCTCACGATGCCGGTTCTCGCCCTGGCCGGTGTTCAGAGCGCCTTCGCCCCGTTCACCGAGGCGATGATGCGTGAGGTCGCAAAGGACGTGACGTTCCGGACGGTCGAGCGGGCGAACCACTGGGTGCCGGAGGAGAACGCCGAGGGTCTCGTCAGGGGCATCCTCGGCTCCATGGAATAGACCCAGGTATCCTCGTCGGCTGTCGTGAGGAACGCCATGAGGAGCGGTGCACCAGACCGGACCGCTCGGCAGCGAGAGTATGCGTAGCCTAAGGCAGGGCACGTAAGGATCGCACGGCCCGAATCCTCACGTGCCCCCCATACGGGAAGCGGTGACCGGTACCCTGCCATGAGGCAGCGGTCAGTCGTCCAGGTCGGTCGTCGGAAGCGACGAGGCGCCCGTGTGGCGGGCCATGAAGCGGTGGCGCTCGCCGCCCTGAACCGCCGGCCCCGAGACGGAAGCCGAGTTTAGGCTGGGATCGGACGGCAGGATGGCGGCACCGACCGAAACCAACCCGGCCAGAGTCCGTAGATCCTCGGGCTGCCTCGGATCGCGGGCGACGGCATCGGCGTCCCGCTGCAGACGCGCATTGCAGGCCTGAGACGACAGTCCGCCGCTCGGCGTGCAGGCATCGTGACGGGCGCAGGCAGCGTCGAGCGCGTCGATGGGCGCGGCGGGGGCATTGTTGCCCGGGCCGCAATAGTTGCCGTGAAGGAGAATCGTGGGGCCGTGGCTGGTCGGGCCGGATTGCGCCGAAGCCGCGGTTGCCATGCAGGCGGCGAGGATGAAGGGGGCTGCCAGTCTCATAATCTCGTTTCGTTTTTCTTGGTTGGTCGGGGTTGGGGATACCTCGATGTCGAGGCTCAGCCGGCAGAGCCGGGCTTGGAGAAGGCGCGGTGCGCGGCCGCCACGAGAGGCTCGGGCAGCGCCTCCGCCACCGCGCTCATGACCTTGTTCTTCACGGTCGGGACGATTTTGTCCTTCCCGGCCTGGAGCGCCTCGAAGGCCGCCTTCGCCACCACGGCCGGATCGTCCTTGCCTTCCATCGCGCCCGCCTTGGTGTCGAGCATCTCGGCGCGGTTGAAGAAGTTCGTATCGGTCACCCCCGGCATCAGGATCGTCACGCTGACGCCGGTATCCTTGAGCTCGCTGCGCAGTGACTCGCCGAACCAGCGCAGGAACACCTTCGTCGAACCGTAGATGGCCTCGAACGGGTCGGGCATGGACGCCTCGACCGAGGACGTGAACAGCAGCTTGCCACTGCCGCGCACGACCATGTCCTTCAGCACCAGCTTGGTCAGCTGGACGGCCCCGCGGACGTTCAGGTCGATCATCTTGAGCTCGCGCTGCAGATCGGTCTCGACGAACGGGCCGCCCAGGCCCACTCCGGCGTTCAGGCACAGCGCGTCGACGGGTCGGCCGGTGGACCGCACCTGCTCGAACAGGCTGTCCACCCCGTCCTCGCGCGAGAGGTCGGACGCGTGGGTCAGTACCTTGGCACCGCTGCCGGACAGGCGTTGCGCCGCCTCCGCGAGGTGCGCCTCGTCCTGGGCGGCGATGAGCACGTCATGGCCGTTCTCGGCGAACTGCCGGGCGAGTTCGAAGCCGATACCGTTGGAGCCACCGGTGATGACGGCGAAGGGGCGTGATGTATCGCTGGGCATGTAGCGCTCCGTTTCCGACGCCCAACCCGAACTCGCAAGGCCAGGTTCCTGTCCGCCGGCAACGGTCCAAGCACAGCCGTGTGATGTGCCGGAACAGGTCAAACGAAAATGGGTTTGAAAAAGGTTGACCGCCTTTCCGGCTGCAAACACCCGCAATCTTACATGGGGCCGTCATTCGCGAGCCTCGCAGGAGGCATCGATGAAGGCACTGTGCTGGCACAGCAAGGGCGACATCCGCTGCGACACGGTCCCTGATCCGCGGATCGAGGATGCGCGCGACATCATCATCAAGGTGACGTCCTGCGCCATCTGCGGCTCCGACCTCCACCTGATGGACGGCCAGATGCCGACCATGGAGGCGGGCGACGTGCTCGGCCACGAGTTCATGGGCGAGGTCGTTGAGGTCGGGCAGGGCTTCACCAAGTTCAGGAAGGGCGACCGCGTGGTCGTGCCGTTCAACATCAATTGCGGCGAATGCCGCCAGTGCCGGCTCGGGAACTACTCCGTCTGCCAGCGCTCAAACCGCAACGCCGCCATGGCCGCCGCCCAGTTCGGCTACACCACCGCCGGCCTGTTCGGCTACTCGCACCTCACCGGCGGCTACGGCGGCGGGCAGGCCGAGTACGTGCGCGTGCCGATGGCCGACGTGGCGCCGATGCTGGCGCCCGAGGGCGTCGACGACGAGTCGCTGCTGTTCCTCACCGACATCCTGCCCACCGGGTGGCAGGGCGCCGAGCATTGCGAGATCCAGGGCGGCGAAATCATCGCGGTCTGGGGCGCGGGCCCGGTCGGCCTGTTCGCGATCCAGTCGGCCAAGATCATGGGGGCCGAGCGCATCATCGCCATCGACACGGTGCCGGAGCGCCTCGCGCTGGCCCGCACCTACGGCGCCACCGACATCATCGACTACGCCCGGGAGGACGTGTTCGAGCGGATCAAGGAGATCAGCAAGGGCGAGGGCGCGGACGGCGTCATCGACTGCGTCGGCATGGAGGCCAGCGCCGGCCACGGCGTCGCTAGCCTCGTCAACACGATTCAGGAGAAGCTGACCTCGACCGAGCGTCCCTATGCCCTGATGGAGGCGATCAAGGCGGTGCGCCCCTGCGGCATCGTCTCGGTGCCCGGCGTCTACGGCGGCCCGATCCCGGTCAACATGGGCATGATCGTCCAGAAGGGTCTGACCATGAAGAGCGGGCAGACCCACGTGAAGCGCTACCTGGAGACGCTGACCAAGCTGATCCAGGAGGGCAAGATCGACATGACGTCGATGATCACCCACCGCTCCACCAACCTCGCCGACGGTCCGGACCTCTACAAGACGTTTCGCGACAAGAAGGATGGCTGCGTAAAGGTCGTATTCCACCCGAACTGAGCGACTGCGCCGATCCCCGTCAACTTACGCATCCAGGGTCCTCGTCATATCTGGCGGGACCTGGGTGCCAATGGAACGAAATAGATGGATCTCGGAATCAAAGGGCGGGTCGCGGTCGTGACGGGCGCCAAGTCGGGCATGGGACGCTCGACCGCCGAACATCTCCTGCGTGAGGGCGTCCACGTCGTCCTCACTGACAAGGAGGGCCCCGAGTTGGAGGCCACCGCCGCGGAGTTGTCCGCGCTGGGTCAGGTCCGTGCCGTGGAGGCGGACCTGAGCACGGCCAAGGGCATCGAGGTGCTCGCCGCCTTCGCCAACATGGCCTACGACGACAAGCCCACTATCCTCGTCTGCGCCGCAGGCATCACCGGGGCGTCCGGCGACTTTCTCGAACTCACGGACGAGGATTGGATCGAGGCGATCCAGACCGACCTCATGGCCGGCGTCCGCGCGACAAGAGCTTTCATCCCGCACATGCGCAAGGCGGGTTGGGGCCGGGTCGTGCTGTTCTCCTCCGAGGATGCGGTGCAGCCCTACATCGAGGAACTTCCCTATGCGGCCGCGAAGGCCGGGGTCCTGAACCTCGCGAAAGGTCTTTCGAAGGCATACGGCCCGGACGGCGTGCTCGTGAACGCGGTCGGCCCGGCCTTCATCGCCACGCCGATGACCGACGCACAGATGGAGAAGAAATCGAAGGAGAAGGGTATCTCGTTCGACGAGGCGATCAAGCTGACGCTGGACGACGAGCGCCCCGGCATCGTCGCAAAGCGTCGCGGCAAGGCTGAGGAGGTCGCGGCCGCAGTGACGTTCCTCTGCTCCGAGCGCGCCAGCTTCATCACCGGCGAGTTCCTACGGGTCGACGGTGGCTCCGTCATGACCATGGGGGCATAGGCCCCGATAGCCGGAAGACCCGTCGAGCAACACGACGTGGTTCAGGTCACCCTCAAAGCCCCTGGTACGGCAGCGCCGGCGCTGCCGACCGGGCGACCGTGATGCCAGGAACCACCACCGCCAGCCGGGGCTTCCCTCCACCCCGGGAGAGGCCTGGGAGGAAAGGAATGCGATGTCCACGGATACCGAGAAGCACCGCGAGTTGCTCGGCGCGTTGCGGGATGCCCAGGACAAGGGCAACGGGAGTTTCGAGAAGGCCGTCACCGCAGCCTTCGAGCACGTCTTCGAGCACCTGGGCCCCCTGAACGACCACGTCTCGCCCGGCGGTCCGGACGGCGGTGACCGACACCTGCAGCCAAGCGAGTCGCCGACGCTTCGGTAAGACCGCACCTAGCCCGCGACACCTCGGTCATCCCCTCCCACGGCAGTGTCCGAAGGGGTCAACCTGTCGGGCGCTGCCGCATGGTGCGGCCTAGCGGACCTGATCGGCGCGAAACCGATTGCCGCCGGCCTGTGCGTCCTGACACCGGCATGACGGCGGCAGGTCCCGGCTGCAGTCAAGAAGGGGCGCCACCTCGCTGGTCAGCAGGCGGACGAGCAGGTGTTCCAGGGGCTCGGCCTGATAGGGCTTCTGCAGAACCGGCACGTTGCGATAGCTTCCCTCCAGTCCTTGCTGGCCGTAGCCGGTCGCGAACAGGAAAGGGGTGCCGCGCTCGTTGAGCAGGTCGGCGACCGGGTAGCTGTGCGCGTCGCCCAGGTTCACGTCCAGCACGGCGAGGTCGAAGGACCCGGACTGGACCAGGTCGAGCGCTTTGTTTAGCCGCATCGCGATGGCCACCTCGCAGCCAAGGTCGAGCAGCATGTCCTCCGCGAGCATGGCCACGAGGCTCTCGTCCTCGACCAGCAGCACACGGCGTCCAGCCAGCAGCGTCATGATGCTCGCCGCCCCTCGACGGCTTCTTGACCGACCCACCCGAGGGTGGCTTGCGCTATGGTCGGGTATGCGTCGCTTCCCGCCTGAACGGATCGTCTGCCTCACGGAGGAGACGGTCGAACCTCTACCTGCTGGGCGAGCAGGACCGGATCGTCGGCGTGTTCGGCTACGCCGTCCGTCCACCGCAGGTCCGTCGCGAGAAGCCCCGGGTGTCGGCCTTCACCAGCGCCGACATCCCCAAGGTCCTGGCACTCGCGCCGGACTTGGTCCTGGCCTTCTCGGACTTGCAGGCCGGCATCGTCGCCGACCTCGCCCGGGCCGGGGTCGCGGTCCACCTCTTCAACCAGCGGGACGTGGCCGGCATCCTCGCCATGATCCGGACGGTGGCAGCCCACGTAGACGCGGGTGATCGCACGGAGACGCTGGCCCGCGGCTACGAGGAACGGCTGGCGACGGTCGCCGGACAATCGCACGGACGCCCGCGGCCCCGGGTGTACGTCGAGGAATGGGACGAGCCGCTGATCTCCGGCATCGGGTGGGTATCCGAGCTCGTGCGCATCGCGGGCGGTGACGACGTGTTCCCCGAACTCGCCCGGCAGGCGGCCGCCAAGGACCGCATCGTCACGCAGGAAGCGGTGTTGGCCACCCGGCCGGAGGTCGTCCTGGCCTCCTGGTGCGGGAAGAAGGTGGTGCCGTCCCGCATCGCGTAGCGGCCCGGCTGGTCGTCGATGCCGGCGGTCGTGGAGGGGCGGATCTTCGAGATCAAGTCGACCTTGATCCTACAGCCCGGCCCAGCGGCCCTCATCGATGGACTGGACGCAATCGTTCGCGAACTTGGCCTAACAGCTTGATGGGTATGAGGACAAACCTACTTGTAAACGTAAGCGAAGACATCCTCTCGAGATCGCACCGCAGACCAAACTCAGGTAATTTCAGACTAAAGTTTTCAATCACATGTCATAATTTTGAGTCATCGATCATGAATACGCCGTTTATTCTCAGAATCATTAATAATGCTCAATAACTCAATATAGCAACAGCGTAATTCCAATTTCAGATTATAAACTCACGTAGATTGTAGCATATCAGTATTATTCAATGTGATTTGACTTCTTTGCGAACTGCAAGCACGAATCAGGCCAGCCCATGCTCGAACATATGGGACATAACAAAGTTATGGCTGTGCTATTTTTTCACCAGCTCGCAACGAAATATTGGAATTTTATTAGATATCTATTATTACGAGCGGTTTTTTCATTTTAGACCCGAAATCATGATAAGCAAATATCCAGTGAACGGCTAAATAGTTAAGGTGAATACAGAAGAAGATGCTGCGTACCAATTCATGACACGATGGGTCCAACGCGAGTTGCGCTCACGCTGCTACAAACCGCAAATTGAGAGTGATGGTCGAGCGAGTTTTTTTGCGGATGCCGTCGGCATTTATGACGCTTGCGCCGTTCGCCGTATCCCAGTACGGCGTACCGACATTTGCTGATGGGCTGAAGTTGATGGAAGTCGTCTGCGCCTTGCTGTCAATAAATATATTACTTAGAATACAGCATATGACCAATTGTATATTGTAAGTAGCGTCAATTTTATATTTCTATCAATTTTGCCTATAGAATTGGGCATGGGAAGTTCCATGCAATCGACGCTGCCACTTCGCCCGGATTCGTGAAGGGCCTCAGCCTAGGAATTCATGTGGCACGATACGATTGCGCAGTAATTACCATTCAACCGGTGAGCGAACGGTCCGAAGGACCTAAACGGCTATTCATGCGGGCCCGCTCGCGGCCCGACCGTATTTCTCCCGCCCGCGAGCCATGCGCCGCGCCATGGGAGGTCCATGGGGTCCCATGGGCGCCATGCGTTTCCCCATGGGAACGCCCATGGGCTCCATGGGGCTGAAGGCGCCATCCACACGGCCCTGCCGGAAAACTGCTGCCCCCCTGAAACGGCCAGCGAGCCACCCTGTAGCGGTTTACGGGCGTCCGGGGTCTCGGGACTATCCCGTGCGCGGACTCGCGGTGATTCAGATGGCCAGATCGCCCTCGCCATGGGGACGAAGCCGCCTAGGTCCGAGGCCTACTGCGCAGGGCGTTGGGTGCGCCTCGTAAGCCGTTCGTACGCTTGTCGAATTCGCGCGCGAGGGGGAGGATATCGAATTCGCGCGCGGGTGTGCTGCCCTGCGCGTCGATGCCTACCAGTCGACGGACCTCGTGTACCACACCCCCTCAGCCCGCCTGAACCCGTTCGCCGAGCGCCTCATGCCCGAGGCCGACCTCGCACGCCTGTCCGTTGAGTACCGGACCCGGGTCAACGGCAACGTCCGCGCCGCGCACATCCGCGTGCTGCACCCGAACTCGCCCGGCTACACAGGTAAGGTCACGCTCATGCGCCAGACCGACCCGAACGCCGGTGCCGAGGGCTGGACCACCAAGGCCCTGCCGCTGGCCGGTCTCGCCGAAAGCGACCCGGTGCTGTGGGCCACACACGTCAGCATGCAGCGGTTCCACGGCTCCCGACGCACCACCGGCGTGGCGCAGGTTCAGGCCTTCATCGCCGACGTCGAGACGCACACCGTGAGGATCTTCGATGGCATGACACCCGAGGACATCGCGGGCGTCCTCATCGAGCGCATCGAGATTGCCGGGTTGCCGCTGCCCTCGTACGTGCTGTTCTCCGGCCGGGGACACCACGTCGTGTGGCTGCACGAGCCGCATAACGCCACCGCGGAATTCCTGTCGCGCTGGCGGGCGTGCCAGCGATTCCTCCACGGGCCGAAGTATGGTCGCCCGGAGACGACCGTCACGACCGCGTCCGGCACGAGGTTGCAGGACCCCGAGGTCGTCGAGCACGAGACCCGGATGGCCGACCTGTGGCGCGGCACCGGCCTCGACCGCAACGCCGCCGACATCCCCCGCGTCCTCCGGCTGGCAGGGTCGTACAATCCCAAGAGCCAGCAGGTCGCTAGGTTGGTGTGGCCGGCATCCTGGACCGACGTGGTCCGCCATGACTACGAGACCCTAGCGACCGCGTTCCTGCCGTTCAGCCGTGACCAGATGCAGGCCATCCGCGCCGAGCGCCAGGCCGGGTACGACCAGCGCGAGGCCGCCCGGCAGGCCAAGCGCGCCGAGGCCGAGGCCGCGGGCATCCCGGTGAACGAGCCGAAGCCGCGCCGTCGCAAGGGCAACCATTGGGCCGGCATCGTCGAAGCGCTGGACGCCATCCGCCTGTCGTGGGGTGGCGAGCCGCCAGAGGGGCGCCGGGACTGGTGGGCGTTCCTCAGCGCGTGTGCCATGGCGCAGTCCGAGGGCGGCACCGCCGAGACATGGGCCGCGCGCCTCGCCGGACCGTCCGGCCTGCCGGAGACGGAACTGCGGGCGAACCTCGGGTCCCTGGAACGCGCGCTGCGCCGGTCCGAGGCCGGTGAGACGTCCGAGCGTGGCGGCGTCGAACGGACCGTGGTCTATTCCTACGCCAAGGTCACGATGCTCGCCCGCCTCGGCCTAACCGAGGAACAGGTCGAGCACATCCCGGGTGCCGAGGCGCTGCTGCCCCGTGGCGTGCGCCAGACCGAAAGGGAGAGGTCGGCCCAACGTCGCACGGATGCGGGCTGCACCCCCCAGGTCGTGACGGTCTCGGCCCGGCTGGCGGACGGTCGCAAGGCGTTGGCGATGCGACAGGCGGGTCGGTCGATAGTCGAGATCGAGCGCGCGTTCGAGGGCCTCCGTGGTCGTACGAGCCTGTACCGGGCCATCGCGGAAGCCGAGGCCGAGACCGCCACCAGCGTTGCCGTCGAGCCCGCCATCGAGCACCAGGATCAGGGGTCCGTCGATGTCGTTCACGGTCCGACCGTATCTATAGTGGCGGAGCCGGGGCCTAGGGCCCCATCCGACCGTCCGACCCGTCTCGACCCCGTCACGCCGGCCATTCCGGGGGTATCGACACCCGACCGTACCGCCTCGAACCTGCCGCCCTCGCCATCAGACACCCATCCGGACATGGCCGATGCCCAGGGAAGCCCGCTGAGGCCACTCCGTTTCGGGATGAGCGAGGATACCGGGCCCTCTCCGTGGACCCTGCTGGCGGCCTCCCCTGGGCCCTCGTCCGGACCGGTTCGGGACGACAGGGACATGCTCCTCCCCGAGTTCCTCGCAGACATCTTCGGGGTACTGTGGACCTCGCAACTCCCTGTCGGCACTTGAGGAACCGGTACCGCGGGGGTATATTCACCCCGCCTCGACTGGCCTGGATGCAGCACATCTTGGAACCCCGCTTTCGGTTATCACCGGAGGCGGGGTTCGATGTTTCCGGACCCGTGGTTTCTCGCGGCGGCCGGTGGCATCCTACCGGCATGAACATCCCGACCCCCATCTCCGAACCTTCGCGGTCACGAGCCCGGGTTCTCGCCGCCGCGAAGACGAAGGCGTGGCGCGATGCCAGGAAGGCCGAGGCGGAGGCCGACAACGCCATCGTTCGTGGTCTCGTCGAAGCCGTGTCCGGGTACATCGCCCCGGACGGGCGGATGAAGGCGCGGGCCGAGTCCGTGGACCTGCATTCCGTGGTCGTCGGCGCCATGGCCATCCTCAAGGTCTCCGCCGACATCGAGACCCGCGATGCCATGGACCGCGTCATCGCCCGGCTGACGCACGCCGCCACGCCCAGGTCCTGACGCCCCGAATCGTGGCCGCGTGCTAGGGTGAACGGTGGTTGATCCTCGAACAACCTTGGGCTCGGCCGCACCCACGCCGGGGCCCTCCTTCATTCAGGAGCCGCGCATGCCGTCGTCAGGGATGCCTGCAGCACGCGCTCATGCGCATGCGGGCGTGTGCGCTGAGGCGCATGGAAATGGTCCACGTCTCCAGGACGTACGAGTGGCACCGGTGCCGCGACATCGCCCTGCATGACCGTGTCCGCCTGGAAATCCGCAACGGGGACACGGGCGTGTTGCCCATGGTCGGCAAGGTCATCGGCATCACCAGGTCCCTGCCCGAGGCCGGGCCCGCTACGGTGCGGCTGAAAGTCGGCGTCTACCTGGGTACGGGCAGGAACGACGTCGCCGCGGTCGCCGGCGGGGACGAGTACGGCTCTTCCGACTACGTCGACCCGACCTACAGCCCTGTGTCCCAGCCGGTGTACCTGGCGGCCAGCGCGCAGGCCGAGGACATCAGCTTCGGCGTGCACGGGGACATCGAGGCCGTGCTGCGCCCCGGGCCGCTCGTCGTGCCCGTCGACGCGACCCGCCTGCAGGACCCCTGGTACGCTGTCGGCGACTGTTTCATCGATTCGCAGGCGGACGTGCAAATGGCCATCGCGCTGGGCCGGCTCCAGTCCGGTGGCGACCCCCGCGCTGTCGTCCGTGACTACCCGACGACCCTGCAGGTCGGCATGCGTTTCCTGCCGATGACGTCGATGATCGAGCGGCAGTACGAGTGCCACGCCGTGCTGACCGTGTCCCCCCGTGGCGTGAACATGCAGGGCGGTGAGCCATGAGCGGACAGGGCCAGGGCATCACCTTCCGGAACGCCGCCGAGTTCAACGCGGCGGTGCAGGCCGTCGTGGCGCGCGGCGACCGGGCCCAGGCGAAGGACTCCGCCAACCGCCCGGCCGGTGGGCAGTTCGACACGAGCGCCGACCAGTCGGGCGGCGTTCCCGGGAAGGACGTCGACCTCGCGAGCTTCGCGAACATCAGCTACTCGCCGTCGCCGCCGTCGGTGAACACCAACAAGTACAACGCTTCCGGCGACGGGGGCTACGACGTCATCGAGATCGTGTCCGGCTACATGACCGGCTGGCGCGCGAACGGCGGGTCCTCCTACACCGAGGACACCGTGACGAAGAAGATCGGGACCGACGGTTTCAGCGGTACCTTCAACGGCTGGTCGAACGGATTCGTGTGAACATGGGCGCACCTCTCAACATCGCCGTCACTTTGCGCGCCACGAAGGGGTCTCCGCTGACCTCGGACGAGCAAGACGGCAACATCCAGGCTCTCGTGGCCGCCATCCAGAAGGTGGCCACGACCGGCGTCGGCGCGTCACTCGCGACCGCCGAGTTCGACCCCAACACCGGCATCGTCACGCTGCTGGACACGAACAACGCTGTCATGGGCACCTTCCCCCTGCCGCCCAGGCCCATCCGCTTGGCGGGCCGGTGGGCGGCGGCGACCGCGTACAAGCTGGGCGACCTCGTCCGCATCGAGGCAACCACGACCGTCCCGCGCGGCCTGTCCGCCCTGGCGCCGGCGGACTTCATCAGCGATGCCGCGGACCCGGCCAAGGACATCGCGGCCGGGAAGCTCGTGGCTGTCGCGTACGACGGCAAGCCGGCGCAGACGCAGCGTGGTACGTACGTCGACGGGGCCACGTACGTACCAGGGGACGTCGTGTTTTTCCCGCCTACTGGTACGTACTACCAGATGTACCTGGCAGGCACGCCAGCCGGCTCGAAGCCGAACAATCCCCTACAGCAGGCCGACGGTACGTATACGTTCCCCTGGGGGCCCGTGAGCCTCCCGGCCTATCGTGCCCTGCGCGTGCGGGCGGACGGCAAGCCGGCGGCGGGTGCACTCGTGCAGCGGGAGATGATGGACCGCTACTGCCAGATCGGCGTGAATTTCACGGGCGCACTGCAGGCGAACATCAGCCTGGGCCCGAACAGCATCGTGAAGTCCAAGACGGCGCCTGCGGCGGCCGCGCAGCTCACCGTGAAGCTCAACGGGGTGGCCGTCGGGTACATCGCCTTCGCGGCAGGGTCGAGCCTCGCCGGGTTCGCGACCGTCAACGCCCAGCCGGTCAACGTTTCGCCAGGGGACCTTCTGGAGGTGTTCGCGCCCACCACCCAGGACACCGCCTTGGCGGACATCTACGGCTACCTGACCATCATCCAGTATTGATGACCTTCCGTTACGGTTCCCCTGACATTTCGTTACATAACCGGCATGTAACGGGGCGGCACCCTGGTTACGTACGGGACCCCTGTAGCGCGCCTCCAGGGGCCCAGATTCGTACCGGTCATCCACAGGGCCGTAACGGACCGTCAACCATCCCCGCTGGTTCCTCTCGACATTGGGCCCGAGATGCCGATCCCTGGGCGACTCAGCAGGGGGAGGCGGTCATGCGGCCAGAGGATTTCGGGAACAGCGCGGAGGCCATCTGCTACGGCATCGCTGGCATCCTCGCGGATCGCGCAATCGACATGCGGGCTGCGACCGCCGCCCGGATGACGGACGAGCTCGCCGCCCGGATCATCCTGCAGCGCCGCGCCCAGAAGGCCACCATCGCCCGGCAGCGGGCGGACGGGGAGCGTCGCCGCAGGATGATCATCGCGGCCGGAGGGCGGTAGCATCCCGTGAGCATCACTGATGCTCACATGTGTGCAGAGATGTGCACAGGGAAAGCCACAATCCCCAAAATGCAGTCATCCCCAAAATAATCGTGGGTCGACCCCAGACATGAAAAAGCCCGCCCGGGTCACCCCGCGGCGGGCTTAGTCGTTCCGTCGGCGGCGTCAGGCGGCAAGCTTCTGGTCGAGGTCGTCGAGCAGCTCTTGGATGACGTTGAGCGAGAATTTCCGGTTGCTCTCCTCGATGTCCTCGGGGCGGACGCCGTCCCGGATGTCGAGATAGGTGTCCAGTATCCGGGCGCTGTGCTGGGCCGCTGTCGGGACGACCGGCAGCCCCGCAATCGCGTCGACGCCGCGCAAGTGGCGCCCGATGCGGTCGGGGGTCTTTGAGGCCATCTTCATGCGCTCCGCGACCGTCAGCGACCGCACGTAGTGCTCCTGGTGCGCCGGCAGCGCCTTCGTGCTCTCCTCGCCGGCGAACGGGGCGACCAGCGCGAGGGCAGCCAGCCCGGTCTCCTCGTCATCCGAGAGCTCGGCGGCCGGGATTTCCACGGCGTCGGCTTCCACGAAGGCCTCCGAGACGTCCGGCGCCGGCGCGCCGAGGACCGCCCTGGCGACGCGCCACGTCCACCGGACGCCGTCCCAAATCAATGCGGGCATCATCGCCAGCGCGGCCATCACCATCAGCATGAACTTGCGCATTGGTCCCTCCCGTTTGCGCCCAGGGAAAGACTGCGCCCAGGGAATGCACGCCACAAGGGGCCTTCCGAAAGTGTTTCGCACACAAGCTGCCATTTTGAGCCCTGACAGCCTCGGGGCAGCAAGCATCGACCGGCGTGCATGCTTGCTCCTGTAACGGATTGTCAGAAAACTGCGACAATCTGTACGTATGAAATCTGCGGACGGCATCTTCCGGTGGCGTGAGATCGGTCGACATTGAACCGGGGAAGCTTCCAAGCTTAGCCGATTCGGAGGTGTCGCAGTGGACAAGGAAGAGGTGCTCGCCCTGCTTGGCGAGCGGATCACCAAGGAGGGCGGCATCGCGGCTTGGGCGCGCCGCCATGCGGTGTCCGAGCAGTACACGCGGGACGTCGTTGCGCGGCGGCGCCCCCCGGGCCCGGGTATCCTGAAGTCCCTCGGCCTGCAGAAGGACGTGACGACGTACTCGGAGGTGCAGGCCCATGGCTGATGCTGCCCTCCACCCGGCCGACGAGCTCGGCTACGTCCGCCATGAGCTGGCATCCTGCGTCTCCCGCCAGCGGCTGCTGACCCTGCGCGAGGAAGCCCTGACGACCGCCCTCGTGGCGGATCGCGAGGCCCGGGTCGGCGCGCTGCATCACGCCGTCGTCACTCGTGTGCGTGGCCGGGATGTCGTCGACGTAGAGCGCCTCCCCGACCTGCAGCGCGTCCTGCTGCTGCTGCAGGGACCGGTCGTGGTGGCGGACACGGAGACGACCGGCCTCCACGTGCTGGAAGGCGACCGCCTGATCAGCGCAGCGTTCCTGCGCGTCCATCCCGACGCCGTCAGCGAGACGCCCCTGGAGATCACCGTGAACCCGGGCCGGGCGTCCGACGCGACCGCCCTGGCGGTCCAGGGGCTGACGGAGGCCGACCTGCGCGACCGCGCGCTGTTCAGCTACTCGCACGCGTGCGCGATCATAGACGTGTGCCGGCAGGCCACCCTCGTCGCCCACAACGCCGCCTTCGACGTCGGATTCCTGGACGCCGAGTTCGAGCGCGAGGGTCTGTATTTCACGGGCGTGCCCAGCGACGTGGTCGACACGCGCATCGTCTCGAAGCTCCTCTGGCCGGGCGAGAGCGGTTCTCTCGACGCCCTCGCGACGCGCCTCGGTGTCGACCGCGGGGGCCGGGACGTCCGGCACACGGCCCTGGGGGATGCCCGTCTCCTCGCGGCCTGCCTGCCCGGCCTGCGGGACGCGATCCGCCGGTGGATCGCGCGATGAGCAAGTTCGGGCGCCTCCTCGCCGAGCACGCCGGCGGTTCGCCTGCCGCCCTACGCGTGCCCTCTGAATCCGAACTGCGGACCCTGACGACGGGCGACCTTCGCCTGCTGCTGGCAGAGGCATTCGAGGCCGCCAGCGTCGCCGCCGAGGCTGCCCGGGGACAGAGCAAGACCCGGGCGAAGGTTCACGTCGCGGAGGCCCAAGCCATCCTGCGGCGGGCTGCCCGGGACGCCATCGCGGAGCTGGCCGAGGCGACGAAGGTGGCGAAGGTGCCGCCCGGCGCTTGGTGGGACGACTTCTACGAGGCGCCCGATGACGAGTTCCGGGGGCCGATGCGACCCATCGGGGCGACCCGACCCTGACGCCTGCGTCGCGCGCCAGGCGGCAGTGGCGCCCATCATCCCCAGCAACCCCGTCATCAGAGGAGCGCGCCATGGAGCGCATCAAGCCCACCATCAAGGTCACATGCGGAGACATCATCCGTGCCGCCTTCGCCCGCGCCTTCCAGA
>NZ_JAKSYG010000153.1 GCF_022829725.1 Methylobacterium sp. E-005 | reverse complement strand
GCAAGAAATGGCTGCAGCCACCGATCCAGATCCTCATGCCATCCGCCAGCACCGGACATCGCGCGCACCCAAGCCCATGGCCGTGGCATGCGAATCCGCGAAAACCTCCCGCGTTCCTTCAATCTGCCAAAGTAGTGCTAGATAGAATGCATCATATTAACCGCCCGCCGCGCCTCGGGTATTCACGTAGGCAGCATAAAGCGATTTACTTGCGGCCATGAAAAGCCGGTTTCGCTTGCGCCCGCCGAAGGCCACGTTGGGGCATCGTTCCGGGAGATGAATATGACCGATGGCCTTGCCGGTCTTATTGAAAATGCGAACGCCATCGAAGGCTTCGCTCATCCCCCACCCACACCAGAGATTGCCATCGACGTCCACCCGGAACCCGTCCGGCCGCTCTCCGGGCTGCGCCTGGATGAAGATCCGGTTGTTGGCGAGCCTCGTGCCGTCATCCACCACGTCGAAGACGCGGATCACCCTCGGATTTGCGGCGGCCTCAATGACGTAGAGCAAGGACTCGTCGGGCGAGAAGGCCAGACCGTTTGGACGCCCGACGTCCCCCGTGACGATCGCGATGCGCCCGTCCCGGCCGTCGACGCGGTAGACGTTGGTCGGCAACTCCTGAGGGGCGGCGTCACTTTCATAATTGCCGAGGATGCCGAACGGCGGATCCGTGAACCAGATGGAGCCGTCCGACTTACACACGATGTCGTTGGGCGAGTTCAGACGCTTGTCGTCGAAACGGTCGGCGATGACGGTGAGGCTGCCGTCCGGTTCGAGCCGAGTGACTCTCCGGCCGCCATGCTCGCACGTAAGAAGCCGGCCCTGACGGTCGCGGGTATGGCCATTCGGATAGCCGGCCGGCTTCTGGAACTCGTCAACCTGGCCGGTGGATTCCTGCCAGCGGAGAGTTCGGTCGTTCGGAATATCTGACCAAATCAGGCAACGCTGATCCGCCATCCAAACGGGTCCCTCGCTCCAACGGGCCCCCGTCCAGAGACGCTCCACGGCGCCGGCATCCAGCCTGTACTTGGCGAAGCTCGGATCCAGGATTTCGAATGCAGGATCCGGGTAGCGCACGGTGTCGTCCCAGCGCGCGGACGAGGGCCCCGCGGCCAGGAACGAGGCTGCTCCGGTCGCAAGCGAGAACAGATCCCGACGTGTGGTCTTGGTCACCGTTTCGCCTCCTCATCATCCTCGATCCAGGATCGCTCGATCAGCCGCCGAGCAAGGCGTGCCGCTGGTCTGGAGTGAGGGCCATGAGCGGCGGACACAGGCGAAGCCAGCCGTCCTCGCCCGTCGCCTGCGCGATAAGCGTCTTGATCGCAGCCATCTGGCGGGGGCCGACGGTGCGCTCGCGCTCGTTCACCACGCGAGCCTGCGCCGCGGCGACCTCATCCGCCTTCGACGGGTCGGCATGGTGCCGGTAGACGAAAGCGAGATCCGCCGCACAAATATTGGAGGTGGCGGTGATGCAGCCCGCAGCGCCCTTCGACAGAAGCGGCAGCAACAACGGGTCGGCGCCGGTGAGCACTGCGAAGCCGGGGAACCGCTCGATCATCGCCACGTGGTTGGCGATGTCGCCGGAGGAATCTTTGATGCCGGTCACGGTCTCCGGATAGCGCGCCCGCAGCCGCTCGATCAGGTCGTGGGAGATCGGCACGGCCGAGACTTGGGGGATGTGGTAGAGCACGACACGAAGCCGTGCATCGCCGATCCGCTCGATGACCTCGGAATAGGCGGCGAACAAGCCGTCATCGGTGACACCCTTGTAGTAAAAAGGCGGAAGCATCACGACCGTATTCACGCCGAGCGAGAGAGCGTGCTTCGTCAGGTCGATCGTCTCCGCGATCGCCGCAACGCCGGTGCCAGGCATCAGCTTCTGCGGGGCGACGCCAGCCTCGACCGTGACGTCGAGGAGCGCCTTGCGCTGAGCCAGCGAGAACGAGTTCGCTTCCCCGGTCGTGCCGAGCAGGGCGACGCCGTCGCAGCCCTGTGCGATGAGCCGCCTGGCATGAGCCACGAACAGCGTGTGGTCGGGCGCGTAATCGGCTGTGAGCGGCGTAGCAGCGGCGCAGAAAACGCCGCGGGGATGAAGGACGGTCATCACAGGAACCTTCAGTAGGCGGCTCGGTAGAGCGTGAGGATGTCGGCGCGGCTCATGTCGCGCGGATTGTTGTCGAGGAGCCTTCGGATGGCGTGGGCCTCGCCCGCCATCGCGTCGAGATCGTCCTCCGGCACGCCGATGCGCGACAGGCGAAGCTCCACGCCGAGGTCGGCACAGAACCGGGTGGCGTGCTCACGGACGGTGGCTTCGTCGGCGCTGGCCGGGGCGCCCAAAGCCTGGAGCACGAGGGCGGTCTTCTCCGGCACGGCAGGGGCATTGAAGGCCAGGGTGTGCGGGAAGATCGCCGCGCAGGCGAGCCCGTGGGTGACATGGTGCCGGGTGCCGAGCGGATAAGCCACGGCATGGCCAGCAGTGGTGTTCACCGGTCCAAGGCAGAACCCGCCGTAAAGCGAGGCCAAAGCCAGCCCGGCTCGGGCCTCACGGTCGGAGCCATCGGCGACCGCGCGTGGCAGGTAGCGGCCGACGAGGCGGGTGCCTTCCAGCGCGTAGAGATCGATGGTTGGGTGCGCCTTCCGGCTGGTGAAAGCCTCGACGCAATGGGCCATGGCGTCGACGCCCGTGGCGGCGGTCACGGCGGCCGGCACGGTCATCGTCAGGTCGGGGTCGATGACAGCGAGGTCCGCCAACATATGGCGGCTCTGCACCGCGAGCTTGGCTTGCGCCTCCGGGTCGGTGACGAGGGAGCGCGTGCCCGCCTCGCTGCCGGTGCCTGCGGTGGTCGGGACCTGGACGAGGCCGATCCGGCGACCGAGCACCTTCTCGGGGCCGACGACATCGCGCAGGGTCTGGCCGCTGCCCGGCAGGACGGCAGCGAGCTTGGCGAGATCCATGGCGCTGCCGCCGCCGAAGCCGATCACGCAATCGGGCCGGACCTCGTCCGCGAGCGCCAGCACCGAATCGAGGTTCGGGAGGTCCGGCTCCGGTTTCACCGTGCCGAACACGGCGATCTCGCCGGACAGGCCGAGAAGATCGACCCGGCCGGCATTGAAGGCATCAGCCACCACGAGCGGGCGGCGGTAGCCGCACTCGGCGAGGAAGCGCGCCGCGCGGGAGAGTGTGCCCGCGCCGAAGGCGATCTCCTGCGGCCGGACGAGGTCAATCGGCGAGGCGATATTCATGGTGATCCTCACGCGGCGCGGCGGTTGGCGGCGAGCTTCTCGGCGAACTCGATCGCCTCGATCAGGCTGCGCTCGTTGGCGATGCCCTTGCCCGCGATGTCGAAGGCGGTGCCGTGATCGACCGAAGTGCGGATGATCGGCAGGCCGAGGGTGATGTTCACGCCAGAGAGGTCCATCCACTTCCCCGTGGCGGGATCGATCTCGAAGCCGAGCAGCTTCACCGGGATGTGCCCCTGATCGTGGTACATCGCGACCACCGCGTCGTACTGGCCGGCGCGCAGCTTCACGAACACCGTGTCGCCCGGCACGGGGCCGTGGATGTCGAGCCCGTCCGCGTTGGCCTTCTCGATGACCGGCGTGCTGACGTCGACATCCTCGCTTCCGAACAGGCCGCCCTCGCCGGCATGGGGATTGAGCGCGGCCACCGCGATCTTCGGCCGGGCGAGCCCCAGGCCCTTCAGGGTCTTGTCGGTGAGGTCGATGACGAGGCGCAGGCGCTCCGGCGTCAGGCGCTTCGGAACGTCCTGCAGGGCGACGTGGGTGGTGACGTGCGAGACGCGCATGTTGCCGTGGGCAAGCATCATCACCGAGCCGCGCACGCCGGTGAGTTCGGCCAGCATCTCGGTATGACCGGCATAGTGGTAGCCGGCCTTATTGAGCGCCTCCTTGTTGAGGGGAGCCGTGACGATGCCGCCGATCTTGTCCGCCATTGCCAGACGGACGCCGGCCTCGATCGCCTTGTAGGCGAAGCGGCCACCATCGGCCGAGAGCCGGCCCGGCTCAATGGGCGCGCCCTCCGCATCTGCCTGGAGGCAACAGAGGGCAGGCCAGGTAGCTGCCTCGGAGACTTCGGCGATCCGCTCCGGCAGAAGGTCTAAGGCCTCTTCCGCCCGCCGCAGGGCCGGGACGCTGCCGATCACCATCAGCTTCAGATCGCCGGCACCGATCCGGTCCTTCAGCCGCGCGGCGGCCTTGACGATGATCTCGGGGCCGATACCGGCGGGATCACCCATGGTGATGGCGAGATGCTGGGTCATGTGCCGCTCCTGGTGTGCGGAAAGCCGTTTTGGTGGAGGAGGTCGCGCCAGAGGCCGGGCGCGCCGAAGGCCCCCGATTTCGACACGACCGGCAGGCCGTCCCAGCGTCCGCCGCGCAGCGTCGAGCGTGGGAGGCCGGGGGCGATCTGCCCGGGCACGTCGAGGTAGTCGACGGACAGGGCGAGGCAGAGCGCCTTGAGCGTCTCGCCCCCGGCGACGAGAAGGCTCCCCGGCCGGGGAAGATCGTCGATCAATCTCGCGAAGGCCCCGGCGATCTGCCCGGCGGCGACCTCGCGGGCCGTGCCGGGGGGAAGGTCGAGGCTCGCCATCACCGCACCGTCGCGGGCTAGGCGATCCATGATGAGGTCGCGATGCGGCGCGCCGCGGGTGAGAACGAGCCGCAGGGCCCCGCAAGCCGCGAGCTGGGCCTCGGTTTCCTCGCGGTCGGACCCGAACAATCCGAGGACCGGTCCTTCCAGGCGGGTATTGGACGGCGGCGTCACCCCTCTGGCGAGGGCGGCGGCGAGGCCGCCGCTGCCGCACCACAGGACGGGGCCATCCGCCGGCAGGGCCGCGATGGCGGCAAGATCCTCATCGGTGCGCGCATCGTAGACGGCGACCCCCTCGACCGGCCCGTCCGCGATGGAGGCCCGGCGGGCGGGGAGACCGGCCTCGCGCAAAGTCTGGGCGATATCGCCCGAGACGGGGGTCCAGTCCTCGCCGCGCCACATCAGTTGGCGGCCTTCCACCGTCGCCCGGCCTTGGTAGGGGAAGGCGGGCGCCACGACGCAGCGCCGCCAGCCGCCCGCCTGCACCGTGGCCGCCAGCTCCGCCGCCCAGGGACCGCGCATGAGGCTGTCGAGCTTCTTCAAGGCGATGTCTGCCCCGTCGAGGCGGGGCAGGAGGCCGTGCGTGATCCGCACCGCCTCCTCCGCTGTGCGCTCCCGCGTCCCGGAATCGATGGCGAACGAAGCCGATGCGCTATCCGACATGATCTCCGGCCAGACGACCGGGATGGTGCCACAGAGGCCGGTGAGTCCGGCCGCCGTGTCGAGGGTCCCGGTCAGGTCGTCGGCGATCAGGCGCAGGGTGGGCATCGGAGCCTGCCTCAGGCCTTGGACGGGGTGGCACCGGCCGCGAGGGCGCTGCCCTCGGCCTCGTCGTCCGGGCTCTTCAGCGGCGCGATCTCGCCGACGATGAACAGGTACGAGCAGGCGCCGATGATGCTGAGTGTTCCCGCCACCGCGAGCGGTACCACGAACGAGCCCTGGGTGATCGAGACCATCACGCCCGTGAAGGTGGTGATGGCGATGCCCGCGAGGTTCGAAGCGAAGTTCTGGATGCCGGAGATCGAGGCGACATGGGCCGGGGTCGGAGCGACGTCGCCCGGCAGCGTCCAGATGTTGGCGCCGGCGAAGGCGAGGCCGGAATACGAGATCGCCAGCAGGGTCAGGGCCGCCGCGTCACCGGGCACCAACGGCGCGAGGGCCACGACCGAGGAGGCGAGCAGGCCGCCGACGAGGCAGGTCTTGCGGGCGGCGGTGAGGCTCCAGCCCCCCTTGAACAGGCGGTCGGACAGGTAGCCGCCGAGCCAGCCGGCCGGGATCGCGACCAGGCCGGGCACAAGACCGAGCGTGCCGAGCTTCGCCAAGGAGAAGCCGCGGGACTGCGTGAGGTAGGACGGGAACCACGTGGTGTAGAAGTAGATGACGAAGTTCAGGCAGAAGAACCCAATCATCATCCCCCAGATCGTCCGGTAGCGGAACAGTTCGGCGTAGCGGATCCTCTTGGCGCCCGCCTTCACCGCGTAGTCGGCTTCCAGCACGGCAAGCTGCTCGGCCGTGACGGCGGAATGGTTCTTCGGATCGCGATAGAGCACGTACCACAGCACCATCCACACGAGGCCGATGGCGCCGGTGACGAGGAAAGCCTCGCGCCAGCCGAAATTGGCGATGATGAAGGCGACGAGCGGCAGGGTCATCGCCGAGCCGACGCGTGAGCCCGAGGCCCATACGCCGGTGGCGAGCCCGCGCTCGGAGCGGCGGAACCACAGGGAGGTGACCTTGGCATTCACGGGATAGCAGAACGCCTCGCCGATCCCGAGCACCATGCGGCAGGCGATGAGCGAGGCCACGCCACCAGCGAACGCCGTCGCCAGGGTCGCGACCGACATGATCAGCGTGGCCACCGTGTAAGTCAGCCGCGAGCCGAACTTGTCGATAAGCCAGCCGCCCGGCAGCTGCATCAGCACGTAGGACCAGAAGAACGCCGACAGGATCAGGCCCATCAGAGCTGGATCGATACCGTATTCCTTCTGGATCATCGGCACGGCGACGCCGAGATTGGCGCGGTCGATGTAGTTGATCGCCACCGCTAGGAAACACATCAAAACGATGGTCCAGCGCTGTTTCGGTAGTTTTATCGTGGCCTGTCCCGTCATGGCGTGTTCCTCCCTCTTATAGTTGTTCAGTCCATCAAGACCTTGCCGGGGTTCATTAGGCCGGCCGGATCGAGCACGCCCTTGATCGCCCGCATCAGGTCGAGTTCCAGGGGATCGGTGACGCGGGCGAGCCGGCCTCGGTTGGACAGGCCGATGCCGTGCTCGGCACTGATGGCGCCGCGCTGCAGACGGGTCTCGTCGTCGACGATGCCGTTGATGAGCGCGACGACCCGCTCGGTCTCGCCGCTCTCCGTGAGCCGCGCCCGGTCGATGAGGGCACAGACATGGATGTTGCCGTCGCCGATATGGCCGTGCATCGCCACGATGGCGTGCGGCACCGCCTCCTGGATCCGCCTCTCGACGTTCACCGCGAAGGCGGCCTGACGATCGAGGGGAACGGCGCTGTCGTGGGAGACAACCAAGCCGGACCGCTTGTTGCCCTCCGAGACGCTGTGGCGGACCTTCCAGATGCCCTTGGCCTGTGCCTCGCTCGACGCGATCAGCGCGTCCGAGATCAGCTCCCGCTCTAGAGCCTCGCCCAGGGCGGCTTCGAGGGGGGTCGCGAGGTCCGTCCCGGCCAGCGTGTCGGTAAGCTCGATGATGAGATACCACGGCGTGTCGAGGCAGAACGGGATCGCCGTGTCCGGCACATGATCGCGGATCGCCTCGATCTGGCTGCGGTTCATGATCTCCAGCGAACCCAGCCGGTCGCCGACATGGGAGCGGAGCAGACCCATCACTTCCAGCGCCTGCTCGACGCCAGGCAGCATCGCCAGCGCCGTCAGCGACACCCGGGGCCGGGCGAAGAGCTTCAGCACCGCGCCCGTGATGATGCCGAGGGTGCCTTCGGCGCCGATGAAGAGCTGCTTGAGGTCGTAGCCGGTGTTGTCCTTCCGCAGGGCGCGCAGGCCGTCGAAGATCCGGCCGTCGGGAAGCACCGCCTCGATTCCGAGCACGAGTTCCCGCGTCGGGCCGTAGCGCAGCACGGCGGTGCCGCCCGCGTTGGTGCCGATATTGCCGCCTATCTGGCAGGACCCCTCGGCTCCGAGGCTCAGGGGGAAGTACCGGTCCGTCGCCTCGGCCGCGGCCTGGATGTCTGCCAGCACGCAGCCGGCCTCGACGGTGATGGTGTTGGCCAGCGGGCTGACCGCCCGGATCGCCCGCATCCGGTCCAGCCGGATCACGAGGTTGTGGCCGGGCGCCGTCGGGGTGGCGCCGCCGCACAGGCCGGTATTGCCGCCCTGCGGGACGATGGCGACGCCCTCGCGGTGCGCCAGTGCGACGACCTGCGACACCTCGGAGACGTTGGCGGGCTTCACCACCGCGTCGGCCTGGCCGTGATAGCGCTCGCGCCAATCGGTCACGTAAGGGGCGAGGTCGTCCTGCGGACCCATTACATTCCGGGGGCCGACGATGGCGACCAAGCGATCAATAAAGCCTTGAGCATCACTCACGGCGATCTCCCTAGGAGCAGGGCCTAGCCCTGCGTCTACTTGTTATAAAGTTGTAATGCTGATACTCGCCGCCGCGCGACCGGTCAAGTGGTCTTGGCCGCCCAATTTAAGACAGGTTCCGCTCGGGAGCATTCACCTAACAGTTTGGCACGCATCGGGGCGGCGGATTGACGGTTCGACGCGAGCCGCAAAGCACCTGACATCTTTTTAACAACTCGGGTGACGGCAGGGCCAAGATGTGTCAGGTTGGTGCTTTCTCGAATCGACACTCATCAGAGCGGCAGTGTGGGAACGGAACGTCAGTGACAGCATCCTTGGCCCCATCACCCGAGGCGCCAACGCCTCGCCCGACAAGTCTGGTGGATACCGTCTACCGGGCGATCCTCACCGGCGTGGCGGACGGCACCTATGCGCCGAACGACCGCTTGCCGAGCGAGCACGATCTCGCCGGCCAGTTCAGGGTCTCGCGACCCGTTGTGCGTTCAGCTCTCGACCGGCTGAGGCGCGAGGGGACCATTGTGTCGAGGCGCGGCGCGGGAAGCTTCGTCCGGGCGAGCGAGGCGAAGCAGACGCTCGGCTTCGCGCCGGTGGAGAGCATCGCTGACATTCAACGGTGCTATGAGTTTCGCCTCACGATCGAGCCGGATGCTGCCCTCCACGCGGCCCTGCGGCGGGACGAGGCCGCCCTCCACCGCATCGAGGCGGCGCTTGAGCTTCTCACGGCGGCAACGCGCCAGGAGCAGCATCGGGAAGATGCCGACTTCATGTTCCACCATGCGATCGCGGAAGCTTCGAACAACCACTATTATGCGGCCTCACTTCAAGCGCTGCGTTCCCACATCGCGGTAGGCATGAAGATCCATGGCCTGTCCCTGCTCGGACCGAATTCAGGTCTGAAAGGCGTGCTCGAAGAGCACGAGGGTATCTTCCGCGCGATCCGAGATGGGGAGGGTGATGGAGCGCGTCACTCGATGGCCGCGCATATACGCACGTCGCGGGACCGCTTATTTGAAGGACGGTTGCTCGATCTTTCGCTCTGAGTCCCGGGATCTTGGCCCGGCCGATTGTCAATTAGATCAGCCGACAAAGTCGGATTCGTGGAGGCTCGTCCGCTTTCCTAAGTGGCGCCATCCGAACCGGACGGACCGCTTTCGGCCAAATCACGTCATGCCGGATCGCCACCATGCGCAGAACCCGACTTTCGGCTTGGCGCCCATCTCGGTCATACAGATGGCTATGACGACATCCCGTAAGCGGACTTCTCCGACTGCGATTGCCCATTCGCATAAGGGCACGCTACGGAACGAAGCGCACCGTGATCGTCCGCGGCTGCGCGCGACCCCTTGAGCTCTGACAAGGTCCGCTTCCAGGCTGACGAGAGGCCGCGGCCTACGGCTGGGTTGGGTGGATTTCTGCCAGTCCGCTTACGGGCAGCGATGGCGTGAAGCGGACGTCGCCGCCAAGCCTGTCTGCGGCCCGTGGGCGAATTGGTCCGTGCTGCCACCCTTCCGTACGGCGCCGCCAGTCCGAAAGGTATCGCATCAAAGCATCGACGCCGGAGCGGCGGCCGAATGATGGGCGACCGCCACTCAATCGACGGACATATTTGACAGTCTTCTGTCAAATCGTTAGATATCTGCCATGATTGGTCTCCAGCCCCTACCCGACGACCCGTTCCAGAGGCTCGTCATCAGCATCTTCCGCTTGAACGGCGCGCTCATCGCCAAGGGTGACCGTCTCGTGTCCGACCTTGGGCTGACGAGCGCCCGTTGGCAGGTGCTGGGCGCGGCCGTCGCCGCGCCGGTGCCGCTCACGGTCGCCTCCATCGCGCGTAACATGGGCCTGACCCGGCAGACCGTGCGCACCACGGTCAGGGAGTTGGAGGCTGCGGGCTTCGTGCGGCTTGCCCCCAACCCGCACCATCAACGGGCCCACCTCGTCGTGCCCACCGCCACGGGGGAGTACGCCTTCGCCTCGGCGATGGAGCGCCAGGTGGCATGGGGCGAGGGCTTGGTGCGCGACCACGATGCCGGGCGCATCACCGCCGCGGCGGATCTGCTGCAGGAGCTCCTCGCGCAAATCCACGACGCGCGGATCGACGACGAGACTACGGAGGAAGCATGATGGCCGAGGCGATGTCGCAATCCCGATACGATGCCGACGTCGCCATCGTCGGGGCCGGTCCGGTCGGCCTGACGCTGGCCTGCGCGCTGGCCCACCACGGCGTTCGATTTCGCATCTTCGAGCGGAAGCCGGGTCCGTCGCAGGACTCGAAGGGCCACGACCTCATCGCGCGCGTCCAGGAACTGCTTCAGTCGATAGGCGTCCTCGACGTGATCGCGGCGAAGTCATACTCGGCGCTCGACCAGCAGATCCTGCTCGACGGCAAGCCCCTGGCGCGCCTCGACCTCCGCGGTTCGGGCAGCCCATACGAGGCGTGCCTGTTCAACAGCCAGGGCGTGATCGAGGCCGAGCTCGCGGCGGTACTCGAAGCCCGCGGCATCCCGGTCGAGCGCGGGTGCGAAATCCAGGACATCGCCGCCGATGACGACGGCGTCTCAGTCACGGTCGAACGGACGGGCGACGACCGTCGCTCCGAGCGCTTCCGCTGCCGCTACCTCGTCGGGGCCGACGGCGTGAAGGGAACGGTGCGCAAGGCGGTCGGGCTCGACTTCGAGACCGAGCCGATGCCGGACTGGGCGACGCGGCAGGTCGATGCACAGCTCCGCTGGCAGCGCTCGACGACCTTCGACCAAGCCTGGTTCTTCCTCTACCCCGGCGGCCTCGCCGGCGTGATGCCGGTCTGGGAAGGTGTCCACCGGCTGTTCTTCATCGAGGACGACAAGCTCGTTCCCGACCGCGATCCGACCCTGGACGAGATGGTTGCCCGCGCCCGCGAGGTCCTGGGGGACCCGACCTTCGAGATGTCCGGCATGATCTGGGCCAGCCACGGCAAGTTCGAGCACGGCGTCGCCCCCGGCTACGGGGCCGGCCGGGTCTATCTCGCCGGCGATGCCGGTCACACCACGCTGCCCATCGGCGGGCAGGGCATGAACGCGGGCATGGTCGACGCCGTCGGCCTCGGCTGGCGGCTGGCGATGACGCTCGCCGGCGCGGCCGGGCCCGTGGTCCTCGACAGCTACGGACCGGAACGTCAGGGCGCGCATGCGGAACTCGGCGACGAGCAGGTGTGTGGCTTCAAGCAGCTAATGTATCGGAGCCATCTTGCGGACGTGGCGGTCGGGGCGGTCGCCAGCCTAGTGCCGAACTTGGCCGAGCGGGTGTTCGGAGGAATGGACCTTACACAGCTCAGCGTCGCCTACCCCGACAGTCCCCTGAGCGAGGACCACGGCCCCGGCACGCTGCCGCTGGTCGGCAAGGCTGTCCCGGCCGGCGCGCGGGCGCCCGACGCCCGCCTCGTGTCCTCGGACGGAGCCGATACCCAACTCTTCGATTGGATCTACAACCCGGACGGGATGAGCTGGGGCTGGCGGCTGCTGATGTTTGACGGGCGCGAGACGGAGGCGCACGCCGGTCTCGCACGGGCCGCCGCGCTGGCGTCGCCCTGGCCATGGGTCAGGCCGCTGCGGGTGCTCGCGGAACCCGGCCACGACGCGGGTGGGATCGACGGGGAGCCTTTCCTGCGCGACCTCGACGGCGTCGCCCACCGCGCCTACGGGCTGGATGGCAAGCCGACGCTGGTCCTGGTTCGTCCGGACGGGCACATCGCCTTCCGGTGCGACACGACCCGTCCCGAGCGTCTCGCCGCCTATTGCCGGACAATCGGCGGCGATGCGTAGGCAAGCCAAGGTCTCCAAGGTCGCGGCCGGTCTGCACCGGCTCGACCTCGGGGGGGGCAACGCCTACCTGATCGAGGACGGACGCGAGCTCGCCCTGATCGACACCGGCTTCCCCGGTCAGTCCGGGGCCATCCTGTCAGCCGTCGAGGGTCTCGGACGCCCTCCGACCGACCTCCGGCACATCGTTCTCACCCACGCCCATCCCGACCATGTCGGCTCGGCCGCCGCCTTGGTGACGGCCACGGGTGCGCGGACATACATGCACCGCCTCGACGTACCGGTCGCCGAGGGACGTACCGAGAACCGCCCCCTGGAGCCGGCCCCCGACCCGCTGATGCGGGTCCTCTTCGTGCTTCTGTCGCTGTCGAAGCCCGACGTCGATCCGGTGCGGATCGACGCTCCCGTCGACGACGGGGACGTCCTACCCATCGCCGGTGGCCTAACCGTCGTCCACGCCCCCGGCCATTGCGCAGGTCAGGTCGCGCTGCATTGGCGTTCCCGCGGCGTGCTGTTCGTCGCGGACGCCTGCGCCAACCTTCTCGGCCTGCGCCACCCCCTCGGCTACGAGGACCGCGCACGGGGTCTCGCGAGTCTGCGCCGGCTCGCCGACCTCGACTTCGCCACGGCCTGTTTCGGCCATGGCCGACCCATCGTCGGGCGCGCCGACGATGGGTCGGCCGTCGATGGCACCCCTCCGCTCCCCAGCGTTAGACCTCCGGAAAAATTATGGACATCAAAGGCAAGCACGCCCTGGTCACCGGTGGCGGCGTCGGAATCGGGCTTGAGATCACGCGGGCGATGACCGCGGCGGGTGCGAGCGTCCTCATCGTCGGTCGCGACGAGGCCAGGCTGAGGACGGTGCAGAACCTGACGCCCCGGGTGACCTATTTCGCGGCGGACCTCACCGACCCCGCAGAATGCGACCGTCTCGTCGCGCATGTCCTGGCCGGGTCGCCAGCCCTCGACATCCTCGTCAACAACGCCGGGACGATGCAGTACCTCGCCCTGACGGCGCCCGACGCCCGGGCTCGCATCGAGCGGGAGCTCGCGCTCGACCTGCGCGCCCCGATCCACCTCGCCACCGCCTTGCTGCCCCACCTCCTTGAGCGTCCCGAGGCGGCCATCGTCAACGTCACCACCGGGCTCGTCTACGCGCCTTTCGGAAATACCCCGGGCTACAGCGCCGCGAAAGGGGGACTGCATGCCTTCACGCGGTCTCTACGTTGGCAGACCCGCCATACCCGCCTCCGGGTCGTGGACCTGTTGCCCCCGGCCGTCGCGACGAGCCTGACCGCCAGATATGACGGACCGAAGATCAGCCCCGACAAGGTCGCGACGGCTTTGCTGGATGGCCTCCGGACAGGCAGGGAGGAAGTGCGGCCCGGCCAGACCAAGGCGCTCTACGCGATGTCGCGCATCGCGCCCGGCTTCATCTTCCGCGCCCTGAACAAGCAGGCGGACAAGGTACCGCTCGATTGACCGACGCGATCATCGCCTAGGTCGATTTACGCGCCCCTGACGGCGACGAAGGCCAAGGGCAGGCATGGGAGGTGGTGGAACATCAGTCCGATGGCTGCGCCGCGACGAGGAATGACGCGATCCTTCGGCGGCGGGTCTCGTCCTTGCGGGCGTTGGCGAGGGCGAAGAGCAAGGCGTACCGCTCCGAACGGTTCAGGCCCGCGAACCGCGCGGCGGCAGCGGGGCACCCTTCGAGCGCGACGCGAAGGTCGTCCGGGGCGGTTGCGGTGCGGGAGGACGGGTAGGCTCGGTCCCACCGGCCGTCGGCCCGGGCGGCATCCGCTTCCCTCGACCCGCGCGGCCTCATCCGGCCCTCGGCGGTCAGTTCGTCCACCCGGGCCCGGTTGACCTGGGACCAGTTGCTGCGCGGCCGTCTGGGCGTGAAGCGCACGAGGAAGAAGCGCTCGTCCTCGGGCGCCGCCTGTCCGTCGATCCAGCCCTCGCACAGCGCGCAATCGATGGCCCCCCGGTGGGAGAGGGTCGTCGCTCCCGACCCCTTCTTCGCGAACCTCAGCCAGGCGCCCGTCGCCGTTTCGTCCCGCCCGGCGAGCCAGGCGGCGAAGGCCGGCGCATCGGCGAACCCGACGATGGGCAGGCCGCCCTTCGTCGGCGAAAGTGCCGCGGGACCGTTTGCGTCCATCCCGTCGTCCATGTCTCGGTCAACCGACCGTGAACAGGATGACGCAGATCAGGACGCTCGACGCGAGGAAGTAGCTCGCGCTCAGGAATCCATAGGGGAGCGGACGCGGGATGTTGGGGTTGATCCCCATGTTCACGGCCGTCGACCCGAGCAGCCCGACGCCGACCAGGGCACCCAGGCCGGCCGCCTGCGGAAGGGTCGGCACGGCGAGCCACCGCATCAGGACGGCGAGCGCCACCGTGGTGACGAGCATGCAGATCGACGGCCCGACGAAATACAGCGGGGCTGGCTTGGACGGAGGGAGTTGGTCCCGTCCCAGGACGACCGCGTAGGTCCGTCCGAAGAGAAGGTCGAACCAGAGCCACCCCAGCATCATCACGGAGAAGCCGGCCACGAGGATGCCGAGCAGGTTCATCGGGGTCAGGGACGTCACGTCGAGGCTCCGGTGGTTGGGGGGGAATCGGGCGACTTGCGGGGAAGCCCAAGGGCGGGCAGCACCAGCCCGTCGACCATCGTGACCAGGAAGGCCCGGTCGAACGGCTGGCGCCGGATCAGGGTGCGGTAAGCGCCCATCGACGGCGTGATCTGCGCGACGGTCTCGATGTCCGCGTCACCTGGGATCTCGCCGCGGTCCCTAGCGCGTCGCATCAGTACCCGGTTCGCCTCCACCCATGGCGCGACGAGGGCGTCGTGCGCCGTGCCGGCGAGCGCCGGGTGTTGCGACAGCAGGGCGGCCATGCCGGCCATCGCCCGCAACTTGCGCTCGGTCTCCTCCATCGGCTGCGGCCGGAACAGGGCGAGTAGGTCGTCGCGCAGGCTGCCCGTGTCGGGAAGGTTGTCGAGGTCGACCTGCTCGCGCTTCATGCGGGCGACCGCCTCCAGCACCATGTCGGCCTTGGTCGCCCAGCGGCGGTAGACGGTGGCCTTCCCCGCCTTCGCCCGGACCGCGACCATGTCCATGGTCATCCCGTCGTAGCCGACCTCCGCGAGGATCGAGATCGCCGCGTCGAGGATCGTGGCGTCCCGGGAGGCGTCGCGCTTGCGGCCCACGGCTGCGCTCGGTCGCCCGCCGCCGGTCCCTGTGTCGGCCTCGCCATCGATCGGGTCCCGTGTCGGATCGGAAGTCATATTAATTCGATACCATTCAGTTCCGGAACTTGCAAGTCTCGTTTTGTGTTGGTAGTGGATGGCCTCCCATCGAAAGGCACCCCCCATGCGTTACAAGGCTCTCGGCCGCACCGGCTTGTTCGTCTCCGAGCTCTGCCTCGGCACGATGACCTTCGGCCAGGCGGGCGGCCGCTACGCCGCCGCGAGCGGTGTCGGGCAGGAGACGGTCGACGAGATCCTGCGGCGCGCGGTCGATGCGGGCATCAACTTCGTCGACACCGCCAACGTGTATGCGAGCGGCCAGGCGGAGGAGATCGTGGGCCGGTCGCTTAAGACCCTCGGCATCGCCCGCAAGGACGTGGTGATCGCGACCAAGTTCGAGCACGCCATGGGGCCCGGCCCCAACGACGGCGGGGGCTCGCGCGCCCACATCGTGGAAGCGGCCCATGCAAGCCTCAAGCGGCTCGGCACCGACCACATCGACCTCTACCAGATGCATGGCTTCGACCCCGCGACCCCGGTCGAGGAGACGCTGCGCGCCCTCGACGACCTCGTCCGACAGGGGGTGGTGCGGTATCTCGGCGTCTCGAACTGGGCAGCATGGCAGGTGGCGACGGCGCTCGGCATCGCCGACCGCATCGGGACCAGCCGGTTCCAGTCCTACCAGGGCTACTACTCGCTCGCCGGGCGGGACATCGAGCGGGACGTGGTGCCGATGCTGGAGGCGCATGGGCTCGGCCTCATCGCGTTCAGCCCGCTCGCCGGCGGATACCTGACCGGCAAGTACCGGGACGGCGCCAACGCCGGCCGCCGCGCGACCGTGCCGTTCCCGCCCGTGGACGAAGTGCGGGGATCCGCGGTGCTCGCGGCGATGGATGGGGTCGCCGAGGCGCACGGCACGACGCACGAGGCCGTGGCAATCGCCTGGCTCAGGCAGCGGGGCGTCGCCAGCATCATCGTCGGCGTCAAGGGCGTGAATCAGCTGGACGCCAACCTGGCGAGCCTCGAAATCACCCTGACCGCCGCGGAGATGGACGTGCTAGGCGAAGCCAGCGGCCCGGCCCCGGAATACCCCGGGTGGATGCTGGCGCAATCGAGCGCGGCGCGGGCGGAACTGCTTCGCACCGGTAAGGTGCCGGCGGCCCACTGAGGCCGGAACCTTGTTCCGCGCCTTGGTTGGTCGCACCGGCTGACGGCCAAGGCGCGCGGACCCCAACGACGATACAGTCGCCGTGGTAGGCCATGTCCGCCTTGCGACGGATCTTGCAACGCCTTTCATGGATAGGTCGGGTCGGTAGAAGCTCGTCCGCTTTTCCGGCCGAGCTTCTCCGAAGCGGGCCAGCCGCTTTCGACCAGCTGCGGTCTCGTTGGTAGGCTCGTCGGGATGACTGGGGTGGGTGGTTTTCAGACGGTCTGCTTCGGGGCGGCAATGCATGGAAGCGGACACCGCTCCCCCCGCCCGGTGACGACCTACAAGAGACATTGCGACCCGACGTTGCTACGGGTCAGCCTCCTGACTGAGAGGTCGAACCCATGCTCCTTGGACGCTGCCACTGTAACTCGATCCAGCTCGAGATGCCGGATCAGGTTGCGGCAAGTTCTGTGTGCTACTGCGACGATTGCCGGAAGCAATCAGGCGCCCCTATGGTGGCATGGGCTATGGTGCCCGAGGCTACTGTATCGATCACGGGTAAGCCAACGGTCTACAACTCGTCCGAAGGCGGGCGGCGATCATTCTGTGGGTCGTGTGGAACAGGCTTGTTCTTTTCGAACGCACTCCTTGCTCAGATGGGGATGATGCAAGTGAGGATCGCGGCACTTGATGATCCCAACGCGATCCCCCCACAAATGCAGGTGCAGACGGCGGAACGCGTGAAGTGGATGGAATCGGCGGACGAACTACCAGCGTTCGAGCGTTTTCCAGGTTAAGCTAGAGCCGCTCTCCTCTCCGAGCCGCAGTTATCAAACGACCGAGGCATGACCGCTTATCGAAAGCGCCCATGTCGATCCAAGCGGCCAAGTTGGGTCGATAGCCGAATGACTGCTCGGGGGGAGAGCAGTGCCTCCGCTTCCGGTGACTGGTCAACTGAAGCAAACGGTGGAGTTGCATCCACAGCCGCAGCGCACAGCTCAACCGCTTCTGTCCCGGTCTCCAAGCGCTGAAGCAATGAAGAGGCGAGCGCCGGATCCCAAAATCAATACCAGTGAGACTGGGAGCAGACTGGCGAACCCAAGGCAGAAGGCGGTGACCGTGAGAGGCAATCCGACCTTGTCGGCAAGGCGGCCGATCAGGAGAACGGGCACGATGGCGCCGAGGTAACAGAGGGCGAGGTAGAGCGAGAGGATGCCCGTATGGCTTTCGTCCGATGACGTCGTCCGGATCAGGACCAAGCCGGACATGAACGACAGCCCATGGCCCATTCCGATCGTCAGGTCCGCAAGGGCAAACAGCGCTCCACTGCAAAGTTGCATGGCCGCCGCCAGCAAAAGCGCGCCGGCAGCGAGGAGGATCGTCGCCAGAGGGATGGTCCGCCTAGGGGCAAGCCGCCGTGCCGGCAACTGGACGAGGGCCGAGCACGCCAGGACGGCGGCGACGGCCGTGCCGCTCACCGCCGGCCCGTGCCAGGGCAGCAGGCCTGCCAGGAACGCGGGCGCCAGCGCTGCCAGAAGGGTGAAGAGCGCGTAGGCCACGAACGTCGAGAGGGTTGCAGCGACGAAGGTGGCCCTGACCTCGATCGACGGTGCACGGAGGTTCGGCCGAAACGAGAGGTAACCCGCATCCTCGTCCGATGCTGGCTTGACCGCCGAGAGCAGTGCGGCCGCGAGGCCGGCGCATGCTACCGCGACCACGACGTAGGGTGTGACCAGAGGTGCGGGGGCGAACTGCGCCAACAGCCCGCCGAGCAGTGGCCCCGACCCGAACCCGACCATCGTGACCACCGAGGCCACTACGGACCCGACGCGGCCTCCGGCGGGGTCGAGGCGTAGCAGCCCGATTGTCGCCGCCGTACTAATCGTACCCGCGGCGAGGCCGATCAACGCGCGGCCGGCACCAAGGTCAATGGCATTCCGAGCGAAGGCGCAGGCGACGAGACCCAGGCACGCCGCGAGCAGGCCCGAGCGCACGACGGCGACCGGCCCGAACCGATCGGTGAGACCGCCGAGGAACAGGAACGCGACGAGGACACCGGCCATGTAGACCACGTGGACCGCCGTCGTGGTCGCGTGCGGCATGTCCCAGGCGAGCTCGTACAGGGGGTAGAGCGGACTCGATAGCGTCGCTCCCATAGTCCCGACGGCCAGCGACAGGGCGACCAGGACGAAAGGTCCGCTCCTGCGGTGGTGCCTCGCACTCGTGGTCCGAGCGGTCGTCCGCGCCTTCTTCGCCGACGGAACAGGTTCGGGCGTACGCACCTCAGCGGTCATTTCGATCCACGTAGAACGACCGCATGTCCTCAGGCGGGGTCGTGACCGTGAGATAGACGAAAGGGACGGAGCCGGTGTTCTCGATACCGTGCACGTCGCCCGGCGGGGTGCGGATGATGTCGCCCGCCCGCATCGGCTGCACCTCATCGGTCTCGCTGAGCAACAGGGCTTCGCCAGCCTCGACGATCCAGATCTGCTCTGAGCGTGGATGACGATGACGGGACGAGACCGACCCCGGATCCATGGTGACGCGCGTGATCGTGGCCCGTGCATCAGGAGCCGCCTCAGGCCAGACGAGTTGGGCAGATCGCTTGCCCGGATTGTGCAGGACCGTCGCGGCCGCGACGGTGGCTCGGTCAATGGTCATGGCAATCTCCTGTCACGTACGCCCTTGCGCCGTCGCCTAACCCTCGGCGGAAGGTCGTTTCAGAAGGCGAGGCGCAGAGCGCCACCGTCGACTGGGATGGTGGCGCCATTCACGTAGCTCGCAGGCCCCGACGCCAGGAACGCGATCAACGCCGCCGCTTCTTCCGGCGTCCCAAAGCGGCCGGCTGGGATGTTCTGGGCGATGAAGGCCTGGCGTGAAGCCTCTGTCGGGTGCAGGCGGTCGCGGATCTGCGCGCTGTCGATCCGCCCCGGTGCGACGCAGTTCACGGTGACGCCATCCGGTGCGTACCTGGCGGCGATGGCCTTCGACCAACTCTCCAGCGCCGCCTTGGCCGGCGTGGCGGCGTTCGGGGCTTTGGCGACGATCGCCCCGGTGAGGTTGACGATCCGTCCCCAGCGGCGCGCGCGCATGCCCAACGCAAGCCGTTCGGTCAGCCGCAGGGCTGCTAGGAAGTTCAGCGCGTAGGCCTCCGCCCACATCGCCTCGTCGATCTCGCCCTCGGACGGTCGCGATCCGCCTGCGTTGTTGACCAGCACGTCGACACCGCCGGTCGCTTCGAGCACTTGGGCGACCAGGGATCCGGGGCCATCGTCGCGGCTTAGATCCGCTGCGATGAGAATGGGGGCCCGCCCAGTTGCCGCTGTGACGACCGTACTCAGCGGACTCAAGGCTTCGAGCGAGCGCGCTGCGGCGACGACGCGCGCGCCCTCGACGGCGAGGGTCAGCGCCGTCGCATATCCAATGCCGCTGCTCGCGCCGGTGACCAGACAGGTCTTGCCAGCGAGTTGCAGATCCATCGATTGTCTCCCGCAAACTCCTGCGCGTTGGCCGCCGTCCGGTCATCCACATGAGGGTGGCAAGTTCATCGAGCATCGATACCTCGCCCGCGTCCCACTTTCGGCCGCAGCAGGTCCACGATGTCCGTGACTTTATCGACCAGGCCAAGCCTCGTCGGCTTGAAGCCGACTGGCCTGTGGCGCCGTGAGGACGTCCTCGATCAGCCGTGTAAGTCTGACGGCATGCTCGAAGTCCGTAACGGTGGACGTGTCGTGCCTGATATCATCGCGCAACGCCGCGTAGACGCCGGCTACGTTGATCGCCGCGTCCGACAGCGCCGCAAACAGTCCCTCGTCGATGGCTTGCCGTTCGCCGTCCCGGATCAACCCGATCCGACCCGACTGGAGACCGCGCGGCGCGCCGCCATCCAGCCGCAGGCGCCCCGTCTCGCCGACGAGATCGAGATGGAAGGGCGTGTCTCCGGTCCGGCCACCCGCAACCTCCACCGTGAAGGGTGCGCCCGTGGCGTGACGGCCCTGCATGAGAAGGTGGTCGAAGGTGATGCGCTCGCGCCGCTGGCGCGGCTCCCCGATCTCGATCAGCGGGAACTGGCGGGAGCAGAGTGCCGTCACAAGGTCCAGGGAGCCGGTCAGGGCGATCAGCAGGTCGACGGTGTGCGCGCCCTGTATCGTCACCATGTTCGCAAACGTGGCCGGATCCTCCAGATAGGCGAACTGGGGCGGAACGGCCGGCCCGAAGCCGGCCGTGGTGGAGGAAACGCTGACGCTCAAGGCCCGGCCTAAAGCGCCCGAACGAAGGATGTCCCGCGCCATCCTCACGGCAGGGCTCTCGCGCAATTGCAGGCCGATGGCGTGCTTGACCCTGGCCGACCGGGCCGCGTCGGCGATCTCGCGGGCTTGGTGCGAGCCTGCCCCGAGCGGCCATTCGCTGTAGACGTGTTTGCCGGCAGCAAGGGCGGCGAGCAGCAGATCCCGATGGCCGGGCACACGGGTCGCCACCGTCACCACGTCGATGTCGGGATCGGCGATCAAGGCGAGGCCGTCTCCATAGGCCTTTGCCACGCCGAAGGCCTGCGCGGCTTCGTCGGCGGCGGCCTGCGAACCTGCGGCGACCGCCGTCAGGTGAAGTCCGTCCACGGCCTGCACCGCGGGGACATGGGCCTCGGCCGCCCAGCCACCCGAGGTGTTGACGCCGATGATGCCAATATTGAGTTCGGTGGCCATTCCTTCGTCCTTCCGCTCATGCGCCTTCGCTATGCCTCTGCGCTGGACGTAAGGGCGGCCAGCACCATCATTAAGCCCTTTCTGTTTCCAGCAGTCGAAACGGAAGGTTTCGGATGACCGATCGCCTGACCAGCATGACCGTGTTCGTGAAGGCGACCGACTTAGGATCGTTGACGGCCGCCGCGACGGCCCTCGGTATGTCTTCCCAGATGGCCGGTAAGCACATCAGGTCGCTGGAGGACCGGCTTGGCACGCCCCTGATGCGACGATCGACACGGCGGCAGAGCCTCACCGATGCCGGGCGGCTCTTCTACGAGCGCTGTCGCCGCGTGCTGTCCGAGGTCGAGGCGGCGGAGGCGGTGATCGAGGACATCAGCGCCACACCGCGTGGCCGCCTGCGCATCAGCGCACCCGTCGGCTTCGGCGCGACCCGGCTCGCCCCCGTGCTGACCGACTTTGTGGCGCGCCACGCCGGGATCGAGATCGAGCTGGTCCTGACGGATCGCTACGTCGACCCGGTGGACGAAGGCTACGACGCGGTGGTCCGGCTGGGCCCGATCGCCGAGACATCCCTGGTCGCGCGCGAGCTCGTATCCCACGAGCAGGTCGTCTGCGCGTCGCCCGCCTATCTAGCCGCGCATGGAACACCCGAGACACCGGAGGATCTCGCTGGGCACGCGTGCCTTGGGTTCGTCAATGCCTCCGGTCTGCCCTACGCGGTCTGGCGCTTCACGAAGAACGGCGCCGACCACACGGTCAGGATCCGAAGCCGCTTCCAAGTGAATGATGGGCGGGTCCTGTCCGCGGCGGCGGCGGCGGGCCACGGCATCGCCCTGCAGCCGGAAGCCGTCCTGCGGGACGCGATCGAGCAGGGTTCTCTTGTGCCCTTGCTCACAGGCTATCGAGCCCCTGGCCGGGCGATGTTTCTATTGTTCTCAGCCCGTCGACCTCAGCCGCTAAAGCTGCGTGCCCTCATCGACGAAGTAGTCAAGGCATTTCCCGCCATGGGCAGCACGTCCGCTTTTGGGAAAGGCCGCGCATGACCCACGCGTCCGAGTTGGGTCGAGGCTGTGTCAAAAGTCCCGTCTGAGATAGACTGGCGGCCTCACCTGCGGAGGCCAGCATGGGTCGGTTCGTCGAAGGGCAGGACCGTCGGCAGTCCTGGTAGCTGCCCAGTTCGGCGGACGACTACGTTACCGCCGATAATCCGGTTCGGGTGATCGAGGTCTTCATCGACGAACTCGATCTGGGCGTCCTCGGCTTCACCCGCTTCAAGCCCGCGGCAACGGGACGGCCGGCCTATGATCCGGCCACGCTTCTGAAGCTTTACCTCTACGGCTATCTCAACCGGGTACCGTCGAGCCGGCGACTTGAGCGTGAGGCACAGCGCAACATCGAGGTGATGTGGCTGACTGGTCGCTTGGCTCCCGATCACAAGACGATCGCCAACTTCAGGCGCGACAACGGGCCTGCGATCCAGGCGGCCTGTCGGCAGTTCGTGGTGCTGTGCCGGGATCTGCAGCTCTTCGCCGGGGCGACCGTCGCCTTGGACGGATCGAAGTTCAAGGCGGTCAATAACCGGGACCGCAACTACACCGTGGCCTAGGTCGCCAAGCGCCTGGAACAAGTGGAGGCCAGCATCGCCCGCTACCTCGCGGCGCTCGACCGGGCGGACAGGGAGGGCAACGACGTCCCCGAGGCACGCACGCACGCAGCGCATCGGCGCGAAGATCACCGCCCTACGCCGCCAGATGGCCTTCCTGCGCGAGATGCAGGAGCAGGTAGAGGCCGCGGACGACGGACAGGTCTCGCTGACCGACCCGGACGCGCGCTCGATGGCGACGAGCGGGCGCGGCACCGGCATCGTCGGCTTCAACGTTCAGATCGCGGTCGATCCCGAGCATCATCTCGTCGTGGCCCATGAGGTCGTCAACGAGGGCCACGATCGCACCCAGCTCGTGCCGATGGGCGATCGGGCCAAGCAGGCCATCGGCGCGGAGGCGATCACGGTCCTGGCCGATCGCGGCTACTACAGCGGCGACGAGGCTCTGGCCTGCGAAGGCACGGGCGTCCTGCCAGCCGTCCCGCGAGCCGACACGTCGGGTCGAGCCAAGAAGGGGCTCTTCGTGCGCGCCGACTTCGTCTACGACGCCGCGGCCGATCACTACGTCTGTCCCGCCGGCGCTGTGCTGACGAAGTTCAACGCGCGCTCCGATCGACACGGCGACATCGACCACTACCGCAACCTGGACGCCTGTCATGCCTGCGCGATGCGGGTGCGCTGTACGACCGAGAAGTTCAAGCGCTTCAAGCGCTGGAAGCACGAGGCGGTTCTGGAGGCCATGCAGAGGCGGCTTGACGCCATGCCGGACGCCATGGCGGTCCGGCGCGCCACGGTCGAGCATGTCTTCGGAACGCTGAAAGCCTGGATGGGCAGTACGCCGTTCCAGACGAAGGGCCTGAACGGCGTGCGAACCGAGATGAGCCTTGCGATCCTCGCCTACAACATGAAGCGGATGATCCGACTGTTCGGCGCAACTTGGCTCGTCCAGGCCATTCGAGCCTGAAGCGGCCCACCGCGCCGCCGTCATCATCCTGCCAACCGGCGCTGACAACCACGATCAATGCGTTTTGACACAGCCTCGACCCAAGTCGGTCATCCAGAGGGCCGCAAAAACTTCTCAGAAGCAGTCATACCTCGGCAGTGTGTTTAGTCGGCTCAGCTAAAGAGCCGTCCGTTGGAACTGGTCAAGGTCACATCATTCATCCGAAGGACGCGCGTCGGCCTGCGCCAGGGCAATCATTAGTCTGCCACCGGGCGCCCCCGCCTTGCCGAACAAACGCTCTTGAACGCTGATTGCCAATGGCATGGCTTGCCGGAGAGCGCCGACGCCTGTTTCAGTCACCTCAATGCACTTGGCTCGGGTATCGGCGATGCTACGTGGCCGTGCGACCAAACCTTTGACCTCCAACGCCTTCAGCACCTGCGACACCTGCATCGGGTGAATGTCTCCAAACCGTGCCAGGGTGACCTGCGTAACGGGCTCGCCGGAACGTGCCATCCACGCCGTCATCGCCAGGACCGTGAACTGAAGATGTGTCAGGTCGGCCGCCGCGAGCGCGCGGTCGATCTCGCGCACGTAGCGATGAACAACACGCCACAGCACAAACCCCACTGCGTTCTCGGGTGCGCCAAGGGTCTCGTTCGCGAACAGATCGGCGAGTGTCTGAGGGTCGGTGGCCATAGCTCCTCGTAGCGCCTCCAAGCACGCTGAGCAGCCCTTCGACGCCGGGGGTTCACATAATAAACGCGTTTACTATATGGTCGGGTTCCCGTTGAAGGAGCTTTCGATGACCGATCGAACCCTGGACATCGCGTTTTGGAACTACGACCGCACCCGTGCGCTCAGTGACGGTCGCATCAAGATCGACGGCGTTAGGGTCCGCTTCCACACGGCCCGCATCGTCCCCCAGATCTTCGAGGCGATGATCCGTCATCGCGCCTACGACGTATCCGAGCTTGGTCTGACCTACTTCCTGCGCACCTTTGCAGATGGCCCATCGCCTTTCCTCGCGATCCCAGTCTTCCCAAACCGCGCGTTCCGTCACTCCGCGATCTACGTCAGCGAGGCGAGCGGCATCAGGCATCCTCAGGATCTCGTTGACCGCACGATCGGTGAGTTGGCGCTCTACGGACACGATGCCGGGGTGATGCCGAAAGGCATCCTCTCGGATGAGTTCGGCTTCAAACCTGAGCGCAACCGCTGGATCGTGGGTGGCATCGACTTTCCGATGGACCCCATCGACTTCGTGCCTCACCCCCACCCGGCCGGTGTCGAGGTCACGATGGCTCCAAAAGGCACCGACCTCGGTATGCTGCTGGAGGCAGGCGAGATAGATGCTTTGATCTCAGCGGACGTGCCCCACTGCGTGCTCGCAGGCTCGTCGAAGGTCCGCCGCCTGTTCCCGGATCACGAAGCGGTCGAGCGGGACTACTATCGCCGGACGGGTATCTTCCCAATCATGCACACCGTCGTGGTGACGCGCGAACTGGCCGAGCGCGAGCCAGATGTCGTTCGAGCGGTCTACAAAGGCTTCTGCGAAGCTAAATCGGCTGAGGTCGCGAGGCTGACGCATGCGATGACATTCAACAACATGGTGACGATGGTGCCGTGGTTGACAGATCTGCTCGCCCGCGACCGCGAGCTTCTCGGGGATGATTGGTGGCCCTACGGCATGGCTAGGAACCGGGCAGCTATCGACACGGTGCTTCGTTACCACCACGAGCAAGGGTTGACCGAACGGCGATTCAAGATTGAGGATGTGTTCGTTCCATACTTGCTCGACGCGTAGGAAGCAGCATTCCGCAGCGGGGGTCGATCAGGAGCGGGCGCGACAGTAGCGGCTGCTTCTTTGGCTCCCCGCTCCAAAGCGGATCGGCAGAAATCCACCCTGAGCGGTCATTTATCTTGTCGTACGGTATGTCCGGAAGTCGACCGTTTTGCCGACATGTCCGCATGGGTGATGTCGGTTGCCTAAGGTGTTCCGCAGAGATCCTTGCGGCCGATCAGAGCCGTGCTTGGGTTGCACCAGCCCGTCTGGACTTTTCTGGCGCTGATAGGGTCGGTAAATGCCCTGATGTCTGTCCTAACCGACCGTCAGCGGATCGAACTCGCAGTTCCCGCCTACCTCCTCTACGCGCTCACGGGCGCACCGGACGTGTTCGTTCCGGCCGACCCGGATCTGACCGCGAAAGCCGAGGCGGACATCGCCGAGCTGCGTAGCAATCTACGGACCGCCTGCTTGGAGCCGTTCGCGGACCTGACGCCGGCCAAGAGCCAAGCGCTCATACGTCGCCTTGAGCGGATCAAACGGCAGACGACCACCGACTGGCACGAACGCCCGGCGCTCGGCCTCATGCTGATGCTCTGGTGCTTCCTCAAGGACCTCACCGACCGCGAAATTTTGATCCTGTGGGAGGGCTCGGCGATGGACCGGGCGATGCAGAAGCTGCTGCCGATGTGTGAGTATGGCTTTCAGAAGCGAGAGGACGACGTTGCGGCTCAGGATCAAGCCCGCGTGTTGTTCAGCCGTCTCCAGGCCGAGGGGCTATACCGCTGACCGGCAACCTGCACCTACAACCGCATCCAACCCGATGCGGAAGTCTGCGGAGGATGGGACCTTCTCGGACACTCGTCCTATCGTGCCATATGTCCGGAAATCGATCGTTTTCCCGACGATCGCTGGGCACGCATTCTGGGCCGTCAAAATGACTGCAAGCCTGTCGGAAAACCGCGTCGGCTATTCAAACATCGGCAAAACGTGGCTTTCCGACGCTAGGAGCGAGTATGCTGTGGTGTCCGGTTTCCTGCATCGCGCAACCGAAAGCAGACCAGCGGCTTTCGGCCGATTTTGTTGAAAAACTCGATAACAGCGCCTCAGGCCTCGTCCAAGATGATGCCCGAGAGAAGATTGATCTCTCACGCCCTGGCAATCCTACACGCATAGCGCATTCTGGCTGCGCCTATAGTAGGATTTTCTCCGGCCAACACCCTTCCGGCGCTGCTTCGTCCCGCTTCCGAGTTTTTCAACAAAATCGGCCAAAACCGGCCGCGTATGTGCCCGCTCGCGTGAGCAGCTCGACATCATTGACGTTATGAATTAAATCCTATAGCATGGCCGTCATTGCCCCCAAGCGATGAGGCCAGCCATGCCACGATCACCGCACCATCGAACGCGCCACGCCTCGGCATCGCGGGCCAGGCAACCGAGCCACTCCCATACAAAAACCAACAGCAAGGGGCCCCACACGGGGCCCCTTCTTTTTTGCGAGGTTCACCATGAGCAGCGGTGATTTTTCGACATCAGCGGACCTTCCCGCCGCGATTGGCAACTCGCAAGAGCCGTTGATCGCCATAGCCAGTCCTGCTGCGCAAGTGCGTGCCCTGAACGACGCTTTCCGGCGCAGCTTCGTCGGCGGGCAGGTTGTCGAGACACCAGGCGTGGTCGAACTGCGTGAGTGTGATCGCATCGCCCTTCTGCTGGCCGTGCGCCGCTTTGATGCCTTCGACGCCGACAACGATCCCTACGGCGAGCACGACTTCGGCGCGGTGGAGGTCGGGGGCGAGACCTTCTTCTGGGAAATCGACGCCTACGATCGGGCGCTGCTCGGCGGCTCGCCGGATCCCGCCGACCCCGCGGTGACCACCCGCGTGCTCACGATCATGCGCGCCGACGAGTACTGACGTGGCGTCTCCCATTAGGCGCCGCGGGTGCCGCATACCGGCCTGCCCCAAAGCGACGAGGTCATACGTCCTCAACCGCGCGGCGAGGCCGAACTCGACGCCGACACCGAGTGGGACGAGGACTGGCCAGCCGACGACGAGGGCGACTGGTCAGGTTGCGCCCACGACGGCGACCGAGACGAGGGCTGAAGCCGGCTTACCCTTTCGGTTTGCGGCCCGGTCGCAGCGAACCAGGTTTTGCAGCCCCGGGCTCAGGGATCACAAAGAATGCGGAGAGTTCCGCCTCAAGTGCCGCGGCCAAACCCTCCAGCGTTTCGATCGTGGTGTTCTCTCGGCCTCGTTCGATCCTGCCAATGTAGGACGGCTCGAGCCCAGCCACGAGGCCCAGCGCCTCTTGAGACAACGCCTTGGCCACCCGCAGGCGGCGCAGATTCCAACCGACAAGGGCACGAGCTCGCATCACGGGCGAAAGCGCGCTGCTTGCTCGGCGTTAAACCAGGCAATAAAAGTTCATGAAATTGGCCGGAGGGCAGGCAGCTACTCGCTGCCCGGATCATCGAGAGGATATTATGGGTGGATACCTGCGAGCGATGCGTCAGTACGCGGTGTTCCGGGGGCGAGCGTCGCGCGCCGAGTTCTGGCAGTTCACCGCCGTACTTATCGGGCTCGTCATCATCGCGTTGATCGTCGATGGTGCCGTGATGCAAAACGTGGACGCCGAGCTGCAGAAGAAGCCGGGTGGTATCTTCTCGGCTCTACTGGTTCTAGCTCATCTCGTGCCGGCCTTCAGCGTCACCGTTCGGCGATTGCACGATACGGATCACAGCGGCTGGCTCGTGCTGCTGAACTACATCCCACCCCTGAACCTCGTCATCGTCGTTTTCGCCTGTATGCGCGGTACGGCAGGGGCGAACCGCTACGGGGCCGATCCCCTAGCCCCGCTGACGCTGTCAACCGGTTCAGCGACCGCCGGCATGCGGGTCGACCCTGTGTCCGCCGTCGCCACGCCGCTGCCTGCTGCGCCCGTCCGTTCGGACGTGATCGCCGAGCTTGAGCGGTTGGGGCGCCTGCGCCGGGAGGGGCACCTGAGTGAGGCCGAGTTCGAGGTGATGAAGTCCGAGACGCTCGCGCAGGTCCGCCGCTGATCGGTGGCACAGCCGCGCTTCCGATCCTATGCAGGATGAGGAGAGCATCCCATGAGGCGATTCAATCGATTGGCGGCGGCTGGCGCGGCAACGCTCGCTTTGACGCCCTCGTACGCCTCGGCCCAATTTGGCGATGGGCTGACCCAGACCGCGATCGCCGTTCAAGCTTATGAGAAGAGCGTCGAGCGCTGCGCCTACGAACCGATCGTCGGCCAAGCGTTGGACCGGCTGCGCGACCACTACGCGGAGACCGAGCCTTATCGCTGGCAACGGCCCCTGCGCGAGAGCAGGGACGGCGACGACATTCTCGGCAACATGGCCGCCCTCGCGCTGCAAGGTTCGCCCTACACGGCCGATCCGACGGTCAGCGGGTCAACGAAGCCCCCCGCACCGAGGGATGCTCGATGCGTCGGCTCGGGCTTGGCGGTGGGCGCTGCGTTGCCTTTCGCGGCGACGTTGATCGGGTTCGATCAGACCCTGTTTGCTGAAGCCAATCGCCTGATGGAGGGCAAGGGACGCATGTTGGCTGTCGCCGACCCCGCCCCGGCGGCACAACCGGATGCGAGCCGACCCGGTGCTGCGGCGCCCGAGGGGCAGGGTACTCCTCCCGGTCCGGCGCTGGTCATGAACGTTCGCTCCCCGTTCCGCGGCGCGACGTTTGTTGACGTTTCACCAGCGACCGCGAGGCAGTTCGGCATCGACGTCGGCACTTACGGGGCGGTCAAGGCTTCGTGCCAGGCAGACGGCTTTGCGATGTGCGGCATCTTCCAGCGCGGTGACGTCGTCGTCGAAGTCGATGGGGCGCCGGTCAGAAGCATCCAGGACCTCGGCAGGGTGGCGAACCGGGTGAGTCCGCGCTGGACCGTGACCTTCATTCGCGGCGGCGAACGGGTAACCTCGACGTTCCCCGGCTGAAGTCGCCATAATCGACCCGGTCGAGCGAAGATCGCGCTTACCAGTTCGCCCCTCAGGAGCTCGCACGAGACGAGCACGTTGCACGTGCCATGTAGGGGCGGGACTGTCGTAGCTTCTGGCGAGGCGAGGGACGGGCTCTTGCGGTTCAACCATGTCGCCAACCGGGTGAACCCTGGTCATTTCCAGACCGTCGTAGGCATGTTCGTCGGGCCGCTGGGGTTTGTGGAGCTGCGACGCACCGAACGGGCCGTGTGGTTGCGGCAGCCCGGGACCAACGTCGACCTGCAGCTCAGTTGCAGTGACACCGGGCACCGCGACGCTGACCGCGAGCGCTCACAGATCTCGTTCCTCAGCGACACCCCGAAAGCCGACCTCGACCGACTGGCCACTTGGTTCGTCGCCAGGGGGCTGCCAGCTCATGTTGGTGCCTATTCTGATCGGGAATTCTACCTGGACGTGCCGGCGGCGTTCGTCGATTTCGTCGTCGAGGCGATGCTGCCCGAGCTCGCCGCTTACGACGTCGTGGTATGACCCAAAGCGGGCACTGAGGAGGTCCGCTTCCGCGTGTACCCTTCGACATTCGTAGTTAAGGCGGTCACGACGAGTTGCGCCATTAGCCAATTGGCAGTGACAGGTCACTCTAAGCACGAATTCGCCACTTGTCGGAAGGTCTGAAGATTACAGCCTTGATCCGTTCGCAAGACCATCCGCGGTTGAGCTTCAGCTCGGCTGCTCCGAGGGTTCAAGAGCGAGAGTGAGCTGCTGCCCCCTCGAAAAACGAGCCAAGAGCTGCTTGGTCATCGCGCTGCGGAAAACCCGGTAGGCCGCCTGCCCCTTATTCTGTGTCATGAACTCGTCGATTCGCGCCTTCACGGAGGCATAGTGCTTCTCAACTTCGGCATAGTCGTAAAGGCGTGTCCCCTCCTGCTCGCAGGTGAGGCTCAGCATGTACAGGATGTGGAATACGCCCTCGATTAGCCATGACTCGTCGTAAGTTCGCTTTAGTCTTGAATTCAGGGCAGACAGAGCACGCCTGCGGTCTCCATCTACCATTTTGTAGATGCGCCACATGGCAACAATGTTCTCGGCGGAGAGTATGGCCTCGTCGAATATCCAACCATAATATTCGCCGAAGATACGGTTAGACGAAGTTTTGGCACGGTCGGGTTCGCGGAGCACATAGGCTAGAATGATTTGCCCCAGCTTGACAGCATCGATCCGGGCTTCCGCTGGCTGCTCAATGTGCTGATCGTTCTTCCGCTCATAAAAGTAGCCGTGCCCTAAAAGAGCATTCTCAATCCGTATTTGTATCGAATCGTTGGAGCGAATATCTCGGCTCCTAATAGGTGTCTGGCTATTAGTGGCCTCCGCGACTCTATTGGTGAAGGCGCGATCCGCCGTCTCAATTACCCGCAAAAGGAGCTTGACGTCATAGATCCTAGATAGATCTAATCGCGCCGCCTCGAAGAGCGCATGCGATGTTTGTCCCCCGTTGACGATCTGGGGATTGACCATCCTAACTTTCGGACTAGCCGACCTCGGCTGGTAATCCATGCGGTCACACACAATCGTGATGCCATTGTTGAGATACCAGAACTGTGTGTTCTTGTCGCTGAGTGCGGTTGTCAAAATCTTTCGATTTATTTCGTTCTCCTCACCGAGATAGAGACGGATGTTGTCATCAAAGAGAGTGTCATCCACCTCCTGCGGAAAATCGGGATCGGTGATCAGTCGAACGATTTCGTCACCCCGCACAGTTCCGATCAAACCCTTCGCAAATCCGTCTGTGCGGCCGAAATACTGATCCTCAACCAACCCCAGATTATACTCCCGATCGACGGTCGCGCCTTTTGAGAGGTGCCGCGAAAACCATATTAGATCGTGCTGAGTAAGTACTGCGTGCTGGTAGGGGCGGAGAGCCTCCTCACAGCGTGTTGCATGAGACTGAATTAGTCCCGTCGCATTGTTGCACAGATGAATGTGAAGCGAATAAACCGCCTCCTCGAGCGCCTCCCAGATGTCTTGAACTTTGTTCCAGAGGAGAGGATTGCACGTCTTCTCGAGCGACACGTCCTTGCGGAGGCAGCACTCAAGGAAACTTTGAATCTTATCGATCTCGTTCGACGGAAACGAGCTACCCACCTTTTCAAAGATAGCCACGTGTTTGAACTGGAAGAGGTGGATCACCCGCCGCTCCGGGCGGCCATCGATGTACACGGCATCAATGCCTCGATCGTCGCCGCCATCCGTTATATTTGTCCTGATCTCGTCATCGTCGATCTTCAGAATTTTTGAGAGGGCAAAGTACTGAAAGGCACTTGCCTCGCCATTGAGGTTTAGCGAGCGCTGGAAGGCTTGGATCCCCGTGCGTACCTGGCTCCAATCGAGCAGCGTTGGGTTTATATGCGGAGCGACAGCCATGTCGCAGCTTAGCCTTCCTAGCCCGATCTGCAATCGTCAGCTTTGTCGTCCGTTGATCGCGCTTGCGAGGCTCTCCTCTTGCGATCGCCCTTAGGCGCGCTGCAGCGGCGGTTATCGGCCCAAACTCGGTCTTTCACCTCAGCGCCGCGAGTCGCCTGTACGTACGCTTGCTCTCAGCATCGCTCGCGGAACGAGCTGAACAGCCGACATGGGCGCGCATCCGAATGTCTGTTTCCTGGCAGCGAGCGCAGTTCCGCTTCTAGCGCATTCCAGAAGCGAGCCTGAGCATACGTCGCTCAGCCGTCGACCCAATCAGCGAGTCGAAGCTTCACACTTGGCCACCATCTGAAGACCCTTCAAGCGCCGTCGAAGCCCCACGACCTCGGAGCTCAGAACCCCGGTGATTTTGAACTGACGCCGACCCTTCCGAGAGCCGTCGGGCCGCCGCGTCGTAATGCTCACCTCGTGAATTAGCGCACGCTGCCGCGCTTCAGCCTTCGCTCGATGGGCAATCGCGATGGCATCCACTGGGGCGGCAGACACCCGCTTCGCCATCGCACGCTGACGCGCCCAGGCGTGCAGCCCTTCGCCCGGCGTAGCCGCCAGCGCCTGAACGCGGCTCGGCAGCACCTTGGCTGATTCGAGGTGCTGGACCGCTCGCACGTCCCGGCTGATCAGCTTTCGCGCTGCCAGCCGCTCGGCCGCGCTCTCACCGCCGTAGGAGACGAACCGCTCGACAATGAGGTGCAGGTCGTGAGTGGTTCGTGAGCGCTTGCGTCCGCTCAAGGTCTCCAGCTCGGCCATGATCGCGCCGCGAAAGGGGCTGGCGTTGATTCGGATGTAGGTCGCGTAGGCGAGGGCGATGGCCTCAAGGTGCTGCGCGTCCGATGCCTTGCGGATGTTCAAGCCGGCTCGCTGCAGCCAACCTGCACCGTCGAGCGGCTGCGATCCGGCACCGTTGACCTGATGCAGGAAGCGCTCGGCGTCGGTAGCTACCGCGTCGCGGCTGCCAACCTCAGCGCCGGTTCGACCTGATTCGGCTGGCTTGGCAGCTGTCGGCCGGTCGGGCACTTTGACCGGCTCGGGGCGGCGCAAATGCTGACTCGCAAGGAAGTGGGGACGAGGTCGGTTAAACCGAAAAGTCGGAACAGTGTCGTTGGGCATGGCCTGGATCCATCCTGCACCAATGACTGCGCTTTGGGTCGGCGCGGCATTTTGGCAGTTTAAATTGGTTTCGCGCCGAAGCTTGGTTCAGGCGAGAATGTTGACAGCGCGGGCAGCGACGAGCGCCACGGTCAGCAGCGAGACCAGCGCTTCGGCCATCATCAGCAATTTGGCGCGCGCCGTCAGTGGAAGCGTGTCGGTGGGCGAAAAGGCGGTGGCGTTGGTGAAGGCCAGAAAAAGGTAATCTACAAAGCCCGGCACGAACTGTGCCCGCGCCTCAGCCGATCCGAAGGTCATTTGGGGGAACAGGAAGTCGGGAACTCCCGCATTCGGGTGGCCTCGCAGGGCTGCACCACCGCGATCCGTCGTCCAAAACCACAGGGCGAAAATCACGACATTGGTGCCCCAGATGTTGAGGGCATCCACCAACAAGGTTGAGCCGCCAGCGGCCTTGCCGTTCAAGAGGGCATGAACCAGGGCTACGAGGGCAGCGGTGTTCGCCACGGTGACAAGCGCCGTCATGAACAGGGCCATTCTGCGGATCAGGCGATAATGGCGGTGGACCTCGGCCCAGTGCGCGTCTGTCGTGGCGCGCCGTGCCCGACCCTGGTTCCAGGCAGTGGCGACCGAGAGTGGCAGCAATAGCGCGAGTTCGAGCGCAGGGGCGAGCCAGCGCGGCCCAAGCGAGAAGTCGTTCACAATCAGCAGCTGGAGACCAGCCACACAGGCTATGGCGCTCCGGGCCAACCAAAAGTCGAGGGCACGGGTCCGAACACGATCAGGGTGCGGCCTAGCCATCCACGACTTCCCCCAACGAGCGGCCCCGTTAGGGCGAACGCGCGCCTACCGCTTTTTGCCCAGCTCGGCCGCGATATCCTTGGTCATCCGACCGACCTTCCGATGCGCCGCCGTCAGCTGGTCCTGCGTGACGCCCCAGCGCTTCATCCAGAACTCGACAGCCTTGCGTTCCGACAGATCAAGTCGGTCCTTGTCGATGAAGCCACGCTTGTCCTTAAGGCCGGCCATGGGAGATCCTATCGTTTCGTTCGTATGCGTTCCGGGAGGGAACGTGCGACCGGCCTTATGCGGACCCATGCGAACAGATACGGGGGACCGGAACGTCGGCCTAGCCAAAGCGGCTCTCGTTGATTCCGGCTGAGCCGAGAAATGAGCGCGCAGCCACACCCACTGTGAGATCGTGCGAAACTGCTGGGAGCTTAACGCCTCAACCCTTCAAGTGGCGACCTCCTCGATCTAGAGGCTGTTATGAACCTGCGGCGAGTTGAGCGGCCTTTTTGAGCATGAGGCAGACGAAGGCGACGAGGTGCAGATCTGCCAGGGTGCTTGCATAGCGTTCGTAATCTCTGACGAGCCTGCGGAAGCGTGTGGCCCAGGCAAAGGAGCGTTCGACGACCCAACGGCGTGGGAGCAGCACGAAGCCCCGCTTGGCCTCGGGCAGCTTCACGACCTCCAGTTCGATGCCGTGCGCACGGGCGGCCGCGGCCGGCTTCTCGCCGGTGTAGCCCTGATCGACGAAGGCGATCTCGACGCTCTCGCCCGTGGCCGCCTGCACGGCCTTGGCCAACCGGCCGACCTGAGCGCGATCATCGGCATCAGCGGGTGTGACATGCAGCGCCAGGAGGTGGCCGAGGGTATCCACCGCCATGTGCAGCTTCGAACCCTTCTTGCGCTTGGCTCCGTCGTAGCCGGCCCGCTCGCCGCTCCCGGGTGAGGAGCGCAAGGTCCGGCTGTCGAGCACGGCCGCGCTCGGCTCCGGCGCCCGACCGGCCGCCAGGCGCAACACGGCACGCAGATCCTCAGCCAGTTGCTCGAAACAGCCGGCCGCCAGCCAGCGCTGGGCCTGCTGATACACGGCAAACCAGGGCGGCAGGTCGTGGGGCATCAGCCGCCACGGGCAGCCGCTCCTGACCACGTAGCGCAACCCGTTGAACACCTCGCGCAACGCATGCTCACGCTGACCGGCATCCTCACGCAGCAGTGTCAGGTAGGGCGCGACCAGCGCCCACTCCTCATCGGATACGTCGGACGGATACGGCTTGCGGGTCGGGCTCATCCCCGCTCATCTGAGCATCAGCCCGACGCAGGTCCATAACAGCCTCTAGGCTGTCACCCCCTTGATGTCATGATGGCGATCATTACAGCGGGCAATGTCAGCGTCTGCTCGATATGCGGGATACCGGTCATGTTCGATGTGACGAAGATGCTGGCCAACGCGCTCGGCGAGCACCTCGCGCTCACCTACCAGCGCACTTTCGGCAGTCGCGAGCCGCGTTTTGCCGAGGTGATCGAGGCGTCTGCACGTCTGACCATCGAGCGGATCGTCGGCAGCGACGCGCTCTACCACGACGGCGACCACACTGCCCTCGTCACCCTCGTGGCTCAGGATATCCTGCGCGGCCGTTTCCTCGACAAGGGCGTCAGGCCGGAGGATTGGCAGCACATAATCCTGGCGGCACTGTACCACGACATCGGCTACGTGCGCGGTGTCTGCTCGGGCGACCGGGCGAACGCTTTCGTCATCGACGCGCAGGGCACCACCATCGCTCTACCTCGTGGGGCATCCGACGCGGCGCTGGCGCCCTATCACATCGAGCGCTCGAAGCTGGCGGTGCAGGAGCGCTTCGGTACGAATGACCTTGTCGATGCGCAGCGGGTGATGCGCGCCATCGAGTTGACCCGCTTTCCTGTGCCCGCGGACGACGAGCACCGGGAAACCGGGACTGAAGCCGGCCTGATGCGTGCGGCCGACCTGATCGGGCAACTCGGTGATCCGCTCTACCCACGCAAACTAAACGCGCTGTTCCACGAGTTCGCCGAAGTCGGCTTCGACAAGCAGCTTGGCTACGCTGGCCCGGCTGACTTGGCGGAGCGGTACCCGGCGTTCTTCTGGGGCAAGATCGAGCCGGTGATCGGGAATGCAGTCCGCTTTCTCGATCTGACGGTTGAGGGGCGGAGCTGGGTAGCCAACCTCTACAGTCATGTGTTCGCCATCGAGCATGACCGCCGCCGCATGGGCCCTCACCCCGGCTGAGCTATCAGAGCGGCGCTCGAAGCTGTCGGCCCTGGTCATGATAGCGATCCGCGGGTTTCGCCCGCGCGCGCGAGGCCCCATCGTCCATTTACGTCCGGTACAAGCCGTTACGAAATGTGGGGCGCAATGTGGGCCGACCAACTCGGGCCCACCAAAAACCGCAGTAAAAACAATGGTTTGAGGCAGGCGAATGGCGGAGAGGGGGGGATTCGAACCCCCGATGCCCTTGCAGGCATGCCGCATTTCGAGTGCGGTGCATTCAACCGCTCTGCCACCTCTCCGCGAGGTGCCTCGATGAGACCGGCGCTGCCTAGCACGCGCAGTGCCGCTTCACAAGCGAGGTGAAGACCGGGACGGATCATACCACGACGGTGATCGCCTGCGCGGCACGGGTCAGGCCGGTGTAGAGCCACCGCGCCCGGTGCTCGCGGAAGGCGTAGGATTCGTCGAAGAGCGTCACCCGGTCCCACTGCGAGCCCTGCGCCTTGTGCACGGTCAGCGCGTAGCCGTAGGTGAACTCGTCGGTCTCCCGGCGCAGGAACAGCGGGATCTCCTCGTCGGAGCCGGTGATCATCGCGCGCAGCACCTTGATGTCGGTGGGCTTGCGGCGCAGCCCCGGATCGTCCTCGGGCACCACGTCGAGGCGGATCAGGTCCGGCCGCGGCGGCGCGCGCAGGGCCTGCACGGTCCAGGTCGAGCCGTTGAGCAGGCCCTTCACCCGGTCGTTGCGCAGGCAGACCAGCTTCTCGCCGATCGCCGGCATCGGATCGGTGTGGCCGGCGAGCTCCCGGAGGCGAGCATTGTAGAGCCGGCGCGTCTTGTTCAGCCCGACCAGCACCTGATCGCATTCGAGCACCTCGGCCGGATCGAGGGCGCGGCGTGAGACCACGCGACTCTGGCCGTAGGTGCCGAGTTCCAGCCGGCCGCCCTCGCGGATCGTCATCGCCATGCGGACGATCGGGTCGTCCTTGGCCTGTCGATGGACCTCGGTGAGCATCACGTCGGGCTCGGCCTCGGTGAAGAAGCCGCCGCCGCGCACCGGCGGCAATTGCGCCGGGTCGCCGAGCACCAGCACCGGCCGCTCGAACGACAGCAGGTCGTTGCCGAGGTCGGAATCGACCATCGAGCATTCGTCGATGATGATCAGATCCGCCTTGGCGGCCGCACCGGATCGGTTCAGCGTGAAGGTCGGGCCACCCTCCTCCGCCTCCTTGGTGCGGTAGATCAGCGAGTGGATCGTGGCGGCATCGTAGCAGCCCTTCTGGCGCATCACCGAGGCCGCCTTGCCGGTGAAGGCGCCGTACACCACCGTGCCGTCGACATCCTCGGCGATCCGCCGGGCGAGCGTGGTCTTGCCGGTGCCGGCATAGCCGAACAGCCGGAAAACCTGGGATCCGCCGTCCCGCCGCCACGCGGCGATCGCCTTGAGCGCCGCGTCCTGCTGGGGGGCGTAGGCCGCGGGCAGCCCCGCGCTCACGACAGCCCCGTCACGGCCAGCGCACCGTGGGCGGCATCGAGGACAGGATCGAGGCGACGTTGCCGCCCGTCTTCAGGCCGAAGATCGTGCCCCGATCGTAGAGCAGGTTGAACTCGACGTAGCGCCCCCGCCGCACCTGCTGCTCGGTCCGGTCGGCCTCCGTCCAGGCCGTAGCGACGTTGTCGCGCACGATCTTCGGATAGGCCTCGAGGAAAGCCCCCCCCACGTCGCGCGTGAAGGCGAGGTCGGCCTGCGGGTCGCCGGTCCAGCGATAATCGTAGAAGATCCCGCCGATGCCGCGCGGCTCGTTCCGGTGCTTGAGGTGGAAGTACTCGTCGCACCACGCCTTGTAGCGCGGATAGTCGACGCCATGCGCCCTGCAGGCCCGCTCCAGGCAGGCGTGGAAATGGCGGCTGTCCGGGTCGTCCTGGGTGCGGCGCCGGTCAAGCACAGGGGTGAGATCGGCCCCGCCGCCGAACCACGCCCGCGTGGTCGCGACGAAGCGGGTGTTCATGTGCACGGTTGGCACATGCGGGTTCCAGGGATGGGCGATCAGCGAGATGCCGGTGGCGAAGAACCGGGGATCCTCGGCGGCGCCCGGCATCTGGGCGCGGAATTCCGGCGCGAACTCGCCGTGCACCGTCGAGATGTGGACGCCCGCCTTCTCGAACACCCGGCCCTTGAGCATCGCCATGACGCCGCCGCCGCCGGGGCGGCCGGTATGGTCGGTGCGGTTCCAGGGCGTCTTCACGAAGGTGCCCGGCTCTTCAGGCGCGTCCGGGTGGAAGGGACCCTCGGCCTCCGCCTCGATGGCCTCGAGGGCCGCGAGGATCCGGTCGCGGAGGGTCTCGAACCACGCCGCGGCCTCGGATTTCATGGCCGTGACATCGGCCTCGGAGGGAGGCGCAGCCAGGGCTGCGCGCGCGTCGTCCGGCATCGTCATACCCGAGGCTTTCCCACCCTGCCGGGCCGCCGTCAATTCGATCCCGGCCGAACGCCTCCGCTAATCTGCGGATCGGCCCACGGGCTTGAGCAGGCCGGTCGCACTCGCCACCAGATCTCCGTCGGCGTCGCGGATCTCGGCCTCGCAGAAGATCACCGTACGTCCGGCCCGGGTGACGCGCCCCTCGGCCAGCAGGACGCCGCGCCCGGGATTCAGGAATCGGGTCTGCATGTCGAGGGTCACCACGGGCCGCCCGACGCTGAGGCGCGCCGCCGTCCCGAGGGCGACGTCGAGCAGGGTGCAGAGCACGCCCCCATGGGCGATGCCGAGGTTGTTGGCGTGATCCGGGCGCAGGGCGAGCCGCAGGCGCGTTCGCCCCTCGCGCACGTCGAGCGCTTCGATCCCGCAGGCCTGCACGAAGGGGATGTGCGCGCCAAAGACGGTGCCCGGCTCCCAATCCTGATCCACGTCTACCGTCCCGGTCCTGCCGCGCCCCACCTCTTATGGTCCAGGTCTCGCCCGGTCCCAAGGCCCGTGACGGTCCTTGAAGACTCTCGACTGTTCTCGTTCCCGAAGCTTCGCCCCGGTCCCGTCCGCCAAACCGACGCAGCCCACGCAGCACGGCGAGGTTTTCCCGGCCGCGCGGCGTACACAATCGCGGCATGACAGGACCGGATGCCAGACTTTACGCATCTCGTCAGACCGAAAACCGATCTTTGCAAGCGAAGCGACCGGCTTGGCCCGGTCGCAGCGCCGCGGGCACGGCGCCGGGGAACCGGAACTCGTGAAACGGGCCCTCCCGCCAACCGGATTTCACGGGCAACGATTTCAGCAGCACCGCAGGCTTGAATAATATGCGTGTTAACGGTCGGGGCGTTGTGTAGGGAAATGCTCGACGACGACTTGATTTTGCTGCAGAGACGTTAGAACCGTCTCACCACCACCGCTTAGAGGGAATCAACGATGGACGACAACGCCCCTGAACAGCAGCAGACCTTTATCGAGCAGGCCTCTGACATCGTGTCCGCGTATGTCTCGAATAATTCCGTGCCGATCAGCGAGTTGCCCGGCCTGCTCGCGGGCGTTCACGCCGCGCTGGCGAAGCTCTCGGCCCCCGCGGCGACTGTGACCGAGGCGGCCGACAAGCCCACGCCGGCCCAGATCCGCAAGTCGGTGACCCCGGATGCGCTGATCTCCTTCATCGACGGCAAGCCGTACAAGACGCTCAAGCGCCATCTCTCGCGCAACGGCCTGACGATCGAGCAGTATCGCGAGCGCTTCGGGCTGCCGCGGGACTACCCGTCGACGGCTGCGAGCTATTCCGCGCAGCGCTCCGAACTCGCCCGCAGCCTGGGTCTCGGCCAGCAGCGCCGCAAGTCCGCGGCGGTCGAGGAGCCGGTCGAGGAGGTCGCCGAGAAGCCGAAGCGCGCGACCCGCCCGCGCAAGGCCAAGGAAACGGCCTGATCGCGCACATCCGGGCGCCCCGCCGAGCCGCAGACGGTTCGGCGCGTGGGCCCGGGTGCTGAGACCGGACGGCGCAGGCCCCGCGGGGCGGGCCCGTCAGGCGAAATCGGCGAGATCGTCGGCCACGTCACCCGCGGCGATCTCGGTCTCGGCCTTTCGGCGCTGGGTGGGCACAGACCCGTCATCGGGAGTCTGGTCCGTTGGCTTCGATTGCCCGACATCCGGTGGATCCCCATCGTCCCGCCCGTGCGGCGATCGATCCCGCTCCCGATCCGTCATGCTGCGCCCCCCTGCCGAACCTGCGGGGCAATTCCCTGGCCGCCTCCCGCGTTCCGCGCGGCCGACATCCTGAAATGTCGGCGCGATTGAAACAGCCTGCGGCCTCGGCCCGGGACAGAAACCCGGGTGCCTGCGTTGCTCGAGCGGAGGCCGCCGACGAGAGGGCCGGCAACAGGGACGGAACCCCGCGATGACGGACATGCAAACCCGGCCGGAAACGAGCCGGCGCGACCTTCTGGCGGCCTCACTCCTCGGCACGCTCCCGCTGCTCCTGGCGCATGCGGCCGAGGGCAGCCCGCTCAACCCGGAGCAGACCATCATTCGCGCGCCCGATGCGCTGCCCTGGGTGCCGTCGAAGGGCTACCCGGAGCGCAGCGTCGACCGGTGCAATCTCACCGGCGACCTCAACGGCACCGGCCTCTACTATACCTTGATCCGCTGGTGGCCGGGCTACATGAGCGCACCGCACACCTACACGTCCGACCGGTACTGCATGATCCTGTCGGGCACGTGGTGGTGCAACAGCGGAGCGGATTTCGACCCCGCCGCCTGCGTGCCCGTGAAAGCCGGCAGCTTCGTCCGCCGGGTCGCGGGGACCCCGCATTACGACGGCGTCGTCCGCGACGGGACGGAACCGGCGGTCATCGCCATCTGCGGCATGGCACCGGTGAATTACCGGCTGGTCGACCCGGCACAACCGGGCTGGCGCCGGGTCTGAGGGGCGTCCGTTCGGGAGCACGCGTTGGGCAATCGGTACGGGCTGGAGATCCGGGCGGCCGCGGGCTCCGATGCCGCCGGCCTCGCCGCCCTCCTCGGCGAGGCTGGCACGGCGGTCGGCGCCGCGGATCTGGCGGCACGGCTCGAAGGCCTGCAGCGGGACGGCGGCACCGTTCTCGTCGCCGTGGAATGGGGACCGCCGAGCGGCCTCATCGCCCTCAGCCCGGTCCGCACCCTCGACGCGCCGCGGCCCTTCGGCCTGATCACGGCCCTCGTGGTCGCGGCCGAGTCCCGGCGCCGGGGCATCGGGCGGGTGTTGCTGAAAGCGGCCGGGCGGGCGGCGCGCCAAGCCGGGTGCGACCGGCTGCGCCTCAGCGTCGGACCGGAGCAGGCCGCCCTGCACGCCTTCTGTGCGGCGGCCGGCTTCGCCGGGGGGACGGAACTGTTCGAGCGCCCCTTGCTCAAGCGCGGATCCGGCGAGGCGTGAGACCCGCGACATCCTGACCGCAGCCGACGGCGTTTCCAGGCGTTGATCAAATCAAGCTGGAGCCCCGCCCATGACCCTGCGTTCCGAAACCCCGCCGCCACCCGCCAATCTGACCATCGATCCGCCGCCGGATTCGGAGGCGCCGACCGCCGCGCAGCTCAAGGGCGACATCGACAGCGGCCGAACCGCCGACAAGACCCCACACATGGATGTCGGGGCGGCGCCGCTCGGAACCTGCGAGGAGGCAGGTGGAACGCCGCCGAGTTCGCAGGAGGTCCGGCTGGCCCGGCAGAACGAGCGGGCGCCGTCGGAGAAGACCAAGACCGGATACGTGCACCAGCGGCAGCCCTGGGTCGTGCCTGCCTTCGTCGGCTTCATCGTCTTCGCGGCGGCAGTACTGAGCGGCGGGCTCTGGCTGACGCATTGAGACCGCCGGACAGGCGCGGTGATGCAGGACGGCACGGTCCCGCGGGGGGCATCTTAAAGGTCGATTCACGTCGATGCGGTTAGCGTGAGCTTACTGCAGTCCTGCGTAAACCGATCGTCCATGCCCCCATCCGTCGATGCTCCGCCGGACCTGTCCGGGCTCCTCGAACTCTCGCGCATCGAGAATCTCGATCTCAAGCCCGTGATCCTGCGGGTGCAGACCGACCTGTTCGTCCGGGCACCGGGCCGCGACCGGGCCGCCACCGAGATCTTCGAATCTCTGGCCTGCGGCCTGATCCCCACGGTGGACGAGGAGACGGCCCGGGTCGTTGCGCGGAAGCTCGCCCCCTGCCCCGAGACGCCGCCCGCAATCCTTGAGGCCCTCGCCTTGCGCGGCGGTGGCGCCCGCGACGCGGTGGTGGAACTGGCGCCGGCGCTGAGCCGCAGCCTGATCGACGCGGCCCTCGCCGACGGCTCCGACATCGCCGACCGCATCGCCGCCCGGGCCGGGCTCAGCCGTGAGGCGGCGGACGAACTCTCCCGCGAGGGCCGCGCCGAGATCGACCGGGCGCTCGCCGCCAATCTCGGCATCACCCTGCGCGGCGCGACGCTCGCGCGGCTCGTCGGCCGCGGCCGCGGCGATGCCGAGCTCGCCCGACTGCTGCTGGTGCGCCCCGACGTCTCCGCCGCCGACCTCGTGCCCCTCTACCTGCACGCCGACCCGATGCGCCGCGCGGTGATCGGCGGGAGCGTGGAGGCGACGGCCGCGCTGCGCCCCTGCCCGCCTGCGCCCCGCGACCTCGGCGAAGCCCTGACCCGGCTCTCGGCCGCGCACGATGTGGCGGCCTTCGTGGCGGCGCTCGCGGACGGGCTCGGCCTGCCCCACGATTTCCTGGGCGTGGTCACCGGTCCAGGCGCCCGCTACGACCTCCTCACCCTCGGCCTGCGCGCGGCCGGCCTGCACGAGGAGGAGGCGGTCTACATCTTCCTCACCCTCAACCAGGGCGTCGCCCGCTCGGCCGAGCGCGTGGCCGACCTCGTCCGCCTGTTCCGCACGGTGAGCCGGCCGGCGGCGCGGGATCTCGTGGCGGCGATCCTCGACCGGCCCCTCGCCGAGCGCGGGCGCAGCGAGCCGCACCAACCGCTCCACGGCCCGGAGGCCAAGCTGCGCCAGAGCGGTGCCGGGCAGCGCGCGACGCTGCCGGCACGCACCCGCCCGGCCTCCAAGGCGGAGGCGGGCTGACGGAGGGCGGCGTCAGCGGGCTTCGATGCCCCGCCAAGCGGGCTGCCGGTCAGCCGCCTCCAGGGTATCGGTGGACGGGGTATCGGTCGCGGCTTGGGGCTCACCGGCCCGACGGCTCAACTCCGCCAGCAGGCCCCGGGCCAGGACCGCCCGGGCGGCCCGCTCGCGGGTCTCAGGCGGAACGGCCTCCAGAGCCGCCGGCAGGACCGCCGAGGCGCTCGGCAGCGGGCCCGTGAGCTTGCGCGCCTCCGCGGCCGGATCCGCGCCACCACGCATCAGCGCGAGATACGAGAGCACGCCGATTACCAGCGCGGCGCGCAGCAGGACGGTCATGATTCGGACTCTCCGCTCGGTCTGGCGCGCATTCTCCTGAAAGCCGGCCGTCGTCCGTCGGGAGAATCCGCGACGCCGAGATTTCGACGGATTTCGTGAACCGGGCCTCAACCGGCCTGCGCTTTCGCGCGTGATGGTGAACGAAGCTTATCCGAATGCCTTTGGTTACCTCGTGGAAAGCATCCTGACCGTTCTGACCAGTCGCGCAACACTCGTTTAAGCCGCCTCTGCGACCGTCCGGAAGTCGTTCGAAAGTCGAACCGGAGGCGCGAGGGATGCGGAAACGCGTACTCGCGGCGTGTGCCAGCCTTGCCTATTAAAAAAGTCCTGACTTCCTCGATCGACGACCGTCTCACGGGGCTGGTTCACGCCTCCGCGGCCGATGATGCCGCGGCGCGCGCCCGCCACCAGCGCTTCCTGGTGTCGCGGCTTGCCACGGGCGCCGTGATGATGGTCGGGCTGCCGCCCTACCTGCTCTGGCGCGGCGTGCCGTCCGGCATCGAGGTCCTGGCGATCGTGAGCCTGCTGCTGCCGGTCTTCGCCGCCGTGCTGCTCGTCCGCACCGGATCCCTCTGGCTCGCCCACGCGGTGTCGGCCGCGGGCCTGACCGGGATCGTTGTAGCGCTGTCGAGCGTCACGGGGGGCGTCGCGTCCCCGGCCGCGGTCTGGCTTGTGGCGATCCCCGTGGAGGCGCTGATCTCCGGCTCGCTGCGCGCGACGCTGGCGGCGGCCGCCATGGCAGTCCTCGGCGTGCTGGCGGTGGCCAGCCTCGACGCGTTCGGGGCGACCCTGCCGGTGATGGATATCTCCGCCGGCCTCGCCCTGCCGGCCTTCGCGCTGACGGCGATCGGCCACGTCGCCGCCCAGGCCCTGGAGCACAAGCGCAACGAGGGTGCGTGGCGCGCGCAGCTGCGCGACAACGAGGCCCGGGATCAGTTGCTGCTCTCGGCGATCGACGACCTCGTGACCTGGCACGATCGCAACGGCCGCGTCGTGGACGCCTCCGTATCGGCGACCCGGCTGCTGGGCAGCGACCCGGCGCGCCTGCACGGCCACGGCCTCCTGGAGCGGGTCCACGTGGCCGACCGACCGGCCTTCCTCAAGGCGGTGAGCGACGTCGCGGCGACCGGGCGTCCCGCCACCCTGCCGCTGCGCCTTCATGTCGAAGCCGGGCGGGCCGACGGCGCGCGCCTGATCCATGCCGAGATGCGCGCCCACCGGATCGCGCACGGCTCGTACGACGCCGCGACCGCGGTGGTGGCGGTGACCCGCGACATGACCGAGCATTACCGCCACGCCGAGGAACTGGAGCGCGCCCGCGCCGAGGCCGAGCGGGCCGACGCCATCAAGGGCCGGTTCCTGGCCAACGTCACCCACGAGCTGCGCACGCCGCTCAACGCGATCATCGGCTTCTCCGAGGTGCTGGCGGGCGAAGGTGCCCCGAGCCTCAGTGCGGATCAGGCGCGAGATTATGCCGGGATCATCGGCGCCTCCGGGCATCATCTGCTCGGCGTCGTCAACACGCTCCTCGACATGAGCCGGATCCAGAGCGGCAATTTCGACTACGCGCCGGAGGCCTTCGACGTCGCGGGCCTGCTCCAGTCCTGCTGCGACCTGATGCGCCTGCGGGCTGAGGCCGCCGGCGTCACCCTGGCGGTTTCCGCCTCGGGCCCGGTCGAGATCACCGCCGATCCCGGCGCCTGCCGGCAGATCCTGATCAACCTCGTCTCGAACGCCGTGAAGTTCACCCCGCGCGGCGGCCGGGTCGACCTGTCCCTGCGCCGCAGCGTCGAGGGCCTCGACATCGTCGTGTCCGATACCGGTTGCGGGATCGGCGCGGAGGATCTGTCGAAGCTCGGCACGCCGTTCTTCCAGGCCGGAGCCGGCGACTACAAGCGCCAGCACGAGGGGACCGGTCTCGGCCTCTCGGTGGTCCAGGGGCTGGTCGGCCTGCATGGCGGCGCGATGCGGATCGAGAGCGCGCCGCAGGCCGGTACGGTCGTGACCGTGACGCTGCCCCATCGGTGCCGGGCGCCGGAGGCTGCCTGCGGTCCCGCCCCGATCCGGACCGCCGTACGGGGCGCCGCCGCGCCGCGCCGGGTCGTGCGCCTGCCGCTCGGCCTGTTCGACGCGGAGCCGAGCGCCGAGCCGGGCACCCGATCGGGTTCGGCCCTGCGCCGCACCGGCTGAGCCCAAGTTCCCCCCGGAACACGATCCCCGGAAGGAGACACGATGTCAGGCTACCGCGAGATCACCATCCCGGGCGAAGCCGGCCGGGCGCGCCGCCCGGCCGCGCGGCGCAAAGCCGTCCAGGGGGACTGGCGTTCCGTCCTCGTCGGCGCGCTGAAGGCCACGGGCACCACCTGCCGCAACAGCCCCGGTACCGTCCTCAGCAGCCTCGTGGGCCTGGGTGCGGCCGGTTTCATCTGCGTCAACGCCCTCGGCTACCAAGCCCACCGCCATCCGGCCCCGATCCTGCCGAAGCTCGCCCAGAAGGCGCCCCCCGCGCGCGAGGCCGTCCCGGTCGCGCGCGAGGCGGCCCGGGAGCCGGTGCGGGAGATCGCCCGGGACCCGGTCTCGGCCCGCCCCGAACCGGAGAAGATTCCCGCCAAGCCGGCGACCCGGGACACGATCGGCGAGCTGATCCGCGCCGACGAGACCACCGCCTCGGTGACCCCGAAGGCCGCCCCGGCCCGGCTCGCCGCGAAACCGGCCGCCAAGGAGACCGCCAAGGGAGCTGCGAAGGAGCCCGCCAAGGAGCCTGCCAAGAAGGCCGAGGCGGAGTCCGATCCGGTCCTGCGGGCCCAGAAGGCCCTGACCAAGCTCGGCTATCCGGTCAAGCCCGACGGCGCGATGGGCCCGGGCACCCGCGCGGCGATCGAGAAGTTCGAGCGCAGCGCCAAGCTCCCGGTAACCGGCGAGGCCACGGGCCGGACCCTGCGCGAGCTCGTCGCCAAGGCGGGCCATGGCTGACACCGTTTCCCATCGTGTTGCCCGGGATCCGAGACAGCCTTCCCGAGCGGCATGATCGGGCGATCCCCGGAGCCCTCCTTCGAGGCCCGCTGACGGGGGCAGCTCTGGATCAGGGGGGTGGGTCGGACACCGGCCATTAGTCTCCTTGGTCTCAGCGCGTATACCGGGTGCGTTCCCGAGAGGCTCTACCGCATGCGCCTGCGTTCCGATTTCTGGGTCTCGGCCCATCTGCGCCGCCTCGACGTGGCGGGCATTCCGGCTGTGCAGCGCCGACGCGGGGCCGCGGAGGCGGGCGCGATCTTCGTGAAGGTCGACCGCCTCGACGGCAGCGCCGACCTCTACGGACCGGCACCACAGGCCCTGTTCGAGGCCGAGGACAGCGGCGACCGCCGCTTCGTCGCCCAGGTCACCGGCGGCAGCCCGCTCGACGTGGAGGAGCGCCTGACCAAGGAGATCCGATTCGATTCCGACCTCTGGATCATCGAGATCGACGACCGCCAGGGCCGGCATTTTCTGGACCTGGCGGAGTGATGTCAGGTTGGCCGACCGGCTTTGCGAACGAGAGCGAAGCGATCCAGAAACGCCACGCCGACCTATGTCGCGCCGCCCTGGGTCACTTCGCTACGCCCGTGATGACGATGTGCGCAGCACAACGCCGCGCGGCGCTCCGCTCGGCGCGCGCGTAACAGGGTCGCTCACCCCTCGATGATGCGCTCGTCGAGCTTCCGGTCGACGGTCTCGACCGTGCGGTCGATCTCGGCGCTGGGCTCGCCGAGCTGGTGCGAGATCAGCTTCACCAGCAGGTCGACCCGTTCGATATAGGGGGCCCCGTTCGCCACCGCCCGCGCCGCCGAGGAGGGCTTGAGCAGGCTCTCGGCCGCCTTGGCGTATTTCTCGAACGGCACCTGATCGGCCGGATCGGCGCCGAGCTTCCGGGCAATCCCGTCGACATGGTCGTAGATCGCCCGCGAGCGGGCCAGATCCCCATGCACGGCGTCGTGGATCGATTGGGGCTCGCCGGGCGTGATGCAGCGGTAATTGCCGGTGAGCAGCATCGACCACTTGGCCAGCGGCACGAACAGCGAGTCGAACACCTTGAGCTTCACCGGCACGTCGTGCCCGTCGAGGCGTACGGCGTCGATATCGGCCTCCAGCGCCCGCAGCAGGCGGTTATGGGCCTCATCCGCGAAGGTCGCGGCCTTGAAGTTCGTCGGCAGCCCGACATGCAGGACGTTGGCCTCCTCCTCCGGCGGCCGGAAGGCCTGGGGATCGGGGGAGCACAGCGACACGAGGCCCGGCTCGAACCGGTCCCACACGCCGGCATTGGTGTAGGCGTCCTCGAGATCCATGGCGGCCAGCGCCGGGATCCGCTTGAGGTAGGGCAGCGGCGGCATGTTCATGATCGACAGGCACGGCAGCTTCGCCGCCGCGATCTTGATCATCAGCACGCGGATCGTGTGGTTGTTGTACTGCGGCTCCTGCATGGCGAGGCCGACGAGGTCGTAGCGCGAGACGTCGACATCCTCGGGCGGCATCGCGTCGACCTTGCCGGGCAGGTCGCGGGAGAAGATCGCCCGGTGCTCCTTCTCGTCGCGGAGCTTGATCCGGACTTCGGTGCCTTCGCGGTTGATCAGGTCGGCGGTCTTGCGCCGGCAGACCAGGGTCACGTTGTGACCGGCCATCAGGAGCTTGGTGCCCAGGAGCGAGCCATAGGAGGCCCCCAGGATCAGGATATTCTTGGCCACGTCGTTCCTCCCCAGCATTGAGACTTGCTGTGTGTTGTCTGGCTGCTGGGAACAGCGCATCGACGCCATGACCCCAATCGCACACGCGATGGATGGCAGCCGGACGAGAGGAAGGCAAGTCTTCTGGTATACCTAATCCCAAAGGCGTTGTGACGCCCTGCAAGTGACAGGCACGGCGAATCCTATCCCCACAGATCCGGCGTGGGCGGATACATGAGGCTTCCCTCGTAGCGGAGCGGCGTGTCGCGGTCGCGAGCGAGCAGCAGCGGCCCGTCGAGATCGACGAAATCGGCGTCGTTCGCCAGCAGGGCCGCGGGCGCCATGCCGAGCGAGGTGCCCAGCATGCAGCCGACCATGATCGAGAGCCCCCGCGCCTTCGCCTCCCGGGCGAGGAGCACCGCCTCGGTCAGGCCGCCGGTCTTGTCGAGCTTGATGTTGATCGCGTCGTAGCGCCCGGCCAGCGCGTCGAGGCCGGCGCGGTCGTGCAGGCTCTCGTCGGCGCAGACCGGAACCGGATGCGGGATCTCGGCCAGCAGCGCGTCGGCAGCGGCCGGCAGCGGCTGCTCGATTAGCGCGACGCCGGCCCTCAGGCAGGCGGCGAGATTGGCTTCCAGGTTCTCCGGCCGCCAGGCCTCGTTGGCATCGACGATCAGCCGCACGTCCGGTGCGCCGGCTCGCACGGCGGCGATACGCTCCGGGTCCCCGTCCCCGCCGAGCTTGACCTTCAGGAGTGGTCGGTGGGCGGCCTTGCGGGCGGCCTCTCCCATGCTCTCCGGGGTGCCGAGGCTCAGCGTATAGGCGGTGATCGCCGGCCGGGGCTCGGGCAGCCCGGCGATCGCCCAGGCGGGGCGGCCCTGGAGCTTGGCTTCCAAATCGAACAGCGCGCAATCCAGGGCGTTGCGCGCGGCGCCCGCCTCCAGGCGCGCCATCAGTTCCTCCCGGCCGATCCCGCCCGCGATCGCCTCCGCCTGCCCCTCGATCAGGGCGCTGACGCTCTCGACGCTCTCGCCGTAGCGCGGATACGGTACGCACTCGCCGCGCCCGACCCCGTTCGCGTCCGTGATGGTGGCCACCACCACGGCGATCTCCGTGCGGCTGCCGCGGGAGATCGTGAAGGCGCCCGCGATGGGGAAGCGCTCGACGGTCAGCGTCAGGCGGCGGGCCATGTCAGGCTCCCGGGAAGTCGGCGACGATCCGGTCCACCAGCCCGTCCACGCCGAAGCGCACCGGGTCGGTGGCGGGCAGGCCGTGCTCGGACCCGACCTTCTCGAGGAACGCCCGGGCTTCAGGTTCACCGAGCGCCTGCGTGTTGATCGCGATGCCGACGGGCTTGATGCCGGGATTGGTCAGGCTGCCGAGTTTCACGGTGAGGTCGATGACCTGCCGGATGCTCGGCAGCGGATGCTTCACGCCGCGCATAGTGGTGCGTGTCGGCTCGTGGCAGACCACGAAGGCGTCGGCCTGGGCCCCGTGCAGCAGGCCGAGGCTCACCCCCGCGAAGGACGGGTGATAGAGCGAGCCCTGGCCCTCGATCAGGTCCCAGTGGTTCGGGGCTGCGTCGGGCGAGATCGTCTCGACGGCGCCGGAGATGAAGTCGGCCACCACGGCGTCGATCGCGACGCCCTTGCCGGAGATGAACACGCCGGTCTGGCCGGTGGCGCAGAAATCGGCATCGAGGCCGCGCTCGCGCATGCCGCGCTCCAGAGCGAGCACGGTGTACTTCTTGCCGACGGAGCAATCGGTGCCGACGGTGAGCAGGCGCCGCCCCGTCCGCTTGGTACCCTTGCCGGTGGGAAAGCGCTCGTCAGTGTGGCGCACGTCGTGGAGTTGGCGGCCCCGCCGGGCGGCGGCCTCCGCGATGGCCGGCACCGCGCCGAGCTTGACGTGCAGGCCGCTCGCCACGTCGAGCCCGGCCTCGATCGCCGCCACGATCTCCTTCACCCAGTGATCGGGCAGGACGCCGCCGGCGTTCACGACGCCGATCACCAGGGTGCGGCAGCCCTTCGCCAGGGCCTCGGGCAGGGTCATGTCGGGAATGCCGAGATCGGCGGCGCAGCCGGGCAGGCGCATCTGGCCGACGCACCATTCCGGGCGCCAGTCCTTGATCCCGTAGGCGGTCTTGGCCGCCAGCGTGTCGGGCACGTCGCCCAGGAACATCAGGTAGGGCGTGGCGATCTGCATCGGTCGAGCAACCTTCTCCGGAGGCCGGCGGACCGTCTATGCGGGATCGCGACCGTTCGGCGCAATGCATGAGGCCGGCCAGGACGGTGGACGCGGCCGCCATCGGTTGCATGCCGGGGATGCGCCATCCGGAATGGGCGCCTCTCCCGACCTCTCCCTCATCGTGAGGTGCCTGAGCGCAGCGGAGGCCTCGAAGGAGGGCTCCCGGGAACGCGTAATCCCTGGAGGGCTCCTGCGAGGCGGCTTGCGCCGCCCCTCAGAATGAAGTTGCGTTTGGGAAAGACGTTCCTAACCGTCAAGCAGACGGCAGGTCGGCTCAGGCGGCGCGTCGTCGCGCGACCTGCGCCTCGTTCGCCACCGCCTCGACCGGCGACAGCACGCCGGTCGCCCGGACGAGGCCCTCGGCACCCGCAAGAGCCCCGGCACGCAGTTCCAGCCCGAGGAAGCGCGCGCGCTCGAACGGACCCGGCAAAGTCAGGCCCTCCGCGAGCGCCCGGTCGAAGCCGAACCGTGCGTAATAGGGCGCATCGCCGACCAGCAGCACGGCGCCGTGGCCGAGCGCTTCGGCCCGGCCCAGGGCCGCCTGCATCATCACCGAACCGAGCCCCTGCCCCTGGATCGCTGGATCGACCGCCAGCGGACCGAGGAGCAGAGCCGGGCGGGCGTCGCCGGTCTCGACGTGCCACAGCCGCAGGGTGCCGACGAGGCGGCCGCGCCGGGTCGCCGCGAAGGCAAGGCCGCGGGCGGGCAGACGCCCCTCGCGCAGGCGCTCCGAGGTCTTGGCGCGTCGATGACCGGGAAAGCACGCGTCGAGCAGGCGCTCGCGCGCCGGGACATCGTGCAGGTGCTCCGCGCGGATCTCGATCATGACAGGGTCCTCCCCGGGGCCGACATGCGGGAGAAGCGAAGGATCGTCCCGGTGGACGATCAGGGCTGGCCAGCGCTTCCGCAGAAACGACAGCGGCCCTTAACGCCGCATGACCGCAGGAGGGTTCCGGACGAACGACGTCCGTGTGTCCCCATCATGCCGCCAGCGACCCACCGGGAGCGGTTTCGGACAGGAGCCGCCCGGAGCATCCCGGGCGGCGCGCGCGATCAGATCACGATCTGCTGAAGGGGCGGGAAGCCGTTGAACGCCACCGCCGCGTAGGTGGTGGTGTAGGCCCCCGCGCCCTCGATCAGCACCTTGTCGCCGATGGAGAGCGAGACCGGCAGCGGGTACAGCTGCCGCTCGTAGAGCACGTCGACCGAGTCGCAGGTCGGGCCGGCGATGACGCAGGGCTCGGTCGCCTCCCCGTCCCGCGCGGTGCGAATCGGGTAGCGGATCGCCTCGTCCATGGTCTCGGCCAGTCCGCCGAACTTGCCGATGTCGAGGTAGACCCATCGGACCTCGTCGGCCTCGGCGGACTTGCGCGACACGAGAACAACTTCAGCCTCGATCAGGCCGGCATTGCCGACCATGCCCCGGCCCGGCTCGATGATCGTCTCGGGGATCCGGTTGCCGAAATGCTTGGTCAGCCCGCGGAAGATCGCCTCGCCGTAGCTCTCCACGCCCGGCACCGCCTTGAGGTACTGGGTCGGGAAGCCGCCGCCGAGATTGACCATCGACAGGCCGATGCCGCGCTCCGCGCACTCGTGGAAGACCGCCGCCGCGGAGCCGAGCGCCCCGTCCCAGGCCTCGGTGTTGCCCTGCTGCGAGCCGACATGGAACGAGATGCCGTAGGCCTCCAGCCCCTGGCGATGGGCGTGCTCCAGCACGTCCGCGGCCATCTCGGGCACGCAGCCGAACTTGCGCGAGAGCGGCCAGTCGGCGCCCGCGCCGTCGCACAGGATGCGGCAGAACACCCGGATCTCGCCGGTCGGCACGCCCATGACCTCGGCGGCCCGGGCGATCTTCTCCACCTCCGCCTGGCAATCGACCGCGAACAGGCGGATGCCGAGCTTCAGGGCGCGGCCGATGCAGCGCTCCTTCTTGATGGTGTTGCCAAAGGAGATCCGGTCGGCGGTGGCGCCGGCGGCCAGCACCATCTCCATCTCGGCGACGGAGGCGGTGTCGAAGCACGAGCCCATCTCGGCGAGCAGGCGCAGGATCTCCGGCGCCGGGTTCGCCTTCACGGCGTAGAACACGCGGGTATCCGGCAGGGACCGCGCGAAGGCGGTGTAGTTGTCGCGCACGACATCGAGATCGAGGACCATCACGGGGCCCTCGTCCTGACCGAGGTCGCGGCGCACGCGCAGGTAGTCACGGATGCGGTCGGTCATAGTCGTCTCCCGGCACGGGTTCGCGGGCGCCCTACGCGGGGCGCGCTGTCGAAGATGACGGCCAGGACTGGCCGCCGGCGTCAGGGGGCGGTGCGTCGCGCGGACCCACGCGTGTTGGAGACGCGTGCGTTCGAGCGGGCGCAGAGCACCCGGAAGCTGCCGTGGATTGGAAGGGAGAACCCCCACCGCACGCCGGGCAAAGAGAAACAAGCCTCTTCGGTGCCGGCCTGTGGAGGGCCGACGAGACCAAAAAAGCCCGTTCGTCGTTGCTTTAAGCTGCGTCCCCCGTGGAGAGCGGGGTTCGCCGGTTTCGCCTCCGGCTGCCGGTTGTTGTCGGGGTCCGGTGTTGCCACCTGGATGCCGGCCGTAGGGATCCACCCTTGCGACCATCGATCCTTTAAGACCCCTGGCGGCTGTCCGGCAGTTGACCGGATGCCCACCAACCGACACGCGGCCACAGGCACGTGCGAAATTGGGCAAGGCGCATATATGGGGAACGCCCCGGCCGGGCAAGGGCGATACAACCTGGAGGACTGGGTTTTTCGCCCGTCATCCACACCCGGCGCCAGCCGTTGCAAAAACAGCGCATGCCGGGCGCCCGGGCGGGCTTTACGGGCTTCCCAAGACCGGCGGAAGCGGGCATCTGACGGCGGGGCAGCGTATTCGGACGAGTGGTCGATCGATGGGCAGGCGGGGCAGATCCATCCCGACGGCACGGGCGTGAGCGCCCTCCTGTGAGTGCCCCCTTGTGAGTGCCCCCTTGCGCAACCCGGTCGGCGACGGGCTCCCCGAGCCGGAAATCCGCAGCGCGACACTCGCCGATCTCGACGCCCTCGTGGCCCTGGAACACGCCGCCTTCGCCACCGACCGGGCCGAGCGCCGGGCCATCCGGCACGCGATCCTGTCGCCCACCATGGACGTGCTGGCCGCGCTGATCGACCCGCCCGACCGGGACCCGACCCCGGTGCTGGTCGGCGCGGCGGTGCTGGAGCGGCGGCGCAGCAGCCGGATCGCACGGCTGGCCTCGATCGCGGTGGCACCGAACCGCGGCGGCCTCGGCCTCGGCGGCAAGCTCCTCGACGCGGCCGAGGCCCGCGCGCACGCGCACGGTTGCGACCGTCTGCGACTCGAGGTCCGGGCCGACAACGGCGCCGGCATCCGCCTCTATGAGCGCCGGGGCTACACCCGCTTCGCGGTCCGGCCCGACTACTACGAAGACGGCATGGAGGCGTGGCGCTACGAGCGCGCGCTGTAACGCGTCGCCTCCGCCTCAGGCCGGTGCCCGGGTGCGGCGCCGCTCCGGCCCCGGATGGTTCGGGTCCTGCTGCCGGCGCCGGTCCATCGGGCCCTGCCGCAGCGTGGAGACGAAGTCGCGGACCTGCGCGTCGATCTCCGTCGATTGGGTGCGCAGGGTCCGGGCAACCGTCAGCACGCTGCCGGCCGTGGACTCCGTCTGGGCGGCCACGGTGCGGACGCCGATGACGGTCGCGGCCAGCTGATTCGTTCCGTCGGCGGCCATCTGGACGGAGCGGGCGATCGCGCTTGTCGCCACCTCCTGCCGGTCGACCGCCGCCGCCACGCTCGCCGCCGCTTTCAGAATCGCCTCCATCAGGCCGGACACCGCCTCGTTGGCGATCACGGCGCGGCGCGTCCCCTCCTGGATCTCGGCGACCCGCGCGGCGATGTCCTGGGTGGCCTTGGCGGTCTGCTCGGCCAACGCCTTCACCTCGCCCGCCACCACGGCGAACCCCTTGCCGGCCTCCCCGGCCCGGGCCGCCTCGATGGTCGCGTTGAGGGCGAGGAGGTTGGTCTGCGCGGCGATCGCCTGCACGGCGGCCACCACGGTCCCGATCCGCTCACCCGTGACCGCGAGTTCGCGCACCTGGGCGGCGGTCTCCTGGGAGGTCGTGCTGCCCTCGCGGACGGTCTGCGACATCCCCTCGATCTCGCGCCCGATCTCCTGGATCGATCCCGAGAGCTCGTCGGTGGCGGTCGACACGGCCGACACGTGCTCCGAGGTCTCGGCCGAGACCATCGAGGCGACGTCGGCTTCGCCCGCCGTCCGGGTCGAGACGGCCGCCAGCGCCTCGGCCATCTCGTCGAGCTGCGCGGTATCACGCGACACCATCGCCACCACCTCCCGGATGTTCTCCTGGAAATCGGCCAACGCGGCCTCGATATGCGACGTATTCTGTGCCTTCTCGGCGGCCGCGGCCTTCGCCTCCTCCTCCAGACGCTGGCGGGCCAGGGCCTCCTCCCGCAGGGACTGGACGGCGCGCGCCATGGCGCCGATCTCGTCGCGCCGGTCGAGGGCCGGAACCTCGCGATCGAGCCGGCGCTGCCCGAGGTCGATCAGCACGCTGGTCAGGGTGGCGGCCGGCCCCGTCGCGCGCCGCAGGGCGATCCAGCAGAACGCCACGCTCAGGACCATGGCGACGGCCGCGATGACCAGGACACGCTCGAACAGCGTGTCGAGCGAGGCGAGGAAATCCGCCTTCTTCACGCCGACATACAGGATCCTGATTGCCTGGCCGTCGATGTCCCGGATCGGCTCGTAGCGCGTCATGTAAGTCGTCCCGAGGATATCGGCCTCGCCGCGATAGCCCTTCCCCTTCCCGATGACGGCCTCGTAGGCCGGACCCTGGCCGAGCTTGGTTCCGATCGCCCGGCTTCCGGTCGCCGTCATCACGTTGGTGGCGACCCGCGTGTCGCCGAGGAACACGGTCGCGGTGCCGCCGAGCACGTCCTTCACGCGGTCCACCGCCGGATCGTCGGCGCCGATCGCGTGCGTGCCGAGATAGAGCTTGCCGTTCTGAACCGAGAAGAACGCGCCGGGACCGCCCTCGTCGCCGAGCTTCTGCTCCAGCAGGCGGAGGTTGGCATCGAGCGCCAGACCGGCGCGCCGCATGATCTCCGCACGGATCTCCACGTAGAGCAGGCCGGTCACGATCCCCATCGAGACGACCAGCAGAACGGTGACCAATATGCCGATCCGGAACGACAACGTTTCCGTGAATCGCATCCAGCGTTTCAGGCTCATGCAGATGGTCCTCTGACGATGCCGCCAACGCATAGCTTCAGAAAACGGAATCAACAAATGCCTTCGATCGGCGATTAATTTGCGATGATTATTTTTGATAATCTTTCATAGAACGGAATGAATATTAATTGCTCGATAGGATTTGAATGTTCATCGCCGTGGGACACTGACAAGACGCGCCGTCCAGGGCTGACGCGGCCCCTACAAATCCGCCTGCGTGCATCGCGGGCGGGCCGGAGCGCTGCGGGGCCGGGCGGCGGCGGCCCGGATCTGCCGCAGGCCGGCGGATCTGACGAGCTGCCCAAGGCCAGCCCCCGATATTGGTCTCTGCCGCGCTGTTGCCCCGTTAAAGGAGTTTTACGGCCACCGCGCTACGTCACGCGCACCGCCCGAGGGACCCCGCAGACCATGTCGTGCCGCTCATGGCCGTGATCGCCGCCTTCATCATCAATGCGGGGCTCAACTTCGTCCTGGGCCTGCTGATCGCCAAGCTGCTCGGCCCGGCCGATTTCGGGCGATTCGCGCTGGCGACCACCGGGGCGACCGTGCTTAACACGGTGCTGTTCGAGTGGCTGCGGCTCTCGGCGACGCGCTTCTATTCGGGGCGGGTGCGGAGGGACGAGCCCTGGATCCGGCACGGGCTCGACCGGGCCTACCTGCGCATCGGCCTGCTGCTGTTGGCCGCCGCCGCCCTGTGCGGTGCCTTCGGCTTCGCCGACGGGCCGGACGGGCGCGAGGCGGTCCTCTGCGGCACGGGGCTCGCCGCCCTTGGGATCGGCGTGTTCGACTACCACGCGGCCTTGGCCCGCGCCCGGTTCGACGGAAAGCTCTATCTCGGCCTCGTGGCGGTGAAGAACGTCCTCGCCTTCGGGCTGATGGCGGCGGCCGCGTGGTGGCTGCCGCAGCCGGCCTGGGTGCTGGCGGCGGCGGGCTTGAGCCAGTTCCTGGCGGTCGTCCTGCTGCGCCGGCCCCTGCGCGACCCGGACGCCCCGTTCGAGCGGCCGCGCCTCTCGTCGACCTGGCGGGTCTTCGCCCGCTACGGCCTTCCGCTCATTGCCGCCAACACCGCCTATCAATGCCTCGCCTTCGTCAACCGGGGCGCGATCGCGGGCCATGCGGGCTTCGCGGAGGCCGGCTATTTCGCGCTCGCCGCCGACGTCACGGCGCGCGCCCTGATGACGCTCGGCACGGCCCTCGACCTGCTGCTGTTCCAGCTCGCCGTCCAGGCCGAGGAGCAGCAGGGCCGCGCCGCCGCCGAGGCGCAGGTCGCCGACAATGCCGGGATGGTGTTCGCGCTGCTGGCCCCCTGCGCGGTCGGCTTCTGGGCCGTGCTGCCGGCCCTCCAGGCCCTGGTGGTGCCCGATGCTTATCGCGGCCCGTTCGAGACTTACAGCGTCGCGCTGATGCCGGGCCTGTTCTGCCTGACCATGATGTTCTACGCCCTCAACCCGGTCTTCCAGATCCGCCGCCGGACCCTGCCGGTGATCGCCGCCGCCTTGGTCGGGCTTGCGGTCAACGGGGCGGGCCTGCTGGTCCTGCCGGACCGGCTGGGCGGGATCGGGGTCGCGCTGGCGCAGAGCGCCGGGCTCGCCGCGGCCGGGCTGTGGCTCGGCTGGCGCGCCCTGACCGGCCCGGAGCGGATCCGTCTGCCGTGGCAGGCGATCGGGGCGGCAACGCTCGCCTGCGTCGCCATGGGTCTGGTGCTGGCACCGTTCCGCCACCTGCCCCCGGCTACCGCCCTGGCGGTGCTGGTCCCGGCCGGGATGATGTTCTACGGGGCCTGGGTCTGGATCTTCGACATCGCCGGGCTGCGCCGGCAGGTCGGTGCGCGGCTGCGCCCGCCGCGGGTGGCGGCGGCGGAGTAGGACGTGCCAGCGGGGCGCAATGCGGCGGCGCAGAGGAAATCCGAGCACTGAAACCCCGCGACTCCACCTGCGCTTGAATCCTGCGGCCGTTCCGGCGACACCCGTCGTGGAATGGTTTCAAACAAGACCGGGGCGGAAACGATGGGCGTCTACGAGCCCGGCACCGAGGCCGAGGCCGCGGAGATCGTGCGGGCGGCGGCCGGGCACGGCGAGCGGCTGCGCCTCGCAGGCGGCGGAACGGCTGCGGGGCTCGGACGTCCGGCGCAGGACAGCGCAACACTCTCGGCCAGGAAGCTCACCGGCATCACGCTCTACGAACCCGCCGAGATGGTGGTGGCGGCCCGGGCCGGGACGCCCCTCGCCGAGGTCGAGGCGCTGCTCGCCACGAAGGGCCAGATGCTGCCCTTCGAGCCGATGGATCTGCGCGGCCTCTACGGCACCACCGGCGCGCCGACCCTCGGGGCGGTCGCGGCGATCAACAATGCCGGCCCCCGGCGGATCAATGCCGGCGCGGCCCGGGACAGCCTGATCGGCGTGCGCTTCGTCAACGGGCGGGGCGAAGCGATCAAGTCGGGCGGGCGGGTGATGAAGAACGTTACCGGGCTCGACCTGGTGAAGCTGATGGCCGGCGCGCATGGCACCCTCGGGCTCCTCACCGAGGTGACCTTCAAGGTCCTGCCGGCGAGCGAGCGCGTCGCCACCCTGGTCTTCTCCGGCCTCGACGATGCCCGGGCGGTGACCGCCCTGTCGGAGGCCCTGGGCTCGCCCTTCGAGCTGACCGGGGCGGCGCACCTGCCGGCCGGGATCGGGGCGCCGGAGGCGCGCACGCTCATGCGCTGCGAAGGGTTTTCGGAGTCGATCGACTACCGTACGGGCGAGCTGCGCCGCCTGCTGAAGCGTTACGGCCAGCCGGAGATCGTCGACGGCGAAGCCGGCGCGGCCCTCTGGCGGTCGGTCCGGGACGCCACGCCCCTCGCCGAGCCCCGGAACGCGGCGCTCTGGCGGATCTCGACGGCGCCGGGCCACGGGCCGGCGCTGGCGGCCGCGGTGGCGGCCGAGCGGGACGCGCGCTGGTTCTTCGACTGGGGCGGCGGATTGATCTGGCTCGCCACCGGTGCCGAGGGCGATGCCGGCGCGGATGCGGTCCGCCGGGCCGTGCGGGCGCAGGGCGGCCACGCGACCCTGGTGCGCGCGCCCGACGCCGTGCGCGCCGCCGTTCCGGTGTTCGAGCCCCTGGCCGAGCCGCTGATGCGGCTCACCGCGGGCATCAAGGCGGCGCATGATCCGGCCGGGGTGCTGAACCCGGGCCGGATGTACGCGCAGGTTTGAGGTTCATCCCCTCCCCGTTGCGGGGAGGGGTCAGGGGTGGGGGTGGTGCAGAAGGCACCGCGTCGCCCCACCCTGCACCACCCTCACCTCCAACTCCTCCCCGCAAGGAGGAGGAGAGCGGGCAGGACGAGAGAGCAGGCAGGAAGAGACCGTGCAGACCAACTTCGCCCCCGCCCAGCTCGCCGATCCCGCCATGGCGGCCTCGGAAAAGATCCTGCGGACCTGCGTGCATTGCGGATTCTGTACGGCGACCTGCCCGACCTACCTGCTGCTGGGCGACGAGCTCGATTCCCCGCGGGGCCGCATCTACCTGATCAAGGACATGCTGGAGGGCGGCAAGCCAGCCTCACCGGAGGTGGTCAAGCACGTCGATCGCTGCCTCTCCTGCCTGTCCTGCATGACCACCTGCCCCTCGGGCGTGCATTACATGCACCTCGTCGATCATGCCCGGACGCATATTGAGGAGACCTACGCGCGCCCGGTCGGGGATCGCTTCCTGCGGGCGCTGCTCGCGCAGGTCCTGCCCTATCCGAACCGCTTCCGCCTCGCGCTCGCCGCCGCCAAGATCGGCGCCCCGTTCCGCGGGCTGGTGGCCCGGCTGCCGCGGGTCGGCAACCGGCTTGCCGCCATGCTCGACCTCGCACCGGCCGGGATGCCCCCCAAGGAGCCGACCAACCGGCCCGGCCGGTTCCCGGCGGCGACCGGGACAGCCTCCAAGCGCGTCGCCCTGCTGCGCGGCTGCGCCCAGAGCGTGCTGCGGCCGGACTTCAACGCGGCGGCGATCCGCCTGCTCAACCGGCACGGGGTCGAGGTCGTCCACGCCGAGGAGGGCTGCTGCGGGGCGCTGACCCACCACATGGGCAAGGCGGAGTCGGCCCACGCGCTCGCCAAGCAGGCGATCGACGCCTGGGACGCCGAGATCTTCAAGGGCCTCGACGCGATCCTGGTCACGGCCTCGGGCTGCGGCACGACCATCAAGGATTACGGCTTCATGTTCCGCGACGACCCGGCCTATGCCGAGAAGGCGAAGCGGGTCTCGGCGCTCGCCAAGGACGTCACCGAGTATCTGGCGCTGCTCGATCTCGCCCCCGTGGCCGAGACCGACCTCGTGGTGGCGTACCATTCGGCCTGCTCGATGCAGCACGGCCAGGGCATCCGCCTGGAGCCCAAGACCCTGCTCAAGCGCGCGGGCTTCACCGTGAAGGACGTGCCCGAGGGCCATATCTGCTGCGGCTCGGCGGGGACCTACAACATCCTGCAGCCGGAACTGGCCGCGAAGCTGCGCGCGCGGAAGGTCGCCAATATCGAGCGCGTGCGCCCCGACGTGATCGCCACCGGCAACATCGGCTGCGCCACGCAGATCGGGAAGGGCACCGGCATCCCGATCGTCCACACGGTGGAGCTTCTGGACTGGGCGACCGGCGGCCCGAAGCCGGCAGCGCTCGCCGGAGTGGCTCCGCGGCTGGAGGCGGCGGAGTGATCCCATCCTCCACCTCATCCTGAGGTGCGAGCGCCGCGAGCCTCGAAGGAGGGCTCCAGCCGGCCGCGCGATCCCTGGAGGGCTCCTTCGAGGCCTGCGCTGCGCTCCGGCACCTCTGGATGAGGGAAAGGGTGGGATGACCCATCCGAGCGCGATCGCATCCCGTGACACCCCCGTGACATCTATTCACGGTTGACCCTTGCCAAATCCGCGCAGCGGTCTGTAATGATATGGACCCCTTTCCGGTCCCGCCGGTCGCCGCAACGGCCCGCGGACGCAGCCGAATTCCTTGCGAAAGCGGCGGCGGTGTCGCGGCGGGCCCTGTCGGCGCGTCTGGCGGCGACGGGTGTCGTCCCCGATCGGACAGGTGTCGCACGTCGCGGTGGATCCTCCGCCGCACCCAGGAATTCACGGCCGGTCCGATCCGGCCGAGAGCATTTCGCGAGGTCGGGACCACGATGGACGGACGCACGGCCCAGCATAGCGCTGCGCGTGCCCCGGCGGCGCAGAAGGTGCGTCACGCCGGTCCGTTCGTCGACCCGGCCATGTTCAACCCCAGGCGCCCTTTGCGCCGACCGGCGGTTGACGGCAATTTCCCCTCGAACCCATCTGCCTCGGCGACGAGGCCGGCACTGCGCCCGACAGCATTGACGTCGGGCGAGGCGCCGCCGGGACCACGGGCACGGAGAACGACGTCGGCCGCCATGCCGAGAGTCCGACATGGCCAACAAAATGCTGATCGACGCGATGCACCCGGAGGAGACCCGGGTCGTCACGGTCCAAGGGTCTAGGGTCGAGGAGTTCGACTTCGAAGCCGCCAACCGGCGCCAGCTGCGCGGCAACATCTATCTCGCCAAGGTCACCCGCGTGGAGCCCTCGCTCCAGGCGGCCTTCGTGGAGTATGGCGGCAACCGCCACGGCTTCCTGGCCTTCAACGAGATCCACCCCGACTACTACCAGATTCCGCTCGCCGACCGGCAGGCCCTCCTGGAGGAGGAGGCCCGCGACGCCGAGGAACACCGCGAGCGCGAGGAGCGCCGCCGCCGCTCGCCCCGCCGCTCCCGAGGCCGCCGCGCCGAGGCCCGCGCCCGCGGCGCCGACGAGACCGTGAGCGTGGACGACGCGCACGAGGCTGCGCAGATCGAGGGTCAGGTCGAGGGCGAAGAGGGTCAGGTCGCCGATTACGCCGGGACGCCCCCGGAGGCCGGGATCGCGCCGGCCGGCATGCCCGACACGCTCGCCGAGAACCCCGAGGCGGTGCAGGAGGCCCTCGCCTCCGAGACCGCGGCCGGGGAGATTGCCGAGCCGCAGGCCGCCGAGACGCAGGCCGAGACGCACGCTGAGCCGGCCACCGAACCCGCCGAGCCCGCGCCGGTCGCGGTGCGGGCCGAGGAGGCCGCGACCGACCAGGATGACCCGGCCGAGCCCGAGGCACGGATCGCCGTGGCCGAGGCCCTGACCGTGGCCGAGGAGCCGGCCGAGACCGTCGCGGAGGATGTCGCGGAGGCGTCTGGCCGCAGCGGCCCGGCCGTCGGCGAGCTCGACGAGCTGTCGGACGAGGACGAGTCCGAGGAGGACGACTCCGACGATGACGAGGAGGATGAGGACGAATCGGAGGACGACGAGGACGAGTCCGACGAGAATGACGATTCGGACGACGAATCCGACGATCCCGACGCCGAGCCCAAGATCGCCCAGGTCGGCGGCAACGGCGACGCCCTGGCCGAGATCCCCGAGCGGCCCCGCCACTACCGCCGCCAGTACAAGATCCAGGAGGTGATCAAGCGCCGCCAGATCATCCTGGTGCAGGTGGTCAAGGAGGAGCGCGGCACGAAGGGCGCGGCGCTCACCACCTACCTGTCGCTCGCCGGCCGCTACTCGGTGCTGATGCCCAACACCGGCCGCGGTGGCGGCATCTCGCGAAAGATCACCTCGGCGGCCGACCGCAAGCGGCTCAAGGAGGTTGTGCAGGATCTGGAGGTGCCCGAGGGGATGGGCGTCATCCTGCGCACCGCCGGCGCCTCGCGCTCCAAGCCGGAGATCGCCCGGGACTTCGAGTACCTGATGCGCCTGTGGGAATCGGTCCGCGAGCTGACGCTGACCTCGATGGCCCCGGCTCTGGTCTACGAGGAGGGCTCGCTGATCAAGCGCGCCATCCGTGACCTCTACAACAAGGATCTGGACGAGGTTCTGGTCGCGGGCGAGGACGCCTACCGCGAGGCCAAGGACTTCATGCGGATGCTGATGCCCGGCCAGTCCAAGGTCGTGAAGCCCTACCGCGACCCGACGCCGATCTTCGCCCGCTTCGGGGTCGAGCAGCAGCTCGACGCGATGTTCTCGACCCACGTCTCGCTGAAATCCGGCGGCTACCTCGTGATCAACCCGACCGAGGCCCTGGTCTCGATCGACGTGAACTCGGGCCGCGCCACCCGCGAGCACGATATCGAGGACACCGCCCTCAAGACCAACATGGAGGCCGCCGAGGAGGTCGCCCGCCAGCTGCGCCTGCGCGACCTCGCGGGCCTGATCGTCATCGACTTCATCGACATGGAGGAGAAGCGCAACAACCGCGCCGTCGAGAAGAAGCTCAACGAGTGCCTGAAGAACGACCGCGCCCGCATCCAGGTCGGCCGGATCTCGCCCTTCGGCCTCCTGGAGATGAGCCGCCAGCGCATCCGCACGGGCGTGCTCGAATCCTCCTCGATCCCCTGCGCCCATTGCGGCGGCTCGGGCTTCGTGCGCGCCACCGCGTCGGTGGCGCTGCACATCCTGCGCTCGATCGAGGAGGTGCTGCTCAAGTCGGCGAGCCACAACATCATCCTGCGCACCCGCACCGAGATCGCGCTCTACATCCTCAACCAGAAGCGTGGGCACCTGCACGAGCTTGAGGTGCGCTTCGGCGTGACCATCACGATCGCGGCCGACGAGCGGCTGGCGGCCACAACCCCGTTCCAGCTGGACCGCGGCGAGCCGGCCCAGCGGGCCGAGGGCCCGGTGACGGGCGTGCGCGCCCAAGCGATCTCGCCGACCACGGAGTTCGACGACGAGGACGAGGAGATCGAGGAGACCGAGGTCGAGGTCGAGGCGGATGCCGAGGGCGAGGCCGACGAGACCCGCGCCGAGGCCCGGGAGGACGGCACGCGCGACGAGGGCGACGGCCGCCGCCGCCGCCGTCGCCGCCGCCGTCGGGGTGGCCGCGCGGAGGGGCGCTCCGAAGAGGAGCGCCAGGGCGCGCCGCAATCCGACGAGGAGGGCCGGGACGAGGAGTGGGACGGCGACGAGCCGGCGAACGCCAACGAGTCGGGCAGCGAGGCCGCGACCGGCGAGCCGGTTGAGCCGGCCGTCGCAGCCGAGAGCGGCGCGTCCGACGCAGCCGTTGCAGGCCCGGACGAGGCCGTCCAGGCCGAGGATGAGGGCGGACGCCGCCGGCGCCGGGGACGCCGGGGTGGACGGGGGCGCGGCGAGGGCCGCACCCGCGAGGGGGCCGAGGGGGAGGAGGCTGCGGCCTCCGACGAGGCGATCGCGCTGCCGGCGGAGGAGCCGGTGAGCGTCGAGGCCGTGGCGGAGATCATCGAGGCCGCACCCGAAGCCGAGCGTGGCGAGACGGCGGTGGATCTGCCGGTCGCCGAGCCGTCCATGGAGGCCGCGGAGTCCCGTCCGGCGAACGGGGCCGCCGAGCCGGCCCCCGCGTCGAACGCGGAGCCGGCGCCTGAGCCTGTAGCGGTGGTGCTGACGCCGCCGTCCGATCCGGACCGGCCCAAGCGTGCCGGCTGGTGGTCCCGCACCAAGGCCGCGCTGACCGGCGAGTGAGACGGTGCGCCACCGGCCCCCTGCGGCCGGTGGCGCCGAACCACGAAGGGTAAATCGACTGCGACCGGGGAGCGAATGCTCCGATCGATTAGAATCAGATAAGATTAGCCTTCATCATTGGTTGAAGGATCCGTGCGAAGATCGCCTCCGATTCGTCACTCGGAGGACCCCGCATGTTCGGCCTGAACCGCAAGCGCCCGGAGAAGGGCGCTCCCGGCTCCCTGGAAAGGGCCGCCGCACCGGTGCAGGCGCCGGTCATCGTCGCGACCGCCCTGGATCCGCAGCCGGCCGCCGTCCCGACCTTTGATCGCGAATGGCAGTCGCTCCTGGCGCGCATGTCGGCCGCGGCCTCGGATGCCGGCACCTCGATCGGCTGGATGACCCATGACGCCTCGGGCACCGCCGAGCAGGCCCGGCTGATCGCGGCTGCAAGCGAAGAGCTCGCCGCCACCACGGGGGAGATCGCGGCCCGCTCCGCCTCGGCCGCCGAGACGGCCGAGACCGCCCGCGCCGGGATCGCCACCTGCGTCGGCGACCTCCATCGCGCCACCGAGGGTATGCGTGGCATCGAGGAGGGCACCGAGGAGATCGGAAGCCGGCTCGACAGCTTCTCGACCGCGGCCCTGCGGATCGAGGAGATGGCCGGCACCATCGCGGCGATCTCCGCTCAGACCAACCTGCTGGCGCTGAACGCCACCATCGAGGCGGCCCGCGCCGGCGAGGCGGGCCGCGGCTTCGCCGTGGTGGCCGCCGAGGTGAAGACGCTCTCGGCGCAGACCGCCAAGGCGACCGACGAGATCCGTGCCCGCGTGGCGGGGCTCCGCGAGGAGATGGCGGCCATGCAGGCTGCGGTCACCCGCAGCCGTGGCGCGGTCGAGACCGGGGCCGCCGCCATGGTGCGCGCCAATGCCCGCGTCGAGGCCGAGAGCGGCGCGGTCGCGAATGTCGCGTCGCAGATGCGCGAGGCCTCCGAGATCCTGAACCAGCAGATCCAGGCCACCGGCGACATCGCCAACAACGTCGGCCGGATCGCGGAGGGCACCGACAAGGCACGCCGGGAAATCGGAGACGCCATGGCCGAACTCGAGCGGATCGAGACTCTCGGCCGCAACCTGCTCGACCGGCAGGATGGCGGGCAGGCGGCGGAGGCGCATACGGCGCGCCTCCCGGCCGACCTCGCCGCCTGGCGGCGCGCCATCGCGGCGACCCTGGTCGGCATGCGCCCGGCGGACAACCCGCCCGTGGCGGTGGCTGCCAATCCGGCGCGACCGGCCGCAGTGGAGACCCCCCTTGCGCAGGCGCGCGAGCATGCGGCGGCGATGCTCCGCCATGTCCGCGCCCAGGCCTGGGACGAGGCGACCACCGCCTTCGTGGCCTTCGAGGCGGCCATCAAGGACACGCGGTCGGCGATCGCCTGAGCGGGGGCAGGCGCGATCAGGCGTCGACCAAACGATCCAGCCGCATGCGGGTGATCTGCGCGACCTCCTCCAGCGCGGTCTCCCGCTCGAGCGCCGGATCCCGGCCGAGCCGGGCCTCGAACACCGAGAGGATCTCGGCCCGGCCACGCCCCCGCACCGCGATGAGGAACGGGAAACCGAACCGGGCGCGGTAGGCGGCGTTCAGCCGCGCGAAGGCCGCCGCCTCGGCCTCGGCCATGCGGTCGAGCCCGGCGCTGCCCTGCTCGCTCGCGGAGTCCGCCGTCAGGGCCCGCGCCCGGGCTTCAGGCCCGGCGAGTTCCGGATGGCCGTTGAGAAAGGTCAATTGCACAGCCGCGGGTGCGGAGCGCAGGGCCCGCATCATCGCCGCGTGCAGGTCGGCGATTTTGGCGAAGGGGCGCTGCGGCGCGACGGCCTCGGCCACCCAGGGGGCGTGCTCGAACACGCCACCGAGCAGGGCCACGAAGGCGCCCGCCTCCATCCGGTTGACGGCGGCGAGGTCGGGCACGGCCTCAACTGCCGCGATAGGTGGTGAAGCTGCCGGGGGCGCAGAGCATCGGCACGTGATAGTGCTGCGCCGGATCGAAGATCGCGAAGCGCACCACAGGGTTGTCGATGAAGATGTCGGCTTCCGCGGTGCCGGGGCGCTCCCGGAAATAATCATCGACGTGGAAGACCAGCTGATACTGGCCGACCCGCGCCTCGTTCGGCGCCAGGATCGGCTGGTCGGTCCGCCCGTCCGCGTTCGTGACCACGCTCTTCACGAGCCGCCAAGTCCCGACGTGGGATGTCCCGCCCTCCGATGTCCCGCCCTCCAGGACGGAGAAATCGATGCGGATCCCCGCGGCGGGGCGTCCGCGATCGGTATCGAGGACGTGGGTCGAGATGCCGGCCATGGAATCGTGTCCTGACGAGGTCAGCTGCCGCGATAGTAGGAATAGCCCCAGGGCGTGAACAGCACCGGCAGATGGTGGCGCTGGCCCGCGTCGCGGATGCGGAAGCGGATCGGCACGCGATCGAGGAAGTTCGGAGTCGGCAGGCTCACGCCGCGGGCGGCGAAATAGGCCCCAAGATGCATCAGCAGCTCGTAATGGCTTGGCTGCAGGGCGGCATCCATCAGCAGCGGCTCGGCCGGCCGGCCGTTGGCCGCAGTGGTGACGGTCTTGATCGGTGTCAGGGTGTCCCCCTCGCGCCAAGCGAGTTCGCAGACCATGCCGGCGGCCGGGGTACCGTGAAAATTGTCGATGGCGTGCAGCGTCAGGCGGGGGCCGAGGCCGGCCTGCGAGGCTGGGGCGGTGGTCAGGGGCGCGGGCTTGTCCGAGGCCGCGGACGGTGTCGGGCCTGCCTGTGCCAAGACGCCGCCGGACGCGGCAGCCGCGGCACCGCCGAGACCGAGTCCGGTGAAGCTGCGGCGGGTCAGAGCGGATGTCTCCACGGCGGGCTCCCGTCACGCGACCGGTCATCGGATCGCGGACGGCGTCGGCGATCATTCACGCCGCGTCGCAAGGTACACGCCAGATATGGGAGTCGCTATTGCGACGGTGATTCGGACGCGGCCGGCCCGTCATGGGCCTTCCGCCGCTCACGCTCCTTGCGCAGCTCCCGCTCGGCCAGGAGCCAGAACTCGATCTCGAAGCCCTCCGGCCGGTGGTTGCGCTCCCACAATTCGTAGGCGCGCTCGCGGATCTGCTCGAACGTGATGGCGTCCGGCGCCGGGGGAGAGGCAGGGGACAGCACGGTCTTGTCGTCGGACACGGCCGAGGGTTCCAAGGCGGGGGGCGGGTGCCCCGGAGCGGTCGATCCCGGAGGCGAGTAGGTGTCGGATTTCATGGCGGCGGCCCCCCTCAGGAGGCAGGCCTGTCGAGATAGGCCGCCACGCTGGTGATCCGGCTCCCCACCATCGTGACCGCCTTGCGCAGACGCTCCTCGCTCACGCCGAAGCGCTGGGCCCAGGCCTCCCGGGTGGCGCGGTCGTAGATATCGATATGCGTCTTGCCTCTGGATTCGGTGGACATGGTGTGCCCGCTCCGGTCTCTGGCTGTGCCGCGGCGGTGCCGCGCTGTCTGCCGGGACAACCGGGCGTCCCCGTCTTAAGTTGCCGGACCGGTGCGCGCCTGCGGAGGGATCAGGGCCGGGGTGTCGCGGGCCGCACCGCAGGGTCGAGCCGCGGCTCGGACGGCTCCGCATCCCGCCGCACCCGGGCCGCCACGAAGGCGGTGAGCAGCGGAACCAGCAGGGCGCTCACCACGACGCTCGCCGCCACCAGCACCGTGGCGGGGCCGGCGGCCTCCGCGTAGGCGGGGTTGGCAGCCGCGATGATCGCCGGGACGGCGGCGGCGTTGCCCGCCGTCGAGGCGGCCGCAACGCCCGCGACCCCGTTGCCCCCGGTCAGCCGGTCGGCCACGAACAGGGCTGCCCCCGTCACCGCCACCACCGCGGCCCCGAGCCCGATCCCGAGGAGGCCCGCCTGCCAGATCTTGGCGAGGTCGAGCCCGAAACCCAGCGCGAAGGCGAAGAACGGGATCATCACCGGCGCGGCCCCCGACAGGAAGGCGCGCATGTCGCGGTCGAGATTGCCCAGCACCATGCCGATCACGAGGGGCAGGATGCTGCCCACCAGCGTCGGCCACGGAAAGGCGGAGAGGCCCGCGAGCCCGAGCGTCACCATGGTGAGGAACGGGCCGGATTCGAGGCTCATGATCGCGTAGGCGCCCGCATCCTTCGGGCGGCCGAACTGGCCCATCAGGGCGAGGTAGAGCCCGCCATTGGTGTCGTTCATGGCGGCGACGATCGCGAGGGTCGAGAGCCCCGCGAAGGCCCCGGCCGTGATGGGCGCCTCGCCCAGGAGGTGGCCGAACACGACGCCCAGGATCGCCGCGACGCCGACCTTGGTGGCCAGCAGGACGCCGCCCTTGCGGGCGATCGCCGGGGTGGCGCGGAAATCGATGCCCGCGCCCATGCAGACGAAGAACACCGCCAGGATCGGGAGCGCCCCGTTGAACAGCGCCCCGGTGAACGAGCCGAAGAAGGTCGCGGTGTTCGGGAACAGCGTGTGGAGGATCGCGCCGAGGAACAGCGGCACCACCATCAGGCCGCCCGGGACGCGCTCCAGCGAGCGCTTGATCGGAATCTGCATGGGTCGTCCTCCGGTGCGGCCGCTGTCCCGGGCCTGTCACCTGAAACCGTTCCCCCCGGGGCGCTGCTACAACCTTTCGACAAGCGGGTGCAACTTGGCGGTAGAACCGCCCTCTATTGACTCGGAGCCCACCCATTGCCGATGAGGCCGACCTCGCACGGGGCGGGCGGCGCAGATCACCGATGAACACCGATGTCCCCGCCATGACCCGCCTGCGCCTCATCGCCGACGACCTGACCGGCACCCTCGACACCGCCGCCGGCTTCACCGGCCTGTGCGGGCCGATCCCGGTGGCATGGCCGGAGATCCTGCCGGCGGGTGGATCCGGGTGCCTCGCGATCGATTCCGGCACCCGGGAAGTCCCGTCCGCGGAGGCCGACCGGATCGTCGGGGCGCTCGCGCCGCGGCTTCAGGATGCCGACATCGCCTTCAAGAAGGTCGACAGCCTGCTGCGCGGCCCCTGGGCGGCGGAACTCGCCGCCGTGATGCGGCTGGGCGCCTGGGCACGCTGCATCGTGGCGCCGGCCTTCCCGTATCAGGGCCGCCGCACCAGCGATGGACAGCAATTCGCCCGCCGGGACGGCAGCTGGGCGCCGGTCTCCGGCGACATCGCCGAGGCCCTGCGGGCGGCGGGCCTTCCGGCGCGTCGGGCCGCTCTCGCCGACGGCCCCATGCCGGGGGTGGCGGTCTACGACGCGGCGGATGACGACGACCTCGCCCGCATCGCCGAGCTTGGCCGGGACGGCCCTGTGCTCTGGTGCGGCAGCGGCGGCCTGGCGGCGGCCCTGGCGCGGGGCGTGGCGGCGCCCAGGGACGATCGCCTCACCGGCCCCGTGCTCGGCCTGTTCGGGTCCGACCGGCCGGAGACCGCGGCCCAGCTCGACGCCTGCGGGTCCCATCGCCTCGTCCTCTCGCCGGAGGCAGCGGACCATGTCGGACCGATCGGCGAACGCCTCACCCGGGACGGCGTCGTGCTGGCAAGCCTCGCCCTGCCCGAAGGCACCGCCCGGGAGGCCGCCGCTGACCGGATCGCCGCGACCTTCGCGGACGTGGTCGCGCGGATCCCGAAGCCCGGTACCCTGCTGGTCGCCGGCGGCGAGACCCTGAAGGCGCTCTGCCTCGCGCTCCGGGTCGAGCGCCTCGACGTCACCGGCCAGATCGCCCCCGGCCTGCCCCGCTCGACGCTGCGGGGCGGGCGCTGGGACGGGCTCGCGGTGATCTCGAAATCCGGCGCCTTCGGAACAGTCGGCGTCTGGCGCGATCTACTCCATCGAAACGGTCTCACGCCCGACAGGAGCGACCCATGACGCAGCATCTCGCCATCACCATGGGCGATCCGGCCGGCATCGGCCCGGAGATCATCGTGAAGGCCGCCGCCCGCCTGAAGGACCGGATCGACGCAGGCGACCTGAAGCTCATGGTGATCGGCAGCGCCCCGGCTCTGCACCGGGCGGAGGCCGCGCTCGGCCTCCTGCCCGAACAAATCCCCGAGGTTGCCGAGGACGGCGACTGGCCGGCGCTGTGCTGCCTCCAGGCTGATGCGGAGGGCGCGCCGATCACGCCGGGCCGGCTCTCGGCCGATGGCGGGCGCTTCGCCTACAAGGCGATCGAGGCCGGGGTACGCCTCGCCCTGGCGGACAGGATCGGCGGGATCGTCACGGCGCCGCTCAACAAGGAGGCGCTCAACAAGGCCGGCTACCACTATGCCGGCCATACCGAGATGCTGGCGGAGCTGACCGGGGTGCGCGGCTCGGTGATGATGCTGGCCCACGGCAACATGCGGGTCTCGCACGTCACCACCCACGTCGCCCTGGAGGATGTGCCCAAGCGCGTGACCCCGGAGCGGCTGCGCCTCGTCATCGACCTGACCGACAAGGCGCTGAAGGGCCTGGGGCTCGCGAAGCCGAAGATCGCCGTGGCGGCCCTCAACCCCCATGCCGGCGAGGGCGGCCTGTTCGGGCGCCAGGACATCGACGTCAGCACCCCGGTGATCGCGCAGGCCAATGCCGACGGGCTCGACGTGCACGGGCCGGTGCCGGGCGACACGGTGTTCGTGAAGCTGCGCGCCGGCCAGTACGACGCCGTGGTGGCGATGTATCACGACCAGGGACACATCCCGGTGAAGCTGCTGGGGTTCGAGATCGACCCGGCGACGGGGAAGTGGATGGACCTGTCGGGGGTGAACATCACCCTGGGCCTGCCGATCATCCGCACATCGGTCGACCACGGCACCGCCTTCGACATCGCCGGCACGGGCATCGCCAACGAGCGCAGCCTGATCGAGGCGATCGAGTTCGCGGAACGGCTGGCGGCCAATCGTCAGGCTGCGTGAGCAAGCGGATCCGCACCCTTCCCTCCCCCCTCTGCGGGGGAGGGAGAGCCCGTGCCAGGTCTGAACCGAGATCCCCAGCGCCTTCACACATGTTTCACGTGAAACAAACCAAGAACACAGCCCCTCAACGCTCGTCCGCGGCAGCCCCCTCCCCCACGGCCTCGCAGGCGAACGGCGAAGGCGGTGCCTCGACGCCGCGCCAGCGGGCATAGGCCCAGGGGCGATACCACGCCGTCCCCTCGGGCAGCCGCTCCGGCACGAGGTCGATCCCGTGGGTGCCGAACGGCCCGCACCGGCAGATCCGGGCGAAGCCCATCCAGCCCCCCGGCCACAGCCCGTGCCGGGTGATGGCGGTGTCGGTGTAGTCGGAGCAGCTCGGCCAGTGGCGGCACTGGCGTCCGATCAGTCCGGACAGGGTGAGCTGATAGGCGCGGATCCCCCAATGCGCCGCCCGCCGGACCATGCCGTCAGGCGGCCTGCCGCTTGGCGGCGATCTGGTCGAGGGCGTCCACCACCGCGTCGAAGGTCAGGAGCGTCGAGGCATGGCGCGCCTTGAACTCCCGTACCGGCTCCAGCACGGCGAGATCCGCCCAAGGCCCCCCGGGGGCCGGGCCGTTCTCCTTGAGCATCGCCCGCATGGTCTCCCGGACGCCGCGCAGCTCCTCGGCACTGGCGCCGACCACGTGGCGGCCCATCAGCGACGAGGAGGCCTGTCCGAGCGCGCAGGCCCGGACCTCCTGGGCGAAGTCGGCCACCCTTCCGTCCTCACCCAGCACGAGATCCACCGTCACGGTCGAGCCGCACAGGCGGGAATGCGCGGTGGCGCTGGCATCCGGGTTCTCCAGCCGGCCGAGCCGGGGGATATCGGCGGCCAGTTCGAGGATGCGGCGGTTGTAGATATCGTCGAGCATCGGGTCCTCGGCCGTGGGTACAGGTCCCGTCGGGACACTGCCGCGCGGTTCGCGCATTGCGCGTTGCCCCGCGAACGATGATATAGGCGCCTGACGGCCGCTTCGCGAGGAGGCAGGCCGTCGACCAGGGTCGCGCCCACGGCCACGGTGGCATCCTCGGCTCTGGCCATCCCGGGCGCCGGCCTGAAACCTTTTCAGGCCCGGGATCTTCCCTCACACGCCCGACGCGATTCCGACGATGTACGCCAAGCCCGACAGCACCCCGATGAAGTCCCGCATCGCCCGGGCCGGAGATGCCATGGATGCCGCGCTCAAGTCCCTGTCGTATCCGAGCGACGGCCAGGTCATTCACCGGAACGGCATCGACGGGCAAGGTCTAGACGGCATGCGCAATGACAATCGGCCGGTGGATGAGGTGCGTCCCGTCGAGGTCGCACCGGAGCCGGCCTCCGCCACCCGGGTCCCCGAGGGGATCGAGACCGGCCGCCCGAGCCGCGCCGAGGCCGAGGCCGCCGTGCGCACCCTGCTCCGCTGGGCCGGCGACGACCCGGCCCGCGAGGGCCTGCTCGACACCCCCGCCCGGGTCACCAAGGCCTACGAGCAGCTGTTCGGCGGCTACGGCGTCGATGCCGAGAAGCTGCTGGAGCGGGTGTTCGAGGAGGTCGAGGGCTATTCGGACATCGTGCTGGTGCGCGACATCCCGTTCCACTCCCATTGCGAGCACCACATGGTGCCGTTCATGGGGCTCGCCCACATCGCCTATTACCCGACCCGGGGCGTGGTCGGCCTGTCGAAGCTCGCCCGGGTGGTCGACACCTTCGCCCGCCGCCTGCAGACGCAGGAGACCATGACGGCTCAGATCGCCGACGTGATCGAGAGCATCCTCAAGCCCCGGGGCGTCGCCGTGATGGTGGAGGCCGAGCACCTCTGCATGGCGATGCGCGGCGTCCAGAAATCCGGGGTCTCGACCATCACCAGCCAGTTCCGCGGCGTGTTCAAGGACAACGCCAACGAGCAGGTCCGCTTCCTGACCCTGGTGCGCGGCGGCGCCAAGTAGTCTACAGCACGCGCCGAGTCAGGGACCGCTTCATCACGCCATGACCGCGCGCGACATCGCCTTCGATCCCCCCGGCCCCCGCGCCGCGGTCGAGGAGGGCCAAGCCTTCACGCCCCGCTTCGACCGGGACGGGCTGATCACCTGCATTGCGGTCGATGCCCGGGACGGCCAAGTCCTGATGCTCGCCCATATGAACGCCGAATCGCTGGCGCGCACCCTCGAGACCGGGGAGGCGTGGTACTGGTCGCGCTCGCGGGCCGAGCTCTGGCACAAGGGCGCCACCAGCGGGCAGATCCAGCGCATCGTCGAGATGCGGGTCGATTGCGATCAGGACGCCCTGCTGATCCGCGTCGAGGTCGGCGGCGATGGCGGCTGCTGCCACACCGGCCGGCGGGATTGCTTCTACCGCACCGTCACCCGGCAACCCGACGGCCGCGTCACCCTGGACTTCGCCGGGGCATGAGCGCGACCCTTGCCGCGACCGGGTGGCAAGATTGTCCCGCCGTTCCGTATTTCCTGCCCGGCGCCGTCGAGCCGATCCGGCCCCTGCCGAAGGCGGGTCCGCGGATCGGGCTGGCGCTCGGCGGCGGCTCGGCCCGGGGCTGGGCCCATATCGGCGTGCTGCGCGCCCTGGAGGAGGCCGGCATCCACCCGACCGTGGTGGCGGGCTGCTCGATCGGCGCGGTGGTCGGCGCCTGCTACGCGGCCGGGCGCCTCGACCGGCTGGAGGCCTTTGCCCGGGCCCTGACCCGGCGCCGGGTGGTCGGGCTGATCGATCCGCGGCTGCCGGGCTCCGGCCTGATCGCCGGCAACCGCCTGCGCCAGCGGCTCCACGCGGATCTCGGCGAGCGCCGGATCGAGCGCCTGCCGATCCGGTTCGGCTGCGTCGCCACCGAGTACGGCACCGGCCAGGAGGTGTGCCTGACCGAGGGGCCGGCGGTGGATGCGGTGCGCGCCTCCTACGCGATCCCCGGCCTGTTCCCGCCGGTGACCCATGAGGGCCGGGTGCTGATGGACGGCACGCTGGTCAACCCGGTGCCGGTGGCCCTGGCCCGGGCTCTGGGCGCCGATCTGGTGATCTGCGTGAACCTCAACGGCGATACCGGCGGCCCGGTGGTGCGCGAGGTGCCGGTGCGCCGGGCCCGCGTCGGCGTCCTGGACGCGATGCGCGGCCGCCTGTTCGGCTTCAGGCGCCCGGAGCCGGACCTCGCCGTGCCGGGCCTCGCCCGGGTGGTGCTCGACGCGTTCAACATCACGCAGGACCGGATCTCCCGCTCACGCCTGGAGCGCGACCCGCCGGACGTCGCGATCGGGCCCGACGTGGCCGGGATGGGGCTGTTCGATTTCCACCGGGCGGACGAGGGGATCGCGCTCGGGTATCGGGCCGCGCGGGCGGCGCTGCCGCGGATCCGGGCCGTGGTGGCGGGCGCCGAGGCGCGGGCCTGAAACCCCACAGGGTCGATCCGACCCAACCCCCCTCATCCTGAGGTGCGAGCACAGCGAGCCTCGAAGGAGCCCACCAGGAATCGCGCGGCTGGTTGGAACCCTCCTTCGAGGCCTCCGCCGCGCTCCGGCACCTCGGGATGAGGGTGATGGGTTGGAGAACCCGAGAGGCCCCCCGCTCCTTCGTATATCCCCCGCCCGTCATCTCCCTGTCGCCCCCGCCTGCGATGGCCACCCCACCATTTGGAGGGGTTCCAATGTCCGCGAGTCGCCGTCAGATCCTGCTCACCGGAGGCGCCGGCCTCGTCGGGCTGGCCTCCGGCCTCGCCCGCCCCGGCCTGAGCCGGGCCACCGACCGGCCGCTCCTGACCCACGGGCTCCAGTCCGGCGATGTCGGCACCGACTCGGCGGTGGTCTGGGCACGGTCCGACCGGCCGGCCCGGGCGATCATCGAGTGGGCGACCACCGAGAGCTTTTCCAACCTCCAGGGCGTCTTCGCCGACGCGCTGCCGGAGACCGACGGCACCGTGAAGGTGGCGCTGACCGGCCTGCCGGCGGGCCAGGATATCTTTTACCGCGTCCGCCTCCAGGACATCGCCGCGCCGACCATCGTCGGACCGGCCCAGGTCGGGCGGTTCCGCACCGCGCCGGCGGATCGGCGCTCGGTCTCGTTCTGCTGGTCGGGCGACACGGCCGGCCAGGGCTGGGGCATCGACGAGGCCCGCGGCGGCATGACGATCTATTCCGCCATCCTGAAGAACCGGCCGGACTTCTTCATCCATTCCGGCGACACGATCTATGCCGACGGGCCGATCCAGGCCGAGGTGAAGCTCCCCGATGGCAGCCTCTGGCGCAACCGCGTGACCGAGGCGGTCTCCAAGGCCGCCGAAACCCTCGACGAGTTCCGCGGCCGTCACAAGTACAACCTCACCGACCGGAACGTGTTGGCCATGAACGCCGTCGTGCCGATCCTGGCGCAGTGGGACGATCACGAGGTCACCAACAACTGGTGGCCGGGTGAGCCGCTGACCCGGGCCGAGCACCTCAAGAAGAAATACGCCGATCCGAATGCGCTGGCCCTCCAGCTGCGCGCGGCACGCGCCTTCCACGAATACATGCCGATGCGGTTCGAGCCGTCCGAGCCCGGCCGGGTCTACCGCAAGATCGGCTACGGCCCGCTGGTCGACGTGTTCATGCTCGACATGCGCTCCTACCGCGGCCCGAACGGCGCGAACACGCAGACGGCCTACGGGCCGGATTCCTACTTCCTCGGCCCACAGCAGATCGCATGGCTGAAGCGGGCGCTCCTCGAATCCCGCGCCACCTGGAAGGTGATCGCCGCCGACATGCCGCTCGGCCTCGTGGTGACGTACGACGTCGACAAGAACTTCGGCTCGGAGGCGGTGGCGCAGGGCGACGGCCCGCCCCTCGGGCGCGAGCTGGAGATCGCCGACCTGCTGCGCTTCATCAAGAACGCGGGCATCCGGAACACGGTGTGGTTCACGGCCGACGTGCACTACACGGCGGCGCATTACTACGACCCCAACAAGGCGCAGTTCCAGGATTTCGAGCCCTTCTGGGAGTTCGTCTCCGGGCCGCTGCACGCCGGCACCTTCGGGCCGAACGCGCTCGACAACACCTTCGGGCCGCAGCTGCGCTTCGTGAAGGCCCCCGAGAAGGGTCAGGTGAACCTGTCACCGGCCTCCGGCTACCAGTTCTTCGGCCATGTGGCGGTCGACGGCCGGACCGAGCAGATGACGGTGACGCTCAAGGACGCGACGGATGCGGATCTGTGGCACGTCACCCTCGATCCCGCGAAGGCGTGAGGTGGCGCCTTTTGGGGGACGTCGTTCGCAGCGCATTCCCCTGTGCGGGACTGCGGATTCACGCATCGGGTGTGGTGCTGCGGCGGCCGAACAGACCGCGGCTCCCCTCTCCCGTGCGGGAGAGGGGGCGCGTCGCGCTGTACTGCGGGCCTCGGTGTCCGACCCGGACCTGTGGACATAATAGCCTTCGCGGCGGAGGGAGAGCTCGCCCCTACGCCATCGTGATGTAATCCCGCAGGGCCTGATGCTCGGCCTCCACGGTGGCGATCTTGCGCGCCACCACGTCGCCGATCGAGACCAAGCCGATCAGCCGCCCGTCCTCGCAGACCGGCACGTGGCGGAAGCGGCCCTCGGTCATCAGCGTCATGACCTCCTCGATCGTCGCGCTTCGCCCGCAGGTGGTGACATCCGCGGTCATGTGCGCCGAGACCGGCGCGTCGAAGGCCGAGCCCCCATGCCCGGCCAGCGCCCGCATGATGTCCCGCTCGGAGATGATGCCGGCCACCGATCCGTCGTCATGGGCGACCACCAGGGCGCCGATGCGCCGATCGGCCAGGATCTGGATGACCTCCTCCAGGGTCTTGTCGGGGCTCACGGTGACGACGGAGCTCCCCTTCTCGGCGAGGATGCGTGCGACAGTCATGGCTCTCTCCCTTGTGACGCGTCCGGTGCGCCGTCAGCCTGCGGCGCCCGGATTCCGCTGTCGGCCGGGTTGGCCCCGGCTCCTTCACAATGCGGCGAGTGTGTGGCCGTTTCGCCCGGTTGGCAAGGTGGTCAGGCCTTCCCCGTCTCCCGCGGGTCAAGGAACGGGAACAGCAGGAAGCCCACGATGAACCCACCGAGATGCGCGTCCCACGCGATGGCGGCGCTCTCGCCCACCAACGGCACGCTGACGAGGCCGAACAGCAGGTTGGTCACCAGCCAGATCGCCAGGAACGAGACCGCCGTCCGGTTGCGCAGGAGTTCGGGGATGGTCTCGACCGGCCGGCGCGGCGGCAATTGCCAGGGCTGACCGCCGTAGCCCGAGACCGGGGGCTGGAACACGAACCGGGCGGCGGCCGCCATCAGGGCCGAGATCCCCGCCGAGGCGCCGACCAGCGGTCCGGCACTGAGGGGATCGACCAGCACGTGCAGCAAGCCGCCCGCCGCGGTGCCGGCGAGCGCGAGCACGCCATAGCGCCAGGGGCCGCAGCGGCGGGCCACCGGCGAGCCGAAGGCCGCGAGCCACACGCTGTTGAAGATCACGTGCATCCACGATCCGTGGAGCAGCGCGTAGGTGGCGAGCGTCCAGGGCTGGAACGCGTGCTCGCCCACGATGTAGCGGGCGAAGGCCTCGCGCGCCGCCTGCAGGCCGGGATCGCCCGAATCACCCGCCGCGCGGACCACCTCGGCGGCCTGGCCGGGATCGAACCACAGGGTCCAGCGGGCTGGCACCAGGGCGAGATCGAGGACGAGCCGGATATCCCAGGTGTCGGGCAGCAGGAACTCGCGCACCCCCTGGATCGCCAGCAGCAGCCCGATCGAGAGCGTGACGACCCCCGGCATGTTGAACACCGGGACGCGGCTCTGCCGCGGAAATTCGGGAGAGGCATCCATCCCGGCACCATGTCGGGGCTCGGGGCGGGTGGGCAAGCCCCGGCGACGTTTTGAATTTGGTTAAGACGGATCGTCCGATCGGCCGAAATCCCCACGACGACTGATCGTGACGCGGAAAGACCTGATCGAACACGCCCATTTGGCCCGCCCGCGAAGTCCCGGCCGGCCGCGGCGAACGGCAAGCTTGGCCGGACGGGCCGGCGGGTCGAGGGACCGGTCTCAGGGATGCAACAGCCGCGATTGTCTCGCCGGCGCCGACGCGGTACCGCCGGGCGCCGCGTCGGCACGGGGCGTGCGCTCGAAGGCCGTGAGTGCCCGGACCGGCCGGCTACAGCCTCGCGGATGTACCAGAACGATCCAGGGATGAACCACAGGCGTTTAGAGTCGGGACACCGATGAAGCATCCCACCAGCCGTATGCTCCACGCCTACTGGGAGCGCCTGCGCGGCGAGCGCGCCGCGCCGGAGCGGGGCGAGATCGAGCCCGGCGAGATCCGCCACCTGCTGGCCGACAGCCTGATCCTGGAAATCGACATGGCGGCCTGCGCGGCCACCGTCCGGCTCGCAGGGACGCGGGTCTGCGCCCTGTACGGCCGGGAGTTGAAGGGGCAATCCTTCGCCGCATTGTGGGGCGACCGGGGGGCCGACCCGTGGCGGATCGTGGAGATCGTCGCCAGCGATACCCTGGGCGTCGTGGCGGGCCTGCGGGGCCTGAACGCGGCCGGCGAGGCGGCCGACCTCGAATTGCTGCTCCTGCCCCTGCGCCACCGCGGCCGCACCCAGGTGCGGGCGCTCGGCGCCCTGAGCCTCGACGGCACGCCCCCCTGGATCGGGCTGCGGCCGCTCGTGGCGGCCGAGACGACCTCGTTGCGCATCCTGCCGAGCCGCCGGGCGGAGGCCATGCCGCCGCCCCGCCCGGCCGTCCGGTCGAGTGCCGGCTATCCGGGGCCCGTGCGCCGCGGCCATCTCCTCGTCCATGCCGGCGGGCGGGGATGAGGCCGCCGGCCTCCGGGGCGCCTGACTCGTCCTATGCGGGATAATAGAAGAGCTATACAACGCTGAGAGGAAAAAAAGAGTTTCGTAACGGTCCCGGTCTAGTCTCCGATTCAGTAGATCGCGGCGGAGGATCAATCCCGGGATGATCGCGGTCGAGACCACCGCCGGCATGGAGCCACCCATGGCGCCCGGCCCGGCGCGGAAGGCCACGGACGAGCGTCGGCACCAGCGCGTGCGGGTCTCCGTCCTCGGCCGCTACATGCTGGCGGACCGGCGCGAATATCCCTGCCAGACCGTGGACATGTCGCCGGGCGGCGTCCGCCTGAGCTGCGCGGTCCGGGGCGAAGTCGGCGAGCGGGTGGTGCTCTATCTGGAGCATATCGGCCGGATCGAAGGACTGATCGCCCGCCATTGCGTGGACGGGTTCGCGGTCCAGCTCAACGCCACCCCGCGCAAGCGCGACAAGCTCGCCTCCCAGCTGACGTGGCTCGCCAGCCGGGAGATGCTGGGCCTGCCGGAGGGGCGGTCCCACGAGCGCCTCGTACCGACGCAGCCGGCGGTCACGCTGCGCATCGACGGCGGACACGAGATCAAGGCGCGGCTGATCGACATCTCCATGTCGGGTGCCGCGATCGCCTGCCCGCTGTCACTGCCGCTCGGGACCCCCGTGACCGTGGGCAGCACGCCGGGGCGGCTGGTGCGCTACTTCGAGGGCGGGTTCGGCGTGCAATTCCTGCTGCCGCTCTCCGCGGACCGCTTCCACGCCGGGATGACCCTGTAGCGCGATTCCGCGTTTCCAAAGGGCTCGAGCCCTTTGGCGGGTTCTCCGGATGGAGCCCTGCGGTGCTTGGCCCTGCGACGTTCGCCAGGGCGCTTCCATCGACCCGCGACAGGCGACGAACAGCCCCGAGCCTCAGATCTTCTTGGCGAGCTGCGCCGCGGTGTCGGCGGCGGGCCGCGACAGGTCCAGGGCGCCGAGGAAGCGGTTCTGCGCGTCCATCACGTAGACGATGGCGGTGTGCTCCATCGTGTAGTCGCCGTCCTTGGCCGGCACCTTGCGGGCATAGGCACGGTACGCCTTCTCGGTGGCGGTGACCTGCTCTGGCGTGCCGGTCAGCCCCGTGATCCGCGGGTCGAAGCTCGACAGGTAGGTCTTCAGGCTCGCCGGGTCGTCGCGCTCGGGGTCGACCGTGACGAAGGCCACCCGCAGATGGGCGGCCCTGGGCCCGAGGGCGGCAAGCACGTCCGAGATCTGCTGCAGGGTCGTGGGGCAGACGTCCGGGCAATGGGTGAAGCCGAAGAAGACGAGGTGCGTCGCCCCCGCGAAGTCGCGCTCGGTGACGGTGCGGCCGTCCTGATCGACCAGCGTGAACGGGCCGCCGACGCCGGGCACGCCCACCGGCGCCTTCTCGGGCATCACGGCGAACACCGCCGCCCCGGTGATGCCGACGAGGCCCAGGCAGAAGGCGAGGAGCGGGATGAGGGCGCGGCGCATCGTGTCGGACTCCGACCTCAGGACGGAGGCTGGCACAGCACGGAACGGCGCGCGGAGGCAAGCGGGCCCGGTGTCGCCGGCCCGCCTGCCGGCCCGTCAGGGCTTCTGCGCCGGCTCGCCCGCGGGGCTGGCCGGGGCTGCCCCCTTCGGCGGCTCCTTGCCGAGGTAGATGTATTCCGGCGCCGCGCGGAGCTGGTCCTTGGTGGTGTCGATCCGAACCTGGAGGGTCTTGTCGTCGGTCCGATCGATCTTGAGCACGGAGGGATCGACGGCGACGTATTTGGAGCCGAGCCCCAGGAAGCCGCCGACCCCGATCACCCAGGACTTCACGGTGTTCTTCTCGTCGAGCACGATGTCGGCGATCTGCCCGATCGTCTCGTTGGCGCCGTTCACGACGCTCGTGCCGATGAGTTTGCTGGCGACCCTGTCGTCGGGGGTCTGGGCCACGAAAGTCGGCCGCAGGTTGTCGGCCATGGTGGCGGGCTGGCCGGGGACCGGAGAAGCCGGGCTGGCCCCGCTTGCGTTCGGGCTGGCATTCTGGGCCGAGGCGGTGGCGAGGCCGGCCAGCAGGAGGGCCGAGGCGAGGAGCGGAATGCGCATCGGATCAGGTCTTTCGGTCGGGGGTCGCGGACGAGGGTGGCGCCGCCATAAGGCTCTGGCGGAGCTTAAGTTCCGTCCCGCCTGCCAAGCGCCGGCGAAAGCGCGGCGGTTTGCCGGCTGAGGGTCCCAGCACCGCCCCTTTGACGGCGGGGCGCCCGGCGCCCACAACGCGCAGGCCATGCTCCGCCTCGCCCTCTACCAGCCCGACATACCCCAGAACACCGGCACGATGCTGCGCATGGCGGCCTGCCTCGGGCTCGCCGTGGAGATCATCGAGCCGGCGGGCTTCGACGTGTCGGACCGGCATCTGCGCCGCTCCGGCCTCGACTATCTCGACCATGTGGCGATCACCCGGCACCGCTCCTTCGCGGCCTTCACGGCGTGGCGGATCGAGGCCGGCATCCGGCTCGTGCTCGCCACCACGGCGGGCGCCCGGCCCTACACAACGTTCGCCTTCCGCCCGGACGATTGCGTCATGGTCGGGCGCGAATCCGCGGGCGTGCCGGAGGCGGTTCACGCGGCGGCGGATGCCCGGATCGTGGTGCCGATCCGGCCGGGTCTACGGTCCCTCAACGTCGCGGTGGCGGCCGCGATGATCGCCAGCGAGGCGCTGCGGCAGATCCCGGGATCGGTGGCGCTGGAGGTTTAGCCCTGCCTCCGGGGCGGCGGTTCCGGCAAGGGCGGCTCCCCACGGAGGCCGGCGACAGCGCGCCTCGACCCGGCGCCCAAAAGGGGGATCCGATATTGCGATTCGTGCGCCGGGAGCCGCAATTGTTTAATCATTTCGAGCGAAAGCTAACAGCCTACTGCCATATGCTTTCATTGATTGATTGGATTACAGTTTACTGGCAAAATACTCCGTTACACATAATTTTAATACGCGCATGTTAATCTCCGCTGGTCTTGCGACCGATGTGTGTAAACATGCAGTTCAACTTCTCCGTGCGGACCCGCTTAATCGCGTCCCTCCTGGTCCTGCTGGCTCTGACGCTCGGCCTGGGTGGCTTCTGCTACGCCCGGCTGACCGCCTTGAGCGTGTCCGTCAACGAACTCGGCGGCAATGCCCTGCCGTCCACCCGGATCATCAGCCGCCTCGCCACGAATTTCGAAGCCCTGCGCAGCCGGCAGCTGGCCTACCTCGTCTCCAGCGAGGAGCGGAGACCTCAATCCCTCCCACGCCTGCGGGCGAGCATGGCCGACATCGAGGCGGACCTGACGGAATACGTGCCCTACGTCAGCGATGGCGAGGAGGCCCTGTGGAAGGCGATCACGACGACGGTCCCCGCCTATTCCCAGATGGGTGAGGAATTCCTGCGCCGGATCCACGCGGGCGACACCAAGGCGGCGAGCGATCACCTGCTGGACGGGATGCTGCCGGCCCTCAACGCGGCCCGCGCGGCCCTGAAGGCCGATATCGCCTTCAACGATGCGCACGGCAAGCAGAGCGTCGCCGCCGCCAACGCGCTGGGTGAGAGCGCCCGCTCCGGCATCGCCGTGGTGCTCGCCGTCGTCGTCGCGATCACCCTGGCGATCGGCTGGATGTCGGTCTTCACGATCTCGGTCCCGGTCCGCCGCATGGCGGGCATCATGAAACGGGTGGCCGGGGGTGAGACGGATCTCGCGGTGCCGAATGCCGGCGAACGCAGCGAGATCGGCGAGATGGCCGCCGCCGTTCAGGTGTTCCAGGACAACCTTGTCCGCACCCGCAGGCTCGAGGAGGAGACCGCCCAGGCCCGGGCCTCGGCGGAGGAGCAGCGCAAGCGCGTCGTGCGGGAAATGGCCGACGGGTTCGAGGCGACGGTCGGCGGCGTGATCGGCATGGTGTCGTCCTCGGCCACCGAATTGCAGGCGACGGCGCAGCAGATGACGTCGACGGCAAGCCAGACCGCCAGCCAGTCCACGGCCGTGGCCGCCGCCGCCGAGGAGGCCGCCTCCAACGTCAACACCGTCGCGGCGGCGGCCGAGGAACTCGGCTCGTCCGTGCAGGAGATCAGCCGTCAGGTGGGCGGCTCCGCCGACCTCGCCCGGCAGGCCGTCTCGGAGGCCGATCAGGCCGGCGCCCTGGTGCAGGAATTGAGCGCCGCCGTCTCGCGGATCGGCGACGTGGCGGGCCTGATCTCGACCATCGCCGGGCAGACGAACCTCCTGGCGCTCAACGCCACCATCGAGGCCGCGCGGGCCGGGGCGGCCGGCAAGGGCTTCGCGGTCGTCGCGTCGGAAGTGAAGGCCTTGGCCGAACAGACCGCCAAGGCGACGAACGAGATCGCCGGGCAGATCCTCCAGATCCAGGGCTCGACCGGGCGGGCCGTCGCCTCGATCGGCGGGATCACGGGGCGCATCCGCGAGATCAGCGCGACGGCGACCTCCATCGCGGCGGCGGTCGAGGAACAGGGGGCGGCCACGCAGGAGATCGTCCGCAACGTCGCCCAGGCGGCGACCGGCACGAGCGAGGTGACGGGCAACATCGCAGGCGTGGCCGGGGCCGCCGAGGAGACAGGGGCGGCGGCGAGCCAAGTGCTCGGCGCAGCGTCCGAGCTGTCGCGCCAATCCGAGCATCTCACAGCGGAGATCGCGCGCTTTCTGGCCACGGTGCGCGCCGCCTGATCTTCCTGCATCGCCAGGCCGGGGGCGGTTCTGCCACGCCCCCGGCGTCCGCCCGTGCGCAAGGGCGGGAACGAGGCAACGGATCCCGTCCCGCCCGCTTGGTAGGACGGGGGCTCATCCCCGCCCCGAGAGACGCGCCGCATGGACGATCCCGCCTACAGGCCCTCCCGGCGCCACGCCGATCTCGGGCCGGCCTTCTTCGATCCCGTCACGCCGGCCCGCTTCCCGCAGACGATCCTGCGCTACCGCAACCAGGCCTGGGCGGAGCGCGTCGGCCTGGGCGGGCTCTCGGAGGCGGCGTGGATCGCCCGTTTCGGCCGGTTCGAGCCCCTGCCCGGCAGCTTCGAGACCCCGCTGGCCCTGCGCTACCATGGCCACCAGTTCCGCTCCTACAACCCGGAACTGGGCGATGGCCGGGGCTTCCTGTTCGCGCAGCTCCACGACCGCGTGGACGGGCGCCTCCTCGATCTCGGCACCAAGGGCAGCGGCACCACCCCCTGGTCCCGGGGCGCCGACGGGCGACTGACCCTGAAGGGCGGCGTGCGCGAGGTGCTGGCGACTGCGATGCTGGAGGCACAGGGCGTCACGACCTCCAAGAGCTTCAGCCTGATCGAGACCGGTGAGGATCTCCTGCGCGGCGACGAGCCCTCCCCGGCCCGTTCGTCGGTGCTGGTGCGCCTGTCCCACGGCCATATCCGGATCGGCAGCTTCCAGCGCTTCCTCGCGCTGGGCGAGCCCGACAACATCGCCCGGCTCCTCGACCACACGATCGAGACCCATCGGCCGGAGCTCTGGCGCGACAGCCTGGAGGACCGGGGCGTCGCCTTCCTGGCGGACGTGGTCGATCGCGTTGCCCGGATGGGCGCGCAATGGGCGGCCGCCGGCTTCGTCCACGGGGTGCTCAACAGCGACAACATCAACGTCACCGGCGAGAGCTTCGATTATGGGCCCTGGCGCTTCCTGCCGCATTTCGACCCGGACTTCACCGCCGCGTATTTCGACGAAACCGGGCTCTACAGCTTCGGCCGCCAGCCGGAGGCGCTGTTCTGGAACCTCACCCGGCTGGCCGATTGCCTGCTGACCCTCGCCCCTCAGGGACGCCTGGAGACGGCGCTCTCGGGCTTCGGACCGGCCCTGCAGGAGGGATTTGCGCAGGCCCTGTTCCGCAGGCTGGGCCTCGCGGAGGCGCCGCGGCCCGAGACCGACCGGCTGGTCGCCGCCGTTTGGCGCTTCCTGGGGGAGAGCCGCGCGCCCTTCGAGCGGTTCTTCTTCGACTGGTATGGCGGCCCCGCAAGCGCCGAGCGGGCGCAGGCGAGCCCCTCCGCGGCCTTTTACGCGAGCGAAGCCTTCGCGCCGGTGCGGGCCGCGCTCGCACCCCTCGCCCCCGTGGCCGGCGCGCGGCTCGACCACCCTTATTTCGCGGCGGCGCCCTGCACGCTGCTGATCGACGAGGTCGAGGCCTTATGGGCGCCGATCGCGGATGCCGACGACTGGTCCCTGTTCACGGCCAAGCTCACCGGGGTCGCCCGGATGGCGGAGGCCTGCGGCACGGCCCCAGCTTCAGCCTCGGCCTGAGCCGCCTCCTCGGCCAGCCGACGGCGTTCCTCGGCGTAGCCCCCCGCGATGGCGAGATCGACCAGCCGCCGGGTCAGCCGGAAGGCCAGCCAGAACAGGGCGAGGCAGAGCAGCGTCGCGGCGGCGGCCTTGAGCGGGTCCACGGGGCTCCTCCGGTGGCGTCTCCTCGGGTGGAGCGGTTCTCTTAAAGCCCGGGCCACCCGGGGGGCAATTGGACTTGGCGCCAAGATGGGATTTGGCGCCAAGATGGGATTTGGCGCCAAGATAGGATTTGGCGCCAAGATAGGATTTGGCGCCAAGACGGGATTTGGCGCCGAGATGGGATATCACGAGACCGCCCCCCTGCGATCAGCAGCCTTGCGCACGGCATAACAAGGGTTGCTCCCAAGGCGATACGCGATCGGGGCGCTGACGGCTCACGCAGGCTTTCGGCTTGGATCCGAAGGATCAATCTTGGAACGATCGCTCGAACGCAATCATATTCGAAACAAAATAGCATCATCGATCCGAATATGAGCCGAATACCGCAATAATAAATCCTAAGTCAATATTCCGCAAAGCCCAAGCCGGATTGACAATGCTGCAGACTCAATATTTATTGATGCCCGTATCTTAAAATTGAACGCGATTGAATGCACATTTTAAAAATTGTATATGATTTGCAATCTGGCAAGCCTCCCATCAGCGCGCACGCCGCGAAACCAGCAGCTCGATGCGACCCGTCTTCTCGACAGAAAAACTGCACCCCCGGAACGCATTCCACCAGTGGTGCGAAATGATCTGTGAACAGCTCGTTCCGGTGGAGATGAAGACCGTGGACGAGACCCAGTTCAAGGGCAGCATAGCCGCTACGAAGATCGGCTCCATGCCGATTTCAAGCTTCGCACACACGGCCATGCGCAGCGAAAAGACGGCCGAGACGGTCCGGCGCGACGGCCGGCACGACCGGGTCCACGCGGTCCTGATTCTCTCCGGCCGGGCTATCGCCCACCAGGGCGACCAGGAAGCGGATTGTCGGATGGGCGACCTTGTCGTCCTCGACGCACGCCCGGCCGTGGTCCAGACGGAGACGGGCAGTACCCTGATCCTGGATCTGCCGCGCGATCGTCTCGAAGCCACGCTGGGCCCGTCCCGGCTGTTCAGCAGCCTCAGGGTCGGCGGGGATCGCGCCTCGACGATCCTGGCGCGGACGTACATCCGGGAACTGGTCGCGGTCGCCAATCGGCTCGGCCCCGACGCGGCCGCCCGCATGGCGTCGATCGGGGTCGATCTGATCGTGGCGAGCCTCGCGGAGCGGCTCGCGCAAGAGGTGCCGCGCTCCACCCACGGCTCCGTCACGGTCCAGCGCGCCAAGGCCTATATCGAGGCGCACCTGAGCGACCAAACCCTCGACCCGCCCCAGCTCGCCGCCGCGGTCGGCGTCTCCCTGCGCCGCCTTCAGGAACTGTTCCACGAGCGCGGCCGGCACATTTCCGACTACATCTGGGACCGCCGGCTGGAGGAGGCGGGCAAGCGGCTGATCGATCCGGCCTGCGCCCACCTGTCGATCGGCCTGCTGGCCTATGCCAGCGGCTTCACCAGCCAAGCCCATTTCGCCCGCCGCTTCAAGGAGCGCCACGGCCTGACGCCGACGGAGTTCCGACAGGCGGACCAGCAGAGCCGGCACGATGCGCCCCACAGGGGCAAACCGGCACGCCTGCAAGGGGTGCGCTGAGGGCCGCAGCGCCGGCGCGTCCCTCGGTCGCTTCGCACTCAATCCGGAGACGGTGTTCAAAGGGGCCGGCCGCCACCGCGACCGGGACCGGATCGTGCTATGGCGCCCGCGACCGGCGCCTGCGGACCGGCGACCGGATGACCCTCGATCAGGCGGATACTTTTGCGCGAGACCTTCCACATCGAAGTCCTCGGCCCCGAGCCGGACGAGATCCAGACCCGGATCTCGGTGCGCGTCGGCAGCCTGGAGACCGCGCAGGAGCGGGCGCTGCGCCTTTTCGCCCGGGCCCGGGTGCCGCAGCGGTCGGGCGAGCCGGCCCAGGCCGTCCGGGTGATCGACGGCGCCGGCCGCGAGGTCTTCTACCGCACGCGGTTCGACGAGGGGGATTGAGGCGGATGCGGCTGCGGGTGCTGATCCTGCCGGGGCTGGTGCTGCTGGCCTGCGCCCTGCTCCTGCGCAGCTACACCCTGCCGCCGGCCCCCGACCGCCGGGGCGGCACCACGCTGCTGCTGACTTGGCCGAACCGCCCGCTCTTCGGCAGCCCCCGGGCCGATTGCCTCGCCGGCCCCGCCGACGCCCCGGTCCTGCCCTGCCTGATCGCCTCGGTCGCCCGCGCCCGCGACGACGGGATCATCCTGGCGCAACTGCCCTTCTGCGCGACCTGCTACGACCTGTCGGGACGCGTCGCCGTGATGGTCCAGGGCGTCACGGGCCGCGACCCGGCGCAGACGCAGGCGCGGCTGGCGCAGATCGCCCGCTTCGGCTGGTGAGGCGCCCGCCCGCGAGCCGGGCCCGGGCGACATGCTCCCGGGCGCGCTCCAGGGTACGGGCGAGCGGGAACAGGGAATCGTGGCCCGCCGCGACCAGGAGGTGGGCGATCTCGCGCCGCTCGATCCAGAACAGCGAGCCCAGGGCGAAATCCGGCGGCGCGCAGGAATCGATCCGGGCGATCGCCCCGGTGCCGGAGACCACCGCCTCGGTCAGGCGATGGACCAGCTGGATCCCGGGGGCGGCCTCCGGCTCCGCCTCGTCATGGGCGATCTTCAGAACCCAGGCCTCGGAGCCGGTGACCGGCAGGATCAGGGAGGCGAGCGTCCGGTCCGCCCGACGCAGGCGCGCGATCCGCACGCCGCCCGCTCTCCCCAGATCGGCCAGGGCGGCGCGCAGGAAGGCGACCTCGGCCGGCCGCTGGCCCAGGCCCGTGCCAGCCCGCCCCTTCCAGCCGGCCGCTTCGAGGGCGGCGTGCTCGGTGAGCGCCCGGTCGAGATCGGCCGGCGCATCGAGCATCTCGAACGCCACGGGGGCCACCGCATTGAGGCGACCGTGGTCGCGGCGCAGCTTGCGCCGCCGCTGGCCGGAGAGATGGCCGAGATAGCCCGCCCGCGCCTCCGGGGCGTGGACGGTCAGGTCGAGCAGCCCCCGCGCGTGCGGCCAGTACGTGGCCGACGCGGTTCCCCGCGCCGCCAGGAGATCCGGCAGGAGCCCGTCCGCCGGGGCGTTCGGCAGGAGGAGACGCGGCGGCAGGCCGAGTGCCCGGGGGGCAGCGAGAAGGCCGGCCAGCGCCGCCGCCGGGTCGGCGCCGTCGAGCAGCGGGGCGCCGAAGGGACAGTAGCCGTGGGTCCAGCCCATCAGCAGCGGCAGCGGCAGGCCCCAGCGCCGCCGGGAGACCCGGAACGGCCAGACGGCGTGGAACCGCGCCCCCGGCGCCTCGGGGGGCCGGTCGGCCACGATCAGCAGGCGCACCCCGGCGCCGAAGGCCTCGCGGGCGGCGAGCGCGTAGCCCGCCTCATAGAACGGGTTCCGGATGGCGGAGGCGGGCCCCAGGGCGCGCCAGGCCGGGATCCAGGGCGCGTCAGGGTCGAGGGGCCGGACCGCCGCGACGAGGCCCTGCGGGAGCGTGGCGGTCTCCGGCATGGGCGCTCTCAGGTCGCGAGCCGGTGGCGGATCGCCCCGGCGAAGCCGAGGACGTCGTAGCGCCACGCCGCCGCCCCCGCCCCGGCGGCGAGCAGCACCATACGCAGCACCTGCCCCGGCACCATGAAGCCCCCCGGCATCAGCCCGATCCCGGCATTGACGGCACCGCAGGCCGCCGCAATCCCCGCGATGCCGGCCATGTCGGCAAGCGGCAGCGGCATCGTCGTGCCCTCCCGCCGGGCGCCGAACACCAGCACGAGGCAGGCCGCGCTCTGCCCGCCCGCGAAGGCCAGCGCCGCCCCGGGGGCACCGAAGGTCGGGATCAGCAGGAGCGAGAGCGCCGCCACGGTCGCGAGCGTCGCGAAGGCGGCGGCCGCCTCCAGGCCGCTGGTCCGGGTGAAGTAGATCACCTGCCCGAAATAATAGGCGCGGAACATCATCAGGATGCTGGCCAGGATCAGCACCGGGGCGAGGTGGCGCGCCTCCGCCCGGTAATCGGGCCCGAGCAGCACCGTGACCACGAGGTCGTCGAAGCAGAGGAAGAACACGGCGCCGAAGGCCGCGATCAGCGTCATGGCCCGGGCGGCATCGCTCAGCACGCCCGCGGCCGCCGGCATGCCGCCGGTGCGCGCCTCCCGCTTCGCGAGGGAGATCAGCGACAGGGCGATCGCCTCGCCGAACACGATGAAGCTCTGCCGGAGGAAATCGGCCAGCGCCCCGTAGGCGCCGAGGCCCGCCGGCCCCACGGTCTTGGCGATGATCAGCCGGTCGAGGCTCTGGGCCAGCGCCGCGGTCCCGAAGGAGATCACCAGGGGCCAGCCGTAGGCGAACAGGCGCAGGGCCTCGGCCCGGCTGCCGCGCCCGGGCATCATCGGCGCGATCGTGGCGGCGGCCGGGAGCGAGGCGACCGCGTTGGCGGTGGCCACCGCGAAGGCGAGGTCGAGGGGATCGCCCGAGAGGCGCAGCGCGAGGCTGCCGAGGCCGAGGATCAGCACGGCCCGGCTCATCACCGAGGCCGCCACCGCCCCGACCCGCAGGCGGGTGCGCGCGATCTCGGTCGCCCCCTCGAACAGGGTGGTGCCGCAGGCGAGGGCCAGGATGGCGGCGGCCATCCGGCCCGGGACGAGGCCGAGTTCGGCCGCCAGCACGCTGCCGAGGCCGGCGAGCAGCAGCGTCCCGCCCAGGATGCGCACCACGGTGCCGACCTGCGCCGGCTCCCGGGCCTCGTCGTAGAGGGCGAAGAACGCGAATTTCGGCCACTGACAGGTCGCCCCGTAGAGCACCAGCGCCCAGGACAGGACGTAGAGGTAGGTGCCGTAGCTCGCCGCCGGCGCCAGCCGGGTGAACACCGCCACCGAGGCCATGTTCAGGGCGGCGGCGAAGCCGCGCGAGCCGACATAGATCAGGCTGTGCCGGGCGATCATCTCTCAGACCGCGTCCAACACTCGGCCTTCGCTCCCCCGCAGGCGGGGGGCGTCAAAGGTTTCCGCTCAACCGGAAGAAGCGCCGGATGCGCGACGCGCCCTCCCCCTGCCGCGGGGGAGGCTGGCCCCTGCGTCAGCAGGGGTCGGGAGAGGGCGACCCGGGTTCCGGAAGACGCGCGACTATCATGAAGGGCGGCGTTCTCTTCTGCACCGTCGCGCCCCTCTCCCGACCGCCTGCGGGGGCCACCCTCCCCCGCTGCAGGGGGAGGGAGCGCGCGCGTGTCTGGACCGTGCCAGAACCTGCCCGAACGAACGCATGACCAGGAAGCGCCCCGCCCCGCTCTGGCACGATCCGGTCCCACGGCGGGACGTATGGCGGAAGCCTGCTGCATGACGGCCTGAGCGTTGCAGCCGTCATGCCGGACCATCAGCCCGCCCGGCGGATCAGGGACGTGCCGGTCATCTCGGCCGGCTGGTCGAGGCCCATCAGGTCGAGGAGCGTCGGCGCCACGTCGGCAAGCCGGCCGTCGGCCAGCGACACCCCCTCGACGCCGACCAGCGCCACCGGGACCGGGTTGAGCGTGTGCGCCGTGTGGGGCTCGCCGGTCTCCGGGTCGCGCATCGTCTCGCAATTGCCGTGGTCGGCGGTGACCAGCAGCGCCCCGCCCTGCGCCGTCACCGCCTCGACCACGCGGCCGAGGCAGGCATCGACGGTCTCCACCGCGGTCACGGCCGCGGCGAGGCTGCCGGTATGGCCGACCATGTCGGGGTTGGCGAAGTTCAGGATGATCAGGTCGTAGCGCCCCGAGCCGATCGCCGCGACGGCGCGGTCGGTGAGTTCCGGCGCCGACATCTCCGGCTGGAGATCGTAGGTCGCGACCCTCGGCGAGGGCACGAGAATGGCGTCCTGACCCTCGAACGGCGCCTCGCGGCCGCCATTCATGAAATAGGTGACGTGGGGATACTTCTCGGTCTCGGCCATGCGCAGTTGCGCACGTCCGGCCCGCGCCACGGTCTCGCCGAGCCCGTTCGGCAGGTCGAGGGTTCCGAACAGGGTGTCGGCGAAGGCGTCGATCTCGACGCTGTACTGGACGATGCCGAGCGCCGCGGCGTAGCGGATCGTGCGCGGGCGGGAGAACCCGGAAAACGCCGGATCGAGGAGCGCCTCCAGGATCTGCCGGGTCCGGTCCGCGCGGAAGTTGAAGCTCAGCAGGCCGTCGCCGTCGCGCATCCCGGCATAGTCGCCGAGGATGGCCGGCGTCATGAACTCGTCCGAGACGTCCGCCGCGTAGGAGGCCGCCACCGCCTGCGCGGCCCGGTCGAAGCGGGTGCCGCGCCCCTCGGTCAGGGCCTCGTAGGCGATCCGGACGCGCTCCCAGCGGCGGTCCCGGTCCATCCCGAAATAGCGCCCGCACAGGGTGGCAAGGCGCGCGCCCTCCGGCAGCGCCTTCTCCACGGCGGCCACGCAGGTGGCGGCGGAGCGGGGCGGCATGTCGCGCCCGTCGGTGAAGCCGTGGAGCCGGACCGGGATGCCGGCCTCGACCAGAACGCGCGCCAGCGCCACCGCGTGGTCCTGATGGGCGTGGACGCCCCCCGGCGACAGCAGGCCCATGAGGTGGCAGGTGCCGCCCGACGCCCGCAGGGCCTCGATGAACCGGAGCAGCGCCGGGTTCGCGGCCAGCGAACCGTCCGCGATCGCGGCGTCGATCCGGGGCAGATCCTGCATGACGACGCGACCCGCGCCGATATTGAGGTGCCCGACCTCTGAATTGCCCATCTGCCCCTCGGGCAGGCCGACATCGGCGCCGAAGGTCCGCAGCCGCGCCCGGGGCCGCTCCCGCATCAGCCCGTCGAAGACGGGCGTCCGGGCCTGGAGGACGGCGTTGTCGGCGCGCTCCTCCCGGAGGCCCCAGCCGTCGAGGATCACGAGCATCACGGGGCGCGGGGTACTGGCGGGCACGATCCTGAATCTCCTGAGCGTCCGGCGCGGCCGGGTCCTGCGGGCCGGGCGGGCCGGCTCCCTTGCGCGTGTCGATAGTCGGCTTGGCCGCGCGAGACCACCGCCACGGGGCCGGATCCAGTCACGGCGAGGCGAAAGCGTACGGATTCTGACCGGGGCGACAACGTCTCGGACGCTACGCCCCGAAAGCCACTATCGCACCCGGGCACGGCCCCCGCTACGACGGGCCCGCAGCCGGCTCATCATCCGCCCAGGTGCTGCGGCGGGGAACAACTTGGCGGAATCAGAGCCCGCCCGCCTGGCTCAAGATGTCTCAGGAAAACCGGTCGCGGAACAACTTGATCGATTGCAACCGGTGTAAGTTATGCTAGCCTGCGCAGATGTACTTGACAGGGATTCACCCGCCGTGACCCCGATCGACACCGTGCGTTCCGAGACGAGCGCGGATCTGGCACTCGATATGGTCGGCCGCGCTTACTTGGCCCTGGCACTTCTGTATGAAACCGCCCATCCGGGCGAGTTCGACGATGCTCAGCGCAAGATCCGCGCATTCGTCGAGGACAATTTCCGCATCGTCGAGGAGACGAGCCGGAGCGGAGCTCTGGTGGAGGGAACGGTCGAAGGGGCAACTCACCTTGTCAACAGCGTCCTGGCCGAGGCGGAAACCCGGATCGCCACGATGATTCGGCCGAGTCGACATGCCCGCAGCCAGATGACGACGCGATGCCAGACACCAAATTCGGCAGGTGTTGCAGTCGAGCCATAATCCGACTCTAAAATTTCCCGTCCTGTAAAGCGCAGCGAATACAATAGCCTAAAATGTCGACAGTCTTAACCGAGCATGTTACCGGAAGACTGGACAGCGATAAAACAACAAGCGCGATATGGGCAGCGACGAATGTGAGCGGGCCGCACGCAGTGCAGATGTCGCGCTGGAAATCCTGATTGGGGCCTATCACGCTCTCGCGGTCATCTACGAACTGTCCAATCCCGGCGCCTACACGGCGCTGCACGGACAGATGATGCCCTATCTGCGCGACGGCTTCGACCTCTCGACGCGCGTCCCTGCCGATCCGCAAGCCGCCGATCCGCAAGCCGCCGCGCTGGTGTCCGCCGCCCTGGAGCGCATCCGTTGCGCGCTGGACGATGTTCACGCGGATGTGGCGACCATCCGGATCGGCACGGACGAGCGTTTCAGCTGAGCCGGCATCCGGGCGGGACGCGCAGGTCCGGATCGAGGTCGCTATCGGAACAGGGGCAGGCCGGCGCCGAGGATGACGAGGCCGAGCACGATCAGGCCTCCCCCGGCGCCTTCGAGCGTCGCCTGCTGCATCGCGCGCCGCGGGGCCATGCCGGCCAGCGTCGCCCCCGAGAACAAGCAGATGACGCTGAGCAAGGTCATGCGGCGGGTGCTCCGGCGCCCGGTGGACGCCCACGACGACGGGAATGTGCCGCGGAGGATGCGGACGCACCGTTAAGAAAAACCCCTTCGGGACCGATCGCAGATTGGGCGTCCGCACCCGGAAGGCGCGCCGGCGCACGATCAGAGGCGCCTTAACGCTCCGTTAACCTTGCCGCTGTCCCCTGGCCCCAAGCCCTAGGGGATGCCTCATGCCTGAACCCGATCTGCGCGCCGCCTTCGCCAAATTATGTGCCGACATGCCCGCGGGCGATACGGGCGAAGCCTCATACGAGGAGACGCTTCGGGTTGCAGTCCAGCGCCTTGGCCGCCGGTCCCGCGGCCGAGGCTCCAACATCCCGACGCGATCCGTGTCCAGCGTCGTAACGATGGAGCCGGATTGCCCCTTCATGATCTCGGTCGCGGCCCTTTCCCGGGGGCCGGCGCCGGTCAGCCCCCGCTGAGACCCTGTCCGACAGCGAGCCGCATTCTCGGATCCGGGTTTCCTGAGGTCCGAGACTCAGCGTTTTAAGGATCTTGGACGGGACCCTGGCCGAAGCGCGCTCCGTCATCGCGCGCAGCGAAGCGACCCAGGGCCAGTGCGACGGCGGTCGATGGGACGCCGACCGGATCGCTTCGCGACCGCTCAAAAAGACGCCGGATCGCGGGGAGAGGTTCGAGGCGATGAATCGCCGGGCGGTCCCTGCCCGACCCGCGCCCCAGGCGGAGAGCCTGCGTGGAACCGCGTCAGGCTGCTGATCGCCGCCGCATCTCGCCGACGTCCAAACGAGGTTATGGACCACGGCTCCCAATCCAGGACCGCGCGGCACCGACGGCTCAACAGAGAGCGATCAATTCAGATTGCCGGCGATCGCAGTAAACTTCGCGCTCAGCGAGGTGCCGACGAGTTGCAACGACCCTATGATGGCGACCGCTATCAAGGCAGCGATCATCCCATACTCAATAGCCGTCGCGCCATTTTCTTCTGCGATCAGACGGAAGATTTCTTTTTTCATCGCCGCTTTCCACGCATTCGAATTTTAAATACGTGAGCGGATCTTAAGATACCCTTACACTAAGCAATACTCATCTCGGTTTATCAATGAAGTGCTAATGCAATAATAGAGAAAACATCGCTCACGATCCAATTGACCAATTGAAGATCGGCCATGCCGGACGGGCCTGAACTGTCATAGGACCCGTCGGCCTTGAAGAGGCGCCGTCTCCCCCGCCGCGCCCGACGCGGAGAGCCGGACGCGATCACATCGCGCCCGGCTCTCCGTCCTCGATCGCTTTGACGCGCCCTGGGCCGCCGAACCGGTGCCGGCGTCGGCGGAGACGCTTTAGGCCGTCTCGCGCCGCGTGACGACGAGCGCCCAGATCGTCGCCGGAATCCAGCCGATGATCGTCAGGTGGAGGAGGATGCAGAGAATGCCCTGAAGCACCTTGCCGCGCAGGAACATGGCAAGCCACGGCGCCAGGAAGCAGATGATGATCATGATCATGGTTTGGACGGCTCCTTTGTCAGCGACATAGGTGCCGGGCTCACATCCGGTAGCCCTCGACGGCGAGAGGTGCGGCGCCGACCGTGTCGGGCTCTCGGCACCTTGAGGCCGAACTCCACCATATCCGCTGAGCACGCCGCGGAGCGTCCCCTTGACCGGTGCCCGGTCCCGCCCCGGCCGTTTCTGGCCGCGATGACCAACCACGCCGTCCTTGCCGGCGCAGTCTTCGCCGGCGTGGCGTTTCGGGCGGGGGTCTACACCGCTCCATTGCCGAAGCGCGGGCCCGCTCGTCCCGGGCCCGCTCCGGGGCGTGCACGTGCGGTGCGCCATGCGCCGCTGGTTGCGGTCCGGCCACGGCCGGATCCGGCACGTCTCCGCCTCTGTATCGAAACCCGGTGACGGGCAGGGAACCGGCGCGCTCGCCCGGCTCCCCGATCGAACGGCGCTCGCGCACCCTCCGTCGGAGCGGACGCCGGTTCGGCGCAATCGTCGCCGGTCGAGGCCGTCGTGTCGACGCGGTCCACCGCGTCAGTGCATGGCGGCCCGCGCCTCGCCGGACTGCTCGGCGCGCGCGAGTTCGATTCCGACCTCGTGCAACACGCGTTCGACGAGCGGACGCAAACGCGCCGCGGCCGCGGGCTCGATGAGGGCGTGGGCCATGAGCAGATGATCCGCCATCGCCTCCAGCATGGAACTCGGTGGCGTCGCCGAATGCGGCGGGGGCGGCACGAAGCTTCCCAGCGAACCGTAGGCCTGCAGGCCCGCGGCCGGATCGTCGATGACCTGCGTGATCGACCCGAGAAAGCCCAGAAAGGTCTGTTCCGGTGGACCGAACGACGGAACCGCACCGGCGGCGACCCACATGGCGCGGCCATCGGGTGCGAGCATCCGATAGCGCAGGTTGAAGGCGCTCTGCGCCTGGATGGCGGCCTCGACGGTCCTGCGGGCCACGTCACGGTCGTCCGGATGCACGACCCGGGCCCAGCCGAAACCCACGGCCTCTTCCAGGGACTGACCGGTGTAATCGGTCCATTCCGGACTGACGAAGGTCGCCCGCCCCTGCGCGTTCGTGACGAAGATCATGGCCGGACCATGCCGGAACGTTCCGCGGCAACGGCGCGCGCATAGATCAAGATTCTTTGACGATCGGCATGGTCCGTCAGGCTGTTCCAGATCCACAACAGCTCCCCCTGATCGGCGGAACCGCATGCCGGACCGCCCTGATCGCGGAACACCGCCTCCGGCCGACCGAGGGCGTCGGCGATGCGTCTGATCATGCGCTCTCGGGTGGGAGACGAAGCGGACCGTTCGGTGGACTTCTCCGGCATGGGGCGCCTCCTCGCGTCCCGCGGTTTCGACGCCCCGGCGGGGACGCGTGCAGGAAATATATTATACCAAACACGCGATCCGAAATATCATGAACTATATCACATACCTCTGAGTCATACGCGACCGGCGGTCTCTCCGCCGTGCAGGAAATTGGCAGATGAGGCACGAACGCTCCGCTCAGGCGGACGTTCGGCATCGAGACCGCGCCGCCGGGCTCGCCACGACAGGAGCGTCAAAGCACCTGCGACAGAAACCGGCGCGTGCGCTCGTCCTCGGCGGAGGCGAAGAAGGTCGCGGGCGGCCCGTGCTCGACGATCACGCCGCGGTCGGTGAAGTAGATGTGGTCGGCGACGTCGCGGGCGAAATTCATCTCGTGCGTGACGAGCATACAGGTCATGCCCTCCTCGGCGAGTTCCCGGATCGTCACCAGCACCTCCTTGACCGTCTCCGGATCGAGGGCGGCGGTGACCTCGTCGAACAGCATCACGTCCGGCCGCATCGCCAGGGAGCGGGCGATGGCCACGCGCTGCTGCTGGCCGCCGGACAACTCGCCCGGATAGGCGTTCTCCTTGCCGGCGAGCCGGACCTTGGCGAGGAGCGCCCGCGCCCGGGCCTCGACCTCGCGCTTCTCCTGCCCGAGGACGTGGATGGGGGCCATCATCACGTTCTGCAGCGCGGTCTTGTGCGGGAACAGATTGTACTGCTGGAACACCATGCCGACCTTGCGGCGCAGTGCCAGCTTGTCGAGGCGGGGATCGGTCACCGCGATCCCCTCGACCGCGATCGAGCCGGCACTCACCGGCACCAGCGCGTTGATGCAGCGGATCAGGGTCGACTTGCCCGAGCCCGAGGGTCCGATGATGCAGACCACCTCGCCCTTGCGGACGTCGAAGCTGATCCCGTTCAGAACCTCGAACGTCCCGAAGGACTTGTGCACGTCGACGACGCGGACGATCGGCTGATCGGGGGTCCAGCTCGGGGACGGGGTGGCGGCCGGGGTCGCGCGCGTCATGGGCTCAGCGGGTCTCGAAGCGGCGTTCCAGGGCGGCGGTGAACCGGTCGATCGGGTAGCAGTAGAGGAAGAAGCACAGCAGCGCGAAGCCGTAGAGCGGTGCGAACAGCTCGGGGCGGCCGCCCTCGGCGGCGTGGACCTGCGCGGTCAGCGTCAGCATCTCGGTGACGCCGACGATGGAGGCCTGCACGGTCGCCATCGCGATGAGCGCGTAGACGTTCATCCAGGGCGGCAGCATGCGCTTCGCACATTGGGGCAGGATGATGCGCCAGAGCGTCTGCCGCCGGGTGAAGGCCAGCGACTCGGCGGCCTCCCACTGGGTGTTGGGCACCGAGCGCACCGCGCCCCGGACGATCTCGGCGACGTTGGCCATGACCGGCAGGCTGAAGCCGAAGGTCGCCTTCACCCAGTCGGGCAGCGGCACGCGGAGGCCGAACACGGTGACCTGGAACGGTACCAGGAACATCACGAAGAACAGCAGCACCAGCCAGGGCACGTTGCGGAAGACCTGCGTGACGCACCACGCGAGGCGGGGCAGGATCCGCCCCTCCGCCAGCATGGCCAGCCCGAGCCCGATGCCCGCCACGGTGCCGATCGCCATCGCCATCAACGAGATCGCGACGTTGAAGGCGAAGCCTGTCAGCAGGAGGGGCGCCCACTTGATCACGACCTCCAGCGGCGACAGCGCCGCGGCCCCGCCCTGCGCCCAGGCCGGGAGGGCGACGAGGGCGAACGCGGTGAGCATCCAGAGATGGGCCGGGCGCAGGCGCGCCGCCGGGCGGTCCTTCGGGAGCGTGAAGGGCAGGAGGACCGGGAGATCGCTCGGGCGGTTCGGATCCAGGGCACTCATCGGCCGTATCCCGGGATGCGCAGGGCGCGTTCCCAGCGGTGCATGATCCAGACGAGCAGGCCGACCAGGACCGCATAGGTCGCGAGCAGCACCAGCATCATCTCCAGGACGTTCTGCGACTCGGACCAGATCTGCTTGACCGCGTACAGGGTCTCCGGAACCGCGATGGCGTAGGCCAGCGTCGTGGTCTTCAGGAGGTTGATCAGGTTGTTGTTCAGGGCCGGCAGGCAGACCCGCAGGGCCAGCGGCAGAACGATGTGGCGGTAGGCCTTGAAGCGGGTGTAGCCCAGGGCCTCGGCGGCCTCGACCGTGGTCCTAGGCACCGCCTCGATGCCGGAGCGGAAGATCTCGACGTTGAACGCGCCCGCGAACAGCGACAGCGCGATGATCGCCCACTGGACGTTGGTGAGGATCGGCACGCGCAGGCCGTCCGCCGAGCGGATATCCGGGAGCAGCGTCCCGAGGCCGAAATAGAAGAAGAAGATCTGCACGAGCGGCGGCGTGTTGCGGAACACCACCACGAAGCCGTTGACCAGCGCCCGCAGGAGGCGCGACGGCCCGCTCTGCAGGAGCGCCCCGACGGCGCCGATGACGAGGCTCAACAGGATCGTGCTGATCCCGAGGAGCAGCGTCATCCGCAGGCCGGCCACGTAGCGGTCCCAGTCGTAGGGATCGTAGAAGACCGTGAAGTTGAAGCCCGTAGTCTCGTAGAGCTGCTGGAACCACGCCTGGATCGTGGCGATCATCGCGGGCGAACGCCCGGCTTCATCGTGCGGGCGGGCATCAGTTGGTCGCGTTCTTGTACTTCTCGTGCATCGCCTTCGAGTAAGCGGTCGGCTCGATGCCCCACTTTGTCTCCTCGTTGACGATGAAGCCGGTCTTCATCCAGTCCTTGGTGGCGTCCTCGACCGCGGCCTGGAGCGTGGCGTTGCCCTGCGCCACCGCCATCATCCACGGGGCGTCGAGGATGCCCTTGAGCGGCAGCGCGTAGTTGGCCTTCCAGTCGTCGTCGAGCAGCTTACCCTGCAGCATGCTCTGGTCGTAGACGTAGCCGATGCAGTTGCCCTGCTTGAGCGCGAAGAGCGGCTTCTCGGACCCGTCGAAGGCGACGATCTCCGCCCCGTAGGTCCGCGCGACGTCCTTGTTGTACCACGCCCCCGAGGTGGCGCAGAGCGGCTTGCCCTTGAGCTGCGCCCAGTCGGTGATGCCGGACGACTTCGGCAGCAGGACGTTCACGAAGTCGGAATAGTAGTTCGGGTCGATCGCCTGCACGACGCGGCGGCGCTCCGGCTTGTCCGACAGGGTGGCGATCAGCAGATCGACCTTGCCCTGCTGCAGGAACTCGATCCGGTTGGCCGAGACGACCGGCACGAGTTCGAGCTTCACGCCCAGCCGCTTGGCGAGGTCGGCGGCGAGGTCGGGCTCGAGGCCGATGATCGCCCCGCTCGGGTCGCGGAAGCCGAACGGCTTGTAATCCGCCTTCACGCCGACGATCAGCGTCCCGCGCGTCTTGATCGCGTCGACGCCGTCGGCGGCCGTGGCCCGGCCGGGCAGCGCGACGGTCGACAACGCCGCGAGCGCGGCCATCGCCCCGGTGGTCAGAAGGGTGCGGATCGTGCGGCGCATCGGATCTTTCCTGCTCGGGTCGACGGATCTTGGCATGGTTTCAAGCAATCCACGAGCCATCAGCCGGCGCATCACCTGAAACGTGCCAGGGCGAAGGACGTGAGATCGACCGTGCTGCCAGTGCCGGCCAGCTCCGCCGCGACGGCCTCGCCGATGCCGGCCGAGTGCTTGAAGCCGTGCCCCGAGCAGGCGGAGACCACCGTGACCCGGTCCATCGCGGGATGCCGGTCGATGATGAAGCCGCGGTCCGGGGTCACCGTGTAGACACAGGCCGCGGCCCGGACGACCTCCGGGGTCGCGCCGGCCAGCCGGTCCGCCACGCGCAGCCGATACATCGCGTCGGATTCGGACGGGTCGACGCGGCGCTCGACCCCGTCGGCGCTGGTGGTGCTGCTGTACTGCTCGGTCGCGACCTTGATGGACCCGTCGAGCGGCGGGAAGCCGTAGAGGTAGTCCGTGTCACTCGTCCCGTACATCCAGATGAAGACCGGCGCATGCGGCCCATAGGCGGTCTCGTCCGCCAGGGCGTACCAGTGCAGGAGCTGACGGCGGACGGTGAGGAGCCGGTCGAACGGGCTTCCGAGCAGCGGGGCCGTCCAGGCGCCCGCGGCCACGACGGCGCGGTCGGCCAGGATGGTGCCGTCCGCCGTCTCGATGCGGACGCCGCCCCCGTCCTGCTGCAGCCCGGTGACGACGCAGTTCGTGCGGATCTCGGCGCCGGCGGCACCCGCGCGGCCGAGCTGCGCCGCCAGACAGCGCTCCGGAAACACGTAGCCGCCGCCCGGCTCGAAATAGGCCTTCTCGTCGCCCGCGAGGTTCAGGAACTGTGGGAACCGGCGCGCCACCGCCGCACCGTCGAGCACCTCATGGACGATGCCGGCCCCTTCCGCGGCGCTGATCGAGCGTCCGACGAAATCCGGCTTGCCGTGATGGGACGAGACGCCGTGGCCCGGGGCCATGACGAGGGCCCCGCAGGCGTTCAGCAGGGTCTCGCCGGTCTCGGTCTCCAGTTCGCGCCAGATGCGGTGCGAGGCGGTGACGAAGGGCACGTAATCGGCGCCCTCGCCGACCGCCTGCCGGGTGATCCGCGTCTCGCCATGGCTGGACCCGAGGGCGTGGGGCGGCGCGAAGCGATCGAGCCCGATGACCGCGCTGCCCCGCTTCGCCAACTGGTAAAGCGCGGCGCTGCCCATGGCGCCGAGGCCCAGGACGGCGACGTCGTAGCGGTGGCTCACGGCCGACACTCCGGCACGGCACCGGCCCGGGACGACAGCGCGGTGCGGAACGAGAGCAGGTCGGCAGGTCGAGGCATCCGGAGGCGGTCTCGCACGGAATAGGAAGACGATAGTCAGAATGGTGCATGCCGAGCCACGCGTTTGACCAGGGCAGACGGTTTCTTGCACATTCGGGCCGTCAGGCTGCGGAATGTGTTGGCGGAATGGATGCACAGACCGAGGACCACCCGCAGGAGATCGGATTCATCCTCGTGCCCGGCTTCGCGCTGATGTCCTTCGCCTCGGGGTGCGAGCCGTTCCGCGCGGCCAACGATCTCGCCGGGCGGCCCCTCTACCACCTGCGCTATTTCGGCGAGGCTGAGGGTTGCGTGGCCGCCTCATCGGGCGCCGAGATCCCCACCGAGGCGCTGCCGCGCCGACGCGGCCGTCTTCACACGCTGTTCGTCTGTGCCGGCGGCGAGCCGACTGGGTGGGACAGGCCCGAGATCCACGCGACCCTGCGGCGGATGGCCCGGCTCGGCGTCCGCATCGGCGGCATCTCGGGCGGCCCCTATCTCATGGCCGCGGCGGGCCTGCTGGCCGATCGTGCCTTCACGCTCCACTGGGAATATGCCGGCGCCACGGTCGAGACCTTCCCGGACGCGCGCCTGAGCCGGGCGCGCTACGTCGCCGACGGCGATCGCCTGACCTGCGGCGGCGGCGTCGCCCCCTTGGAGATGGCGCACGCCCTGATCGCCGAGCGCATGGGTGAGGCCTTCGCCCGCCGCGTCTCCGACTGGTTCCTCCACACCGCCATCGGCGCCGCCGACGCCCCCCAGCGGGCCTCCGCGGTCGAGCGGTACGGGATCCACCATCCGAGCCTGCTGACGGTGCTCGAAACCATGGAGAAGACGGTGGAGGCGCCGCTCGGCCGGCAGGCCATGGCGCGCCTCGCGGCGATCAGCCCGCGCCACCTCGACCGTCTGTTCCTCGAGAAGCTCGGGCTGAGCTTCTCGGCGCAGTACAGGGCCCTCCGCCTCGCCCATGGACGGCGCCTGCTGCGCCAGAGCCCCCTCAGGATCGGGGAGATCGCGACGGCCTGCGGCTTCTCGAGCGCGGCCCATTTCGCGCGGAGCTATCGGGCTCAGTTCGGCTGCAGCCCCTCCGCGGAGCGTTGAAACACACCACGCCGACCACCACCGCAGCGCCACGACGCCTATGAATCCGGCTTGGCACGCGCGTGCAGGAGATTGAGGATCAGTCCCGTCCAGCCGGTCTGGTGGGAGGCGCCGAGGCCGCGACCGGTGTCGCCGTCGAAGAACTCGTGGAACAGCAGGGCCTCCTCGGCACCGGCCCCCGCGGGAATCGGCGGTCGGTCGCCGAGAGCCGGCCGACGCCCGGCCTCATCCTTCGTGAAGAGGGTGATCAGCCGATCCTGGAGCGCATCGGCGATCGCATCAAGGGTGCGCATCTCCCCCGAGCCGGTGGGGAACTCGACGAGGAAATCGTCGCCGTAATAGGTGTAGAAGCGGCGTAAAGCCTCGATGATCAAGTAGTTCATCGGCATCCACACAGGTCCGCGCCAGTTGGAGTTGCCGCCGAACAGGTTCGAGGTGGAATCGGCCGGATCGTAGCGGACCGTGAAGGAGGCGCCGAACTCGTTGAGGGAATAGGGCTGGTCGCGATGCGCCTTCGACAGCGATCGGATGCCGAAGGGCGAGAGGAACTCCGCCTCGTCGAGCATCCGCCGCAGCAGCGCCTTCATGCGATGGCCACGCAGCAGGGACAGCAGCTTGCGGTCCTTGACGCCACCCTCGTCCCAGCGCGAAACGAGGCGGGCGAGGTACGGGCGGTTCTCCAGCAGCCAGTTGAGGCGCCGGGCGAAGTCCGGCAGCCGCTGGAGCACGGAGGGCTCGATCACCTCGACGGCGAAGAGCGGCACCAGGCCGACCATGGAGCGGACCCGCATGGGAAGCAGCCCGGTGCCGGGAATATCGACCTCGTCGTAGTAGAATTCGTCATCCTCGTCCCACAGCCCGAAGCCTTCGCCGCCCATGTCGGTCATGGCCTCGGCAATGAGGAGGAAATGCTCGAAGAACTTCGAGGCGGTGCTCTCGTACACGTCGTTGTGGAGCGCGAGTTCGAGGGCGATGCGCATCATGTTAAGCGCATACATCGCCATCCAGGCGGTGCCGTCGGCCTGATGCACCATGCCGAAGCCCGGCGGCGGCCGCGACCGGTCGAACACGCCGACATTGTCGAGGCCGAGGAAGCCGCCCTGGAAGACGTTGCGGCCACCCGCATCCTTGCGGTTCACCCACCACGTGAAGTTGATCAGCAGCTTGTGGAAGACGCCTTCAAGGAAGGCGAGGTCGCCACGCCCGCCGCGGCGGCGGCGGTCGATCTCGAACACCCGGTAGGTCGCCCAGGCATGGACCGGCGGGTTGGTGTCGGAAAACTCCCACTCGTAGGCCGGGAGCTGGCCATTCGGGTGCATGTACCATTCGCGCGTCAGCAGCAGGAGCTGCTTCTTGGCGAAATCCGGATCGAGCAAGGCCAGCGGCAGGCAGTGGAAGGCAAGATCCCAGGCGGCGAACCAGGGATATTCCCACTTGTCCGGCATCGAGAGCACGTCGGAGGCCGCGAAGTGGCGCCAGTGGGTGTTGCGGCCGCCGCTGCGCTCCTGGGGTGGCGGCGGCAGGAGGGGATCGCCCTTGAGCCAAAGCTGCACGTCGTAGGTGTAGAGCTGCTTCGACCAGATCAGCCCCGCGGCGGCCTGCCGGAAGATCGCGCGGGCGTCGGGGTCGCCGATCCCGTCCATGAGGTCGTCGTAGAAGGCGTCGGCCTCGGCGACGCGCAGGTCGCGGAGGCTGCCATCCGCATCGATCGGGCGCGCCCGCGTTCCCGCTGACAGCCGCAAGTGAATCCGCTTGGTTTCGCCGGCCTGCAGGCGGAACGCGTAGTGCAGGCCGAGCTTGGTTCCGGCATCGCGCCGGATCGCGGTCGCGTCGCCCCCGACGATCGCCGCGTGGAGTCCGTCCTTGAACGGACCTTGCGCCTCCGGCTGTCCGGCATGGCGGTGCAGGTTCGTCTCGTTCTCGCAGAACAGGACGTCCGGCGCGCCGTCGAAAGCCAGTCGGTAGCGGCCGAGGCGGGGATGCTCGCAGGTGACGCCGCCCTCGGGGTCGGCCGCGAGACGCGGGTGCGGCTGCTGGCCGTTCTCCCGCCACGACCACGTGTTGCGGAACCAGAGCTGCGGCACGAGGTGGAGGTCGGCGGCGTCCGGGCCGCGGTTCGTCGCGGAGACGAGGACGTGGATGTCGTGGACATCGGCCTTGGCGTATTCCACCGTCACGTCGAAGAAGCGGTCGCCGTCGAAGATCCCGGTGTCGTCGATCTCGTATTCGGGCCTGTCGCGACCGCGCTGCAGGCCCTCGCGCACGAGATCCTCGTAGGGATAGGCGGCTTGCGGATAGCGGTAGAGGAACTTGAGGTAGGCGTGGCTCGGGACCGCGTCGAGATAGTGATAGTGCTCCTTGACGTCCTCGCCGTGGTTGCCCTGTTCGTTGGTCAGGCCGAACAGGCGCTCCTTGAGGATGTGGTCGCGCCCGTTCCACAGGCCGAGCGCGAGGCAGAGCAGGCCCCGCTCGTCGCAGATGCCGGCGAGTCCATCCTCACCCCAGCGGTAGGCGCGCCAGCGCGCCTCGTCATGGGTCAGCGCGCGCCACGCATTGCCGTCGCGGCTGTAATCCTCGCGCACGGTGCCCCATTGCCGTTCGCTGAGATACGGCCCCCAGAGGGACCATGGCCGCTCGCCGCGCGCCTGCTCGGCAATGCGGCGACGCTCTGCCCAATCGATCGCCTCGCCCACGCCTACGCCTTCCAACCGTGATCAGCCGAGGCGGGAGGCAGAGCAAAACTCGTGCGCACAGCCACGCGATCCGACAGAGGCCGATCCAGGCGTTCGGTCATCGCGACGCGGATTGCGCGTGGGCGGATCCGTCGTCGTTCCCACCTCGAAGAAACGTTTCACCCGCCGCCTTGCAGGTAACGATTGGCGATGATGGAGGCCGCAGTCCGGTTCTCAACACCGAGCTTGGCATAGATGGCTTCGAGATGCTTGGTCACGGTCCGGTGGCTGAGGCCCAGGATCTCCCCGATGTCCCGGCTCGACTTGCCTTGGGAGAGCCAGAACAGCACTTCTGCCTCGCGCGCGGTGATGGGCAGGCTCGCGCGCAGCCGGGCGAGGCTCAGGGCCGGATCGTCCTGCGAGAGGCGCAGCAGGATCTCCTCGGCCGCACCGCCGACGAACGTGAGCGTATGCGGGGGCCCGCTCGCCCCCTTCAGAATCAGGGAGCCGGCGGCCGTCCCGGCGAGACAGGTCCGCAGCCAGTCGACAGCCTCGGGCGGCAGGGACAGCACGCCGTCGCGCGTGGGCGCCAGGGCGGCGATGACCTGCCCCGCCTGCGGCGTACACCACAGGACCCGTCCGGTGCCTGAGACCGCCAGCAGGGTCCGGCCCATCGCGTCGAGGGCCGTGCGGGCGCTGCGGGCGGACCGTGCCCCGGCGAGGTGAGTGCGGATGCGGGCCAGGAGTTCGTCGGGGACGATGGGCTTCGTCACGTAATCGACGCCGCCGGCATCGAGGCCGCGGACGATGTGCTCGGTCTCGCTCAGGCCCGTCATGAAGATCACCGGCACGCCGGCGAGGTGCGGCTTCGCCTTGAGGCGGCGGCAGGTTTCGAAGCCGTCGAGGCCGGGCATGACCGCATCGAGCAGGATCACGTCGGGGGTGACCTCGTCGACGAGGGCGAGGGCGAGGTCGCCCGCCACCGCGATCAGCACCGTCGCGCCCGAGCGCTCGATCGCCTCCGTCAGGAAGCTCAGCGTCTCGGGCGAATCGTCGACCACGAGGACGACGTCGCGGCCGGGCTCACTCATCGCCGGCGAGTTCCTTCAGAACCGTGAGGTAGCGGCGCAGATCGTAGCCGGCGATCAAGCCGCGCATCTGCACCACGAAGGCCGGCGGCACGGCCTCGTCCTGCTCCATCGCGGCAAGCTTCGCCTCGATGCCCCGGATATGGCCGATGCGACCGAGCCGCAGCAATTCGCCGACATGGCCGGCGCCAGGACGGGCCGTCGCGCGCTGCTCCTCCGGCTTCGCCGGGGGAGCCATCCCCGGCGCCTCCGTCCAGTCGAGGCGCAGCAGGGCGCCGGTCCGGTCCAGCACGTCGCGCAGGTCGAAGGGCTTGGTGAGGATCGCGTCATGGGGCGGGCTGTCGCCCCGGAGGGGGCCGAGTTCGTGGACGTTGGCGGACATCATCGCGATCGGCCCGGCATAGCCCTGCGCGCGTAGCGCCGCCGCCACGTCCCAGCCGCTCAGGCCCGGCATCGCGATGTCGAGGAAGATCAAGTCGATGCCGTCCGACTCCGTCGTCTCCGCGACGGCCGCGAGGCAGGCCGGTCCCGTCGCGGCCTCGCGCACCGTGAGCCCCCGCGGCTCCAGGATGGCGCGCATCAGGGTGCGGTGCGCGGTGTCGTCATCGACCACGAGCACGGTCCGGCGCGGCCCCGCATAGGCGGGCTCCGGGCGGGACACGGGCGCGGCGGCGGATGCGGGCGTGAGGGCCGGCTGCGTCACCGCGGCCAGCATCAGGCGCAGCCGCGCCTGCGTCCCGCCGCCCGGTGCGGGCGTCAGGGTGATCTCGCCGCCGAGGAGTTGCGCCAGCAGGTTGGCGATGGTCAGCCCGAGCCCGGTCCCGAGCGTGCTGCGGGCCGCCGGCGTCGAGCCGCGCTCGAACGGCTCGAAGATCCGGGCCAGATCGGCCTCCGGGATGCCGGGGCCCGTGTCGCGGATCGTGAAGACCGCGACCTGGCTGCGGTAGCTCAGATCGAGCGAGACCGTCCCGCGCGGCGTGAACTTGATGGCGTTCGAGAGCAGGTTGAGGAGCACCTGTCTCAGGCGCTTCTCGTCGGTGGCGACGACCTGCGGCAGGATCTCGGGACGCGTGAAGCGGAAGTCGAGCCCGGCCTCCCGCGCCTGGAGCCGGATCATGTCGGTGAGTTGGTCGAGGAAATCCGCGAGCCGGATCTCGTCGCGGTTGATCTGGAGGCGGCCGGCCTCCATCCGCGAGATGTCGAGGAGCCCGTCGATCAGGCCCGAGAGGTGCTGGGCACTGCGCCGGATCACCCGGATGCCGTTGAGGCGCGCCGTGGGGATCGTCGGATCCGTCTCAAGGAGCTGGGCGTAACCGAGCACACTGGAGAGCGGGGTCCGCAATTCGTGGCTGAGGCCGACGACGTAGCGGCTCTTGGCCTGGTTGGCGGCCTCGGCCCGCTCCTTGGCGTCCTGGAGCTTCGCGTCGGTCACCTTGTGGGCCGCGATCTCGGCCTCGTAGAGGACGGTCTGGCGCCGCGTCTCGGCCTGGGCGACCCGCCGGCTCTCCTGCGCGAGCACGAACAGCCAGGCGACGACCCCGAGGATGACGACGAGGATGAAGAACACGCTGGTCAGCGCCGCGCGCAGGACCTCCCGGTGGTCCGGATGGGCGATGCTCGCGCCCGCATGCACGACGCCGAGGATCAGGCCGATCACCGTGCAGAGCGTCAGCATCACCGCGAGATAGCGTCCGAGCGGCGCACCGATCCAGGCGGCCGTGCGGCGCGGCAGGATACGCCCGAGGGCGTCCTGCGCCTGGACCTCCAGCCGGCCGTGCGGCTTGCACAGGTCGCCGCAGCGTGCGTCGAGGGAGCAGCAGAGCGAGCAGATCGGGGCGTCGTAGGCCGGGCAATGGGCCATGTCCTCGCCCTCGAACGGAAGTTCGCAGACCCGGCAGGTGATCTCACCCGCGCCCCAGTCCGTGCGCGGGGTCCGGGCCAGATACCAGCGCCCGCGGGTCGCCCAGGCCAGGGCGGGGGCCGCGGCGAACGCCAGGGCGAGCGTCAGCATCGGGGCGAAGGCCTGCGGCCCCGCGCCCAGGAGACCGAGGTGGAGCAGGCAGCCCGCCGCCAGGGCGAGCAGCATCGCCCCGGTGCCGACCGGGTTGACCGCGTAGAGATGCGCCCGCTTGAACTCGATGCCCGGCGGCGACAGGCCCAGCGGCTTGTTGACGGCGAGATCGGCGGCGAGCGCCCCGACCCAGGCCGAGACGACGCAGGCATAGAGCGGCAGGGTGCTCTCGATCGTCTTGTCGATGCCGAGCATCATCAGCAGCACGGCGATGGCGACGTTGAAGACGAGCCAGACGACCCGGCCCGGATGGCTGTGCGTGAGACGCGAGAAGAAGTTCGACCACGCGATCGAGCCCGCATAGGCGTTGGTCAGGTTGATCTTGAGCTGCGAGACGAGGACGAAGGCCCCCATCAGCAGGAGCGCCGCCCGGTCGTTTCCGCCGGTCACGTAGCCGAAGGCGACGCGGTACATCTGGGTCGGCTCGGCGGCCTCGTCGGGCGGGACGCCGTGCGCCAGGGCGAGGACGGCGAGCCCGGCGCCGAGCAGGATCTTGACCATGCCGGGCAGGATCCAGCCGGCGCCGCCCGCCAGCACGGCCAGCCACCAGGCCCGGTCGCGCCCGGCCACCGGCTCGGGCACGAAGCGCAAAAAATCCACCTGCTCGCCGACCTGCGCCAGCAAGGCGAGCAGCACGCCGGTGGCGGTGCCGAACCGTGTGAGGTCGAACCGGTCTGCCGTGCCGTCGAGACCGGGGAAGACGGCCATTGCGTGCAACGCGGCGGGATCCCGGGCGGCGATGCAGACGAGGGGCAGCAGGCCGAGGCCGAGCCAGAGCGGCTGCGTCCAGATCTGGAGCCGGCTGATCAGCCGGATGCCGTAGGCCACGAGCGGGATCACCGCGCTCGCGCAGACGAGATAGCCGATCCAGAGCGGCAACCCGAGGCAGAGTTGCAGCGCGAGCGCCATGATCGCCGCCTCGATGGCGAAGAACAGGAAGGTGAAGCTCGCGTAGATCAGCGACGTCACCGTCGAGCCGAGATAGCCGAAGCCGGCGCCGCGGGTGAGCAGATCCATGTCGACGCCGTAGCGCGCCGCGTAGGTGGTAATCGGCGCCGCGGTGGCGAAGATGATCAGGCCGACGACGAGGATCGCCGCCAGCGCATTGACGAAGCCGGCGGTGAGGACGAGCGTGCCGCCGATCGCCTCCAGCGCGAGAAACGAGATCGAGCCGAGCGCCGTCTGCGCGACCTCGAAGCCGGACCAGCGCCGGGCCTTCTTGGCCGTGAAGCGCAGCGCGTAATCCTCGAGTGTCTCGTCCGCGACGAAGCGATTGTAATCGCGCCGGATCGGGATGATGCGCTGCGGGCCGCTCATCGGCCGCCGGTCCAGCCCCGGCCGCTCCCGACAGGACAAGCGGATGCGACCGCGCGTGCGTGATGACGCGCGGTACGATGCGCTTTTGCGCGGCGTGGATACTCGACCCTGAACGCCATCGGTTCCCGGACTAGACGGATCGACAGTGCTGGAGAGGCAAGAGACCGGCCATACGCAAAACAGCGTATATGCTGCACCGCCGCAGCCGACCTAGCCTGCGCTCGTCGATCCGCGGCCGCCTCGCAAGGCCCCGGACGCGAACAGGGTCAGGCAGATGGCAGACGACACCGACATGGGCGCGGATCACGGCTTGCACTCCCCGTTGCGGCGCAAGCTGCTCATGGGGCTAGCCGGCGCCTCGGCGTTGGCGTTGATGCCGCGGAAGGTCTGGGCCGCGCCCACGACATCAGCGGTCAACACCACCGGCTTGGCGGTGACGGACAGCGAGGTGACGGTCGGCATCCTGCACTCGATCACCGGCACGATGGCGATCTCCGAGACGGGCGCGCAGGAAGCGGAAAAGCTCGCGATCCAGCAGATCAACGATGCCGGCGGCGTCCTCGGCCGCAAGATCAAGATCATCCAGGAGGACGGCGCCTCCGACTGGCCGACCTTCGCCGAGAAGGCCAAGAAGCTCCTCGTCAACGACCATTGTGCCGCCGTGATGGGCTGCTGGACCTCGGCCTCGCGCAAGGCGGTGCTGCCGGTCTTCGAGCAGTATAACGGCCTCCTCTACTACCCGACCTTTTACGAGGGCCTGGAGCAGTCGAAGAACGTCTTCTACACCGGCCAGGAAGCGACGCAGCAGATCCTCGCCGGCCTCGACTGGGTCCACAAGGAGAAGGGCGGCGACAGCTTCTACTTCATCGGCTCGGACTACATCTGGCCGCGCACCTCCAACAAGATCGCCCGCAAGCATGTCGAGAACGTGCTCAAGGGCAAGGTGGTCGGCGAGGAGTACTTCCCCCTCGGCCACACCCAGTTCAACTCGGTGATCAACAAGATCAAGCTGACCAAGCCGAAGGTGATCTTCGCCGACGTCGTCGGCGGCTCGAACGTGGCGTTCTACAAGCAGCTCAAGGCGGCCGGCATCGACCTGTCGAAGCAGGTGCTGATGACGATCTCGGTCACCGAGGACGAGATCGACGGCATCGGCGGCGAGAACATCGCCGGGGCCTATGCCTGCATGAAGTACTTCCAGTCGATCGACAACGAGAACAACAAGGCCTTCGTCGCGGCCTTCAAGAAAATGTGGGGCGAGAAGACCGTCATCGGCGACGTGACGCAGGCCGCCTATCTCGGGCCCTTCCTGTGGAAGATGGCCTGCGAGAAGGCCGGCTCGTTCGACGTCGACAAGGTGGTGGCGGCCTCGCCCGGGATCGAGTTCAAGGCTGCGCCGGAAGGCTACGTGAAGATCGACCCGAACCACCACCTCTGGTCGAAGACCCGGGTCGGCCGGGCCAAGACTGACGGCCAGTTCGAGATCGTCTACACGAGCCCCGAACTGATCAAGCCGGATCCGTTCCCGAAGGGATATCAGTAGTCGCGCGAAACGTGCGCCTCCAACACGCGACCTCATCCTGAGGCGCAGGGCGATCATCGATCGCCCTGCCTCGAAGGAGCCCTCCAGGACCCGCGCAGCTACTGGGGCCCTCCTTCGAGGCCTCCGCTGCGCTCCGGCACCTCAGGATGAGGTGATCTGAGTGGGATCACGGGCCTCCGCCGCGGGCGGAGCGCATCTCGGATCGGAGATTACGGGACCATGCTCGGCGACTATTCCCTCGGCGACCTCGGCGCGATCTTCGCCATGCAGGGTTTTGCCGGCCTGATCCTGTTCTCCGTCTACCTGCTGATGGCGCTCGGGCTCGCGATCATCTTCGGCCAGATGGGCGTGATCAACATGGCCCACGGGGAGTTCATGATCCTCGGCGCCTACGTCACCTATCTCTGCTCGACCTTCTTCCAGACCTACCTGCCGGCGCTGTTCCCGATCTACTTCTTCATCGCGATGGGGCTGGCGTTCCTCGCCTCCGGGGCCCTGGGGATGCTGGTGGAATGGGGCCTGATCCGGTTCCTCTACAAGCGCCCGCTCGACACGCTGCTCGCCACCTGGGGCCTGTCGCTGATCCTCCAGCAGGCCTACCGGTCGATCTTCGGCGCCCGCGAGGTCGGCGTCGAATTGCCGTCCTGGCTGATCGGCTCGGTGCAGGTCACCGACACGATCGAGATCCCGATCAACGGCCTGTTCGTCATGGCCGTCACCATCCTGATCACCGTCAGCGTCGCGCTGCTGATCTACCGCTCGCGCTTCGGCCAGCAGGTCCGCGCCGTGATGTCGAACCGCGCCATGGCGGGGGCAGTGGGCATCGATACCGAGAAGGTCGACCGCTACACGTTCGGCCTCGGCTGCGGCATCGCGGGGATCGCCGGCTCGGCCTTCACGATGATCGGCTCCACCGGGCCGACCTCCGGCCAGCTCTACATCGTCGACACCTTCCTGATCGTCGTGTTCGGCGGCGCCGCGAGCCTCCTCGGCACCATCGCGTCGGCCTTCTCGATCTCCCAGACCCAGTCGACCCTGGAATTCTTCCTCTCCGGCTCGATGGCCAAGGTGATCACCCTGCTCGCGGTGGTCGGCATCCTGATGCTGAGGCCCCAGGGCCTCTTCACCCTCAAGGTCCGGCGCTGAGGATGTTTTCGCGATGACGAACCCGGTCCAGACCCTCACCAAGTCGGTCACCGTCAACGACAACCCGTTCATGAAGCCGGTGGAGTGGCTGAGCCTCGTCCTCCTGGCCGGGGTGATCCTGGTCGTCCTGCCGCTGATGCTCGACAGCTTCCGCCTCAACCTCGTCGGCAAGTACCTCACCTATGCCTTCGTCGCCCTCGGGCTGGTGATCTGCTGGGGCTACGCGGGCATCCTGTCGCTGGGCCAGGGCGTGTTCTTCGGCCTCGGCGGCTACTGCATGGCGATGTACTTGAAGCTGGAGGCTTCGAGCGTCGCCAACACCAAGATCCAGTCGACGCCCGGCATCCCGGACTTCATGGACTGGAACCAGATCACCGCGATTCCGTGGTTCTGGCAGCCGTTCAAGAGCCTGCCGCTGACGCTGATCCTGGTGGTCGCCGTCCCGGTCCTGTTCGCGATGCTGATCTCCTTCGCGATGTTCAAGCGCCGGGTCGGCGGCACCTATTTCGCCATCATCACCCAGGCGATCGCCGCGATCCTGACGATCCTGATCGTCGGCCAGCAGGGCTATACCGGCGGCATCAACGGCATCACCGACCTGCGCACCCTCCACGGCTGGGACATCCGCACCGACGGCGCCAAGACCATCCTGTATTTCGTCAATGGCGGCCTGCTGATCGCCTGCATCCTGGCGGCACAGTACGTGAAGAAGTCGAAGCTCGGCCGCATCCTCGTCGCCATGCGCGACAAGGAGGACCGGGTCCGCTTCTCCGGCTACTCGGTGGCGGGGTTCAAGGTCTTCGCCTTCTGCTTCGCCGCAGGGCTGGCGGCGATCGGCGGGGCGATGTTCACCCTGCAGGTCGGGTTCATGTCGCCCTCCTTCGTGGGCATCGTGCCCTCGATCGAGATGGTGATCTACGCCGCGGTCGGCGGGCGCCTCTCCCTGTTCGGCGCGGTCTGGGGCACGCTCTTGGTCAACTGGGCCAAGACCAGCTTCTCCGAGAGTTTTCCGGATCTCTGGCTGTTCGGCCTCGGCGCCCTGTTCATCGCGGTGGTGCTGGCCTTCCCGAACGGCCTCGCAGGGATCTGGCGGGAGCAGATCGAGTCGCGCCTCACCCGCCGGGTGAAGGGCCTGCGCGCCCCGCCGCCCGCCATCGTCCCGCCCAAAAGTACGCCCGTTGGCGCTCCGGCCGAGTGAGGACCTGAATGAACGCCGCGATCCTCTCCTCACCCGTGGTCGGCGCCGAGGCGGCTCCGCCCGATCACCTCCTTGCCGTCGAGGCGCTGACGGTCTCCTTCGATGGGTTCAAGGCGGTGAACGACGTGTCGTTCTACGTCGAACCCGACGAGATCCGGGTGATCATCGGCCCGAACGGGGCCGGCAAGACCACGGTCCTCGACCTGATCTGCGGGCGGACCAAGGCCAGCGCCGGCTCGATCAAGTACAAGGGCCAGGAGCTGACCAAGCTCTCCGAGAGCGCGATCGTGCAGGCCGGCGTCGGCCGCAAGTTCCAGACACCGTCGATCTACGACGACCTGACGGTGTTCGAGAACCTGGAAATCTCGTTCCCCCGCGGGCGCTCGGTCTTCGGCGCCCTGACGTTCAAGCGCGACGCCGAGGTCCGCGACCGCATCCACGCCATCGCCGAGACGATCTTCCTGAAGGATCAGTTGAAGGAGCGGGCCGAGTTCCTGAGCCACGGCCAGAAGCAGTGGCTGGAGATCGGCATGCTGCTGATCCAGGACCCGGAACTGCTGATGCTCGACGAGCCGGTGGCCGGGATGAGCGTCGGCGAGCGGATCAAGACCGCAGAGCTGCTCAACCAGATCATCAAGGGCCGCTCGGTGCTGGTGATCGAGCACGACATGAAGTTCGTCGAGGACATCGCCCACCGGGTGACCGTCCTGCACCAGGGCAAGGTGCTGTCTGAGGGCTCGATGGAGCGGGTCAAGAACGACCCGAAGGTCATCGAAGTGTATTTGGGACATTGACGATGGCGTCTCTTCAGACCGCGCATCCCCCTGGAATCCAGGCACCGCCCCTCGCCACGATCCCATCAGCGACGCCAGCGCTCGCCGTCGAGGACCTGCACGCCGCCTACGGCCAGAGCGAGGTCCTGCACGGGCTCACCTTCTCGGTGGCGCCGGGCGAGATCGTCGCCGTGATGGGCCGCAACGGCATGGGCAAGACCACGCTGATGAAGACCCTGATGGGCCTCGTGCCCGTCAAGGCCGGGTCGATCCAGGTCGAGGGCGCGGACGTCGCCGGGCTCAAGAGCCATGCCCGGGTCGCCAAGGGCCTCGCCTACGTGCCGCAGGGCCGCATGATCTTCTCGACCATGACGGTGCAGGAGAACATCGAGACCGGCCTGACCGTCACGGGCACCCGCAAGGTGCCGCAGGACCTCTACGACATGTTCCCCGTCCTCTTGGAGATGAAGGGCCGGCGCGGTGGCAACCTCTCGGGCGGCCAGCAGCAGCAGCTCGCCATCGCCCGGGCGCTCGCGAGCCGCCCGAAGGTGCTGCTCCTCGACGAGCCCACCGAGGGCATCCAGCCCTCGATCATCCGGGAGATGGGCCGGACGCTCAAGAAGATCCGCGACGCCCGCGGCCTCTCCATCGTCGTGTCCGAGCAGGTCCTGAGCTTCGCCCTCGACGTCGCCGACCGGGTGATCGTCATGGAGAACGGGTCCATCGTCCACGAGGCCCCGCGCGACGGGATCGACGAGGCCGCCGTCGCCCGGTTCCTGTCGGTCTAGGGGCACAGCATGGCCGATCACGCCATCTTCGAACTCGGCGACTTCGTGCTCCAGTGCGGCAAGACGCTGCGTGCGGCCAAGCTCGCCTTCAAGACCTTCGGCACGCTGAGCCCAGCCAAGGACAACGCCATCGTCTACCCGACCTGGTATTCCGGTCAGCACACCGAGAACGAGTGGCTGATCGGCCCCGGCAAGGCGCTCGACCCGGACAAGTACTTCATCATCATCCCGAACATGTTCGGCAACGGGCTCTCGTCCTCGCCGAGCAACACGCCCGCGCCCTGGAACGGACCACGCTTCCCCAACGTCACCGCCTACGACAACGTCCGCGCCCAGCACCGCCTCGTCACCGAGCATTTCGGCATCGAGAAACTGGTTCTGGTCACCGGCTGGTCGATGGGCGCGCTCCAGACCTACCATTGGGCGTCGATGTACCCCGACATGGTGCCGAGGATCCTGCCGTTTCAGGGCTCGGCCAAGTGCTCCCGGCACAATTACGTCTTCCTGGAGGGCGCCAAGGCGGCGCTCCAGGCCGACGCCGCCTGGGCGGAGGGCTGGTACACGAGCCCGCCGACCCGGGGCCTGCGCGCCTTCGGCCGGGTCTATGCCGGCTGGGGCCTGTCGCAGACCTTCTACCGGCTCGAGGCCGACATCACCCACATGGGCTACGCCTCGCTGGAGGACTTCCTGATCGGGTTCTGGGAAGGCCTGTTCTACGAACGCGACGCCAACAACCTGCTCGCCATGCTGTGGACCTGGCAGCACGGCGACATCAGCGCCAACGACACCTTCAAGGGCGACTTCAAGGCCGCGCTCGGCGCCATCCGCGCCAGGGCGATCCTGATGCCCGCCTCGACCGACCTGTATTTCCCGCCCGAGGACAACGCCATCGAGGCGGCCGCCATGCCGAACGCGGAGCTGCGCGTGATCGACACGTGGTGGGGCCACTTCGCGGGCGGGCCCGGCACCAGCCCGGACGACATCAAGGTCCTCGACGACGCGCTGAAAGAGCTGCTCGCGAGCGGGTGAGAGACGCGCAGCGGCGCGCGGACGGGGCCTGCCCCGGAGTTTCAGGGAGCTGGAGACACGAGATGCCCGAGACGCTGATCAAGGTCGATCTCACGCAATCGGCCTACGACAACGACATGGTGCACAACCGCTGGCACCCCGACATTCCGATGGTCGCCTACGTGAAGCCGGGCGCCGACTTCATCGTCGAGACCTACGACTGGACCGGCGGCTTCATCAAGAACAACGATTCCGCCGACGACGTGCGCGACATCGACCTGTCGATCGTGCACTTCCTCTCGGGCCCGATCGGCGTCGAGGGCGCCGAGCCCGGCGACCTGCTGGTGGTCGACCTCCTCGACATCGGCGCCAAGCCCGAGAGCCAGTGGGGCTTCAACGGCTTCTTCTCGAAGAAGAACGGCGGCGGCTTCCTGGACGAGCACTTCCCGCAGGCTCAGAAGTCGATCTGGGACTTCGAGGGGATGTTCACCAAGTCCCGGCACGTTCCGGGCGTGCGCTTCCCGGGCCTGATCCATCCCGGCCTGATCGGCTGCCTGCCCGATCCGAAGATGCTGGAGACCTGGAACACCCGCGAGAAGGCGCTCTACGACACCAATCCCGAGCGCGTACCGGCGCTGGCCACCCTCCCCTTCGGGCCGACCGCCCATATGGGCCGGCTCAAGGGCGACGCGAAGGACGCGGCCGCCGCCACCGGTGCCCGGACGGTTCCGCCCCGCGAGCACGGCGGCAATTGCGACATCAAGGACCTGTCGCGCGGCTCGAAGATCTACTTCCCGGTCTACGTGCCCGGGGCCGGCCTCTCCATGGGCGACCTGCACTTCAGCCAGGGCGACGGCGAGATCACCTTCTGCGGCGCGATCGAGATGGCCGGCTGGGTGCATCTCAAGGTCGAGCTGATCAAGGACGGCATGGCCAAGTACGGGATCAAGAACCCGATCTTCAAGCCTTCGCCGATCACGCCGAAATTCGACGATCACCTGATCTTCGAGGGGATTTCAGTCGACGAGCATGGCGGCCAGCATTACCTCGACGTCCACATCGCCTACCGGCAGGCCTGCCTGAACGCGATCGAGTACCTGAAGAAGTTCGGCTATTCGGGCGCGCAGGCCTACTCGATCCTCGGCACGGCACCGGTGCAGGGCCACATCTCGGGCGTCGTCGACATCCCGAACGCCTGCGCGACGCTCTGGATACCGACCAAGATCTTCGAGTTCGACATCAACCCGGGCGCCGACGGGCCGACCAAGTTCCTCGACGGCTCGATTCAGATGCCGCTCTCGCCGGATCTGTAAATGATCCATCGTCCGGCGGGCACCTCGGTCCAGCCGGACGCGACCTGCCCCCTCTCCCGTGCGGGAGAGGGTTGGGGTGAGGGATGCGACCTCTCCGGACAGGTCTCGCCCCTCACCCTGTCCCTCTCCCGCACGGGAGAGGGGACCCGCGCTTGACCCGGCAGCCCTTCTGGAAGCACCCCATGCCCGTCTACGACTACGCCTGCGAGGCCTGCGGTCCCTTCACGGTGATGCGGCCGATGTCCGAGTTCCGCGATCCGCATGCCTGCCCGGATTGCGGGGGCACGAGCCAGCGCGCCTTCCTCACCGCGCCGCGCATCGCCGGCATGGATGCGGGGCTGCGGGCCGCCCACGCCACCAACGAGCGCAGCCGCCATGCGCCCAGGCGCTCGGGCAGTCACGGGGCCGGCTGCGGCTGCTGCGCGCCGAAGAGGACAGCCGCGGCACCTGCCGCCGCCAAGAGCTTCCCGAAGGCGCGGCCCTGGATGATCAGCCACTGAGCCGCGCGTCCCAGGGATAATCACGATCAGGAGGACAACACGCCATGATGCACGGAGACATCTCGTCCAGCCAGGACAGCGTCGGCGTCGCCGTCGTGAACTACAAGATGCCGCGCCTGCACACCCGCGCGGAGGTGCTGGAGAACGCCAAGGCGATCGGCAGGATGATCGTCGGGATGAAGACCGGCCTGCCCGGCCTCGACCTCGTGATCTTCCCCGAATACTCGACCCACGGCATCATGTACGACGCCGCCGAGATGTACGAGACCGCCTCGACGGTCCCGGGCGCGGAGACCGAGGTGTTCGCCGCCGCCTGCCGGGAGGCCAAGGTCTGGGGCGTGTTCTCGCTCACCGGCGAGCGCCACGAGGAGCACCCGAACAAGGCGCCCTACAACACCCTGATCCTGATGAACGACCAGGGCGAGATCGTCCAGAAGTACCGCAAGATCATGCCCTGGACCCCGATCGAGGGCTGGTATCCGGGCGACCGCACCTACGTGTCGGACGGGCCGAAAGGCCTGAAGATCAGCCTGATCATCTGCGACGATGGCAACTATCCCGAGATCTGGCGCGACTGCGCCATGCGCGGCGCCGAGCTGATCATTCGCTGCCAGGGCTACATGTATCCGGCCAAGGAGCAGCAGGTCGTCATCTCGAAGGCGATGGCCTTCGCCAACAACGTCTACGTTGCCGTCTCGAATGCCGCCGGCTTCGACGGCGTCTACACCTATTTCGGCCACTCGGCGATCATCGGCTTCGACGGCCGGACGCTCGGCGAATGCGGCGAGGAGGAGATGGGCATCCAGTACGCGGCCCTCTCCAAATTCCTGATCCGGGATTTCCGTGCCCACGGCCAGTCGGAGAACCACCTCTTCAAGCTGCTGCACCGCGGCTACACGGGCATGATCAACTCGAAGGAGAACCGGCACGGGATGTCGGAATGCCCCTACGACTTCTACCGGCGCTGGATCGAGGATCCCGACGGAACCCGCGATGCGGTGCGGGCCATCACCCGGCAGAGCGTCGGCACGGAGGAATGCCCGATCGAGGGAATTCCCTTCATCGGTCAGGGCGAAGCACCGCCTGATCCGTGACGGGCCGGGTCCCGCCAGCCTCAACGTCATCGATGTCGGAGGACGGCGTCGAGGCGCCACTGCACGCCGAGAGTGCGGACACGCTGCTTCCGGCCAGGCTCGGACCTCCTGCGCCGCCCCGGCTTGAGCAGTCCGCACAGGCGCTCAAGCCCCCGATGCCGGCAGACCGACCGGATCGCCAAGGCGATTTCTCTTCAGCTGGGCCGCGGCCTCGTTCCTGCAAGCCTCCGGTTGCCGGGGTTCGGTGATCGCACCGGACCACCGCGCGCGGCTGAACGTGGCCGGCTGAGCAGAGTGGGAGTTGTCCGATGAAGCGGCGTACGCTGTTGCAGGGAGCCGGAGCCGTGGTGGCGAGCGCGGTCGCGGCGCCATCCCTGGTCCGCGCGGCGGCCGCCACGACCCTGCGCTTCATCCCGCAGCAGGACCTCGTCACCCTCGATCCGGTGACGACCTTCGCGTACATCACCCGCAACCACGGCTACATGGTGTTCGACACCCTCTACGGCATGGACGGCGCCTATCGCGCCACGCCGCAGATGGTCGAGGGTCACCGGATCGAACAGGACGGCTGCCGCTGGGACCTGACCCTGCGCGAGGGCCTGCGCTTCCACGACGGCACGCCGGTTCTCGCCCGCGACTGCGTCGCCTCCCTGCGGCGCTGGGCCAAGCGCGATCCGTTCGGCGGCTCGCTGATGGCGATGACCGACGAACTCTCGGCGCCCGATGACCGGACCATCCGGTTCCAGCTCAAGCAGCCGTTCCCGCTCCTGCCGATTGCGCTGGGCAAGGCCTCGGTGCCGGTCTGCGCCATGATGCCGGAGCGCCTCGCCGTCACCGATCCGTTCCAGCAGGTGCCCGAGCTGATCGGCTCGGGGCCGTTCCGCTTCAAGGCGGACGAGCGCGTGCCCGGCGACCGCACGGTCTACACCCGCTTCGAGGGCTACGTGCCCCGCAAGGACGGAGCGCTCACCTGGACCTCGGGTCCGAAGGTCGTCCACTACGACCGGGTCGAGTGGCGCGTGATCGGCGACACCTCCACGGCGACCTCGGCGCTGATCGCCGGCGAGGCCGACTGGCAGGAATACGCCTCGCACGACCAGCTCGGCCTGCTGAAGGCCGCGAAGGGCGTGACCACCCGCGTGCTCGACACGACGGGGTTCGTCACGATGCTGCGGGTCAACCATCTGCAGCCCCCCTTCAACAACCCGGCGATCCGGCGGGCGCTCTGGGGCGGGATCGACCAGACCGCCTGCATGCAGGGCGTCGTGGGCGTGGACGATCCCAGCCTGTTCCACGTCCCCCTCGGCTTCTTCTGCCCCGACACCCCGATGGCCTCCACGGAGGGCCTCGGGCCGCTCAGCGGCCCACGCGATCCGGCCAAGGTGCGCGCCGAATTGAAGGCCGCCGGCTACAATGGCGAGACCGTCTTGTTGATGGTGCCGTCGAACTCGGCACCCCTGCTGGCGCTCGGGCAAGTCGCGGCCGACCTGCTGCAGCGGGTCGGCATGAAGGTCGAGGTCTACGCGGTCGAGTTCAACGCGATGCTGCAGCGGCGCAACCGCAAAGGGCCGGTCTCAGAGGGCGGCTGGAGCGCCTTCGTGACCAACTGGTCCGGCATGGATTGGCTGAACCCCGCCGGCTACATCGCCCTGCGCGGCACCGGCGAGACCGGCTATGCCGGCTGGGCCACGACCCCGCGGATCGAGGCCCTGCGCGACGCGTGGTTCACCGCCCCGGACGAGGCGGCCCGCGCCGCGCTCTGCCGGGACATCCAGCTCCAGGCGATGCAGGACGTGCCCTACTACCCCCTCGGCCAGTACCTGCAGCCGACCGCCTTCCGCTCCGGCCTGACCGGGATCCTCGACGGGTTCCCGACCTTCTGGAACGTCCGGCCCGCCTGAGTCGCCCGGGGCGTCACAGCCCCGGGAAGGTCGGCGGCGCGACGGCGTCGGGGCCGCGCCCGGCCCAGTCGAGCTGCCGGATCTGCGCCAGCGCGCGGCCCTGCGCCTCCTCCAGGGCGGCCGCGGCGGCGGCATAGTCGATCGTCAGGGCGCGGCCATCGCGCACGATCTCGCGGCCGCCGACGAAGACTTGCCGGACCGCGCGGTCACCCGCCGAGTAGATCAGCGACTGCACGGGATCGCGGCACGGGCGCATGGCCGGGTGCGCGCAGTCGACGAGGACGAAATCGGCCTTGCAGCCTGGCTCCAGCCGGCCGATGTCGCTGCGCCCGAGGGCCTTCGCACCCCCCACCGTGGCGGCGTGGAACACGTCCGCCGCCCGGGTATCGCGGGGATTCTCGGCCACGACCCGGGCGAGGTACGAGACGAGGCGCATCTCATCCAGCATGTTGTGCGGGTAGACGTCCGTGCCGATGCCCATGTTGACGCCGGCCTGCAGGTAGCGGCCGAAATGATGGAGCGCGATGCCGCGCCGGGCGAAGACCGTCGGGCAATGGGCGACGGTCGCGCCGCGCTCGGCCAGGCGCCGCATGTCCGAGCCTGGGCTGTGCCAATGGGTCCAGGGATGGTCGTCGAGGAAGATCCCGTGGCCCACGATGGTGCGCTCGGTCAGCACGCCGAGGTCGTCGAGCCACTCGATCGGCGTCATCCCGGTGCGGCGGGTGATCTCGTGGAATTCCGACAGGGACTGCGCCGCGTGCGTGTGGAAGCGCAGGTCGCGCGCGACCGCCTCGGCATGGGCGTCCCGCAGCAGCTCCGCCGTGCAGGTATCGACCTGCGCCGGGCAGAGCATGCCGGAGAGGCGCCCGCTCGGGTGCGCCTGTGCCGCCTCGATCTCGGTGAGCGCCTGCTCCAGGCCCCGCTCGCCCGCCGCTTCGTCCCATTCGTATTCCACGCTGTGGCCGTTCCGGGTGAGCCAGCGACCCGACCGGAACATCGGGGCGATGCAGACCCGCAGGCCCGAGGCGCCGAGGCGGTCGAGCCAGCCCTCGCTCGGCAGGGCGAGGTCGCAGACGGTGGTGACGCCCGAGAGCGCCAGTTCGGCGAGCGCCACCCCGTAGGCGGCCCGTGTTCCCTCCGCGTCGGGCCGCAGGATCGGCAGGTACTCGTAGAGCGAGGTGTTGTAGAGGCGCTGGCTGCCCACCTCGTCCCACATGCCCTTGTTCATCGGCTCCGAGAACAGGTGGGTGTGGATGTCCACGAGGCCGGGCATGACCAGGCAGCCGGCGGCGTCGATGGTCCGGTCCGGCGGCGGCCCCGCATAGCCCGGCCCGACATGGGTGAGGATGCCGTCCGCGAAGACCACATCCGCGCCGGTCCGGTAGACGTGGCCGCCGCTGTCGGGATCCCAGGCGACGACCCACCGGGCTCCCGTCACCCGGGTGACACCGGTCGATCCGTCCGCTGCGTCGTGCATCGATCACCTCTCCTCTGGGTCGCTGGAATGGGCAAGATCGGTGCCTTCCGGGTTGCACCGGGGGGACGGCCCGGGTTTCGCATCGCGCCGGCCACTCTCGTCAGCGGCGGGCCTTCGCGCCGGTTCCGCAGGAGGTGGCATGCAACAGCCCGGCGCGGTCAGATCCACGCGCATCCTGGTGATCAACCCCAATTCCTCCCGGGCGGTGACGGCCGCCATCGACGCGGCGCTGGACCCGCTGCGCCTCGCCGGCGGCCCCGCCATCGCCGTGACGGACCTGCCCAAGGGGCCGGCCAGCATCGGGTCCCAGCAGGACGCCGATTCCGTGGTGATGCCGCTCGCCCGGCGCATCGCGGCCGACGGGGCGGACGCCTTCGTCATCGCCTGCTTCAGCGACCCGGGCCTGCACACCGCCCGCGAGGTCGCCGGCGGCCGGCCCGTGATGGGCATCGCCGAGTGGGGCCTCCTCCGGTCGCTCACCCTCGGCGAACGCTTCGGGATCATCGCCCTGTCGGAGGGCAGCGTGCGGCGCCAGCGCCGGATGGTCCGCCAGATGGGCCTCGGCGCGCGCTACGCCGGCAGCCGGCCGGTGGAGGCGCAGGCAAAGGAGACCGCGGGTGAGGCCATCCGGGATCGCCTGATCGCGGCGGCACGGCTCCTGGTCGCGCGCGACGGTGCCGACGTCCTCGTGCTGGGCTGCGCCGGCATGGCGCCGCACCGGGCCGCGGTCGAGCGGGCGGCCGGGTGTCCGGTGATCGAGCCCTGCCAGCAGGCGGTGGCGGCCGCCCTCGGGGCGGTGCTGCTCAAGACGGCCCCCTAGGAAGGACCCGGCGATGCACTACGACCTGCTGATCCGCGGCGGCACCTGCGTCACCCCCTGGGGCACCGAGGCGATCGATCTCGGTGTCCGCGACGGGCGCATCGCGGACCTCGCGACGTCGGCCGAGGCCACCGCGGAAACGGTGATCGACGCCGCGGGCCTGCATGTCCTGCCCGGCCTGATCGACAGCCACGTCCACCTGCGCGATCCCGGCGACCCGGCGGTGGAGACGATCGAGACCGGCACGCGGGCCGCGGTGCTGGGCGGGATCGCCACCCTGTTCGACATGCCCAACACCGTCCCGCCGATCGCCGATAACGAGCGCCTCGCCTGGAAGCGCACCTACGTGGCAGGCCGGAGCTGGTGCGACATCGGCCTCTACGTGGCGGGCACCAAGACCAACATCGATGCCCTCGCGGCCCTGGAGCGGGAGCCGGGGGTCTGTGCCGTCAAGGTCTTTGCCGGCAGCTCCACGGCCGCGCTGATGATCGAGGACGACGCCCATCTCGAGCGGGCGATGCGTTCGGGCCATCGGCGCATGGCCTTCCACAGCGAGGACGAGGACCGGCTCCAGGCCCGCAAGGCGCTGTTCAGCCGGGGCCAGCCCTACCGGACCCACATGGAATGGCGGGACGAGGAATGCGCCTTCCTGGGCACGCGGCGCCTCATGGCACTTGCGCGGGAGACCGGGCGGGCGACCCACATCCTGCACGTCTCCACCGCCGAGGAACTCGCCTATCTCCGCGACTTCCGCGACGTCGCCACCGTCGAGGTTCTGGTCAATCACCTCACCCAGGTGGCCCCGGACTGCTACGACACGCTGGGCGGCTTCGGCGTGATGAACCCGCCGATCCGCGGCGAGCGGCATCGGGCGGCGGCGTGGGCGGCGATCCGCGACGGGACCGTCGACACGGTCGGCAGCGATCACGCGCCCCACGCGCGGGCCGCCAAGGAGCAGCCCTGGCCGGATTGCCCGGCCGGCCTCACCGGGGTCCAGACCCTGGTGCCGATCATGCTCGACCACGTGGCGGCCGGGCGCCTGTCGCTGGCGCGCCTCGTCGACCTGATGGCGGCCGGCCCGGCCCGGGTCTACGGCCTCGCCGGCAAGGGCCGGATCGCCGCCGGCTACGACGCCGACTTCACCCTCGTGGACCTGAAAGCCCGCCGCCGGATCGAGGAATCCTGGATCGTCTCGCCCTGCGGCTGGACGCCGTTTGCCGGCACCGATGTCACCGGCTGGCCGATGGCCACGATCGTACGCGGCCGCCTCGTGATGCGCGACGACACGGTGCTCGGCACGCCGACCGGCGCCCTCGCGTGCTTTGCCGCCTGACGGGCACTTTCTCAGCCCCCGCAGGTCTCCGCCACCAGCCAGGCGGTGAGGATCGCGGCGGCGTCGAGGAGATCGTCGGTCGCCATGGCCTCGTCGGGGTTGTGGCTGCCGTTGGCATTGCGCACGAACAGCATGGCCATCGGCACGCCGGCCTTGGCGAAGGCGGCCGCGTCGTGCGAGGCCGGGCTGCCGAGGGGCCGGATGGCGATGCCGAGCGCCTCCGCGGCCGCCGCGAGGCCATCGCGGATCCGGGGACAGACCGCGCCGACCCCCGCCTCGGCGCGGGGGCCGAGCGCCACCGTCACGCCGCGGCGCTCGGAGACCTCCGCCACGGCCGCGAGGAACGCCGTCTCCAGCTCCGCCAGAACCACGGCCGTATAGGCGCGCATATCGAGGCTGAAGCGGAACGCGCCTGGGACGGTGGTCAGGCCATGGACCGCGGCATCGGTGTGGAACCGGCCGAAGGTGACGGCCATCGGGCAGCCCTCTGCCTCGCGCGCAGCCCAGACCCGGTCGAGGGCCAGGGCGATCTCGGCACCTGCCATGGCGGCATCGCGGCGGAAACGGCGGGGCGTGCCGACATGATCGGGGCGCCCGACGATCCGGACATCGGGATAGCGGACGTTGCCGGGAATCCCGGTGCAGAGGCCGACCGGGATCCCGGCCTCCTCCAGGCTCGGCGCCTGCTCGATATGAACCTCCAGGAACGCGTGGATCGCGGCGGCGTCGAGGGCGGGCGGCCCGCGCCGCAGCGCATCGACGTCGCCGCCTGCGCGGGCGATATGCGTGGCGAGGCTCAGGCCGTCGTCAATCCGGGCGACGTCGAGCGCCCCCTCCGGCAGGGTGCCCAGCGCCGCCCGGCTGCCGATGTAGGAGACCTGGAACCAGACGCTCTCCTCGGCGCGGATGCCCATGACGGTGATGTCGCGCGCCGGGGTCAGTTCCAGCGCGCCGAGCGCCGCGACGGCGGCGAGCCCGGCCACCACCCCGGCGGCGCCGTCGAAGTTGCCGCCCCGGGCGACGGTGTCGAGGTGGGAGCCGATCAGGATCGGCGGCAGGCTCCGGTCCCGCCCCGGCAGCGTCAGGGTTGTGTTGGCGGCCGCGTCGCGCCCGATCGCGAGGCCGAGATCGGCGGCGCAGCGCGTCACCACCGCGTGCGCCTCGGTCTCCTCAGGGCTGTAGGAGGGCCGCGTGAACCCGGGATCGGTCCGGCCGCACCGGGCGAGGGCGTCGAACAGCGCCTCCACCCGGCCCCGCTGCGCACGGACCGCCGTGCCGATCGCCGATACCGTGTTCATCCCGCCGCTCCCGGTGCGCGGGTCCGGGGCGGACCGCGACGGCGCCACCTTGCCACTTCCATGCCGGCGCGGCACACATTGGAGGCACCCCGGCCGCCGCCCCGCACGCAATCCGACCCGACCTCCGATCGACCCCGTTGCAGGGTGCAGGCCTGCCGTCGCCATTACGCTCCGGGCGGCACAGATCTGCGACGCCATACGAGAATTTTGACGTTCTCGCCGGATGACCGCCCGCAGCGCGCACAAATGCCGCCAATATGCGCAAGGTCACCACCGGCCTGCAGCCTCTTTGACCTTCCCGTCCCCCGGACCTCGGCCGACAATCGACCCGTCGTTCACAGGAGCTTCGGGTCTGATGACGCATCTCACGCGGCGCGGCTTCGTCGGCACGGCGGCGCTGCTGGCGGCCCCGGCCCTCATCCGCCCGGCCTTCGCGGCCGACACCGTCAAGCTCGGCTGCCTGTTCTCGTCATCGGGCACGATGGCCAATCTCGAGGGCCGGCTGAACCACGTGGTCCGCATGGCCGCCGACGAGATCAACGGGCGCGGCGGCGTCAACGGCCGCCAGATCGAGGTGCTGACCTCCGATCCCGCCTCCGACTGGCCGCTCTACGCCCAGGTCGGCCGTCAGATGCTGCAACAGGAGAAGGTCGCGGCCCTGTTCGGGTGCTGGACCTCCGTGTCGCGCAAGTCGGTGCTGCCGGTGGTCGAGCAGAATGACGGGCTGCTGTTCTACCCGCTCCATTTCGAGGGCGACGAGAACTCCAAGAACGTCGTCTACGTGAACTCGCCGCCCGCGAGTTCGGTGCTGCCGGCGGTCGATTACCTGATGGGCCCGGACGGGGTCGGGGCGAAGCGCTTCTTCATGATCGGCTCGGACTACGTCTGGCCGCGCACGATCAACAAGCAGCTCAAGGGTTACTGGAAGAGCAAGGGCATCCCCGAGAGCGCGTGGCGCGAGGAATACGTGCCGTTCGGCTTCTCGAACTTCCAGACGCTGGTGAATCAGGTCCGCAGCTTCGCCAGCCAGCCGGGCGGTCAGGCGATCGTGGTGCTCACCGTCGTGGGCTCCTCGATCCCCGACTTCCTGCGCGAATTCGCCAACCAGGGCATCAGCGCCACCGACGTGCCGATCCTCGGCCTCGACATGGTGGAGGCCGATCTCGAAGGGCTCGATACCGGAAAGCTCGTCGGCCACCTGAATTGCTGGGCCTATCTCCAGGCCGCCAAGGGCGAGCGCAACCGGAAATTCCTCGCCGACTGGGCCGCCTACGTGAAGGCCAAGAACGTCCCGTTCAGCGCCGACACGGTGATCGACCCGATGGTCTCGGCCTATGACAGCGTCAACCTCTGGGCGCTCGCCGCCGCCAAGGCCGGCTCCTTCGCGGTGCCGGAGGTGCGCAAGGCCTTCGCGGGGCTGAGCTTCGACGACCCGTCCGGCTACACGCTGACCATGACGGGGGAGAACAATTACGTCTCTCGCGGCGTGTTCATCGGCTCGGTCAACGAGAAGCGCGGCTTCGACGTGCTCTGGCAATCCCCGAACGCCCCCGCGCCGGTCCCGTTCAGCCCCTATGGTTGAGCCGCTCCGCGCGCTCCTGGCCCTCTGCTGTCTCGCGCTGCTGACGGCTCCGGCCGCCGCCGCGCCCCTCGATCGAGCGCGCTTCGCGGCGGATCTGTGCGGGGACGGCGCCGCGCAGGTTCGCGGGGCCGAGGGCCTCGTCCAGGCCGGCGGGGATCTGCCGGCGGACGATCTCACCTTCGCTGGCCGGCTCCTCGGTGCGCTGGCCGAGCGCCGCCTGTCCTGCCCGGCGGACGGCGCCCTCCTGCTCGACCGGCCCGGCGCGCCGGAGGGACATGACGCGCTCACCGGCGCGGTCCGGCCGGCCCCGGAGGCGCGCGCGCCGGTCCTCGGCCTGCGCCAGCGCGCCGTAATCGAGACCGCGCGCGGCGCCGTCGCCCTGCTGACCGGCCCGGATCCGGCCGCCCGCGCCGCCGGGCTGGCGGTGGTGGAGCGCCGCATCGCCACCGTCCCGGCGGCTTTGCTCGACCGGGCGCGGGACGCGGAGACGGATGCTGGGCTGAAAGCGACGATCGCCGGCCTCGCCCAGGCGACCGCCCTGTCGTCGCCCGATCCGGCCCGGCGTCGGGCGGCCATCGCGGCCGTGGCCGCGAGCCCCTCGGGGACCGCGCAGGCGCGGCTCGCGGCCCTCAAGGGCGATCCCGCCTACGCCGCCGACCCGGCCTTCCGGGCGGCGCTGGATGCGGGGCTCGCCAAGGTCTCCCGGGCGGTGGCGATCGGCGACGGCCTCGCGGTCGTCTATAACGGCCTGAGCTTCGCCAGCATCCTGTTCATGGCGGCGGCCGGGCTCGCGATCATCTTCGGGCTGATGGGCGTGATCAACCTCGCCCAGGGCGAGTTCATCATGCTCGGCGCCTATGCCACCTACGGTGTGCAGGAGGCCTTCCGGCGCTTCGCCCCCGGCCTGCTCGACCTCTACCTGTTCGCCGCCATCCCGGTCGCCTTCGGAGCGGTCGCCCTGGTGGGGATCACGGTCGAGGCGCTGATCCTGCGCCACCTCTACCGGCGGCCGCTCATGAGCCTGCTGGCCACCTGGGCGGTGAGCCTGTTCCTGGTGAACCTCGTGCGCGTGACGGTCGGCACCCAGAACCTGCAATTCGTCATGCCGGCCTATGTCAGCGGCGGCGTGCCGCTTTACGCCGACTTCGTCATGACCTGGAACCGCCTCTTCGCCATCGGCTTCGCAGTGGCGACCCTCGTCCTGACGCTCCTGATCCTGCGCCGCACGCCGCTCGGTCTCGACATCCGCGCGGTGACCCAGAACCGCGACATGGCGGCCTGCCTCGGCCTGCCGACCCGCCGCATCGACCGGCTCGCCTTCGGGCTGGGCTCGGGGCTCGCAGGCCTCGCCGGGGTGGCGCTCTGCCCGATCTACAGCGTCAATCCCGGCATGGGCGCGGGCTTCATCGTCGACAGCTTCATGGTCGTGGTGCTGGGCGGCGTCGGCAGCCTCCTCGGGACGCTGGTGGCGGCCCTCGGAGTCGGAGGCGCCAACGTGCTGATCGAGCCGATCTCCGGGGCCGTCGCCGCCAAGGTGATCGTGCTGGTCGGCATCATCCTGTTCCTGCAGCGCCGGCCCGAGGGTTTGTTCGCCGTGCGGCGGCGGCGATGAGCGGCGCCGCGCAGACCGCCCTCGCCGCCCCCGCCGGACCGGCGGGGCGCGCCGTACGCGATCCCCTGGTGGCCGGGCTCGTCGGGCTCTGCCTCGCCGCCGCGGCGGCCCTCCTCGTGGCGCCGCCCGCGCCGTACCTCGTCAACGCGCTCGGCCAGCTCGCCGCCTTCGCGATCCTCGCCGTGTCGCTGGATCTGGTCTGGGGCTATCTCGGGATCCTCAGCCTGGGGCACGGGCTGTTCTTCGCCATCGGCGGCTATGTCTGCGCCATGCATCTGCTGGCCCAGGGCGTGGCCGCCACCGGCGTGCTGCCGGACTTCGTGCAGTTCATGGGCTGGACGCGCCTGCCGGCCTACTGGGCGGGCCTCGACCACGCGCCGTACGCCTTCGTCCTCGCCCTGGCAGTCGCCGGCCTCGTGGCCTTCGTGTTCGGGCTCGCCTCGTTCCGCTCGCGGGTGAACGGCGTCTACTTCTCGATCATCAGCCAGGCGCTCGTCTACGTCGCGATGCTGCTGATGTACCGCAACGATACCGGCCTCGGCGGCAACAACGGCATGACCGGCTTCCCGCTGCTGTTCGGCTGGCCGATGGGGTCCCCCGGCGTGGTCACGGGCCTCGCCGTCGCCGCCCTCCTGACGCTGGCGGCGGTGCTCATGGGCACGCGGCTCCTCGTCGGCAGCGCGATCGGGCGGCGGATGCTCGCCTGCCGCGACGACGAGACCCGCCTGCGCACGCTGGGCTTCAGCACCACCCGGCTCAAGCTCGGGATCTGGTGCCTCTCGGCGATGATCGCGGCGCTCGCCGGCATCCTCTACGTGCCGCAGGTCGGCATCATCAACCCGCGGGTGCTGGCGCCCGACCTGTCCATCGAGATTGCCGTCTGGGTGGCGATCGGCGGCCTGGGGCGGCTCGGCGGAGCGGTGATCGGCGCGATCCTCGTCAACGGCCTGAAGTTCTGGCTCAGCGCCGCGATGCCGGAGGCGTGGCCGTTCATCCTGTCGGGGCTGGTGCTCCTCGTGGTGCTGGTCCTGCCGAACGGGCTCCTCGATCTCGTGGGCTTGCGCCCGCGCCCGACCTGGCTGCGGGGCGCCCGATGACCGCCCTCGTGGTCGAGGCCCTCACCGTCGCCTTCGGCCGGTTCACGGCCCTCGACGCCGTCTCGCTCGCCGTGGATCCCGGCGAGGTGCGGGCGGTGATCGGCCCGAACGGGGCCGGCAAGACCACGCTGCTCGACGTGATCTCAGGCGTCACCAAGCCGGTCTCCGGCCGGGTGATGCTGGGCGATCATGTCGATCTCACCCAGCGCTCCGAGGCGGAGATCGCGAAGGCCGGCGTCCGGCGCAAGTTCCAGAAGCCCAGCGTCTTCCCGGCGCTCACCGTGCATGAGAATCTGGAGATCGGCTGCGGACCCGCCCTCCCCAGCCGGGACCGTCCCGCCCGCATCGCCGCGATCCTCGGCGAGATCGGCCTCGGCCCCCGGGCCGCGGTGCCGGCCGGCCGCCTCGCCCACGGCGAGAAGCAGTGGCTGGAGATCGGCATGGTGCTGGCCGCCGAGCCGGCGCTGCTCCTCCTCGACGAGCCCGTGGCCGGGCTCTCCGACGCCGAGACCGCCCAGACCGCCGCGCTGATCCGGCGCTTGCGCCGGCCGGACCGGGCGATCCTCGTGATCGAGCACGACATGGGTTTCGTCGAGGCCATCGCCGACCGGGTGACGGTCCTGCACGAGGGCCGGACCCTCTACGAGGGCAGCATGGCGGGCGCGCGGGCCGATGCCCGGGTGATCGAGGTATTCCTCGGCCGATGACGCACGCCGCGCCGCCCGCCCGCCTCGCCGTCGAGGGGCTCGACCAGCATTACGGCAGCGCGCAGGTGCTCCGGGATGTCGCCCTCGCAGTCGAGCCGGGGGCCTGCCTCGCCGTGCTCGGCCGCAACGGTGCCGGCAAGACCACGCTGCTGCGCTGCCTCACCGGCCTGATCCCGGAAAGCCGCGGCCGGATCGCCCTCGACGGGGCGGACCTGACGCGCCTCTCGCCCGACCGGCGCGCCCGCTCGGGGCTCGCCTACGTGCCGCAGGGCCGCGAGATCTTCTCGGATCTGACCGTCGCCGAGAACCTGCGGGTGGCGGCCCGGGCCCACGGGCTGGAGCGGACCGGGGCGGTCGACGAGGCGGTCGCCCTGTTCCCGGCGCTGCGCGGCCTCTGGCATCGCCCGGGGGGCAACCTCTCGGGCGGCCAGCAGCAGCAGCTCGCCATCGCCCGGGCGCTGGCGACGCGGCCCCGCGCGCTCCTGCTCGACGAGCCGACCGAGGGCATCCAGCCCTCGATCGTCGCCGCCATCGAGGCGGTGATCGCCGGGCTCAAGGGCCGGATCACCGTGCTCCTCGTGGAGCAGTATCTCGACTTCGCCCTCCGGGTCGCCGACACCGTGGTGGTGCTGTCGCGCGGCAGCGTCGTCGCGCGCGGCGATCCCGGGGCGCTGAGCCACGAAGCCCTCACCCGTCACATCGCCGTCTGACATCCGCACAGGAGCCGCCATGTCGACCCATCACGAGATCCCCGCCACCCCCGAGACGATGGTGCTCGGCTATTTCGACGCCGCCCTGCCGCCGGTGCTGACGGTGCAGTCGGGCGACACCGTCACCCTGCACTCGCATCCGGCGGGCGGGCGCGAGTCGCTTCACCCCGATCCGGCCCGGGTGCCGGCCGACCTGCTCCACGCCCTCGACACGCTGCAGCGCGGCCCCGGCCCGCACTTCGTCACCGGCCCGGTCCACGTGGCGGGCGCCGAGCCCGGCGACATGCTGCAGGTCGACATCCTCGATCTGAAGTTCCGCCTCGACTGGGGCTTCGTGGCGATCCTGCCGCTGCTCGGAACCCTGCCGGACGAGTTCACCGATTACGAGACCGTCCACGCCGACATCGATACCACCTCCGGCGTCTGCCGCCTGCCCTGGGGGACGGAGCTGCCCCTCGACCCGTTCTTCGGCATCCTGGGCACCGCCCCGCCCGCCGCCTGGGGCCGGGTCGGCACGCCGGTGCCCCGGGCCTTCGGCGGCAACATGGACAACAAGGAGCTGCGAGTTGGCACGACCCTCTACCTGCCCGTGTTCAACGCCGGTGGCGGGTTCTACGCGGGCGACGGCCACGGCGTGCAGGGCGACGGCGAGGTCTGCATCACGGCGCTGGAGACGGGCCTGACCGGCACGTTCCGGCTCACCGTGCGCAAGGATCTCCCGGGTGCGTGGCCCTTCGCCGAGACGCCCACCGACCTGATGTCGATCGGCCTGCACGAGAGCCTCGACGAGGCGATGCGCCAGGCCGTGCGCGAGATGGTGCGCCTCGTCTGCGCCCGGACCAGCCTCACCCGCAACCAAGCCTACATGCTGTGTTCGCTCGCCGGGAACCTGCGGATCACCCAGACGGTGGACGGCAACAAGGGCGTGCACATGCTCATGCCCAAGACTGCCCTCGCATCGGCGTCATAGGGCGGGCGGAGACAGGTCGCACACGGCTGCGCCGCGCTCGGACGCCTCAATTCGCGCTTCGCCCGAAGGCGAACCGGCCGACACAGGCATCGGCGCCGCGATGCTGCGGCCCGGACTGCGAGCCCGCATGCCCGGTCTGGCTCGGCCGCACCGGCTCCGCCCGTAGGGGGTGCAGCAGCAGAGCGGCCCGGAGCCGCTGCACCTCGGCCCGGAGACCGGCATTTTCCCGCTCGACTTGCGTGAGCCGGGCCACGCCGGCGGGCTTCAGCCCGCCGAGCCGCCGGCGCCAGCGATAGAAGGTGCCGAGCGAGACATGGGCGCTCGCGCAGATATCGGCGATCGATATGCCCCGCGCGGCCTCGTCCAACAGGAAGGCGATCTCCTCGTCCGTGTGCAGGGATCGACGCATACAGGATCTCCCGGTTCTGTAGCCTTGAATGCACCCCTGAGGCGAAAGGCGAGCAAGAAGCGGACCGGCACCAACGCCTCACCCAGGACGTTTCGGCGCGTCGGCGCCCCGGATTCGGGCTGCCAGACGCCCCTTCGCGCAAGCGGTGTCCGGCGCTGCGCTCTGGTTCCGCGTGGGAGTGTGGGCACCTGTTGTGCCTGCGCGGATCCGCGACGCGACAGCTTGGCTGGTCGAGTCGCCTGGAAGCGGCCCGGCTTCCTCCGGCCCGTCCCGGCCACGCGCGCCATGGGATCGGACCCGGTCCTGAGCCTCGGGAGCGCGCTGAGGTCGGCGATCCTGGCTGAGACTGACCCCGATCGCCACGATGAGGAGCGCCCGTAGCCGGCATTGCCCACACGTCCGCCGGGCTCCGACAGGCCACCGGCTTCCTCCTTTGGGCGACAGCCGACACGCCGCGCCGGGCGTCTGGATCGGCCGTACGGGCGGGGAGCTTGTTGAACCTCGAGCCACCCACGACCCGACATGCGCCATGGTGCTTACCGAGCGACTGTGCCGGTAGAGTCGAACTGTGAGACTGAGTTTATTGGCGCGCCCGAAAGGATTCGAACCTCTGACCCCCAGATTCGTAGTCTGGTAGACGGGGATAACAGTCCCAAACGTTCCGGATCAGATTTTCGACCGCAAGGCACTGTCGTCGCTTGGCTTTCCGGCCAGATATACCCACAATGGCTAACAGCCGCGAACGGTCCTTAACGGGCGTTTTGCGATACCCTGCTGTTACCCGGAGGGAAAAGTCTGGTGGTCGCGAAGGTCCTGACCATGCAGAGCGTCGAACGCCATAAGCCGCAGCCCGCCGGCCGGCTCGAAATCCCTGATGCCGCGCTCCCTGGCTTCTATCTGGTCGTGCAGCCGAGCGGCGCGAAATCCTGGGCGGTGCGCTACCGATTCGGTGGCAAAACCCGGAAGTTCACGATTGGGCCGTATCCGCTGTTCGACCTGTCGGCAGCGCGTGCGGCCGCTCGAGAAGCGCTGCAGATGGCGGCCCGTGGCCGGGACCCGATCCTCGAGAAGAAGGCCGCCGTGGAGGCTGCCCAGGCCGCCGAGCGCGACACGGTGCGGGCGGTCGCAGCCGAGTACGTCGAGCGGCACCTGAAGCCGAACAGCAAGCCCCGATACGCCGCGGAGGCCGAGGCCCTACTCCGCAACCACGTCGTCGCCCGCTGGGGCGACCGGCGCATCGGCGAGATCACCCGCAAGGACGCCATCGCCCTCACGGACGCGCTCACGGATGCCGGCATGGGCGTCGGCACCAACCGCGTGTTCTCGGCGGCCCGTGCCCTGTTCAATTGGGCCCTGGAGCGCGAGGTCATCGAGACGACCCCGTTCCTCCGGCTTAAGCCGCCGCTGGCCGAGGCGAGCCGGGAGCGCGTTCTGAGCGACGCCGAGGTGCGCCTCGTGTGGCTTGCTGCCGAGAAGGTCGGCTATCCCTTCGGTACACTCGTGCAGCTCCTGCTGCTGACCGCCCAGCGCCGCGACGAGGTCGCCCGGATGACGTGGGCCGAGGTCGATGCGGATGGGCTGTGGACGTTGCCGTCCGCGCGGACGAAGAACAGCCGCGAGCACCTAGTACCCCTCCCCTTCTCCGCGTGCGAGATCCTCGCAACCGCCCCGCGCATCGCTGGCCGGGCCGGCTTCGTGCTGACCACCGACGGCATAACCGCGTCGAGCAATTTCGCGAAGAACAAGGTCAGGCTCGACGCCGCCATGTTGACCCTCGCTCGACGGGAGGCGGTTGAGGCAGGGCACGATCCTGATGGTGTCGAATTCGCACCCTGGCGGCTGCACGACCTGCGGCGGACCGCCAGCACGGGCATGGCTCGCCTTCGGCAGCCGGTCCACGTCACCGAGGCCGTGCTGAACCACGCAACGGGCGCCGTAAGCGGCGTGGCCGGCATCTACAACAGGTACCAGTACTTGGACGAGAAACGGGCAGCGCTGGACGCGTGGGCAAGTCAAATTGTGAGGCTAATCAATGCCTAAGCAGTCATTTCTCAGCCTTCCTCCTGACCAGCGCAGACGCGCCTTCAAAGCAGAATTAAAAAATTCCCTGAAGCTGTTGCATGGTACAAACATTACAGAAAAAGCGCTATTAGAAAAGTATTTTGATGACCCTACCGGCCAAAGATATTGGGAATACTGGCTGACTGGTGAACATGAAGATTTGGGTTCATTTGTGGAATTGCTTGCAGCACACAACGCAAAAAATAACCTTGAGGGGCGCTCCGACAGAGACCTCAGACTGGCTTTCATTAACCGCGCATTCGAAAGGCCCATCTATCGAGCAATTATTGATGCCGCGAAAAGGGGGGAGATATGGCTGCACGGCGACACATCGCCCCTGTGCAGCGGCCTTTTCGAGAACAGTGATTTTTCGCGCTTTATATTGGGAGGCAAAATAGAAGTTGATCGACGAGCGATGACCTGCTGGCTTCTAGCTGATCCTAACTACGAGTATCTTGTTCCAAAGATGGCTGCCCTGTTTCTCAACGGCTTATCTCTTACTAACGAAAATTCAGTTGTAGCGAAAGCCGCTAAAACTAAAGGCCGAGGCCCCGGCACTGGCTTCGCCAAGCTGGACCGGAAATTATTCGACGAGATAAAGAACATACTCGAAGCTGGCAAAGCTCAAGGAGCTTTCGGCGCCGCTTTAAAAATCGCTGACAAGATCGCCGGCGAAGGTACTCCTGAGAGTCGAGCCCGGCGCGTTGCAAACCTTTACAATGCCGACCGAAAGAAGCTCTCCTGAATGGTGTAGTGGAATGCAGAGATTTGTAGGCTGCATTCAAATTCAATGACTTCGTCAAACAAACGACCACACTGAGCGTGTTCCAACAAGGAGCCACGCAATGCCTCTTGCTGTCCAGAAATCTAACGAAGACCTGCTGCCGGCTACCGCCACCCGCGCACGCTACAGTGTATCGGACATGACGATCTTTCGATGGTTGGCCGACCCCAAGCTCTGCTTTCCGCAGCCGATCCGCATCAATGGGCGCCGCTACTGGCGGCTGGCCGACCTGCAAGCCTTCGAGGCTCGGCAGGCCACCAAGATGGAGGCCGCATAGATTGACTTACAACGTCAGAACCCCCGGCGCGGGAACGCCGAGGGCTCTGGGAAATGTCTGCTTGGCGGCTGACGATCTCAGAGATACAGCACCCCACGTCGACCTTCAAGCGCGCCGGATCACCGCGCGCCTGAAATGCAGCCCAGCCGTCGCCGCAGTCATCGCGGCTCACGCCTTCGAGTTGCCTGAGACTTGGAGGCGCGCATGAGCGCCCCCTCTCTCATCGCGACCGTGAAGAAGAACAACGTGGAGGAGGTCAGGGTCAGCCTGACCACCTTCAACGGGTTCGACCTCGTCGACATCCGGACCTTCGCCCGGCTGATCGGTACGCACGGAGAGCCGATGCCGACCAAGCGCGGCGTGTGCCTCGGTCGCGATCGCCTGCCCGAACTCATCCAAGCTCTCATCCAAGCACAGGAGGGCGGCACATCATGCTGAGCCTCGACGGTATCGCTCGCGCCCTCGGCGGCGAGGTTCGCGGGAACAAGGTTCGTGCACCTGGTCCTGGGCACTCCCCAGCAGATCGGTCCTTGACGGTCTGGCTTACCGACGACGGATCCGACATCACGGTCGACAGCTTCGCCAATGACGGTAAGTTACTGTGCAAGGACTACGCCCGCTCGAAGATCGGTTTGCCGCCGTGGGAGCCGAAGAGCGTCAATGACGATTCCGGCATTAAGCGCAGCTCGGTGCGGGTGCGGCAGCAAGGTGCCGCTGGAGCCGCGCAGCCTGAGCAGGTGGGTGATCCGGCCGCGGCGACGATCGTCCTGCCGATCCCGATCGGGAAGCGCCCCAACAACTTCCGCTCGCCTAAGCTCGGCGAGCCGGTGGCGGTCTATACCTATCGTGACGGTGAGGGCCGCGATCTCGGCTACATCGCTCGGTTTGAGACAGTCGACGGCAAGACCTTCCTGCCCACGACCCTGTGGCAGACGCCGGACGGGCCGTCCTGGCTCACCAAGTCTTGGCCTAAGCCACGCCCTCTCTACGGCCGCGATAAGCTCGCCGCTCGCCCGAACGCATCCGTCATCGTGTGTGAGGGCGAGAAGGCCGCCGACGCCGCGCAGGACGTGTTCCCGAACAGCGTGGTGGTGACCAGCCCCGGCGGGGCCAAGGCGGCTAAGTCCGCGGACTGGACGCCGCTCGCTGGCAAGCAGGTAATGATCTGGCCGGACAACGACGCACCCGGCCTCGGCTACGCCCTCGACGTTGAGCGTGAGTTGGCCGCGGTCGGTGCCGGCACGGTCACCACGGTCGACGCCATGCGGGTTGCTGCGGCCACACCCACCGGTGAGGAGCGTCAGCCGCCCGAGGGGTGGGACGCCGCCAATGGCCTCGACGAGGACGGCTGGCAGCCCGAGGCACTCGCTGCCCTGGTGCTTCAGCATGTCGACCCGGTGGAGGCCGCACCGGCCTACATCTCCTTCGATAGCTACTCCATGAACTCTGGCGGTCTGATCGCCGAGATCGTCAAAGGCAGGGGCGAGAGTGCCACCACCGAAACCGTGTGGGTATCGGCAGCCTTCGAGGTGATCGGGCGCGCTCGCGATCCGCACGGCTACGGCTGGGCGCGCTGGTTGCGCTGGCGCGATCCGGATGGCCGCCGTCACGAACATGCCGTGCCGGATGCCGCACTCCACGGCGACCTCGGAGCGCTCGCCGCCGACCTCGCATCACGCGGCCTTGTCGTCAGCCGCGGGGGTCGTGCGCAGCTCTGCGAATACCTGAACCGCGTGACGGTGAAGGCCCGCGTCACCACGGTGAATCGCACGGGCTGGCATCTGATCGGCGAGCAGCGGGTGTTCGTGCTGCCGGATGCGGTGATCGGCCAGCCCGAGACAGAGACGGTGATCCTGACCGGCGCGGCCGCGGCACCATACTCCCGGCGGGGTACGCTGCAGGGCTGGCGCGATAGCGTCGGCCGGCTGACTGCTGGGCACGGTCGCCTCATCCTGGCGTTGGCGACCGCCTTTGCGGGGCCGCTCGTCGATCTCGTCGGCGGCGAGGGCGGTGGGGTGAATCTCTACGGCCAGTCCAGCCGCGGAAAAACCACAGCTTTGAAGGCGGCGGCGAGCGTCTGGGGCCGTGGCGCTTCCGATCCCGGGTTCGTTCGGTCCTGGCGGGCGACGGCCAACGCGCAGGAGGCCACCGCGGCGATCGTCACCGACACCCTGTTGTGCCTCGACGAGATCGGGGTAGCGGAAGGTCGGGATGCGGCGGCGGCCGTCTACCAGTTGGCCTCCGGTGTCGGTAAGGGCCGCTCCGCCCGGGACGGCTCAATGCGCGCGCCGATGACATGGCGGGTGCTGACGCTCTCGACCGGCGAGCTACCGATGGCGGCGAAGATCGCCGAGGACAAACAGCGCAAGGCCTACGCGGGTCAGGCGGTGCGTCTGCTCGATGTCCCCGCCGATGCTGGACGCGGCTTCGGCCTGTTCGACCACGCCGGGCCAGAGGGGGATCCTGCCCGGCTTGCCGAATCCCTGCAGAAGGCCGCCCTGTCGGCTTACGGCGAGGCCGGACCGGCCTTCGTCCGCGCCCTGATGGACATGGGCCAGGAAGAAGCTCGGACCCTCGTCGTCGACCTCGTGGATAGCTTCGTCTTGGAGCACGCGCCGGCCGACGCAGATGGACAGATTCGGCGGGCTGCCGCGCGGCTCGGCATGATCGCTGCGGCGGGCGAGTTGGCCCGCACCTTCAACGTTGTGCCGTGGGAGGAGGGTGAGGCTGAGGCCTCCGCGGCGCGGGCGCTGGCAGACTGGATCGGTTCGCGCGGCGGTACAGAGCCTGCTGAGGTTCGTGAAGCCATCGCCCAAGTCCGCCGGTTCTTCGAGGCGCACGGCGAGAGCCGCTTCGAATCGGTGGACGATACCGACGCCCGTCCGGTCCCGAACCGCGCCGGCTGGCGCCGCGGTCACGGCGACGGTCGTGTCTGGCTCGTCCTACCCGAGATGTGGAAGTCGGAGGTCTGCACCGGTTTGGATCCGGTAGCCACCGCGAAGATCCTGGCCGAGCGTGGGATGCTGAAGCGCGATCCGAACAGCAGGCTGCAGCGGTCAGAGCGTACCCCGGGCGGTGCCACTCTCAGAGTTTATGTGATCACGGCATCAGTGTTCGACGGAGGCTCTGATGCGCCCTGACCTTCGACTCCGGCTTCGTGAAATCACGAAGTCCCTCTCTACCACCGAAAAACGCGTGACACGTGTGACACGCACCGCAGACCCCGTCGGCCACACACCGTCACACGTCGCCGTCACACGTTTGGCGCCCGAGAAAGATCAACAAAATCAACGTGTCACACTTGTCACACGTGTCACACCTACAAAACCGGGAGGTAGAGATTTCCGTCACACGTCACCGGGTGTGACGGCGGTGGTGACAGAACGTGTGACAGCCTCGGGCAGCAATCAGGCGGATTGGCTCGCCCACTTCGAGGAACGCGCCGCGATACGGGAATTCGAGGGCGGCATCGCCCGCGCCGAGGCTGAGCGGTTGGCGCTGGACGAGACGTTAGCCGCGTTCGGGCCGCGGCCGGCCACTCTCCACTGAGATCACGGTGGCGGTGCTCGCCGTCGCCTCCCTGACCGCCTGCCGTGCGGACCTACGGCCTTACCCAGGAAAAGGAATCGACCTTGACCAACGTCACCAAGCTGCCGACCGCCATGGGCCGGGCCGAGGCCCTGAAGGCCAAGGCACTGAATTTCATCGAGCAGGCGCAGGGCGCGCTCGGCGAGGCAGAAGAGGCCCTGACCACCGATGAGCGCAGGCACGACGCGCCATCACCCGCAGCTCAGCACGCGATGGTCCATCTCGTGGAGGTCGACAACGTGCTGGAGCAGGCCGCCAAGATGCTCGGTGGCGGCATCACAGTCGTGAAGTGCATCAACATTCAGCAGGTCAGTCTGACACGCCGTGATTGAACCCCGAGGGCCGGGCGATCTCAGATTGGTCCGGCCGGTCCATGCCGATGAAGGAGGTCATCTTGACGAAGTCGAATATCGCCGGGGCGATCAACGCGGCTCATGCCGGTGTGGAGGCAGCCAAGCGGGAGGGCGCCCGCTACGCCGTCGAATGCGGCCGGTTGCTGGCCCAAGCCAAGGACACCGTCCCGCACGGCGGCTGGGACGCCTGGCTTCGGCTGAACACCACCGTCTCGCCTAGGACGGCGCAGCTCTACATGCGGATCGCCCGGCACGTCGAAGGCGACCCGGCAAAAGCGCAACGCGTTGCGGGTTTGAGCGTGCGCGAGGCGGCGGCCGAGGCGACGGGCCTGAAGCGGGCTACTGCATCTCGGAAGCCGCCAACACCCGAAGCCGAGCACGACTTCACCGAGTTGAAGCAGGTTTGGGATGAAGCGAAGGATAATCCCGATTGGCAGGAAGGGGCGGCCCGCGAGCTATTCCGCATCGGCTACATCACCAAGCCGCAGCGGAACGACATCATCCGCGGCGTCTGGGCGAAGCACTATGCTCACCTGACCGACGCGGACCGGAAGGAAGCTGGCAGACGCGCCGCCGAGATGATTGTCGAGGCGATCCCGCGCGCCAAGCTGCTCGAACTCATCCCAAGACTGAAGCACGTTCCGGCCAGCGATATCGCGATCGCCCTCGGCGACGCGCAGGAGGAGCGGAAGCGCCGGGCAGAAAGGGCTCTGTCGTGACGGCTGCCGAACGCGATCGCTTCGAGAAGTGCCTCGCCCTGGCCAAGCGTGGTGCTACAGCTGGCGAGCGCGCCGCCGGTCTTGCCGCCGCAGAGCGTGTCGCCGCCTCCGCCGGCATGACGCTAGCGAACGCGAAAGCTACCGTCGGGCGCTCACGGCCAGCCCCGCCAAGAATGGATTGGCCGTACCCATCGCCCCGCGCGGCACGTCGGACCCCGCCGAGGGCTAAACCGAAGCGGCCTGTGAAGCCGCCAACTCTGGAGGAAGTTCTCCGGCAGAGAGCGGAAGCTGAAGCAGAAAGGCGTAGGGCTACCGCCGCGGCGGACCGCAGGCTGTTGAAAGAGTTGGCCGAGCAAGCCGCCTACGAGGCGGAGCAACGAGCCATGCAGGCTGAGCGCGATCAGGAGTGGGCGACGTCACGGGCGAGAACGGCACCGTAACGTCATACACTATCCTTCCATCTGCCTGCGATCTTCGTGATCGTCCCCGGCCTGCTGGTCCATCGCTGATCTCCGTCGCGATAGATCAACCGACCACATCTCAATTGGGTCGTGCCCATACACAGGAGACCGTCATGGTAAACAAATGCTTGCGGACCGAGCACTGCAGCAACCGAGACTTGTACCCCAGCTAGCAGGCACCGGCCCGCGCCGGGGCTTTAGCGCCGGCCGCCACCACTCGGCTTCGCGTCGTTCTCAATCGCTCGCAAGGCGTTCTCGAAGGCCTTCTCCTCCGTGAGGAACGCTCGGTCCGATCGCTCAGCCAGCTTGCCATGCTTCCGCAGCGCCCAGCCGAACTGGCCTTCCGGCTTCTTCAGCGGCTCGACGGTGATCGAATAAGGGTGTGGTACATCGGTCGTCATGGTCGAGTTATGCAGGTCCCTAAAACCGCTTCCAATGTAAGCGAGACTACCAGGTCACAGCCGAGCCGGACTGGCCGCGCCATGTCATCCGCATAGCCTGAGCCAGATCGGGATCGACCGGATGCATCGGCTCTTTTCGAACGGGCTTCTCGCCTGCGTAGAGGCGATCAGCCCAATCAATCGGTGCGCGTGACCTCATCACGATTACGTCCTCGATGCCCTGAGGCGACAGATCGGCGTGCTGATGCGCGTTCGACATGGTGTGGCTCCACTGATTCGGGTTGAGACGCACCATGCAGACCCAACGCTGGCGGGCAAGGGTGGAGCCAGATCACTTCTTATCAAGCGACGTACTGCCGTCGAACTGCACAGCTTTCGTGGATCCAGCAATCCCTGTCAGTCATTCTATAAGGGCTCCGGCAATCTACGTTGCCCTCAATGCCCTCTGGCCGGTGCATCACCAGCTACAGCTTACATTGCAGTCGCATGGTATCGCCGATCCCAGTCCAGCGCATTGAGTGCTGAATGATGGTTCGGCTTAGAACCCTGCACAGCGATGACTAATGGCCGTAGAGCGGCGACGTCGCGTCCAGCCGGTCTATGAACGAGAGGTCCACGTTGCGAATCGCGGAGGACTGTGCGCCGATGAATGGACCGTTGGTGATCGGGTCGGGCAGGACGCCGCGGCCGTAGCGGTCACTAGGGCCATAGACCGGGTTCAGCTGGTTTGAGGCAGCGATCAGGTAGGGGTTCAAGGCAGGATTCCCTGAGCCGCCCGCACCCGGGACGTTGGACGTGATCGGCACGTGACCATTGTCGAGCCAACTACGTGGACGAACCCGGATCGGCAGAGGCCGGCTGACATAGGCCGCGCCGGGAACGTAGTCTTCTTGAGCTTGAGCGGGCGCGGACACCGCCGTACCGACCCCGGTAGCAGCAATGGCGCTAAGCAGTGCGATCTTAATCGAACGCATGATCAACCTTTTGCGTAAGCCCATCGACCTTGGGAGATCGAAACCCAATCTCGCCGGTGGCGCGGTTGCCCTACTCTTCTGCCTTGCATGTTGCCGGAGAGTGTCCCCGATCCCCACCCAAGCCCCGAGCCTCGGAACTCATGGGGTGCATCGCTTCGGCGTCAGTTGCGGAAGGGGATGCAACGGAACCGGGTGAACGGCCGTCGAGCATCATCGACAGACGGAACTGGCAGTGCACCTCCGGGCGATTGGTCGACTGAGGGGGCGGAAGGGCACGCGCTCGCATATCCCGATCTGCTGAAAAATTCTGGCGCGGGATTCGAGCACCTGTTGGCTGCCAGCATAACTACGACTGCCCGTGCACCGTGGCGTCAGAATGCTTTCGCCGGCCGCCTATCCAACGGATGCCGAACCCCGCCGTCATTCCAATAGGGCAGGCTCATGTGGAGTGCCGTCGCTGGAACGACCATCCTTGTTCCACAATGTGCCATTGCGTTTTGGAATGGTCCGTGGTCTAACCTCATAGACTCTAGTGGAATGAGGTTGCGGCCATGCTCGTCGGTTACGCCAGAACCAGCACGCTGGAGCAGGAGGCCGGCCTAGAGGTACAGCTTCGCGATCTGAAGGTGCTCGGCTGCGAGAAGGTCTTCCAGGAGCAGGTATCCTCTGTGGCGACACGCAAGCAGCTGGAGGCTGCCGTCGACTTCTGCCGGTCCGGTGACACCTTGGTGGTGACGAAGCTCGATAGGCTCGCCCGCAGCGTCACCCACCTCGGCAAGATCATCGAGGGGCTGGAGGCGAAGGGCGTCGCTATGCGCATTGAGAACCTCGGTGTGGATACCTCGACCCCTACCGGCAAGCTGATGCTGAACGTGCTCGGCGGGGTGGCTCAGTTCGAGCGGGAGATGATGCTGGAGCGCCAGCGGGAAGGCATCGCAAAGGCCAAGGAGGAAGGTCGCTACAAAGGACGCAAGCCGACCGCCAGAGCCAAGACCACCAAGATTAAGGCGCTGTCCGCACAGGGGCTCAGCATGGCCAAGATCGCCAAGGAGCTTGGGATTGGTGTCGGGTCCGTTCACCGCGCCCTGACGGCGAACGCCACGGCTTAGTGATCCCCAAACGCCATCCAATCCATGCCTCTGGAATAACATATAGCTTGTGCTATATTAGTTAGCCGATAGCACGGGAATGGGTGGGCTCAGTGCCATGAAGGCGCGGGGACGCAGCAAGGTTACCAACGGCAACAGGCTCCTGCCCGAGGTCGACGGACGGACGGTCTGGGCGAGGCGGATGCGCGACCTCATCCAGGCGCACACGGCCGACCTCGGCGGGGATAGCGAGATGTCCGAAGCCGAGCGCAGCCTCGTGCGTCGGGCCGCCACCTTGGCCACTGAGCTGGAACGGCTGGAGGCGCAGTTCGCCGCTGCCGGAGCCGCCGATCCCGAGACCCTGGACCTCTACGGTCGGCAGGCTGGCACGCTCAAACGCATCCTTGAAGGGCTCGGCCTGCGGCGGCGCCCACGCGACGTCACACCCGACCTGCGCGAGCACATCGATGCGAGGCCGGCCGCATGAACCTGCTTCAGGCCATGTCCGACCCGAAGCTGTTCGGGCCCTGGTTCAAGGATGCCGACACCTGGGCAGCCTGGAGGGGCTTCGTGGGCGCCCTGTTCGGCCTGCCGCTTTACGTGACCGAGGCTGACACCTACCGAGCCTGTACGGGCCGTTTTGAGGCCCCAGCAGAGGCCTACAGCGAGGCGTGGCTGATCTGCGGGCGCCGGGCCGGTAAGTCCTTCGTGCTGGCTCTGATCGCCGTCTACCTCGCCTGCTTCCGCGATTACCGGCGGTACCTCGCCCCGGGAGAGCGGGCGACGATCCTGATCATCGCCACCGACCGACGGCAGGCCCGGACAATCTTCCGGTACATCAAGGGTCTGCTCACCGAGGTGCCGATGCTGGCGCGCATGGTCGAGCGGGAGACGGCGGACGAATTCGACCTCACCAATCGGGTGACCATCGAGGTCGGTACCTCCTCCTACCGTGCCGTCCGCGGGCGCACCCTGGCTGCTGCCCTGTGCGACGAGCTGGCGTTCTGGCCCTCCGATACCTCGGCCAGCCCCGACTACGAGATCCTGGACGCCCTGCGCCCGGCCATGGCCACGATCCCGAACGGGATGATGCTGTGCGCCTCCTCGCCCTACGCGCGGCGTGGTGCCCTCTACGATGCCTTCCAGCGGTATCACGGGCGGGACGATGCCCAAGTGCTGGTGTGGCGTGCTGCGACCCGCACCATGAACCCCAGCGTGCCGCAATCGGTGGTCGACGAGGCGCTGGAGCGTGATCTCCCGAGCGCCTCGGCCGAGTACCTCGCTCAGTTCCGCAGCGATGTGGAGAGTTTCGTCGCCCGGGAGGTGGTTGAGGCCGCCACCCCGCCCGGTGTGGTCGAGAAGGCACCGATCACCAGCGTCACCTACAGCGCGTTCTGCGATCCGTCCGGTGGTGCATCGGACTCGATGACGCTGGCGATCGGCCACCGGGAAGACGAGCGTATTGTTCTCGATGCGGTGCGGGAGCGCAAAGCGCCGTTCTCGCCCGAATCGGTGGTGAGCGAGTTCTCCGACCTGCTGAAACGCTATCGGATCTCTCAGGTCGCCGGCGACCGCTATGCCGGCTCTTGGCCTTCCGAGAGCTTCCAGCGGCACGGGATCACCTACACGCCGGCCGACAAGTCGAAGAGCCAGATCTACGTCGACCTGCTGCCGCGGCTGAACTCCGGCCAGGTTGAGCTACTCGACGTGCCGGTGCTGGCGACGCAGCTCATCACGCTGGAGCGTCGGACGGCCCGCGGCGGGCGAGACAGCATCGATCACGCGCCGGGCGGTCATGATGACGTGGCAAACGCCGCGGCAGGAGTGCTGGTCGCCTTGCAGAAGCAGCCCGGCGACTACGACCCCGACATGTGGGCGAGGCTGCTGGATGACTAGCGCCGCTACCACCGGCCGAGCCACGGCCGACGCCATCCCCGGATCGGACGTGGGTTCCTTCCCGACCTTGCGTCCGGTGCGAGCCAGCCGGTCGAGCGCGCGGCAATCGCCCGCCGCGTCGCTCCCGGTCGGCGAGCGCACCTCCGGAGGCCGCCGCGATGACTGACCAGTCCCGGCACTTCACCCCGGCGGACTTTGCATCGGACAAGGCTCTGTTCGCGGCCGGCCGGGCCGTCCTGGCCGTTCTTGGGGACTGTGGGATGACTTTCCCGACCATGGGCCACACCAACACAGACATTGCCAGCTATCTCGCTTTGGTCGTGGTCGCGACTTTTGCTGATAACGGCGGATCCATTGAAGATTATCGAAGCCTTGGAACTATAGCCCCGTCTTGGACGGCTCCGCCCACATCCTGAAAGTGAGCAATAGCAATGCCGCAGAGTTTAGTTTTCGATATTCCAACGCGAGACAGCGCACCACGTAGGTCTCTTGCGCGTCCCGCACGCAGGCCGGCCTCGAACGATACGATCAGCATCAAGTTCAAGGACTCGGCAACTCCGGTCCACATCACGACAAAGCGCTTTGGCGAGTTGATGCGGGATGCCATCGACCGGTCCGGCATCATGGAGATGATGGATGAGGTCGGCGAGAAGCTGGCCGAGGTGAAGCTCGCGCGAGACCGCGCCGCCGCTCGCGACCGTGCCGCCCGGGATGCCGTGGCTCAGGCTCAGTGCGACCGGGCCGCCTTCGATCAGGCTTGGGCCGATCGTGCCGAGCATCAGCGCCAGCAGCTTCGGGACATGAACAAGCGGGCCGCTGAGTTTTACGGGAGGACCGGCCGATGAGCAGCGCCATCCACGATTTCGCCCCTCAGGTTCCGCGGCGTGACGGTGCCGTGTCTGTCGCCGAGGTGGACCGCCGGGGCCATTCGCGCCAGGCCGGCCCCGAGCCGGTCGCCGCGCCCGTGCCTGCGGTCGATCGCACGTTGCATCAGCCGGGCGGCCATACCGTCACGGCCCTGCCTTCCCGGCCGGCCTCGGCGTCCGTGCTGCGTGAAGCGCCCCGCAATCACGCCGAACTGAACGCCTTCATCGCCGAGCGGGCCAAGGCGGATGCCGACCTTGCTCGCCGGCCCGCTGCACTCTCGCCAGCGGCTCAAACCGGCTCTGCCCTCACGGTACTCGACGCGCATCAGCATGCCGCCCGTCCGGTGGCCGAAATCACGCCCCTCGTGGCCGAGGCCCGCAGCAGGCTCCGCGATGCCCAGAACGTTCGCGCTGGCGCCCGTGAGGCTCTAGCCGCGAAGGAAGCGGCCATGGCGAAGGCTCAGGCCGTGGAGCACGCGGCCATCATCGCGGAGAGCCAGTCGCGCCTCGCCGAACTGGACGGTGGAGATGACTTCGCCCGGCGGGTGGTCGAGTGGGCTGAGAAGGGTGGCGATGAACCGGATCTCGCCCCCGACGCCGCGAGCCTCGATGCCCGCCATGAGCGTGACCGCGCCAGGGTGAAGGCTGCCCATGCTCGACAGGCCGTCGCGGCGATCGGCGAGGTGGTCGAGGCTAAGCGTGCCGCCCTGGCCGAGGCCGAGACGCGGGTTCAGGCTGCCGCCCGCGGCGTGGTCGAGATGGTAGCCGAGGATATCGCCAGCGAGGGTCGGAAGGCCGGTGAGATCCATCGGCGCGCCGAACTGGCGGCGGTCGCTCTGCAGCGCATGCAGGCCGGCCTGGCGGCGGCGCCTCTCTATCGGCTCAAGCCCGACACGGCTGCGCTTGCCAACGCCTTCGTCCCCCACGGTCGCAACGAACCGCCCGACTCACTCTCACGTGCCTCGGCGACGTGGCAGGCGTTCCACCGGGCACTTGAAGCGGATGCAGACGCCGCGCTCGGGTGAGTCCTCCCCGGTGCGGTTCCCGGCTTTCCGTGGCCGGGCGAGGCAATGCGGCGAGTGCTTCGAAAACCTAACCCCGCATGCCGGCGCGGCTCCCTCTCGGAGGCTGGCGCCGGCCACCACCACCGCAGGTTCGCCATGGCGATGAAATCGAAGTTCACGGCCACGCCCGCCAAGCTCTCTCCCTTCTCGCAGAGCGTCCTGCGCGAGCTGGGCAAGCGCGTCGCCATCGGCTTCCCGGCAGACGGGGCCGGCCGCCAGCCCGAGCCCGGCGAGCCCAACCCGCCGACGAACGCCATGCTGGCGTACCTCAACGAGTACGGTGCGCCGGATCAGAACATCCCGGCCCGCCCGTTCCTCGTGCCGGGTATCGAGAGCATCACCAAGCAAGCGGCCGAGCGGTTGAAGCAGGGGGCGGTAGCGGCCTTCTCCGGCGATCTGTCCGCACCCGTGAAGGCCCTCAATCAAGTGGGCCTAATCGGCGTGGCCGCGGTGCAAGAGCGGATGACGGATGGCACCTTCGCCCCGCTGAACGCGCGCACCCTGGCGGCCCGCCGTGCCCGCGGCCGGACGGGCGAGCGCCCCCTCATCGACTCCGCGCAAATGCGCAGGGCTGTCACGTATTCCATTGACGGCGAGGGGTCGGGCTCGTGACCGAATTGTATCTCCGCAAGGTCCAAGTCGCGGTCGAGGGTGGCCGCACCTGGACCTATGACGGCACGTTGCCGGAGAGCAATGCGGACGGGCGAACCCAAGTCCCCGGCCTGCATATCCGGTTCCGTACTCAGCAAAAGGACGCCAGCACGCCGAATGTGGCGAGGATCGACATTTACAACGTGTCGCCGAGTAGTGTCGCGGCTACGCTGATGACGGGGAAACAGGTCACGCTCTCGGCCGGTTACGGTGACGGTCCTGCGCATATCCTGTTCAAGGGACAAATTCGGCAGGCGCGAGCGAATGTCCGCGATGACACGATGGATCCCGATAGTTATTTGGCGATCCTCGCCACTGACAGCAGCCAGGCGCGCAATTTTGCCGTAGTGAATAAATCGCTTTCGGCTGGTCATACCTATTATGACCAAGTGATGGTCTGCGCAGATGCCTTGAAAGAACTAGGCGTTGAGGTCGGATATATCGACAAAGACCGTTTGACCAAAACGCAGTTTTCTCGTGGTTATGCCGCTCACGGTATGGCAAAATCACTGCTGCGCGAAGTCTGTAATGCAACGAAAACATCTTGGAGCATTCAAAACGGAGTGTTTCAGGTCGTCGCCAACGACAAGCTAAAACCCGGCAGCACGATCGCCTTGAATGGCAGAACTGGTCTTATCGGACAGGCGGTGCAGACGATCGGCGGCATTGAGGGGAAAAGCCTTCTCAACGGACTAATCGTGCCGACATCAACCGTGCAGATCGACAACGGCTCAATCCAACGGGCCGAGATAGATCCTAGCATCGCGGGCGAGCCGAATAATCAGCTTCTCGCGCAGTATGGCGCATTGTCGAGCGATGGCACGTATAAGGTGTTCTACGCCTCGCATGAGGGAGAGACCCGCGGTAACCCGTTCTATACCAGCTTTGTCGCGGTCTCGGCGGCGGTCGGCGTAGTCCCCCCGCAATATGCTTCGCGCGGCGTCTCGCTACCGAACTATTAGAGGATGCAAGGCGTGACGGATCAAGATAACCTAGACGAAGGTATTTTCCGGGGTGCGATGCTTGGGGCAAGGGCTGGACTTGGCGTGTTCGGGATCGAAGCCGATGACGAGATTTGTTCTCAAGTTGCCATATCAGTCCTGACGGCTTTTGCGCTCTCAGGCGGTCTTGAGCCGGAAAGCTTGGAACGACTGCGCGACATCGTTGTGCGGGCCAGCGAGATCCGGAGGAACTGAGATGGCGGCAGACTTTGAGATCGCAGGCAGCCGCTATCGTTTCGAGGGGATGCCCGCGCAGACGGAAACCCGGATCCTGCGCCGGTTCGCGCCGTTGATCGGCGAGGCGGTGCCGCTCGTGCTGATGCCCGGCCCTAGGCTCGCCCTTCGCCAGAATATCGACGTGGTGAAGGTCGGACAGACCGTCTTTGCCGGCTGGGGCAAGCTGTCCGACGACGATCTCGATATGATCGAGCGCGCGAGCCTCGGCGCCCTGTTGCGCGAAGTCGGCCCCGACTGGCACTCGGTATGGCCGAAGGGCGAAGCCGAGCCCGCATTCCCCGACATCGACGGGGCCGTGATGAGCCTCCTATTGGGCCGAGCGCTCGGGTTCGTGGTCAAGCGGTGGATCGACGGCGGCGGCGATACTGTCCCCGCCGAGATCCGCGCCGCGATGTCGAAGCTGCATTGAGGGGGCGGCCATGAGCATGGGCGATACGATCAAGTCTTTTGCCATCGCCCTCGGGTTCGATATCGATAAGGCTTCATTCAACGATGGTAAAAAGACCCTTGACGACTATGAAAACGCTGTAAAAGCCGCTCAGAAGCGGATTGATGATGCGCTATGGGAAGAGGCCAAGACTGAGGAGCAAATCGCTAAGCTCAGTCGCGAGACCGCCCTAAAGGAGGCCAAGCAAGCCCTTTCCGACGCGCAGGCCCGGGAGAAGCTTGAGAAGGAAGCCGCTCACAAGCGGGATGAGCGCAACAAGGCGTTCGTCGCGGGCGTCGAGAAAATGGCCTTGGCCGCGACCGCTGCGGCGACGGCCATCACCTATGCCGTGACCCGCGTCGCCGGTGCGTTCGATCATCTCGGCTTTGTCTCGGCGCGAACCGGTGCCAGCGTGCAGAGCCTCAACAGCTTGGGCTACGCCTTCAAGCAGACCGGCGGCACGGCAGAGCAGGCCGTCTCGGCGGTCGAAAGCTTCACCAAGGCAATGCGCGAGAACAGCGGCGTCAAAGGCTTCGTGGCCGGACTCGGCGTCGACATGGACAAGGATAAGGTAGATCAGCTTTTAGACACGGTGCGGATCCTACAGACGCACGGCTATGACTCGGGGTCTCGTGAGGCCGGTCTCGCTGGCATCTCTGAGGAAACCTATGCGCTTTTGGTGAAGTACATTGACCAGATCGACCGCTACCGTGCGGAATACGACAACCTCACCAAATCGCTAGGGGTCAACAGCAAAGAGGCGACCGAAGCCTCTATGGCGTTCCAGCGTTCATTGACCCGGTTGCAGGCGACAGCCTCGGCCCTCGGCGACAAGCTGATTGTCAGTCTCGCGCCGGCCATTCAGCGCATCGTTGATCGGTTTCAGGATTGGATCCGCTCAAACCCTCAGAAGGTCGAGCATATCATGGACGGGATCTCCAAAGCCCTTGTGTGGGTGGTGGATAAGATCGGCGCCCTGATTGAGAGCGTTACCGGCAGCAACGGTGACGAGTTTATTAAGAAGTGGGATGCATTCAGCGAGCGCGCTGAGCGGTTGGCGACGGCGGTTGAGCGTATCGCCAAAGCCTCATCTCAGGTGTCTAGCCTCTTGGATAAATTCAACAGCGTAGAGGTCTCCGGCGCTGGCTCGCTCTCAACGTGGTTGCTTGAGAAGATGGGCCTGATGCCGGCGGGTAGCTCGGGCGGCGTGCGCAATGGCGTCTCGTTTGATGAACAGCGCGAGCGTGCCGCCGAGGATCAGCCCGGCATGTTCAGGAGGGCGGCCCGTGCGGTGAAGCGGGCATTCTCGGGCGGCTCGGCGGACGCGCACGGTGGCGATGGCGGACTGCCTGCGGAGGATGACGGCACGATCACGACACACGGACACCGCTGGAAACCCGGCGCCAATTCTGCGGGCGGCAAGGAGCGGGTCGCGTCCTGGCTGAAGTTCTTTCAGGCCCCCGTGTCTGATGGCGGCATGGGTGCCGATCTCGAAACCTCGCGGGCCATGGTCGCAATGATGCAGGGCGAGTCCACCGCGAACCTTGATCCGACGATCAAGGGCGATCTTGACCCGAGCGGCCGGCCGACAAGCTTCGGCACCGCGCAGTGGCACGCCGAGCGGTTCACCCAGCTTAAGGCTTTCGCGGCCCGTATGGGGACAGATTGGACTGACGTGGGCGCGCAGCAGCAGTTCTTGCGTGACGAATTTCTACGCGGCCGGTATCGGGGCGTGTGGAACCAGATTAAGGGAGCTGCGACCGGAGAGGATAAGCTTCGCGCTGGGATCGACGGCTACGAAAATCCCAAGTTTAAGCAGAAGGCTTATGACTTCCGCTTGCCAAATCTGCACGCGCTCCGGCGGTCTGGGGCCGGGGTTGCGCCGGCCGAGGCTGCAAGTTCCTCAATCACGGTCCCGCCAAGCTCAACGATGCGTGGCCTGCCGAACATGACGCCGGGCGGGTTCGATCCGAACCGCATTGATCCAAGTAACGTGATGCAGCCGGCGCCGGTTGGTGCCAGCCCTGTGACGAACAACACCACGTCGAGCAGCAATAAGGCCGTGCATCAGACCTTCAACAACAACACCACGATCCATGAGGCGAGGAACGCTAAAGAGGCCGGGCGCACGATGACGGATGTCTTCGACCGGATGCATGGTCTCGCGCTGGAGAATGCGCAGACGGCGGTAATCTAGCACCCTGCTCGGCACTCGACGGAGCGGACGCGGATCATGTCGACTTCCTCGCCGTAGGTTGTCACCTCGGCCAGGGTGTCGCCCCGCCTCCACAGGAAGGTGCAGAGCGCCAACCCGGTCCCCGAGCATGACGCGGCCTCGGGGTAGCGGTCGCAGACATCTTCACGCCCGCCCGTGCATCCGCGCTTGTTCGCCGGGAGTGGCGCCGGCTGCCAGCCTAGCGCCGTCAGGCTGTCCCGGACGTTGTAGTAGAAAGCGCCCTTCGGAAGCTTCGGCACCGATCCGGCGGCGTTCGCCACGGTGGCGGCGGCGAGGATCATGGCGGCGAGAACGTAGCGCATCGCGGCAAGATGGGCGCGGATTAGGCGGCTGTCGAGATGCCTCAGTTGTCCGGTCTAGCTCTCGCCGCTACAGCCCGCCCATGTCCGACAAGCTGAACGACCTCCTTGAGCGCCTCAAGACGCAGCAGCGTATGCTCATTCTAGCGATGGCCGAGCACGCTGGATTACCGGCCGGGAGCGCACTGCGTCAGGTCTCCGAACTGGAGAACGTCATCGCGGCCGTTGAGGCGGTAGCGGCCGAGGAAGTTGACCGTGCAAGGCGCAACACCTGATTTCTATCGTGGGTTTTGGCCGCCAGCGCAGCAGCCGCGAGGCGCATGCCCCCCCCCACACGATGCTTCTCTACAAATCTGAATTATGCCAACCAGACTTGATATAGATTATACAATTTCCAGTTGGCATGCAACCGAGAATGGGCACCTTACTCAGTAACGTGTCCACAGGATGCGGACTTAATAGGTATTTAACCCGAAGCTAGATAATAGCGACTTCAAAATGACTGGGGCAGGTTCGGCTCCCAGCGCTCAATTTAGTTTCGTCCCGCGATCCTTTGTCACAGCCGGCTCATCTCGTTCACTAAACGAGGATGACGCTTCGGTCTGTCACGATGAGATCGGCCTCACGCCATGAGAGCCGTTGAATGCCTTACCGCCTTGCTTGGCCCAGCTTCTCGCTGCCGGTCCGCCTGAGTCTCGTCGGAACCACTCTGCTGAGCCTAGCCTCCATTTGCACGGTCGGCCTCATCCTGCGTGACGTCGAGACCGATATGACCCAGCACGCGTCTGCCGTGCTGGAGAGCAACATGCGTCTGCTGCGCCAGAACCTGGTGGACGAGGGCGGCTCTGAACATTTCAGCCTCGTGAACGGGCAGCTGCAGGTCGGATCCCACCGCATCAGCCAGAATGACCCAGCCGTCGATCGCGTCCAGGCTATCATCGGCGGGACTGCCACAGTCTTCCTCGGCGACACACGCATCGCCACCAACGTTACCAAGCCGGACGGCACACGCGCCGTAGGAACTCGCTTGGCTGCTGGGCCCGTCTACGACACCGTCGTCAAGCAGGGGCGCCCTTTCCGAGGCAAGGCGGAGGTTCTGGGTGTTCCCTATTTCACCGCCTACGACCCGATCGCCGCGGCCGACGGAAGCACGATCGGCGTACTCTACACCGGGGTGAAGCAGGAAGACTACCTCTCAGTCGTCAGCCGGATGCGGGCGGAAGCTACCCTGATTAGCATCCTGTTGGCCGGCGTCTGTAGTGCTGCGTTCTGGTTCCTCGTGCGTCGGAGCCTCAAGCCGCTGAAACGGCTCGAAGCCGTCATGCGCCATCTCGCATCCGGCGATGCGGCGGTTGAAGTGTCGGAGACTGAACGTCGCGACGAGATCGGCGCGATGGCGGCGGCCGTCCAGGTGTTCAAGGACAACCTAATCCACACCCGGCAGCTGGAGACCGAGACCGCTCAGGCGCGCCTGGCCGCCGAGGAGCAGCGCAAGGCTGGGATGCGCCAAATGGCCGATGGGTTCGAGGCCGCAGTCGGCGGCATCATCGGCATGGTGTCGTCCTCCGCCACCGAGCTGCAGGCCACCGCCCAGACCATGACCGCTACGGCGACGGAAACCGCCAGCCAGTCGACCACGGTCGCGGCAGCGGCCGAGGAGGCCGCCTCCAACGTCAATACGGTCGCCGCGGCGGCCGAGGAACTGGGCTCGTCGGTGCAGGAGATCAGCCGGCAGGTCGCCGGCTCGGCCGAGCTAGCGCAGCGTGCCGTGCACGAGGCTGACCAGACCGGTAGACTCGTTCAGGAGCTGAGCGCCGCCGTGTCCCGGATCGGCGACGTGGTCGGGCTGATCTCGACCATCGCCGGGCAGACCAACCTGCTGGCGCTGAATGCTACCATCGAGGCGGCCCGGGCTGGAGCGGCCGGTAAGGGCTTCGCGGTCGTCGCGTCCGAAGTGAAGGCGTTGGCCGAACAGACGGCGAAGGCCACGAGCGAGATCTCCGGGCAGATCGCGCAGATCCAGGCCTCGACCGGCCAGGCCGTCACATCGATCGGCGGCATCACCGGACGCATCCGCGAGATCAACGGGGTGGCGGCATCAATCGCGGCCGCGGTGGAGGAGCAGGGTGCGGCGACCCAGGAGATCGTCAGGAACGTCAGCCAAGCGGCGCAGGGCACCGGCGAGGTGACGCACAACATCGCCGGGGTGGCGGGCGCAGCCGAGGAGACCGGCGCGGCGGCCAGCCAGGTGCTGGGGGCGGCCTCGGAGCTGTCGCGCCAGTCCGAGCACCTCGCGGCCGAGGTCGGGCGCTTCCTCGCAACCGTGCGCGCAGCGTGAGGCGACGATGAGCACTGTGGGACCCCATTCCATCGTTCCGTTCGGCGAGGTTCAGGGTCTCACGGCGGCCCTGGCCGGCGCCTTCGCCGAAGGGGTGGATCTCGGGCCCCGTGGGGCACAGATCCGCGCCCTGGGGGAG
>NZ_JAKSYG010000095.1 GCF_022829725.1 Methylobacterium sp. E-005 | reverse complement strand
GCAAGAAATGGCTGCAGCCACCGATCCAGATCCTCATGCCATCCGCCAGCACCGGACATCGCGCGCACCCAAGCCCATGGCCGTGGCATGCGAATCCGCGAAAACCTCCCGCGTTCCTTCAATCTGCCAAAGTAGTGCTAGGACGTCTGCCAATCCCCGAGGGGCTCCCCGTCGTCGGGACAAATGCCGAAACCCGTCCGGAACGCCACGTCGCGCTCGACGGCGTGATCGGCGCGGCGAGACCCATCTCCGAAGGAGCCGACATCGTCTTTGGGGGTTGAGGCCTCGGGACGGTGGAATCGTGGGCCGTCCCAGCCAGGGGCATGTCTCGACGGCCGGGATTTCCGCGACGCGGGCGAAAGGGAGCCAGACCGCCTTGGAAGTCATCCACGATGACCCGCCGATGCCGCAGGAGATCGCGAACGGGTTCTACCCGGCCTTCGAGGGGCAGTGGCGCAGGGCGGAACTCGCGGGTCGGTTCGCCATGCTCGGCTTCGTGCTGGTCTGCGCCGCCGGCCTGCTCGGGCATGGGCCATTCAGCGAGCGCGAGCTTTCCAACGGCGATGGGTCGATCAGCATCCGCTACGAACCCGTGGTACGCTTCGGAGCGCCGACGATCATCCGCTTCGAAACCAAGGTGCCGGCGGGCGGCGACAAGGTCGCGGTGACCATCGCCAAGGATCTCGTCGACCAGTTCGGCCTGGAGAGCATCACGCCCCGGCCCGCGACCTGGGAGGCCGCAGGAAGCGGTATTCGCCTTGTTTTCCCGGTGCAGGCCGGCGAGCGCCATGCGCTCATCCGCTTCACCGGGTCTCCCGCCTTCCGCGGCGGCGTGAACCTCACCGCCCGGCTTGATGCCGGGGAGACCCTGTCCTGGTCCCAGTACGCGGTGCCCTGACCATGAACACCGTCGTCAAGGCCGCTGCGGCCTACCTCGTCGTCCTGTTCGTCATCCGGCTGATCGGGCGGCGCACGGCCAGCCAGCAGGCGCCCATCGACATGGTGGTGCTGTTCCTGTTCGGCGGCCTGAGCGTCAGCGCGATCCTGGGCGACGACCACTCGTTCACCGGGGCGATGAGCGCCCTGTTCACCGTGGGGCTGATGCACGTCTCGGTCTCATGGCTGAAGCTGCGCTTCGTCTGGTTCGAGCGCATCGTCGACGGCACGCCCATCGTGGTCTATCGCGACGGGGACTGGGACGAAATCAGCATGCGCCGCCTCCGCATGCAGCAGGCGGACGTGCGGACCGCCGCACGCCAGCAGGGCCTGGATGACCTGGAAAAGGTCGCCGTCGCCATCGTGGAGCGGGACGGGAAGGTCTCCGTCATCGAGAAGGACTGAGCCGCGGGCGCCACGACGGTTCGACCCCGTTGAGGTCGCCCCCGATCCGGCCGGTCGCGGAATGACGGCTTCGGAGACGGCCCGTTGGAATAGCCGACGGCCTCCTGTCGACCCGATCCGGTCACTTCGCTGACCGGAACGACCGTCCGAAAGCGGACGCAACCGACGGCACATTCTGCCTGTGCGCCTGCCGGTACTCGCGCGGGCTCATGCCATGGCGCTCCTTGAAGCGGCGGGCGAAATGGGCTTGGCTGGCGAAGCCGCAGCCATAGGCCAGCATGCCGATCGACAGGTGGGCGCAGGCCGGGTCGGACAGCCGCTTGCCCGCCATTTCCAGGCGACGCTCCCAGATGTAGTCGGAGATATGCCGGCCGCGCTCGTGGAACAGTTCCTGCAGTCGGCGTAGCGACATCCCCATCGCGGCCGCCAGATGGGGCGGATCCAAACTGGGATCGCCCAGATGGGCCTCAACATAGGCTTTGGCGCGCTGGACCGTGACGTTGCCGTGCATGGAACGCGGCACCTCCTGTGCCATCCGTTCGGCGACACTGGCCACGATCAGGTCGATCCCGATCGACGCCATGCGTTCGGCTGCGTCGGGGGTGAGCTTGTCACCCACCCGGACAAGCTCTCGCAAATAGGTATGCGCCAGGGTCGTGGAGGCGAGAGCCCCACTGATTGTGTGAGCGCTGAACAGCCGGGACGAGCCAAGAACGGTCTCGATGCGCTCACGCGGCAGATCGAGCAACAGCGAACTGTTCGCGTCCATCATGCAGACGGTCGGACGCGCATTGAGGACCACGAGATCGCCGGGCCGGGTCTTTGCCTCCTGATCGCCTTGCTGATAGCTGGCGTTCCCGGATAGCCTCAGGATGGCATAGACCCGATTGTCGCGACGGCTCTGCCGGATCATGTCGGCTGTCGCTTCCGTGCGCAGTCGTGTGTAGGCGAGATGCGAGATCGGCACGCTGCCGATACTGGTGACCTCAAGCTTGCCCCGGAAGAGTTCGGCGTCATCGGCCTGCAACGCGGCGGGTGCCAAGCGTTCGCAGACCATTTCCCGCCAACGCCGGAACGCGGTTTTGGGATGAACTTCTTCGGTCGAGAAAAACGGTTGCATCCGCGGCCCTGATGCACAGCTTGCCGTCCCCTGAAGCAGGCTGCGGACACAGGTGTTTATTGTATATAATCTATCGTTTCAACACCGGCGAGCCGGGTGCTCCGCGGAGATAACATCCGTTCCCCGATCTCCGCCGCCTGACTGCAGAACGGCAGGAAACCACCCAACCCTGCCGTTCAGCACGGCCCACCAACGCGACCGGAGCGGGCCGCGAGCGGAATGTCCGCATGTGGGTCTTTCCGGCTCGTGAGCGGATGCCAGCAGAGAGGCAGCCACATCCGGACAGCGTCTGCTCCGACGTGGCCCCGTCCCATGCGCGCCGCGTCAGAGCTGTGCGCCGAGTTGAGACGAGAGGCGTTCACCCGCCTCTCGCAGGCGCGGCTTGAGGGTTTCAGCTTGGTCCCGGGTCAGTCTCGACGAGGGACCGGACAAAGCCAGAGCGCCGATCAGCCGCCGCTCGGTCCCGAACACCGGCATCGCGACCGACGCGACGTGAGGGTCGGTGATGCCGGATGTGTAGAGAGGAACCGCGATCGCCGCCCTGTCCGAAGCCTCTCGGTCGCTGAAGGTCCTCAGAACCTGCGCGATGGCGGATTCGTCCATCGGCCGCATGTCGCCGGGGCGGACGTTCATCCGCAGCGGCGACGGCGAGTCCGCCCGGAACAGGCAGAGCCGCTGGTTACCCCGGCGGATGTAGAACGAGGCCGTCTCCAGGGATTCGGCCGCGAGCCGCTCCAGGACGGGAACGATCCGCTCCTCCAGGGCGAACGACTGCTGGTAGACCGAGCCGATCCGGGCCGCTTCGACACCGAGGCGGTAGCGCCCGTCATCCAGGCGCTCGATCAGCTCGAACTTCTCCAGCGAGATGCACAGCCGCATGATCGTGCTCTTCACGAGCGACGTGCGTCGCGCCAGCTCGGAGAGTTCCAGGGCGTCGTCGCCCCGCCGGAACGCGGTCAGCACGGTCAGGACCCGATCGGCCGAAGCCACCCCTTCGAGATTGGGCCGCGTGCCCGCCTCCTTCGCCATCTGTTTGCACTCGTTCCGGTTTCGCGCGGGTCGGGGTGCACGATCCATAGCTAGCGTCCCCGCGGTCACCAAGTCGTGACGCCGCCGCCCACGGCGTCGTTGACAGCCGCCGCCCGATGCGCGATTTAAATCGAAACGTCGTTTCAAAAAATGACGATTCGGGAGTGGACGTCATGGCGCGAGGGCTGCAGACCCAGGCTCCGGCCCACGCGGTCGATGCGCGAAACCTCCATCGCAAGATGATGCGGCGAATCCTGCCGTTCCTCTTCGTGTGCTACGTGGTCAGCTATCTGGACCGCGTGAATGTCGGCTTCGCCGCGCTCACGATGAACGCGCATATCGGGCTCACCGCGACGTCCTTCGGCATCGGCGCGGGGCTGTTCTTCCTCGGCTACTTCCTCGCCGAGATCCCCAGCAACCTGATCATGATGCGCGTCGGGGCCCGGATCTGGATCGCGCGGATCATGATCACCTGGGGCCTCGTCTCGGCGGCGACGGCCTTCGTGACCGGCCCGATCCAGTTCGGCATCGCGCGGTTCCTCCTCGGCCTCGGCGAGGCGGGGTTCGTGCCCGGCGTCTTCCTCTATCTCAGCCTCTGGTTCCCCTCGGCGGTGCGGGCGCGGGCGACGGCGCTCTTCCTGCTCGGGATCCCGGTCGCCAACATCATCGGCTCGCCGGTCTCCGGAGCGCTGGTGCAGGTCGAGGGCTTCGGTCTCGCCGGATGGCAGTGGCTGCTCATCCTCGAGGCCCTGCCGGCGGTGATCCTCGGCATCGTCTGTCTCTTCGTCCTCACGGATCGACCCGAGAAGGCGCAATGGCTCACGCCCGCCGAGCGCGCGGTCCTCGTCGCCACGCTCGCGGCTGAGACGGCGGCGATCGAGACGAAGCATCCCCTGACGCTGGCCCAGGCCCTGCGGAACTGGCGGGTTCTGACGCTCGCGGCGATCAATTTCTGCGCAATTATCGGCTCCCTGGGCGTCGGCCTGTGGCTGCCGCAGATGATCAAGCAGTTCGGGCTCGCGAACTCGGTGGTCGGGTTCGTCGCCGCCATTCCCTATGTCTGCGGTGCGGTGGCGATGGTGGTGTGGGGCCGCCTGTCCGACCGGGGCAGCGACCGCACGATCTATCCGGCCCTTTCCCTGGCTCTCGGTGCCGCCGCTCTGACGGCGAGCGCCCTGACCCCGACGCCAGTTCTGACCATCGCGGCGCTCTGCGTCGCGGTGATGGGCATCAACTCCTACACGGCGACCTTCTGGGCCGTACCTTCGGGCTTCCTCACCGGACGTGCCGCGGCGGGCGGGATCGCGATGATCGTCTCGATCGGCAATCTGGGGGGCTTCGCCGGCCCGTACCTGATCGGCGTGACCCGCGAGCTTTCCGGGGGCTTCACCGCCCCGCTGCTGGCGGTCGGGGGCATCCTCCTCCTCGGTGCCCTGATGATGCTGGCCCTGGGGCGGCAGATCCGGCGGGATGCCATCCCGGCCGCGCTTCCGGCCTGACCGCCATCATCCCGTATTGCCCGCCCGGACCGGCGGCCCCTCGCATCAGCCCAGAGCCCAACAGGAGCACCCCATGGCAGACCGCACGCAATTCCGGCTCGGCCTCGTCGGCTACGGCGAGATCGGCAGCACGCTCGGCGCCGGCCTGCGCGGCGCCGGCCTCGAATCGATCGCCTGCTACGACAAATACGCGTTCGAGGGGCCCTACGCGGACCTCATCCAGGCCCGGGCCAGGGACGCGGGCGTCACCCTGGTCCGCTCGAACGCAGAACTCGCAGAGGCCGCCGACCTGATCGTCAGCGTGACGCCGGGCGCCGCCTCGCTGGAGAGCGCCGACGCCTTCGCGCCGGTCTTGAGCGCACGGCACACCTTCCTCGACTTCGCCTCGGCCACGCCGAAGATCAAGCAGGGCGTCGCGAGCAAGCTTGAAGCGACCGGCGCGCTCCTCGGCGACGGCTCCATCGAAGGGACCCCGCTGCACGGCTACGCCATGCGGATGCTGTCGAGCGGCCCGGCCGGCGAGCGGGTGTGCGACCTGCTGAACCCATGGGGCATGCAGATCGCGTACACGGGGCCGGTGCTCGGCACCGCCTCGGGGATCAAGATCATCCGCTCGGTCCTGATCAAGGGGATCGAGGCGCTCACCGACGAGATGCTGCTCGCCGCCCGGCAATACGGGATCGACGAGGTCGTCCTCGCCTCGGCCTCCAAGACCCTCGCCCGGCCCTGGATGGACACGGTCCAGAGCCTGATCCCGTCGGGGGTGATCCACGCCAAGCGCCGGGCCGAGGAGCTGGAGATGTCGGCCGACGCCGTCGCCGATGCCGGGGTCGAACCGATCATGGCCCGCGCCGTCGCCCAGCGCCTGCGCTGGAAGGAGAGCCTCGGCCTCAAGGATCACTTCAAAGGCGTCGTCCCCCGGACCTATCAGGAGGCCCTCGAAGCCATGGCGCTCAAGGCCGGCCTGAAGCCCGCCGCCTGACGCCGCAGCCCCCTCCCCCGCATCGAAGGACGAACACCCATGGCCATCGGTTTCAAGATCCACCCGCGCACCCGCACGGTCGAGCCCGCCACCGTCGAGAAGTTCAAGGCCATCGCGGTCGCCAACATCAGCGACTCCATGAGCCGCATGGCGCATGGCGGCGCGCGGATCCGCCCGCTCCATGCTGGCGGCGTGCTCAGCGGCGTGGCCCTCACCGTGCGGGTGCGCCCCGGCGACAACCTGATGATCCACGCAGCCCTCAACCGCGCGAAGCCCGGCGACGTGCTCGTCGTCGATGGCGACGGCGACCTGACGAACGCCCTGATGGGCGAGCTCATGATCTCCCACGCACAGCGGATCGGCTTGGCCGGCGTCGTCCTGAACGGCGCGGTGCGCGATTACGGCTGGATCCGTACGAACACCTTCCCGGTCTTCGCCGCCGGCATCACCCACCGGGGCCCCTACAAGAACGGGCCGGGCGAGATGAACGCCCCCATCGCCATCGAGGGCATGGTGATCGAGCCCGGCGACCTGATCGTCGGCGACGACGACGGCTTCGTCTGCGTGCCCTTCGACCAGACCGAGACGATCTTCGCCGCCGCCGACAAGAAGCAGCAGGGCGAGGCCAAGACCATGGCGGCGATCGCGGCCGGCACCGTGGACCGGTCCTGGGTCGAGCGCGCCCTCGCGGAGGCGGGCTGCGAGGGGATCTAACCCGTCAAGATCCAACCGACGCCCCGTCTTTGCCAGCGTGAGCGAAGCAATCCAGGTCAGCGCACCGTTTTGGAAGCGTCCCGCACCCCCGGATTGCTGCGCTTCACGCGCAAAGACGACAAGACAACACAACACAGGGAGGGAGAGCGATGGCCGCCACGGAACACGCCAAGCATCCGCTTGAGACGGCGACCATGCGCCGTGTCATCCTCCGGCTCGTGCCGTTCCTGATGGTTTGCTACTTCTGCGCCCTGCTCGACCGGGTGAATGTCGGCTTCGCCGCCCTGCAGATGAACAAGGATCTCGGGCTCACGCCCGCGATGTTCGGCTTCGGGGCGAGCCTGTTCTTCGTCGCGTACTTCCTGGTCGAGGTGCCGAGCAATCTCGCCCTGCAGAGGGTCGGCGCCCGGCGCTGGATCGCCCGGATCATGATCACCTGGGGCTTCGTCACCATGGGCATGGCCCTCGTGACCGGTCCCCATTCCCTCTACGTGATGCGCTTCGTCCTGGGGGCGGCGGAGGCCGGGTTCTTCCCCGGGGCGATCCTCTACCTGACCTACTGGCTGCCGAGCGAATACCGCGCGCGGATCCTAGCGACCTTCACGGTCTCAATCCCGCTCGCGACCTTCCTGGGCTCGCCCCTCTCGGTGACGCTCCTCGAACTCGACGGCGCGCTCGGCCTCAAGGGCTGGCAGTGGCTGTTCGTGCTGGAGGGTCTGCCGACCGTCTGTCTCGGCATCGCCTGCCTGTTCGTCCTGACCGACCGGCCCGGCGATGCGAAATGGCTCCGCGAGGACGAGCGCGCCTGGCTCGTCGGGCGCCTCGACGAGGAGGCGGCCCGGCGCAAGCCGATCGGCCACATCTCGCTCTGGCAGCTCGCCCGCAACAGGTACTTCCTGACCATGGCGCTGGTCTGCTCCGGCGCCTCCGCGACGGGGACCGTCCTGTCGGTCTGGCAGCCACAGATGATCAAGGGGTTCGGGCTGACCAACCTTCAGACCGGCTTCGTCAACGCGATCCCCTACGGCATCGCCACGGTTCTGATGGTGCTCTGGGGCCGCCACTCGGACCGCCAGGGCGAGCGGCGGTGGCACACCGCGATCCCGCTGCTGCTCGCGGCCTTCGGCCTGTCGTACCTCAACCTGACCGGCGGCATCGCCACCGCGATCGTGGCCGTCTCGTTCGCGCTCGTGGGCGCCTATTCCTTCAAGGGGCCGTTCTGGGCGCTCTCCGCGGGCTGGCTGTCGCCGGGGACGCTGGCGGCGGGGCTCGCCGGGATCAACGCGATCTCGAACCTGATCGGCGGCGGCCTGATGGTGAACGTGGTCGGCCTCGTGAAGGACGCCACCGGCAGCTTCCCCCTCGGAATGCTCCCCGTCGCGGCACTGGATGCCGCCGCCGCGATCGGCGTGATCCTGATCAGCCGCGCCCATGCGCGCGCGGCGCAAGCGGCGGCGCTGCCCGCCTGAGCCCGATCCCAAGCCCATCCACCGAGGACACGCGATGTCGTTCTTCGCTCCCCCGCCGGCCGTGACGGCCGAACTGTTCACGCGCCTGCCCGACCGCTTCCGCAAGGCCCGGCCGACCGCCTGGGCGAACGCCAACCGGGGCGGACACGCGATCGACTCCTTCCTGGAAGGGCCCGTCTTCGACCGCGCCGGCCGCCTCTACGTGACGGACATCCCCTTCGGCCGGATCTTCCGCATCGACCAAGCGGGCGCATGGGAGCTCGTCGCCGAATACGACGGCTGGCCGAACGGCATGAAAATCCACCGGGACGGGCGGATCTTCATCACCTGCTACAAGCGCGGCCTGATGCGCCTCGACCCCGATACGGGGGCGGTAACGCCGTTCCTGGAAACGGCGGGCTCGGAGGGCTTCCGCGGGGTCAACGACCTGACCTTCGCCAAGAACGGCGACCTCTACTTTACCGACCAGGGCCAGACCGGGCTGCAGGACCCGACCGGCCGGGTCTACCGCCTGCGCCCCTCCGGCGAGCTGACCTGCCTCGTCGACACGGTGCCGAGCCCGAACGGCATCGTCATCGACGATGCCATGGGCAGCCTGTTCATCGCGGTGACCCGCGCCCAGCAGATCTGGCGCATCCCCCTGAACGCCAGCGGCCTCGTGGCCAAGGTCGGCGTGTTCGCGCAGCTCCACGGCGGCCTCGGCGGCCCCGACGGCATCGCGCTCGATGCCGAGGGCTGCCTGATCGTCGCCCATACGGGGTTCGGGTCGATCTGGCGTCTGTCCCCCGTCGCCGAGCCGCTGCTGCGGGTGAAATCCCCCGCCGGGATCTCGACCACCAACGTCGCCTATGGCGGCCCGGACGGGGCGACCCTGTTCATCACCGAATCCCAGACCGGCAGCATCCTGACGGCACGGATGCCGGCCGCCGGCCAGGCCCTCTTCTCGCACCATTGAACGGACCGGACGGATGAACGCCCCGATGACCCGCCGCGCGCATCTCGCGGCCCTCATGGCCGGCGCCGCCCTCGGCGCCGGGCTGCGGCCCGCCGCGGCGCAGACCGTGCCCTGGTCCTCGGGCACGGAGCGGCCGACCCTCACCGTGCCGCCGGACGCCACCGACTGTCACCACCACATCTACGATGCGCGCTTCCCCGCCGCGCCCGGCGCGACCCTGCGCCCGCCGGATGCGAGCGTCGCCGATTATCGCCTCCTGATGCGTCGCCTCGGCATTACCCGGCATGTCGTGGTGCAGCCCTCGACCTACGGCACCGACAACAGCCTCCTCGTCGAGTCCGTGAAGGCCTTCGGGTCGACCGCCCGGGGGATTGCGATGCTCGATGCCGCGGTGACGCCCGATGCGCTGAAGCGCCTCGACGGGGCCGGGATCCGCGGCGTGCGGTTCGGGACGCGCCTGCCCGGCGGCGCGCCGATCACCGACCTGGTGCCAGTCGCCCGCAAGATCGCCGATCTCGGCTGGCACATCCAGCTGGTCTCCGACGGCAACAGAATCGTGGACCTGGCCGAGACCCTGAAGGGCCTGCCGGTGCCGGTCGTGTTCGACCATATGGGTCACCTGCCCGAGCCCGCCGGCCCCGATCATCCGGGCTTCAAGGTGATCGCCGACCTGATCGAGACGCGCGGTGCCTGGGTGAAGCTCACCGGCGCCTACATCGCCTCGAAGGTCGGGCCGCCGACCTACGCCGACCGCGGTCGCCTCGCCCGCGCCTATGTGGCGCTCGCCCCCGAGCGCCTCGTCTGGGGCAGCGACTGGCCGCATCCGACCGCCCCGGCCGACGCGAAGCCGGACGATGCCGGGCTCCTCGACCTCCTGGCGAACTGGGCCCCCGATGAAGCGGTGCGGAACCGGATCCTCGTGGCCAACCCGGCCAAGCTCTACGGCTTCTGAATGCGCGGACGGGCGGCGGGCGCTGCCCCGATCTCCGCCGGGACGGAGGCCCCTCGATCCGCGTGCCGCTGCAGGCCTCGATGCTCGACGACCTTGTCGTCCCGGGCGCAGCCCTGACGCTGGTCCTCCCTTCGGCTTCGCGGCTGGTGCCGTCGGGATCCTGCGAACGCGGCACAGCCCGGGCCCGGGCCTCGGATCGTGCATCGTCCTGCTGGTCCTGACGCTCGCGGGGGCGGCGCGTGTCGTCATGTTCCCCCCCCCCCCCCCGGCCGGGGTCTCCTGGGGGGAAAAGGGGCAAACCCAAAACCGGCCGGGCCCCCCCGCTGGGTTTCGGGGCGGGCGCGGGCCCCCACAAAGGCCAAGGGGCTTTCCGTTTTGGGGCCTTGGTGGTTCGCGTGCCCGGGGCGGGGGCCGCGCGCGTTGGGGTCCACCCCGCGGCCGGGGGGGCCGGCGGCAGGGGGGGTCGGGGGGGGTTTTTGCACTTTCCTGGGGACGGGGACACCTGCAGAGGGGG
>NZ_JAKSYG010000089.1 GCF_022829725.1 Methylobacterium sp. E-005 | reverse complement strand
GACACGGTCACAAAAAGACCAGCGATCCGATCGTTTCCGATCAAATCGCCGTATGCTTGCCGAACATGACCGCCAGAGTTCACAGATCTCTCTGCCCCAACGGCCACATTCCCTCTTCACGATGTCACTGATGTCTTCGCCAAACAGCCGACCCTGCGGGACCGATCGGTCCTCACAGCATCCAGGCTGCGGCAAACTCATTCTCCAGATAGCGGCCTCGACACCTCGTTCGGACAGTCGCCGCTAAGCGGCGCCAAGTCCCAAACAAATGGTGGAGACAGACGGGATCGAACCGACGACCTCATGCTTGCAAAGCACGCGCTCTCCCAACTGAGCTATGTCCCCAAGGGGCATGCCAGCGGGTAGACCGTCCCGTCCATGGTGGGCCTGGGACGACTCGAACGTCCGACCTCACCCTTATCAGGGGTGCGCTCTAACCACCTGAGCTACAGGCCCAGTACGATCGAGCGGTACGGGTTCAGCGTGAGCCAAACCGCTTCCG
>NZ_JAKSYG010000086.1 GCF_022829725.1 Methylobacterium sp. E-005 | reverse complement strand
CACGCCCGCGTCGGCAACGCGCTCCAGGCTGGCCTGGAAGGTCGAGACCTTCGCGTCCACCAGCTTGGCGAACTGCTTCGGCATGCTCTCGCGCGAGGCCGGCCACAGGCGCGTCCCCGTCCCCCCGCAGAGGATCATCGGATGGATGGACGCAAGACCTTCATACATTCCTTAATCCCCTGAGGCGGCGGACAACACGTCGGATCCGGGCGATCTGGATGGTGAAAATCACCGGGCCGAGTCATTGAACGAATGCGTAGAATCATTCCTACGCGGGGCTTGGTTGTGAGCCACTCGACCTTCCAAAGCCGTTTTGATGAACTGGCTGATTTCCTCTGAGAAGCGGTCAACACCGAACTCAGCGGCGCGGCGCACGAGCTGATCCGGATCCGGCATCAACGCTTCGCATCGTTGGACTGCGTCGATCAATGCCTCGATGGATTGCTCATGAAAGAAAATGCCTGTCACCCCGTCGATAACCGTCTCAACAACGCCGCCCTTACCATAAGCGACGACTGGTCGCCCGCTCGCCATAGCCTCCAATGGAACGATGCCGAAATCCTCCTCCCCCGGGAAAATCAAGGCGCGACACCTGGCATAATGGTGCTTCAGCACACTAAAGGGTTGCGGACCGAGCATCGTCACGTGGGGGCCAGCCAGGCCCCGTAGCTCCCGGAGCATCTCACCGCCACCGATGACAACGAGCGGCTTGCGCATTCGGTTGAACGCTTCGATTGCCAGCTCCGGTCGTTTGTACCGGACGAGTTCTCCGACCATCAGGTGATAGTCGCCGATCTCCGCGTGAGGAACCCTTTCGAAAGCCTGTGTATCGACCGGGGGGTGAATGACTGTCGCTGGCCGATGATAATACGTCTGGATCCGTCGCGCGACTGTGGCCGAATTCGCGACGAATTCGTGTACGCGATCTGCTGAAATTGCGTCCCAGTTCCTGACATAGTGGGCCAGGGGTGGCATCATCATGCGCGTCAGCAGACCTGTTCTCGCCCGATAATCATGGTACATATTCCAGATATATCGCATCGGTGAGTGGCAGTAGCAAATATGGGTCGCGTCGGAGGGCGGAATGATCCCCTTCGCAGGACCAGACTCGCTGCTTATGATCAGGTCGTACCCGCGCAAGTCGAGTTGCTCCAATGCCATCGGCATTAGCGGCAGGTAGGATTTATATTTTAGTGTTGCGCGAGGCAACTTACTAATAAAGGATGTCTGAATTCGGTGGGCATTAATACTTGGCGATATAGCGTCCGGCGCATATACGTGTGTAAAGATATCGGCATCCGGATAGAGGTTACACAGGGCTTCGACGACTTTCTCCCCACCTCGCATTCCGACAAGCCAATAGTGTACAATCGCAACCTTCATAAAACGCTTTCCTTCGCGTGAACCGCTTCCCACGGTGTCGCTTGCGTACTCTCTCGACACGCACCGGATGTACCGGTGGCGCGTGATCAACACCGTTCAGACGTTCAGAGCTTGGCCTATTTGACAGAATGAAGTTCGAACAAATCGTTTGATCGGCGGCGGACAGGGGGCATCATAGGCAGCTATAAACTATGTTGAGAGGTTTCCCACTGCTCTAAACTGCTGGCAGCGTTCCTGATAGGCCGAAAAGTGGTGTGTTCGTTCGCCATCGCGTCGGCGTGCATAACACCCCGCCAACTCACTCTATGCGAGATCTCTCTGGCGTTCTCAGCAGCGCGGACGGCCCATGTGATGAAATTGAGATTGGGTGGCTTGTCGGTTGGGTTGGTTAAGAAAGGATCGGCTTCAAGACACTTATGCAACACCGTTTCAGTCGGGAGCCCGTTAAAGGTGTTGAAGCCTGCGGTTGCAGGCACCATTGAAGCGCAGAGCAGTGTTTCCAGGTCCGAGCCTTTTGAGACGGCTATTATAGGCACCTCCCGCTGGACGCTTCAGTCATCGAGGAGCCTATGCCGTTGGTCCTGATACGCAGCGATGCATCTTGCGATCTTAGCCACAGCGGACTGGCAGTCAGCCTCAAACGCATCTGCCGTGAGGGAGGGCCGCGGGCGGTGTAGACGTGCGTAACCCAAAAGGGAAAAGCTGAGCCCCCTCATCGATTGAGCTAGATGACCATGGCGACGCTGCTCGTGGCGGTGTCAAAGCGTCCGATTGGCTCGGCGTAGGCGAGCGCTCGGCAGGCTGAACCATAACATCGAAACGTGCGGCCCATTCCGTTCATCGAGATCGCATTCGACAAGCGATACGGCGGCCATGGATGCGGCACGCTTTAGGGAGGCTGTGCTGACCGCGCGCTGGACGGCGGGGGTCACGAGCGCGCCAGTCGCCGTCCGCAAACCGTCCCAGCTGCGTGAAGGTTCGCGCAGCCTGTTCAAATCCAGGGATAATCCTGTCCCGATTCGTGACAACCAGGGTGGTAAATGATTTGCTAACACGTGGTACCGCGTCTTGGCTCCGCGGTGAGGAGGTTGTCACCCGTGAACGAGGACGATCCGGAGAAACTGGTCGACCCGCTTTGGTACGACCGGGTCGAGCCAGACGTGCCCCCAGGGGCCCTTCTGAATGCGGCAGCCTACATGCTGCTTCTGGTGATGGCCGGTTTCCGGATCGCCATCAGTGTCTACTGGCTTCCAGACACGCTCTGGTCTCGAACAATCCGTCGCATCGCCCGGTATCGTGCCGCGAGAAACTAAGTGATCCTCCAATCCGAGCAGCGTGTCACTACGGACCGGCGATGTCCTCGCGCGGTCTGTCGTGACGCTGAGGAGCCCCGAGCGCGATCAATGTCGGCCGCGATCATTGACACTGTACGCCTTGACGATCCGCCGAGGTGAATCCGCGATGCGGTGAGCCCCGGATTGAGACGCCGGTAGCGAAACAAGCGACCCTGGGGCTAACCACGGTGGATCGTTGTGGGCCTTGGTGGGCGGTGAGGGACTCGAACCCCCGACCCTCTCCGTGTAAAGGAGACGCTCTACCAACTGAGCTAACCGCCCGTGCCTGACCGTTACGGCATCGAGCCCGGCTGGCGCAAGATCTGACGCCTCCTCGCCTACCTGACGTGCCAGGAACGCTATCGGGCGCAAGCCAGCCGTGTCGCCAGGACCGGCGTGAGACCGATGGTTTCGACGGGTGTCGGAGCTGTTCGACGCGAAGAACCTCCGCGGAGTGCCATCAGGACAGCCCGGGTTCCGGCCTCGACCGAGCAGATTAGCGGCCGTGGAACACGCGGCGCCAAGCGTGATGCAAGTCCCGCGAGGCCCGCTCCGCCCAGAATGACGCGGGTGGCACCGGCCTCGACGCAGGAACAGCAGGCCTGGGTCAGTGCGTCCAGCGCGGTGTCAGGATGGCGGGCGATCTCGCCGCCGCTCGGGGCGCGACGGTGCGAATGGCGGCGAGGTGTTCGGTGAGGCCCAGTGCGCTGACGAATTCGCGTAGCATTGGCTCCCAGGCGGCGCCGCCGGTGACAATCCCGAACGGGCCTCCGGCGGCCGCCTCGAGGCAGGCGGCCTCGGCCATCCCGATCACTGGAACTTGCGCGATATCGCGCAGAGCGAACAAGCCTGGATCGCCGAAGCAGGCGAGAAAGACGGCGTCGCATCCGTCTTCGTGCTCGGCCAGCGCCTCAAGGGCAGCGTGGCCCGCAATCGCCGCGGCGCTGCGGCACGCGATGTAGCGCGCCCCGAAACGCCCCGTGACGGGACGCAGCTCAACCTGATCACCCAACTGAGCCCGGACATGCCCGGCGACCAGATCGGTCACCGTGGCGCTGGTGTTTGGATTGATCAGCAGAATACGCATCGAACCTTCCCGCACGAAAAAGCCCCCGGGGACGATCCCCGGGGGCTTTTCTGTCATGAACACATTGACTGTGCGGTTCAGTGCGCCACGAAGGCCGCACCGTCCTCTTCCGTCCGGGCAGGCTTGGCCACGGGCAGTGGCTCTTCCCACTCGATCGCCACCGGCTGGCGGACCAGAGCCTTCTCCAGCACCTGATCCATCCGGGACACCGGGATGATCTCCAGCCCATTCTTCACGCTGTCGGGCACCTCGGCGATGTCCTTGGCGTTTTCCTCGGGGATCAGCACCGTCTTGATACCGCCGCGGAGCGCAGCGAGCAGTTTCTCCTTCAGGCCGCCGATCGGCAGGACCCGGCCGCGGAGCGTCACCTCGCCGGTCATCGCGACCTCGCGGCGAACCGGGATCCCGGTCAGCGTCGAGATGATCGCGGTGGCCATGGCGATGCCGGCTGACGGACCGTCCTTCGGGGTCGCCCCCTCCGGAACGTGAACGTGGATGTCGCGCCGGTCGAACAGCGGCGGCTCGATCCCGAAATCGATGGCCCGGGAGCGGACGTAGCTCGCCGCCGCCGAGATCGACTCCTTCATCACGTCCTTCAAGTTGCCGGTGACCGTCATCTTGCCCTTGCCGGGCATCATGACGCCCTCGATCGTCAGCAACTCGCCGCCGACCTCGGTCCAGGCCAGACCCGTCACCACGCCGACCTGATCGTCCGCGTCGATCTCGCCGTAGCGGAACTTCGGCGGGCCGAGGAAGACCGGGAGGGTCTCGATGGTCACCGCGACCGACTTGGTCTTGGTGATCAGGATCTCCTTAACAGCCTTCCGGATCAGGTTGGACAGCTCACGCTCCAGGTTGCGAACGCCGGCTTCCCGCGTGTAGCGGCGGACCAGCATCATCAAGCCGTCGTCGTCGATCGACCACTCGTGCGTCCCGAGGCCATGCTTCTTCAGGGCATTCGGGATCAGGTGCTTGCGCGCGATCTCGACCTTCTCCTCCTCGGTGTATCCGGCGATGCGGATCACCTCCATCCGGTCCATGAGCGGGCCCGGGATGTTGAGGGTGTTGGCCGTGGTCACGAACATCACGTTCGAGAGGTCGTAATCCACCTCCAGGTAGTGGTCGTTGAAGGTGCTGTTCTGCTCAGGGTCGAGCACCTCGAGGAGCGCCGCCGACGGATCGCCGCGGAAATCCATGCCCATCTTGTCGATCTCGTCGAGCAGGATGAGCGGGTTCGAAGTCTTGGCCTTGCGCATCGACTGCACGATCTTGCCGGGCATCGAGCCGATATAGGTCCGACGGTGACCCCGGATCTCGGCCTCGTCCCGCACGCCGCCGAGCGACATGCGCACGAACTCGCGACCCGTCGCCTTGGCGATGGACTTGCCGAGCGAGGTCTTGCCGACGCCGGGGGGACCGACGAGGCACAGGATCGGGCCGGTGAGCTTGTTCGCACGCTGCTGCACGGCGAGGTACTCGACGATCCGCTCCTTGACCTTGTCCAACCCGAAATGATCGTCGTCGAGCAGGGCCTGGGCGCCGAGCAGATCCTTCTTGATCTTCGAGCGCTTGCCCCACGGGATGCCGAGCATCCAGTCGAGGTAGTTGCGCACGACGGTCGCTTCGGCCGACATCGGCGACATCTGGCGCAGCTTCTTCAGCTCGGCCGTCGCCTTGTCGCGGGCTTCCTTGGTGAACTTGGTCTTCTCGATCTTCTCTTCCAGCTCGGCCAGCTCGTCGCGGCCATCCTCGGAGTCGCCCAACTCCTTCTGGATCGCCTTCATCTGCTCGTTCAGGTAGTACTCGCGTTGGGTCTTCTCCATCTGCCGCTTGACGCGGGTCCGGATGCGCTTCTCCACCTGAAGCACGGAGATCTCGCTCTCCATCAGCGACAGCACGCGCTCGAGGCGCTGCGCCACCGTGGGGGTCTCGAGGATACCCTGCTTGTCGGAGATCTTGACGAGGAGGTGCGAGCCGATCGTGTCAGCGAGCTTGGACGGCTCGTCGATCTGGGTCACGGCGGAGACGACCTCGGGCGAGATCTTCTTGTTCAGCTTGACGTAATTCTCGAACTCCGAGAGCACGGAGCGCGCGAGCGCCTCGGCCTCGACCTGGTCGCCGAGCTCGTCATGCAGGGCTTCGGCGGTGGCTTCGTAATACTCGTCCGAGCGGGTGAAGCCCGTGACCTTCGCGCGACCGACGCCCTCGACCAGCACCTTCACGGTGCCGTCAGGCAGCTTCAGGAGCTGAAGCACGGAGGCGAGGGTGCCGATCTTGTAGATGGCATCGGTCGCCGGATCGTCGTCGCCCGCATTGATCTGGGTGGCGAGCAGGATGTGGCGATCGGTGCGAACGGCCTCCTCAAGGGCGCGGATCGACTTCTCGCGGCCCACGAAGAGGGGCACGATCATGTGCGGGAAGACGACGATGTCGCGCAGGGGGAGAACGGCGTAGGTGCCCGTCGAACCCGGGACCACCGGCTGGCGCGATTTCGACTGTGACATGCTGACTTCCTCTCAGGACGCCCGGGTTCGCCGCCTCCGTGTATGGAGCACGCCTACAGCCAGGGGCCGACCGGGCCGCGAGGGTCGGGACGTTTTGGGACTTTGCGGCTGGTAACGCGGACCGGACCTCGAAGGAGCGTGCGGCCACCGCGCTGAGCCTGAGGTGGCTGCGGGGCGCAGCGTTTTCAAGATGTTCCCCGCAGCACGCCCAGCCTGAGCCGGGCGTTTAAGACAACCCTGTCAGGCGCTTACGCACTGACGCTGGCGGGTGCTTCCTTGTTGCGGTCGCCGTGGATGTAGAGCGGGCGCGACTTGCCCTCGACCACCTCGGGACCGATCACGACCTGCTCCACGGATTCCAGGCCCGGCAGGTCGTACATCGTGTCGAGCAGGATCGTCTCCAGGATGGAGCGCAGGCCGCGGGCGCCAGTCTTGCGCTCGATCGCCTTGCGGGCGACGAGCGACAGAGCGTCGTCCTGGAAGGTCAGGTCGACGTTCTCCATCTCGAACAGCCGCTGGTACTGCTTGACCAGGGCGTTCTTCGGCTCCTGCAGGATCTTCTTCAGCGCCGCCTCGTCGAGGTCCTCCAGCGTCGCCAGGACCGGCAGACGTCCGACGAACTCGGGGATGAGACCGAACTTCAGCAGATCCTCCGGCTCGACCGAGCGGAAGATCTCGCCAGTGCGGCGGTCGTCCGGGGCCTGCACGGTCGCGCCGAAGCCGATCGAGGTGCCCTTGCCGCGCTGGGAGATGATCCGCTCCAGCCCCGCGAAGGCGCCGCCGCAGATGAACAGGATATTGGTGGTGTCGACCTGCAGGAATTCCTGCTGCGGGTGCTTCCGGCCGCCCTGCGGCGGGACGGAGGCGACCGTGCCCTCCATGATCTTCAGGAGCGCCTGCTGCACGCCCTCGCCCGACACGTCGCGGGTGATCGACGGGTTGTCGGACTTGCGCGAAATCTTGTCGATTTCGTCGATGTAGACGATGCCACGCTGGGCCCGCTCGACGTTGTAATCCGAGGCCTGGAGCAGCTTCAGGATGATGTTCTCGACGTCCTCACCGACATAGCCGGCCTCGGTGAGGGTCGTGGCGTCCGCCATGGTGAACGGCACGTCCAGGATCCGGGCGAGCGTCTGTGCGAGCAGCGTCTTGCCCGAGCCGGTCGGCCCGATCAGCATGATGTTGGACTTGGCCAGCTCGACGTCGTTGTGCTTCGTCGCGTGCGCGAGCCGCTTGTAGTGGTTGTGCACCGCGACCGAGAGGACTTTCTTGGCGAAATCCTGGCCGATGACGTAATCGTCGAGGACACGACGGATTTCCTTCGGGGTCGGCACGCCGTCGCGGCTCTTCACCAGCGAGGATTTCGACTCCTCACGGATGATGTCCATGCACAGCTCGACGCACTCGTCGCAGATGAACACCGTCGGACCGGCGATCAGCTTGCGGACCTCATGCTGGCTCTTGCCGCAGAACGAGCAATACAGCGTGCTCTTGGAGTCGTTGCCGCCAGTCTTGCTCATATCGGTCTCCGATTCCTCGCATCCGCGGCCGGCTAGGGGCGAATGCGCATCCTGTCAAAATAAGGGGGCCTGCCTAAAGAAACAGTGTGCTGCGCGTCTTTGACCGTAGACCCGATCTTGGATGCAAGCACGCTGCCGCGGCGGGATCAAGGCCGCGCCGCGGCTGTCCGGGGACGAGGTCCGATCAGGCGGCCGCCGGCTCCGGACGCTTCTCGATCACCTCGTCGATGAGTCCGAACTCCTTGGCCGCGTCGGCGGTCATGAAGTTGTCGCGCTCCAGCGCCGTGTGAATCGCGTCGTACTCACGGCCCGTGTGCTTCACGTAGATCTCGTTCAGGCGCCGCTTCAGCGCCTCGATCTCGCGGGCGTGGATCAGGATGTCGGTCGCCTGCCCCTGGAAGCCGCCCGACGGCTGGTGGACCATGATCCGGGCGTTCGGCAGGGCGAAGCGGTGGCCGGGCTCGCCGGCGGTGAGCAGCAGCGAGCCCATCGAGGCGGCCTGGCCGACGCAGAGCGTCGTCACCGGGCAGCGGATGAACTGCATCGTGTCGTAAATCGACAGGCCGGAGGTGACCACGCCGCCGGGGGAGTTGATGTAGAAGGAGATCTCCTTCTTCGGGTTCTCCGCCTCGAGGAACAGCAGCTGCGCCACGATCAGCGACGCGCCGTAATCCTCCACGGGACCGGTCAGGAAGATGATCCGCTCGCGCAGCAGGCGGGAGTAGATGTCGAAGGCGCGCTCGCCACGGCTCGATTGCTCGACGACCATCGGCACGAGCGCATTGTTGTAGACGTCGATCGGATCTCTCATCTCGTCCTGCCCAGAGTGAGGTCCGGGGCTGCCGCGAATCAGGGCAGCCCCGGACATGTCAGCGAACACCGGCGATGCTTAACCATCGCCTAATCCTTGCCCGCCGTCCTCGGACAGGGCGGGACTCAGTCGGCCTTGGCGTCGGACGTCTCGTCCTTGGCCCCGGCCTTGTCTGCCGGCTTTCCGCCGGTCGTGTCGTCGTCATCATCGTCTGCGAAAAGCGCCTCTTTCGAGACGGGCTCCTCGACGAGTTTGATCTGCCCGAGGACGTGGTCAACCACCTTTTCCTCGAACAGAGGCGCGCGGAGTTCCGCGAGCGCCTGCGCATTCTTCCGGTAGAAGTCCCAGACCTGCTGCTCCTGGCCCGGGAACTGCCGGACCCGGGCGATGAGGGCCTGGTTCACCTCGTCATCCGAGACCTTGATATCGGCGCTCTCGCCGACCTGCGCAAGCACGAGTCCGAGCCGGACCCGGCGCTCGGCGATCGTCCGGTACTCGGCCTGGGCCTTCTCCTCAGTGGTGTCCTCATCCGCGAAGGTCTTGCCCCGGGTCTTCAGGTCCTGCTCGACCTGGGCCCACACGGCGGCGAATTCCTGCGCCACCAGGGAGGGGGGCAGCTCGAACGCGTACTTCGTGTCGAGCGCGTCGAGGAGGTCCTTCTTGAGGCGGCGGCGCGAGGCCGTCTCGTAGTCCCGGCCGATCGCCTCGGCCACGGCCTCGCGGAGCTTCTCCAGCGACTCCATGCCCATGGACTTGGCGAACTCGTCGTCGACCTTGGCGTCACCCGGGGCCTGAATCTTCGTGACGGTCACGTCGAACTCGGCGTCCTTGCCGGCGAGCTGCTCGGCGCCGTACTCGGCCGGGAAGGTCACCTTCACGAGGCGCTTGTCACCGACCTTGGCGCCGACGAGCTGGTCCTCGAAGCCCGGGATGAACGAGCCGGAGCCGAGCTCCAGATCGATGCCCTCACCCTTGCCGCCCTGGAACTCCTCACCGTCGATCCGGCCGACGAAGTCGATGGTGACGCGGTCGCCGCTCTGGGCCTCAGCGCCCTCCTCCCGCTCGGCGAACGGACGGCCCTGGCCGGCCATGCGTTCCAGCGCCTCGTCAACCTCCTGATCGGAGGGCTTGGCAACCTGCTTGGTCAGGCTGACATCGGAGAGATCGGCGAGCTCGAAGCTCGGCATCACCTCCAGAGCGACCTTGAAGGCGAGGTCACCCTTGGCGTCGAGCGCCTTCTCGACCTCGGCCTGATCGCTCGGGAACTCGACCTGCGGCTCCAGGGCCAGCTTGAGGCCGTTATCGCTCACGATCTTGCGGTTGGCCTCGTTGACGGCGTTCTGCACCACCTCGGCCATCACGGAGCGGCCATAGACCTTGCGCAGGTGCGCGACCGGCACCTTGCCGGGGCGGAAGCCCTTCAGCTGCACCTTGTCCTTCATGCCGGACAGCTCGGTGGTCAGGCGCTCTTCGAGTTCCTGGGCGGCCAGAAAAACCTGAAACTCGCGCTTCAGACCCTGGGCGTTGATCTCGGTCACCTGCATCGTCGTCGTCGCTCTTCAAAAAAACCTGGTTTCGCCGACCGGGCCGGCGTCGTGTTCGCGCGATCCGGGATGCCGAGATGTCGGGTACGGGATCGGGGCGGTCCACCGGGACCGCACCCTCAGGAAAGGTCCTGGTGCGGGCGGAGGGGCTCGAACCCCCACGTCTTGCGACACTGGAACCTAAATCCAGCGCGTCTACCAGTTCCGCCACGCCCGCGCGCCGACATCCGGCGCATCGCCGGCCGCCGGAAGCGGGCCCTATAGCATGGGCCGGCGGGGCCGCAGCAAAAAACTTGTCCTGTGGCGCCGGGGCCGCCGCCCCGCTATGGAGCGGGTCCGTCGCGACAAGCAGCCGAGATCTCATGCCGCCAGCCCGCCCCGTGCCGCCGACCGATTCGCAGGTCGGCGCGCCGTCGCGCAGGACCCTGCTCGCGGCCGCAGCCGCGTTCGGTCTCGCGCCCGAACGCGGGCAGGCTGAGACCCCTGCGCCCGCAGGACCGGGAGCCGCACCGGCAGAGGCCCCTGCCCTTCGGGCGGCCCCCGGCAAGGCGCGTTTCCGACCGGAGCCCGCGCCCGAGACCCCGGTCTGGTGCTTCGACGGGAGGGCGCTGCCCCCCACGATCCGGGTGAGACTCGGGCAGCCGGTGCGCCTCAAGGTCGAGAACCGGACCGACAAGCCCCTGTCGTTGCACTGGCACGGGGTGCGGATCATCAACGCCATGGACGGCGTCGGCGGGGTGACCCAGGCGCCGATCCCGCCGGGCGGCGATTTCCTCCACGCGTTCACGCCGCCCGATGCCGGCTCCTACCTGATCCGCCCCCTGGTGGTTGGCGGCGCCAGTGAGCCCTCGGGCCGCGGGCTCGCCGGCATGCTGGTCGTCGAGGAGACGAATCCGCCAGTCGTCGACGCGGATCTCTGCGTGGTCCTGCAGGACTGGCGGATTGAGGACGACGGCACGCTGATGCCGTTCGGGCAGGTGCCGCTCGCTGCGACCCACGGCCGCCTCGGCAACCTCGTCACCGTCAACGGCTGTCCGGTGCCCGACACCGTCGAGGCTCGCCCTGGCTCCCGGGTCCGCCTGCGGCTGGGCAATGCCTGCAACGCCCGGGCGACGCGCATCAAGTTCGATGGGGTGAAGGTCTACGTGGTGGCCGTCGACGGGCAGCCGACCGACACGTTCGAGCCGCTGCGGGCTACCCTGCCCTTTCCGCCCGGCACGCGCTACGACCTGATGGTCGATCTGCCGGAGGAGGAAGGCGCCACCTGCGCGATCCAGGCCCTGATCGGCAAGGGCCTGACGCTCGCCAGCGTGGTCACCAAGGGCGCCAGGATCACCGAGAAGCGGCCGCCGATCGGCCCGATCGGCGAGAACAAGCGCCTGCCGGCCGAGATCAAGCTCCAGAACGCCATGCGCCGCGACATCGTGATCACCGGCGGGGCCTTCGTGCCGAAGGACAAGCCGAATTCCGATCCGGTCTATACCGGCGACCCGCAAAAGATCTGGTCGGTGAACGGCGTCAGCGGCACCACCAGCCTCCAGCCGGTCTTCTCGGTGAAGCGGGGCCAGGTCGTGGTGCTGGCCCTGCGCAACGAGACTGCCTTCCCGCAGGCGCTGCACCTGCACGGGCACTGCTTCCGCCTCCTTCACCCCCTGGATGATGGTTGGGAGCCCTACTGGCTTGACACCTTCCAGTTGCTGGAGGGCCGAACCGCCCGCATCGGCTTCCTGGCCGACAATCCCGGGCGCTGGCTGATCAGCGCCACGGTGCTGGAGCGGTTCGACACCGGGCTCTGGACGATGTTCGAGGTTACGTGAGGCCGGCTTCGGCCAAGCCACCGAGCACGGCGGGCATCAGGTCCGGAATGTCTTCGGCGATGAGGCCGGGCCCGTGGCGCAGGCCGGCATCGCCGTGCAGCCAGACGCCGGCGGCGGCGGCCTCGAAGGGCGGCATGCCCTGGGCCAGCAGGCCCGCGATCAGGCCGCTGAGGACGTCACCCGACCCGGCGGTGCCGAGATAGGGGCTGCCGTGATCGTTGATCACCACCCGCCCGTCCGGGTCGGCGATCACCGTATCGGCGCCCTTGTAGACCACGACCGCGCCGGTCAAGGCGGCAGCGGCGCGCGTCCGGGCAACCTTGTCGGCCCCACCGGCCATCGCCTCCGTGCCGTCGAACAGCCGCGCGAACTCGCCGGCATGCGGCGTGAGCACAGCCCGCGCATCCCCGTCGGCCAGATGCGCGGCGAGGAGTCGCGCCTGCCCGGAAAAGCTCGTCAGGGCGTCGGCGTCGAGGACGAGGCCCCGTCCGGCAGCGGCCGCCACCGCGACACGCTCCCGGGTCGGCTCGCCGGTGCCCAGTCCGGGGCCGGCCAACACCACGTTCAGGCGCTCGTCGGTGAGCAGGTCGTCGAGATCGTCGGCGGTCTCGCAGGGGCGCAGCATGATCGCCGTGAGATGGGCGGCGTTCTCGGCCACCGCGCTGGCCGGTGAGGCGATCGTCACGAGACCGGCACCGACCCGCAGGGCTCCCCGGGCCGCCAGTCGCGCGGCGCCGGTCTTGGTGGCGGGCCCCGACAGCACCAGGGTGTGGCCGCGGGTATATTTATGGCTGGCGCCGGTGAGACGTGGAAACCCAGTCGCCCAGAGGTCCGGACCGTTCCGGTAGAGCGGCGCACCACAGGCGGCCAAGCCCGTCTCCAGGGCCGCCGGTCCCGTGCCGATCTCCGCTACGGTCAGTTGGCCGCACAGGCTTCGCCCCGGCTGAAGCAGATGGCCGGGCTTCAGCGTCACGAAGGTCACGGTCTCGATCGCTTGGATCGCCACGCCTCGGACGGTACCGGTATCGCCGTGGAGACCGCTCGGCACGTCGACCGCGAGGACGGGACATCCGCCCGCGTTCACGGCCTCGACCAGCGCACGAGCATCACCATCGAGGTCACGCGACAGACCGGCCCCGAACAGCGCATCGATCACGAGATCGCAGGGCGGAAGTGCCCCGACGGGGACTTGGCCGACCGGCCCGGACCAGGTCTCTGCGGCCAGGGCCGCATCACCTTTGAGCGCGGCACGATCGCCGAGCAGCCATAGGTCCACCGCGTAGCCATCCTCCGCCAGACGGCGCGCGGCCACGAAGCCGTCGCCACCATTGTTGCCGGGACCGCACAGTACGAGGGCCCGCCCGCCCTTCGGCAGCCGCGCGCGCGCCCGGGCCGCCACCGCAGCACCGGCCGTCTCCATGAGGGTGAAGCCCGAAATTCCGCCGGCGATCGCCGCGGCATCGACCCGTCTCATGGCCGCCACCGTCAGCAACCGCATCGTCGTCTCCATCGCTGCCTGCGCGCCGACCAGAAATGATGAAAGGTTCGACATCCTGCCGAAAATTGCCCACAAAATGCGCAAACGTCGCGCAGAGATAAGGCATTCTGGACGGGGACGCCGAGAAATCGGCATGGCGGACCCGTCACGGGGATGTTAGAAATACTCGACATTGCAACGCGGGCCCGGGCGGCATGAAGAAGATCGAAGCGATCATCAAGCCTTTCAAGCTCGACGAGGTGAAGGAGGCGCTCCAGGAGGTCGGCCTCCAGGGCATCACCGTCATCGAGGCGAAGGGCTTCGGCCGCCAGAAGGGCCACACGGAGCTCTATCGGGGCGCCGAATACGTGGTCGATTTCCTGCCGAAGGTGAAGCTCGAGATCGTCCTCTCGGACGCGCTGGTTGAGGGCGCCGTCGAGGCCATCCGCAAGTCGGCTCAGACCGGCCGCATCGGCGATGGCAAGATCTTCGTGTCCACGATCGAGGAAGCGATCCGGATCCGCACCGGTGAGACCGGGACCGACGCGATCTGATCCTCTTGTCCCGCGGGGCCCGCAGCCTCCACGGGCCCTGCCTAAGTTTTCGCTCTGCACGAATGTCTGGCAACGGCGCGTTTCACCATGGAGCGCCGGCATCCGCATCCCACATGCACGGGAACAGTCGATGGGATCGGCTGCTTGGACTCGATGCAGGAGGATACGCGATGGCCGTCATGGACTCGCACGGACCCGCCAAGATCTACGATCTATCCGCGTTCCGCCGCGCCCGGGCCACGCCACGTGTGGCCGTGGAGCCGAAGCCCGCTTGTGTCCCGAGCTTCGGGGGCGGCGCGTGGTACCACGAGGCCGCGATCCGCGAGGATGAGCGCCCACGCCGGTCCTGACCGGCGAGACTGGCGGCGCAGCATCGATCCATCTTACCCCTCATCCTGAGGTGCTGCGACGCAGCCTCGCAGGAGGGGCCAGGAACCGCAGCGCCATCTGGAGGGCTCCTGCGAGGCGTCCGCTACGCTCTGGCACCTCAGGATGATCTGGTGAGAGGGCGTTTCGCGCCCGCGATCCACGCGCCCCTGCCCCCTTCGGCCGACGAACAAAAAAGCCGGACCCAAAGGCCCGGCTTCGTTGTCTCGGCGTCAATCCACGTCTTACGCGGCTGCAGCGGCCTCGGTCGGCACGGAAGAGATCGTCTTCAGCACCTGCGAGGCGATCTGGTAGGGGTCGCCCTGGGAGTTCGGGCGGCGGTCCTCAAGGTAGCCCTTGTAGCCGTTGTTGACGAAGGAGTGCGGCACGCGGATCGAGGCGCCGCGGTCGGCCACGCCGTACGAGAATTCGTGGATCGAGGCGGTCTCGTGCTTGCCGGTCAGCCGCATGTGGTTGTCCGGGCCGTAGACGGCGATGTGGTCCTCGCGGGCGTTCTTGAACGCCTCCATGAGCTTCTCGAAGTACGCCTTCCCGCCGTGCTCGCGCATGAACGCGGTCGAGAAGTTGCAGTGCATGCCCGAGCCGTTCCAGTCGGTGTCGCCGAGCGGCTTGCAATGGTACTCGACGTCGATGCCGTACTTCTCGCAGAGGCGCTGCAGGAGGTAACGGGCCATCCACATCTCGTCGGCGGCCTTCTTGGAGCCCTTGCCGAAGATCTGGAATTCCCACTGGCCCTTAGCCACCTCGGCGTTGATGCCCTCGTGGTTGATGCCGGCGTCGAGGCAGAGGTCGAGATGCTCCTCGACGATCTTGCGGGCCACGTCGCCGACATTCGAGTAGCCGACGCCGGTGTAGTACGGGCCCTGCGGCGCCGGGTAGCCGGAGGTCGGAAAGCCGAGCGGCCGGCCGTCCTTGTACAGGAAGTACTCCTGCTCGAAGCCGAACCACGCACCCGGATCGTCCAGGATGGTGGCGCGCTTGTTGGACTCGTGCGGGGTGGTGCCGTCCGGCATCATCACCTCGCACATCACCAGCACGCCGTTCTTGCGGGCCGGGTCGGGGAAGTGGCGCACGGGCTTCAGCATGCAGTCGGAGCTGCCGCCCTCGGCCTGCTTCGTGGACGAGCCGTCGAAGCCCCACATCGGGAGCTGCTCCAGGGTCGGGAAGCTGTCGAATTCCTTGATCTGCGTCTTACCGCGGAGATTCGGGGTCGGCGTGTACCCGTCGAGCCATATGTACTCGAGCTTATATTTGGTCATTCCGGTTCTCTCGTCCGTATCGATGCGCGACCGGGGTACCCCCTGGGCAACGCGAACGGCTTGCCGCCTCTCAGACGGCCGCTGCCGCCTTTGCATGGAGTGTGCCAGAGGATCCGCCGACGATCCGTTCTGGTCCATCCGGCGCCGATTCTGCCGATCACGGATTCGAGAGCCGCTCACCATCCGCTGCCGATCGTCCCACCGCCGCGCGGATTCCCACGCTCTGCGGGTGGCAACACGCGCCCGTGACGGATATCAAGCGCCGCTCACTGGTGCGGCCCGACCGAGAGCGGGCGCGCCGCGAGCGCGTTTTTCGAGCGATCCCTGGAGGATGCCCACGATGACGACTGCAGCCGAGGTGCTGAAGACGATCCGGGACAACGACGTGCGCTACGTGGACTTCCGGTTCACCGACCCGCGCGGCAAGTGGCAGCATGTCACGTTCGACGTGTCGCTCATCGATGAGGAGATCTTCGACGAGGGCACGATGTTCGACGGCTCCTCGATCGCTGGCTGGAAGGCGATCAACGAGTCCGACATGCTGCTGATGCCGGATCCGGCCACCGCCACCCTGGATCCGTTCTTCTCGGCCGCAACGATGTCGATCGTCTGCGACGTGCTGGAGCCGGCGACCGGCGAGCCCTACGGCCGCGACCCCCGCGGCACCGCCAAGCGCGCCGAGGCCTACCTGCAGCAGACCGGCATCGGCGACACGATCTATGTCGGCCCCGAGGCCGAGTTCTTCGTGTTCGACGACGTGAAGTTCGGCGCCGACCCGTACCGCACCGGCTTCGAGCTCGACTCCACCGAGCTGCCGACCAACGGCTTCACCGATTACGAGGGCGGCAACCTCGGCCACCGGGTTCAGACCAAGGGCGGCTACTTCCCGGTCCCGCCGCAGGATTCGGCGCAGGACATGCGCGGCGAGATGCTGGCGGCCATGCAGTCCATGGGCGTGAAGGTCGAGAAGCACCACCACGAGGTGGCCTCGGCCCAGCACGAGCTCGGCATGAAGTTCGACACGCTGACCCTGCTCGCCGACCACATGCAGATCTACAAGTACTGCATCCACAACGTGGCGCAGAGCTACGGCAAGTCGGCGACGTTCATGCCCAAGCCCGTCTACGGCGACAACGGCTCAGGGATGCACGTCCACCAGTCGATCTGGAAGGACGGCCAGCCCGTCTTCGCCGGCGACAAGTATGCCGGCCTTAGCCAGGAATGCCTCTGGTACATCGGCGGCATCATCCGCCACGCCAAGGCGCTCAACGCCTTCACCAACCCGTCGACCAACTCGTACAAGCGCCTGGTGCCGGGCTACGAGGCGCCGGTGCTGCTCGCCTACTCGGCCCGCAACCGCTCGGCCTCCTGCCGCATCCCGTGGACCAAGAGCCCGAAGGCCAAGCGCGTCGAGGTCCGCTTCCCGGACCCGATGGCCAACCCCTACCTCGCCTTCTCGGCGCTGCTGATGGCCGGCCTCGACGGCATCCGCAACAAGATCGACCCGGGCCCGGCCATGGACAAGGATCTCTACGAGCTGCCCCCGCGGGAGCTGAAGAAGATCCCGACCGTGTGCGGTTCGCTCCGCGAGGCGCTCGCCAGCCTCGACAAGGACCGGGCCTTCCTCAAGGAGGGCGGCGTGTTCTCGGACGATCAGATCGACTCGTTCATCGAGCTGAAGATGACCGAGGTGCTGCGCTACGAGATGACCCCGCACCCGATCGAGTTCGTGCAGTACTACTCGCTGTGAGGTGAGTGGGGCCGGGCGCGATGCCCGGCCCTTTTCAGGTGAAGGGGATGGGAAGCGCCCATGCTTCAGCCCCTCTGCCGTCGAACAAAGCATGAACGATCTTGAAAAATAAGATTATTAGCCTATGAAGGATGCGTTCATAGGCGGGGTGACCCATGGTCGCGAATGAGATCGTTGTCGCTCGGTCGCGGTGGCAGCTAGCGGCTTTGCGTGTTGAAATAAAGCTGCTTCGCCTCGGCCTCATTCTTCACGCCTACAACCCCGGTCAACCCCGCGTGCCGGCTGGTCAACCGAACGGCGGCCAGTGGACCAGTGAGAACGGCTCCGAAGAATACACAACAAGCGACGATGTCCGTCTCATATTCGTCAGCAACGACGATGATCGGAAATACTCAGTTGATCTTAAAACTGAGGAAGGAAGAGGAGGACATACCCTAGGAAGGCACGTCGGCAAGTCAGATGACGAACTATTCGAACGTGTGAAAAAATCGCAATGGCGTTCATGGATCGCGCATGGAGGGCTACGGCGCGCAGGAAGTTTTAGCTCTATTGAATAGGCAAACGATTTGGTGAATCAAACGATCGAGTCCAATAAGGAAACTGTCGATCGCGTCGCCTCTGGATTGGATGATCGCAAATTCATAATAAATCTTTTAATCAGAAAACAGGACGTGAGGCCTATAGTACGGACGAAGGCGTCCTTTACATGCGAGATACACACAGTGTTGGCATTGAATTGAGACATGACCCCACTTCCCCGCGTGGATTTCGCATCCGCACGGCATTTCCTTTTAAGGAAAGCGACTGAGATGAAAAAATCGGCAGAATTCATAGATTGTACATCACAGTTTTACCAAGATCTTCTTGATGATGTATCGAGTGAAGATGAAATGATCGATACTGTCCTATCTCCATTCAAGGATAAATCAGAACGCATGAAGCTGCGAGATTATCTCGATATCATTACCGCGAATGAATTTTCGGACGAAGATTTGCGAAAGTTATGGTGGTCATCATCCGCCGATATCGCGTTCTATGATGGCGCTGAACTGAGAGCCTTCCTCAAACGGGTGCGAAACAGATTATAACGCTGACCCTGAAACCGGCAAAGAATCGCTGCTGCTGAGGATACGAGAAATGGGATGGCTGATGGCAAATCTGGACTTTTTTCCCTTTCGCATTGAGAATTCCATCGTTCGTAGTGGCTGATTAATCTATGGTCATCCTCGATCACCTCGTCGTCGTCGCGCCCGATCTCGCGGAGGGCGTGGCGCATGTCCGCGATTGTCTGATTCTCACGATGCCCGAGGGCGGGCGCCACCGCGAGATGGGCACTCGCAACCACCTGCTGCGCCTCGGCGATGCAACGTTCCTAGAGGTGATCGCCGTCGATCCCGAGGCGCCTGCTCCACTCGTCGCCCGCTGGTTCGGCCTGAGCGACCCGGCGCAGGTCCGCGCGGACTGGGAGTCAGGCCGGCGGCTGCGCGGCTTCGTCGCCCGCACAGACGATCTCGACGGCGTGCTCGCCATCCATTCAGGTCTGCTCGGGCAAGCCGCAACGATGACCCGCGGCGCCCTGTCGTGGCGCTTCGGCCTGCGCCCGGACGGAGCATGGCCAGCGGACGGCGCCGCGCCCTGCGTGATGGACTGGGGACAGAGCGGCAATCCCGCCCGGTCGATGCCCGATTTCGGAGCGCGGCTCGATGCGCTCGTCCTGACGCATCCGGATCCGGACGCCGTGCGGCAGCGTCAGGCCGCACTCGGGCTGGCTGACCCTCCGGCGGTCGTGCAGGGCGATGGCCCGCGCTGGACCGCCCGGATCACGACGCCATCCGGCCCCCGGACGCTGACCTGACGGTCCGGCTTTCCGACGCCGGATCCTCAGCTATGCGCAAAAATATCGACCTCCGGCCACCCGTCGAGGTCGAGGCGGGCGCGGGTCGGCAGGAAGGCGAAGCAGGCCTGCGCAAGGGCGGTGCGGCCCTCCCGGGCGAGCATCGCGTCGAGCCGGTGGCGGGCCGCATGGAGGTGGAGCACGTCCGAGGCCGCGTAATCGAGCTGCGCCTGCGACAGGCTCTCGGCGCCCCAGTCCGAGGATTGCTGCTGCTTCGACAGGTCGACGCCGACGAGTTCGCGCACCACGTCCTTGAGCCCGTGGCGGTCGGTATAGGTGCGGGCGAGCTTCGAGGCGATCTTGGTGCAGTAGACCGGCTGCGGCATCACCCCGAAGGCCTTGTAGAGCACCGCCACATCGAAGCGCGCGAAGTGGAAAATCTTCAATACCCCAGGATCCGCCAGGACGCGCTTGAGCACCACGGGCTCCGGGCCACCTTGCGGGATCTGCACCACGTCGGCGGTGCCGTCGCCGGTGGAGATCTGCACCACGCAGAGCCGGTCGCGGTGGGGGTTGAGGCCGAGCGTCTCGGTGTCGATGGCCACCGCCCGGCCCGCATCGTAATCGGCGGGCAGGTCACCGCGGTGGAGACGTACGGTCGGGCTCGGCATTTTTCTCAGACCTTGAGGGTTTTCGGCCGGTAGCATCGGCGCCAAGTGGCGGCAAGCGCATGGGCCCGCATGTGGGGCCAGCGCATGGGGCCAGCCGCGGGGAACGGACATGAAGGCAGCCGAGGTGATTGCGACCCTGGGTTTGAAGCCCCATCCCGAGGGTGGCCACTACCGGGAGACGTTTCGCGATCCGCGCACCGTCGACGGGCGCTCGGTCGGCACGGCGATCTACTTCCTGCTCGACCTTGGGGAGGTCTCGGCTTGGCACCGGGTCGACGCCACGGAGATCTGGCACTGGCACGCGGGCGCGCCGCTGGTGATCACCACGAGTCCGAACGGGCACGACGCGGAAGCCCGACATCTCGGTCCGGACTTGGCCGCCGGTCAACGCCCGCAATGCGTGGTGCCGGCGGGACACTGGCAGACCGCCACGAGCCTCGGGGCTTGGACGCTCGTGGGCTGCACGGTCTCGCCGGGCTTCGAGTTCACGGGTTTCGAGATGGCGCCACCGGACTGGCGGCCGACGCCGCGCGTTTAAACCGCCCTGGGTGCCGCCCGCGAGGCCCGCACCGCCGTGAGCGCGCCGGCCACGATCAGCAGGCAGGCGAACGCAAGGGCCGGCCCCGGGCTGGCATAGCCGGTCGCGACCAGGATCAGCGTCGAGAGGACCGGGGCCGCGTAGGCGGTGACGCCAAGCAGCCGGACGTCGCCGCGCTTGCAGCCGATATCCCAGAGATAGAACGCGGCCCCGACCGGCCCCAGCCCGAGCAGCAGCACGGCCCCCCATTGCGTCGCGTCGGCCGGCCAGATCGTCGTCTCGAAGGCCAGATGGCAGAGGAGGCTCAGCGCGGCCGTGGCGAGGCAGAAGCCCGCGACCGCATCGGTCGGCACCTGCCCGACCCGGGCGGAGAGCACCGAGTAGCCGGCCCACACGAAGGCCGCCGCGAAGGAGGCCGCGTAGCCCGGCAGCGCCCCGGCCGGGAAGCCGAGATCAACCCCGTCCGACGAACAGGACGGCGACGCCGGCAAGGCCCAGAAGCGCGCCGGCGACGTGGCCCGGGCGCAGGCCGCCCGATCCCGGCAGCCGCGCGGAGAACAGCACGATCAGGAGCGGCCAGAGGTAGTTGATCAGCCCGGCCTCGGCCGGCGGCGCGAGGCGCAGCGCGCTGAAGTAGAGCGCATGATAGCCGAACAGGCCGCCGACCCCGAGCAGCCAGACCGGCCAGCGCTGGATCAGTGCCCGGGCGCGGGCCGGGCGCGCGATCCAGACGAGGCAGCCGCAGAGGCCGCCGAGCAGGAACGTCATGGCGGCGAGCTGGAAGGGCGGCACGGCGCCCGAGGCCGCCGTGAACAGGGCCAGCAGCGACCATAGCGCGATCGCGCCGAAGCCCGCCAGGGTTGCGGCGGAGCGGCTTACGGGTGGGGACGACGTCGATGCGGAACCACTCATGGGGGGCCGCTACCACACGGGGATCCGAGTCGGCGAGATGTCGCGGTGGCGTGGCCGGGGTCTGCGCCCCGGCCACGATGACAGGACATCACGCCGACACGGAGAAGCGCCGCCGCTGTTCAGTCGGCCCAGAGGGCGACGAGGGAGAATAGGCCGGCCATCAGGACGTTGACGAGGAGAATGCCGGCGATGATCAGGGCGAGCGTCATGGTGGCCTCCGGAGCGGGGCAAGCGAGCGGGAACGGGGATGAGGCACCGCGCGGTCGTCTCGGACCTGCGCCGCCCGGGTCGGCCGGAGGGTCGCCCGCCCGGGCCGCGTCTCGTGCCGCGTCAGGGGGGGCTGATCACCCGCATGAGATCGACGAGGTACTCGACGTTCAGTGGCTTCCAGCCAAGCCGGCGCCGGATCAGACCGTAGCCCGTGCAGAGCAGGGCGGCCGAGGCGATGACGGCCAACGTGAACCAGCGGATGTCGGCGGTGCCGAACCCGACCGCGACGCCGATCAGGGCCGTCGCCACGAAGATGATCCGGCTCGGGTTGGCCGGGCCGCGCGTCGTCACGTCAGACATGGGAACCTCCTTCGATCCGGATCAGCGGGCGCGGCAGCTGGGGCCGAACCAAGTCATGGTCCGGTGATCCATGCCGCCTTCATAAGATGCGCCGCAGACCGGGAAGCGCGGATCGCCGCTCCGCTGCAGGCTCATCACCTTGTAGAGGTCCTGCTGCGCCTCACGGCGCCGGTTCTGCTCGGCGCGCTGGGCCTGCCAGTACCGGTTGCGCGCGGCCTCGGCGGCCGCACGATCCTGGTGGAGCCCCATCATGCACTGCGCGAAGGCATCGGTCCCGGGCTCGAACCCGAAGGCGTAGCACTGGTTCTGATCCATCGCGTACCGCTCCTGGGGGGTGACGCAGGCCGCGAGGCCCAGGGTGCAGGCCGCTGCCAGGGCAATCTTCGCGGCGACCGGCAGCCGCCGGCCATGCAGGTCACCAGCCTTAGCGCAACACGGCGCAGACGATGCACCGTTTTCGCGAAGACGCTGAACGCTGCATTTACCGAACCGTCGATGGATCATGGTCCTCGCGCCCTCGTTCTACTGTCGGCGCAAACATCCGCGGCGCGACGGAACGAGACCTATACGGACACGTCCGGGTTGTTCGTGCCCCAGAGCACGTGAACAATCCCTTCCATGAGTGCGTGCAATGCACACGTGCGTCAAGGCGCGGCGCATCCCAACGCGGAGATCTGCTATCGCAGTCGCATTCAACAGCAATTCGCAAATAACTAGATACTAAAAGAACTGAATTACCGGCATAGAATCCATATCGGAATTCAATGCCGCCACAGAATAGGATTTCGGGACCGCCGGCTTCCCGTGCGGGCGCGCGGACTGAAATACGACGACGGTTGGGGCGAGGATATCGGCCAACGTCCGGCCGTCCTGACGCACCGCGCTCGCCATGGGCTATACCGGCGCAAAGGCCCAAATCGAGTCGGGCGCCGGGATCCACGGGGGCCGCCCCGCGGCAAACAAAAACGGGCACGCCGGCCCGAGTCCGGCGCGCCCGTTTGCGAGCAGACTGCGATCAGACGAAGTGCTGGCCGCCGTTGATGGTCAGCGTCGAGCCGTTCACGAAACCGGCCTCATCGCTCGCGAGATATTCGACGGCGTGCGCGATCTCGTCGGCCTCGCCCAACCGTCCGGTCGGGATCGTGGAGATGATCTTGTTGCGGATCTCCTCCGCCACCGCCATCACCATCTCGGTTGCGATGTAGCCCGGCGCCACCACGTTGACCGTGATGCCCTTCGAGGCGCTCTCCTGCGCAAGCGCCTTGGCGAAGCCGATCACGCCGGCCTTGGCGGCCGAGTAGTTGGTCTGGCCGGCCTGGCCCTTCTGGCCGTTGATCGACGAGATGATGATGATGCGGCCGAAGTTGCGGCTGCGCATGCCCTCGATCAGCGGCCGCGTACAGGTGAACATCGAGTCGAGGTTGGTCTTGATGACCGCCTGCCACTTCTCGAAGCTCATCTTGTGAAAGGCGCCATCCCGGGTGATGCCGGCATTGTTGACGAGGATGTCGATCGGGCCGACTTCCGCCTCGATCGCCTTGATCCCGGCCTCGCAGCTCGCGAAATCACCCACGTCGAACTTGAAGACCGGGATGCCGGTCTCGGCCTTGAAGGCGTTGGCGGCCTCGTCGTTGCCGGCGTAGTTGGCGGCCACCTTGTAGCCCTTGTCCTTCAGCCGCTTCGAGATCGCCGCGCCGATACCGCGGGTGCCGCCCGTGACGAGGGCGACGCGTCCTTGAGCCATTCTTGTTTCCTCCTGCTGGTAGCCCGTGATGACGCGTGCGGATGGCGTCCGCACGCGAATTTTTGTGATCTCGGCCTTAAGTCTAAGTTGTCGAGAACCGGGCGTTACGGATCGATCAGGTCCGCTCGATGCACATCGCCACGCCCATGCCCCCGCCGATGCACAGGGTCGCGAGGCCCTTCTTGGCGTCGCGCCGCTTCATCTCGTGCAGCAGTGTGACGAGGACGCGGGCTCCCGAGGCACCGATCGGGTGACCGATGGCGATGGCGCCGCCATTGACGTTCACCTTCGCGTCGTCCCAGCCCATGTCCTTGTTCACGGCCAGCGCCTGCGCCGCGAAGGCCTCATTGGCCTCGATCAGGTCGAGGTCGGCGGGCTTCCAGCCGGCCTTCTCCAGGGCCTTGCGGGAGGCCGGGATCGGGCCCGTGCCCATCACCTTCGGATCGACGCCGGCGGTGGCCCAGGACTTGATCTTGGCGAGCGGGGTGAGGCCGCGGCGCTCGGCCTCGGAGGCCGACATCAGCACGAGCGCGGCAGCGCCGTCGTTGAGGCCCGAGGCGTTCGCCGCCGTCACCGTGCCCTCCTTGGAGAAGGCGGGCTTCAGCTTGGCCATCGCCTCCACGGTGGCGCCGTCGCGGATATACTCGTCGGTGTCGACGATCGTGTCGCCCTTCCGGCCCGGCACCGTGACGGGGACGATCTCGTCCTTGAACCGGCCCTCCTTGCGGGCGGCCTCCGCCTTGTTCTGCGAACGGGTCGCGAACTCGTCCTGCTGCTCGCGGGTGAGCTGGAAGGCTTGGGCGACGTTCTCGGCGGTCTGACCCATGTGGTAGCCGTTGAAGGCGTCCCAGAGGCCGTCCTTGATCATGGTGTCGACGAGCTTCACGTCGCCCATCTTCTGGCCACCGCGCAGGTACTGGGCGTGGGGCGAGAGCGACATCGATTCCTGGCCGCCGGCGACGATGACCTTGGCGTCGCCGTTGGCGATCTGCTGCATGCCGATGGCGACCGTGCGCAGGCCTGAGCCACAGACCTGATTGAGGCCCCAGGCGGTCGCCTTCTCGGGGATGCCGGCCTTGATGGCGGCTTGACGGGCGGGGTTCTGGCCGGCGCCGGCGGTGAGCACCTGGCCAAAGATCACCTCGTCGACCTCGTCGGGCGAGACCTTGGCGCGCTCCAGGGCGGCCTTGATCGCCGTCGCGCCGAGCTCGTGAGCCGGCACCGCCCCGAAGGCGCCGCCGAACGAGCCGACCGGCGTGCGCGCGGCCCCGACGATGACGATCTCTTCGCTGGCTGCCATGTTGCGTTCTCCTCTCGCGAGCCGGCGCGCCTTCCGGGGCGCGCTCTGTGCTGGCCCAGGGATGAAGGGCGTGGCATCGGCGAAGTCAAGATTGCGCGTCGAGCCTTGGAAATGATGCCGATGACGCGACCGCGAGACTGAAATGATGGCCGGCCGTGGCAATGCCTGCATTATTCTGCGTTGAAGAGATGCAGTTTGCTGTTTTCTGCGCCTGGGGAAGGCTTTAAGGATCGTGCTGCGGGCGCGAAGACGATCCCGCAGGGCCGCATCGCGCAGCCCCGCATGTCCCGAGGTCTCGAGTCGAGAAAGGCCGTTCCCGATGGCGGATACCGTCAAGGCCACACAGACCGTCATCAAGAAGTACGCCAACCGGCGCCTCTACCACACCGGCACCTCGACCTACGTGACGCTCGAGGACCTCGCCACGATGGTCCAGAACGGCGAAGACTTCATCGTCTACGACGCGCGCACGGGCGACGACATTACCCGCTCTGTGCTCACGCAGATCATTTTCGAGCAGGAGAACAAGGCCGGCGCCGAGAATTTGCTGCCGGTGGCGTTCCTGCGGCAGCTGATCCGCTTCTACGGCGACAGCATGCGCACCATGGTGCCGAGCTTCCTGGAATTCTCCATGGCGAACTTCGCCAAGGATCAGGATGGCCTGCGTGAGAAGTTTGCCCATAGCTTCGGCCCGGCCGCGTTCCAGAACGCGATCGAGCAGCAGGTCCGCACCAATATGGGCTTCTTCGGCGATGCCATGAAGATGTTCACAGGCTTCGCACCGCCCGCCGGGACTCAGCCGGCCCCGCCCCCCGCCCCCGCCCCCTATGGCGGCGGCGAGCTCGACGATTTGAAGCGGCAGATGCTGGAGATGCAGCAGCGCCTGGAGCAGCTGGCCAAGAAATAATCGCCCCGCGCGCCGCAGCCGAATAAAAGTTGACGAACCCTTAATATCGGTATCACCCTTGCGACACCGGCACGGAAACGTGCGGAGCGTGTCGTGATGGTGCGGGTCGAAGCAGGCAATCGTCTCGGCCCGGCACAGGTCAGGCCTGTGCGGGCAACTCCCGGCCCTACGGAGGACGTGCGCTCCGAGGGCCTGCGTCCCGCCGGGCGCGCGCTCGTCGTGATCGATGGGGGGAGCCCCGAGGGGCGTGAGCGGGCCGGGCCGGCGGAGCGCGCGGCCCCGGAAAAATCCCGCGCCGGCTTCATCGCACAGTTGCTGACGGCCAATGACCCGACGCTGCTGCCGTCGCGTCTTGAACGAACCCGAACGGCCGCCGCGTGCTACGCGGAGACCGCGCGGCGCCTCGCCTGAGGCGCCGCGAAAAGCGTTACGCCTCGGCGGACTTCACCTTGAGGACCTGACGGCCGCGGTACATGCCGGTCTTCAGGTCGATGTGGTGCGGGCGGCGCAGCTCACCCGAATCCTTGTCCTCAACATAGGTCGGCGCCTTGAGAGCGTCGGCCGAGCGGCGCATGCCGCGGCGGGAGGGGGAAGTCTTTCGCTTCGGAACGGCCATGGTGTGATCCTTCGTGACGCCGCGGACAAAGCGGCGCCCGGGCGGCTCCCCGATCGAGGATCGCCACGCGCACCGCGGGATACGGATGAGGGCGCGTTTATAGCTCCGGCACCCGCCCCTGGCTAGGGGTGCCCGAACACAACTGTTAAGCGTGGGTTCAAGCGCGGCGGCGCAGATCTGCATCGCCGGTGCCGCGCAGCGGGCCGCGCCTTTCGGGAGAACGCCATGGCTTCCTCCACCAAGACCCTCGCTCTGCTCGCCCTCCTATCCAGCCTTGTCGGCGCCCCCGCTTTGGCGCAGACCCCCGCGCCGCACGCACCCGCGACAGCGGCACCGACCGCCCCAGCCCGGCCCACGGCGCCGAGCGCCCCGGTCGCCGGGTCACCGAACGCCGCCAAGACCGCGCTGATCGATCTCAACAGCGCCAGCACCGAGGAACTCGATGCCCTGCCCGGCATCGGCGCAGCCCGCGCGGCCGCAATCATCAAGGGCCGGCCCTATCGCGGCAAGGACGATCTCGTCACCAAGAAGATCATCCCGAAGAACGTCTACGACGGCATCAAGGACAAGGTCATCGCCAAGCAGAAATAGCTTGCCGGAGCCGTGCCGGGGCGCATTGCGATCGCGCACGGCTCCAAGCCTTTGTGGGGATGCGCTCTCGTGGCGCGACCCCGCCATCCACTTCGGCGGGGCGCGCTCTACTCGGCGATCGCGCCCTGAGGCATGGTAAAGCCCGGGGGCGTCTTCTGCGCGGCGGCCTTGGGCGGCGCGCGCCGGACGGGCGCCTTCTTCCGAGCTTCCGCCTTCGGCGAAGCCTTTACGGCGGGCGGTGTCTCGCAGGCGCGGAAGGTGAGCTGCGCCAGGGGCGCCCCCTCCTCGCTGACGATCGTCATGGAATCGGGCAGCATCGGCAGAGTCGGCTGCCATTTGATCGGACCGCCCAGCATCGCCTCGATGGCCGCCGGGGCGCTCCCGCGCCGCAGCGATGAGAAATCCGGGCCGTAGGCGGTCGCGACCTTCCCGGCAATCACAACCAGCAGAACGTCATTCACCTCCGGCGTCAGGGGCCTCAACGGGTTGGTGGTCTGGACCTGCCCGACCCGGGTGACCACCATCTTGAAGCTCTTGTCGCTCTCGAAACGCGCCGCGCTGGCACCGCAGGGCTGCCCGGGCGGGGGACCGGCCGACGGCGCCGGTTCGTTCGACGCCGGCGCCGCAGGCGCCTGATCGGGCGGAACCTGCGCAGTCGGAGCCTGGGAGGTCGGTATCTGGGCTGCCGCGGCCGGGGGTTGTCTCGCCGGCCCGGCCCAAGCCGCGGGCCCGATCGAAAGGGGAGGCGCCGCAGCAAGCAGCAGGGTGACGACCCCGTGGGCCAGCGACCTCATCGGCCGGACTCCGGCGGATCGCGCCGGGCCCGTTCATCGCGCACGGGTCTGGTCAGGGCTCTGATCGGTTCCAATTCGGACGCCTCCAAATCGAGCACGTGCGGATCGGGCGGCCTCTGATCGAGGACCTGCGCCGAACGATCGATCGGACTTTCACGCGGGCCGACCGCGCCGAGGAACAGATCCTCATCCTCCGAATCAAGCTCGGAATGCATGCGCAGGGGTTCGCGCCGGCCCCGGGCGGCCATCACGCCGACCGACACGATGGCCACGACGAAGATCAATATCGCCAGGATAATGGACGGACGCTCCATGAGGCCCGCAGCTCTAGCCCGGTCACCCGGTCACCGCCAGCCCGTGCCACACGGAACGCTCCTTGCGTGGGCGATCCAGCCGGGTCAATGCGCACGAACCGGAGCCGGAACCAACCGATGCAGCACGAGCCGAGCCGCAAGCCCGAGGATCTGGAGGACCACCTCCTCGGCCTGATCGAGGCCGCCCGGGACCAGGCGCGGGAGGACCCGTTCCGCAATCCCGTCCTGGCCGTGACCCTGGCGATTACCCGGCGGTTCGACCGGGATGAGATCGCGCCGGAGGATCTCGAGCCCCTGTTCGCCCGGCTGCGCGCGGAATCCCTGGCGGCGCGGGCGGCGCGTCTGCGCGACTATGTCGGTCTGGCGACCGGCCCCATCGACGCGGAGGCGTCGATCCCGGCCCGACTCGTGGCGGCGGCTCCCGATGGGCCCGACGGTTTCGAGCGCTTCGCGGCCTTCATCCACCGGACCGCCTTCGCGGTGGTGTTCACGGCGCACCCGACCTTCGGAATGCCGCGGGCCGTGGCGAACCTCCTCGCCGAGGCCGCGAGCCTGACGGATGCGGAGGCCCGCGCCGACCTGATTGGGCGCGCCGCCGCACACTCGACGCGGCCCGATGCGCCGATCACCCTGGATGTCGAGTTCGAGCAGGCCTGCGCGGCGGCCAATCATGCGCGTCTGGCCCTCGACGCGTTCAACGGCGCGCTGCTCGATGCCGCCCGCACCCGCTGGCCAGCGCGCTGGAGTGAGTTGACGCCGCGCCCCTTCGCCATCGCGAGCTGGGTCGGTTGCGACACCGATGGGCGCACCGATATCGGCTGGTGGGACACCCTGCGCTATCGGCTGATCTCGAAGCGCATGCAGTTCGACCGGGTGATGCGCGATTTGCCCGAGATCGCCGGATGCCGCCCGGTGCGGGCGCTCGCCGCGGAGGCGCTGGCGGCAGTCAACCGGCAACTCGCGGTAGCGCCCCGGCTCGGCGACAAGCCCTCCCTCGAATCGGTGCACCGCTTCGCCCTGGCGCTGATCATCGAGCGCGAGCGCGCCCAGACCGATGCGGGCGCCCTGGTGGCCGGCCTCACCGCTGCGCTGGAATCGGCCGACGACGCGGCCGACCAGCGCCGGATCGCCATCCTGCGCGCCGGCGTCGCCACGCACGGCCTGTCGAACGCCCTGCCGCACTTCCGACTGAACGCCAGCCAGATCCACAACGCGGTGCGCCGGGTGATCGACCTCGAGGGCGAGCCCACCGACGCGGCCCGGCGCCGCTCGCACCTCGCGACGATCCACGCGCTCCTGAACGACGTGCGGCCGGTGGCGGTGGATTTCGGCGCGCTCGCCGCCGAGCGGGCCTCCGCCGCCCGGCTGATGATGACGATCGCCCAGATCCTCAAGCACGTGGACGGCACCCATCCGGTGCGCTTCCTCATCGCCGAGACCGAGACCGGCTACACCCTGCTCGCCGCCCTCTGGCTCGCGCGCCATTACGGGATCAGTGACAGGCTGGAGATCACGCCCCTGTTCGAGACGGCGAGCGCCCTCGAACAGGGAATCCGGGTGCTCGACGACGCCCTGCGCAACCCGCATTGGCGCCAGTACCTCAAGCGCATCGGCCGGCTGACCGTGCAGTTCGGTTACTCGGATTCGGGCCGCTATGTCGGTCAGCTTGCCGCCACCTTCTGGATCGAGCGGCTGCGCCTGCGCATCACCGAGATGCTGGTCCAGAACGGCCTGGCCGATATCGAGCTTGCGATCTTCGACACGCACGGTGAATCGATCGGACGCGGCGCCCACCCGACCTCCCTGCGCGACCGCCTCGCCTATCTCGCCCCCGAGGATGCCCGGGACCGCAGCCGCAAGGCCGGCATCAAGGTCCGGCTCGAATCGAGCTTCCAGGGGACGGACGGCTATCTGCTGTTCGGCACCGAGGCCCTGGCCGAGGCCAGCGTCGCCCGCATCGCTGAGCACGTCTACGCCCTCGATATCGCCGAGGACGATTCCTTCGCGGATTACGCCCTCAGCGACGCGGATGCGGGCGCCGATCCGAAGGACGACCCGATCTATTCCGAGCCCGATTTCGCCCTCGAATTCTTCACCGCGGCCCGCCAGGACATGGAGGCGCTGGTGGACGATGAGGGCTACGCAGCGCTGCTCGGCACCTTCGGCCCGAGCCTGATCGACCGCACCGGCTCGCGCCCCGTGGCCCGCCAGAGCGACACTGGCGGCCCGGCCCGCATCACCCATCCGCGCCAGATGCGGGCGATCCCCAACAACGCGATCCTGCACCAGCTCGGCTTCCTGGCGAATTCGCTCCACGGGATCGGCCGCGCCGCCCAACGGGGGCCCGACCTGTTCCGCGACATGCGGCGCGATTCGGTGCGCTTCTCCCGGGCCTTCCGGCTGGTGCAGCACGCGGCCTCGGTGGGCGATCTCGACGTGCTGCGCGCCTATATCGACACCCTGGACCCGGCCGTGTGGCTGGAGCGGGCGCGGCGCACGCAGAAGGATTTTCGCCGCGACGAGCTGGTGGTGATCGCGGGCGCCCTGGAGCGCCTCGACCTCGCCTCGGCGCTCCGCAGCCTGTTCGGCCGGCTGACCCGCGACTGGCTGGCCCTGACGGCGGCGGCGCCGGACCTGCCCGTGATGTCGCCGCGGCTGACCCTGCTGCACGCGCTGCGGTTGGCGCTGATCCACCGGATCTGGTTCCTGGCGGTACACATCCCCGGCTTCCGGCCTCAGGCGGGTATCTCCCGCGAGCAGTTGCTGGAGCGCTTCCTGCGCCTCGACATTGACGGCTGCCTGATGCTGCTCGACGAGATTTTTCCGGTCACCCCGGATCCCACCCTGGGGCTGAACTTCGGCGAGCCGGCGGGTCCGCGGGACGTCGGCACCTACGAGGCCGAGCACGCCAACCTGTTCCAGCCGATCCGCCGGATGTTCGAGCAGGTGCGGGAAATTTCTGGGATGATCCAGCACGAGGTGGGGGCGTTCGGGTAGGGGCGGCCGGGGGCATGGCGCGCGCCGGCCGCCTCAGGCCGCCTCCACCCTGAGCACCGTTCCGCTGATCCCGGCGACTCGCACGCGCGCTCCCGCGGGCAGATCAGGCCCCTCGACCCGCCACAGGGTGTCGTCGAACCGGATGCGCCCCGCGCCCTCCACGATCGGCTCCTGCAGCACGCCGTCCCGGCCGATCAGCCCGCGATCGGGACGGTTCAGATCCGCGTCCCCGCGCCCGACACCACGCCGGTACAGGCGGGCCGCACCCGTGACCAGAACGACGGCGAGCCCTGCGAACAGCAGCGTCTGCCCCTGCCACGGCATCGGAAACGCCGCGGTCGCGAGGCCGGTGACGACGGCCGCCAGCCCGAGCCAGATCAGGAACACGCCCGGCACCAGGATCTCGGCCCCCGCCAGGATGAGCCCGGCGATCACCCAGCTCCAGGCAGGCCCGAGGGCTTCGACAAACTCCGCAAGTGTGGCCAAGGTCGTCAGGTCCGCGGCGGCGTGACGTTGGGCGGCGTGCCCGCCCGCCGGGGCGGCGTGCCCTCGCCGAACACCGCGCGGGTGAGTTCACCGATGCCACCCAACGTGCCGGCGAGCGCCGCCGCCTCGATCGGCACCACCACGACCCGCTGGTTCGGCGCGGTGGCGAGCGCCCGCACCGCGTCGACATACTTCTCGGCCACCAGAAAATTCGCCGCCGCGATGTCCCCCTCCGCGATGGCCCGGCTGACCAGATTGGTCGCCTGCGCCTCGGCTTCCGCCGAGCGCTCGCGCGCCTCGGCGTCGCGGAACGCGGCCTCCTTGCGGCCCTCCGATTCGAGGATCGCCGATTGCTTGCGGCCCTCCGCCCGCAAAATCTCGGCCGCGCGCTGGCCCTCGGCCTCCAGGATCGAGGCACGCTTCTCGCGCTCGGCCTTCATCTGGCGGGCCATGGCGCCCGCGAGGTCGGGCGGGAGCAGGATGTCCTTGATCTCGATCCGGTTGATCTTCACCCCCCAGGGCGAGGCGGCCGCATCCATCACCCGCAGCAGGCGCTCGTTGATCTCGTCGCGGTGGGCGAGGAGCTGATCGAGATCCATGCCGCCGACCACGGTGCGGATGTTGGTCATGGTCAGCGTTGTGGCGGCGAGGTCCAGATTCGAAACCTCGTAGGAGGCCCGCGCCGCATCGAGCACCTGATAGAAGACCACCGCGTCGATCGTCACCCCGGCATTGTCGCGGGTGAAGGCCTGCTGGCTCGGCACGTCGATGACCTGCTCCATCACGTTGACCCGCCGGCCGACGCGCTCGACGAAGGGCACGATCAGCGCAAGGCCGGCGCCGAGGCTGCGGGCGTAACGCCCGAATCGCTCCACCGTGTAGACGTAGCCCTGCGGTACGATCTTCACCCCGGCCGCGAGGGTGAGAATCACCAGAGCTGCGGCACCGACCGCGAACACGCTCAGCCCGACCGGAAGATTCATCGCTTCCCCCTCGCCATCCCTGAAGACCCGGCTCCTGTCGGCGCCGCGCCCCTGGCCCATCCCCGCGACCGCCGCATGGTGCGGATGAACCGGTATCACACCAGCTTGATCATCATTGGTTCAGGCCGCCGTGGTTACAAAGGCCGTCAGCGTCGCGCTCGCCGTCGCTCCGGCCCGACGATGCAACGCTTGGTGAAGAGACCTGCGACATGATAACCGCCGCCGCGTTACGGAATTAAGTCCTTTCGTATCAGTGTGAGCGGTCGATATCCCTACCCTACGAGAGCTGGTGCGCGCGTGAAGATTGCTGTCCTCGCACATCTCAAATACCCGATCGGCCAGCCCTATGCCGGTGGTCTGGAGATGCACACGCACCTGCTCACCGTCGCGTTGAAGCGGCACGGGCACGACGTGACATTGTTCGCGAGCCGCGGCTCGGACCCGGCGCTCGACCCGGTGATGCTTTGCGATCCGACCGGCGACGCGCTGATGGATCCCGACCGCGAGGAGGCGATCGATCGCGCCGAGCACGACGCCTACCGGCGGATGATGGATATGGTCGCGGCGGGCGGCTTCGACCTCGTGCACAACAATGCCCTGCATGCCCTGCCCCTCCAGGAGAGTGCCCGGCTGGGCCTGCCCTGGGTCACGGTTCTGCACACGCCGCCCTTCGAGGCGCTGGTGCGTGGCATCGTGAAGGCCGATCCCGATATGGCTTTCCTGGCGGTCTCGCCGTCGCTCGCGCAGGAATGGGCCGCCCGCGTGCCCGATGCCGAAGTGGTCGATAACGGCGTCGATCTCTCGAACTTCGCCTTCAACGAAATGGCCGATGCGCCATCCTACGCCTTCTGGTCGGGCCGGATCGTGCCCGAGAAGGGGCTGCACCTCGCCATCGACGCCGCGCGGGCGGCCGGCCTGCCGCTGGTCTTTGCCGGGCCGAAACTCAATCCGGCCTATTGGGCGGCCGAGATCGCGCCGCGGCTCGGACCGGACCTGACGCATCTCGGCCATCTCTCGCACCGGGATCTCGCCCATCATCTCGGCCGCTCCCGGGTGGCGATCGTGTCGCCGCGCTGGGAGGAACCGTTCGGCCTCGTGGTGGCGGAGGCGCTGGCCTGCGGCACGCCGGTGGCCGCCTTCCGCCGCGGGGCGATGCCCGACATCCTCGACGCACAATGCGGCCGGCTCGCCGACCCGGACGACGCGCAGGATCTCTCCGTGGCGATCCGCGAGGCGGCGGACCTGTCGCGCCGCGCCTGCCGCGACCGGGCCGAGGCGCTCTACGACGCCACCGCGATGACCGCGCGTTATCTCGAAGCCTACGAAGCCGTGATGGCGCGCTGCGCCGAGCGGGCCCGGCCGGCCCTGCGGGTCGCGGGCGGGCGGGGCTGAAATGAGCGGCTGGCCCGATCTGTCACGCGGCGTCGTCTGCATTCCGGCGCGGAACGAGGCGGAACGCCTGCCGCGCCTGCTCGCATCGCTCAACGGGCAGAGCGGGGTCCCAACGCCGGTGCGCGTCGTCGTGCTGGCCAACAATTGCACGGATGAGACGGCTGCGGCGGAGCGGGCCGGGCAGGCGGCGGGCGCCTGGGCCGCCCTCGACATCCGGCTGATCGAGGCGACCCTATCAGGGACGGAGGCCCATGTCGGCACCGCGCGGCGCATGGCGCTGGAGGCGGGCGCGGATTGGCTCGCGGCGGATGGCGTTCCGGACGGGGTTCTGCTCACCACCGACGCGGATGCCCGCCTGCCGGCCGACTGGATCGCCGCGAACCTGCGGGCGCTCGCACACGCGGATGTCGTCGGCGGCCGCCTCGTCATCGATGAAGACGGGGATGCCGACCCACGATTGGCGGATCTCCACGCCCGGATCGAGCGCTACTGGGCCGGGGTCCGGCGCCTTGAGGATCTCCTCGATCCGCCGCCCTACGATCCCGCCCCGCGCCACGGCGACCATACCGGCGCGAGCCTCGCCGTCCCGGTCTCCCTCTACCGCGCAGTCGGCGGCCTGCCACCATTGCCCTGCGGCGAGGACAACGCGCTGGTCGGACTGCTGCGCGCCCACGGCGCCCGCCTGCGCCATTGCCCGGACGTGCGCGTGATGGTCTCGGCCCGTCACCAGGGCCGGGTCTCGGGGGGGATGGCCACCGAAATGGCGCGCCGCGCCCGCGTGCTCGAAGGTGAAGCCTACCTGCTGCCGGAGGCCGCCCATTGGCGGGCGCTGATCCTGCGCCGGGCGGCCCTGCGCCGGGCCTTCCAGCTCCAGCCCCCGGCCCGCGTCACCGCCTGCGCACGGCTCGGCCTCGGGACCGAAGATCTCGCGGTTCTCGACCCCTGTCCCAACGACATCGCCTTTGTCGAGCGGGCCGACCGGATCCTCGAATCGCGCAGCCCGCCCGCCCGGGAATGCCCCCTCGATCAGGCGCTCGCCGACCTCGACGCCCTGGCGCTCTCCGTGAAGGACGCCGCGTGACCCGCGGCATCGGCTGGTACGTCCACCACCAGGGCGCCGGCCATCTCCAGCGGGCCCGGGCGGTGGCGGCCGCCCTGCCCCGGCCCTGCACGATCATCGGCACGCTCGCCGGCTTCGACACGACCGGTCTCGACATCCTCGACCTGCCCGACGACCGCCCGCTCGGCGACACGACCTTCGACGGCCGGGACGGCGCAGCCGAGCGACCGGAGGCACTGCATTACGCCCCCCTGAACCATCCCGGCCTCCGCACCCGGATGGTGCGCATCGCCGACTGGGTGGCGCGGACCGAACCGGCACTCCTCGTGGTCGACGTCTCGGTGGAGGTGGCACTGTTCGCACGCCTGCTCTCGGTGCCGACCCTGGTGGTGCGGCTCGCCGGCACCCGAACCGATCCGCCACATCTCGAAGCCTTCCGCAGCGCCAGCCGGCTGCTCGCACCGTTTCCCGCAGCTCTGGAGGGTGCGGGCGTACCCGAATGGGTCCGTGCCAAGACATGCTACGCGGGCTTCCTTGGCCGACCGCCGCAGGCGACCGCAGAGGCGAGCCGCGACATCGTCGTGGTGTTCGGCCAGGGCGGCACGGGGGGCGACATCGACGCCCTGGCTGCGGCGGCACGTGCCGTGTCCGACCGGACATGGCACGTGCTCGGCCCGGTCTCGGGTTCGGGCCCGATCCCCGACAATCTGCATCTGCACGGTTGGGTCTCGGACGTCGCGGCGCATGTGGCGCGGGCCGCCCTGCTGGTCGGCGGCGGCGGCGATGGGGTCGTGGCGCTTGCAGCCGCGCAGGCTAAGCGCTTCCTCTGCCTGCCGGAGGCGCGGGCCTATGGCGAGCAGACCGAGAAGGCCGCCGCGCTCGCCCGGCTCGGTGCCGCCCTCGTACACGAGGGCTGGCCCGAAGCCTCCGCATGGCCCGACCTGATCCGGGCAGGGCTCGCACTCGATCCGACGGTGATCGGCGGGTTGCACAACCCGACCGCAGTCGCCGATTGCGCGGCGGTGATCGACGCGCTGGCCAGCTCGGTCGCGCCTCAATAAGAAAGGCGCCTGCCACGTGGGCAGACGCCTATTCGACGCGGCGCGAAGACGCGCAGGGCGTTACGAGATCAGGTCGAGCTTGGCCGCCTCGATCCCGTCCGCCCGGATCGCATCCGGAATCGCGGAGAAATCCCGATAGCCGGCCTCGCGCGCCATGGCATCGAGAGCCGTCCGCTCATCATCGGCCGCGCCGGTCCAGAGCACCGCACCGCTCTTCTTCTGCTTGATCTGAAAGATGCTCATAAAACCTTCTCCGGTCGTGAGAAGTCCATTGTTCCGACAACGTCGCGATCCGCCGCGGGTTGCAGGACAAAGGCTGGAAAAGCGGCTCCTCTGTTCAGGGCGTGACATGCGGCGGCCTATCCGGCGACGGCCTTGTCCGGCGGCGTTATACTCAGCTCGGTTGGGCAACCTGCGCCATGAAATCGCCGGCCTACTCGGCGAGGGACTGGCTTTATCAATCGAGCGCCGACTGCGAGGCCCGTCGTGAAATCCTTCCGTTGGCGTGCGTCCCGCCTCGGCCTCCTGTGCGGGCTCGCGGTTCTCGCCACGGCGCCGGCTTCGGCCGTCGAGAGCGCCGCCGTACCCGATGCCGCCGCCATCGCGCCCGCCGTCACCGTCGTTCCGGCCGAGAGCCGTGAGATCGTCGAGCGGGCGGTCGTCACCGGCACGCTCGTGCCCCGGGACGAGATCCTCGTCTCCCCCGAGGTCGAGGGGCTACGCATCACCGAGTTGCTCGTCGAGGAGGGCGACCGCGTCACGAAAGGTCAGGTGCTCGCCCGATTGTCGCTGGAGATGATCGCCACGCAGGAGGCCTCGAACGCGGCGGCGATCGCCCGCGCGCAGGCCTCCATCGTCCAGGCGCAGAGTCAGATCGTCCAGGCGGAAGCCGCCAATGTCGAGGCCAAGCAGGCGCTGGAACGCGCGCAGGCGCTCGCCAAGACGGGCAACGCCACCGCGGCCGTGCTGGAGCAGCGCGTCTCGGCGGCGCAGGGGGCCGAGGGCCGCCTCGCCGCCGCGAAGGGCGGCCTGCAATCGGCCCAGGCCGACCTCGCCACCGCCCGGGCCGCCGGGGCCGAGATCGCCCTGCGGCGCGCCCGCGCCGACATCCGCGCGCCGGAGGCCGGGATCGTCAACCGCCGCACCGCCCGGATCGGCGCCACCGCCACCGCGATCGGGGAGCCCCTGTTCCGGCTGATCGCCCGGGGCGAGATCGAACTGGAGGGCGAGGTACCCGAGACCTCGCTGGCGCGCATCAAGGTTGGTGACCCGGCAAGCCTCGACCTAGATGACGGCCGGCACCTCAAGGGGAAGGTCCGCAGAGTCTACCCCGAGGTCGACCGGGCGACGCGCCTCGGAAAGGTCCGCATCCGGCTCGGTGACGATCCGGCCCTGCGCATCGGTGCCTTCGCCCGCGGCACCGTGGAGGTCGCACGCCGCACCGGCGTCGCGGTCCCGGTCTCCAGCCTGCTCTACGCCGCGGACGGCCGCGCCAGCGTGCTGGTGGCGAAGGATGGGCGCGTCGAGGCGCGCACCGTTGACACAGGCCTGTCCGCGGACGGGTTCACCGAACTGCGCTCGGGCGTCGCGGCGGGTGAGGACGTCGTGGCCCGCGCCGGCAGCTTCCTCCGCGACGGCGACCGGGTGCGGGCGGTGTCGGCACCGGCCAGCACGCCGATGGCCGCCCCCCAGGCGACGCCGATCGCCGATGCGGCCCCCCGGTAGGACCGAGCCATGCGCCTCAACGTCTCCGCCTGGGCAATCCGCAAGCCGCTCCCGTCGGTGGTGCTGTTCCTCGTCCTGATGATCCTCGGGCTGGTGAGCTTCCGCTCACTGCCGATCACCCGGTTCCCCAACATCGACATCCCGATCGTCGCAGTGACGATCACGCAGTCGGGGGCCGCGCCGGCCGAGCTTCAGACCCAGGTCACCAAGTGGGTCGAGGATTCGATCGCCGGCGTGAAGGGCGTCAAGCACATCCTCTCGACGATCACGGAGGGCATCTCGACCACCACGATCGAGTTCCGGCTGGAGGTGAACCAGGATCGGGCGACCAACGACGTCAAGGACGCCATCGCCAAGATCCGCCAGAACCTGCCGCGCACCATCGACGAGCCGATCGTCTCCCGCGTCGAGATCGCCGGCCTGCCGATCATGGTCTACGGCGCCTCCGCGCCCGCCATGACGCCCGAAGACTTATCGTGGTTCGTGGACGACGTGGTGGCCCGCGGGCTCCAGAGCGTGAAGGGCGTGGGCGGCGTCGAGCGCTTGGGTGGCGTCGCGCGGGAGATCCGCGTCACCCTGAAGCCCGACAGGCTTCTGGCATTGGGCATCACCGCCGCGGACGTGAACCGGCAATTGCGCCTGACCTCCGCCGATATGGCCGGCGGCCGAGCCGAGATCGGCGGCCAGGAGCAATCGATCCGGGCGCTCGCCGCCTCGGCGAGCCTGGAGACGCTGGCCAAGACCTCGATCGTCATGCCGGGCAACCGCAAGGTCCGCCTCGACGAGCTCGCGACCCTCTCCGACACCGCCGAGGAGCCCCGCACCTTCGCGCGCTTCAACGGCGAGCCGGTGGTCGCCTTCGCGATCTCCCGGGCCAGCGGCGCCAGCGACGCGGACGTCTCGGTCGGCGTCGCCAGGAAGATCGCGGCGCTCCACGCCGCCAACCCCGACGTCCGCTTCGACCTGATCGACACAAGCGTCGACAACACGATCGGCAACTACCACTCGGCCATGATGGGCCTGATCGAGGGCGCCGCCCTCGCCGTCGTGGTCGTGCTGCTGTTCCTGCGTGATTGGCGGGCGACCTTGATCGCCGCGGTGGCGCTGCCGCTCTCGGTGCTGCCGACCTTCTGGGTGATGAGTGCGCTGGGCTTCTCGCTCAACGCCGTCAGCCTCCTGGCGATCACGCTGGTGACCGGCATCTTGGTCGACGACGCGATCGTGGAGATCGAGAACATCGTCCGCCACATGCGGATGGGGAAGTCGCCCTATCGGGCCGCCCTGGAGGCCGCCGACGAGATCGGGCTGGCGGTCATCGCCATCACGGCGACCATCATGGCGATCTTCTCGCCCGTATCCTTCATGGGCGGCATCGCCGGCCAGTATTTCAAGCAGTTCGGCCTGACCATCGCGGCCGCCGTGTTCATGTCGCTCCTGGTCGCCCGCCTGATCACGCCGCTCCTCGCCGCCTATTTCCTCCGCGACCACGGGCCGGACCACACGCGCGACGGCTTCATCATGCGCGGCTACACCCGCCTCGTGGCGTGGTCGGTACGGCACAAATTCATCACGCTGGTGCTCGGCATCGCGTGCTTTGCCGCCTCGATCGCCTCCACAGGCCTGCTGCCCGCAGGCTTCCTGCCGGCGGAGGATCAGGCGCGCACGCTGTTCGTCCTCGAATTGCCGCCCGGCGCGCGGCTCCAGGACACGGTTCGGGTGAGCGATCGGATCGAGGCGAAGATCCGCGAACTGCCCGAGGTGAAGAGTGTCTTCGTCGATGGCGGCCGGCAATTGCCGGGCAAGAAAGAAGTGCGGCTCGCCAGCCTGACCATCAACCTCACCCCGAAGAACACCCGTCATCGCACCCAAAAGCAGGTGGATGCCGAAGTCTCCGCGATCCTGCGCGAGGAGCCGGATCTCCGTTTCTGGGCACTCCGCGAGAACGGGCAGCGCGACCTCGCGCTGATCATCGCAGGCCCCGACAAGGCGGTGGTCGCGGAGGTCGCCGCCAAGCTTCAACGCGAGGCGCAGCAGATCCCGCACCTCGTCAACGTCATGTCGACGGCGCCGCTCGATCGCACCGAGGTTCGGATCCGTCCGAAACCCGCTGTGGCGGCCGATCTCGGCGTCTCCACCGACACGATCGCGGAGACCGTGCGGGTCGGCACGATCGGCGACATCGGCATGAACCTCGCCAAGTTCAACGCCACCGACCGGCAGATCCCGATCCGCGTGCAGCTCCCCGAAAGCCTGCGCGGCCGGCTCTCCGAATTCGAGACCCTGAAGGTGCCGGTCAAGGGTGGAGCCGCGGTGCCGCTCGCGACCGTCGCCGATATCAGCCTCGGCCAGGGGCCGACCGGCATCGACCGCTACGACCGCGCGGTGCGTGTGGCGCTGGAGGGCGACATGCAGGGCTCGGACGCGCTGGCCGAGTTGATCAAGCAGGTCATGAATCTGCCCGCCGCCAAAAACCTGCCGCCCGGGGTGACGATCAGCCAGACGGGCGACGCCGAGGTGATGGGCGAGGTGTTCGAGGGTTTTGCCCTCGCCATGGGCGCCGGCCTGATGATGGTGTTCGGCGTGCTGATCCTGCTGTTCGGCAACTTCCTGCAGCCGCTGACCATCCTGTTCTCGCTGCCGCTCTCCATCGGCGGCGCGATCCTGGCGCTCCTGATCTGCCACATGCCGATCTCGATGCCGGTGGTGATCGGCATCCTGATGCTGATGGGCGTGGTGACCAAGAACGCCATCATGCTGGTGGATTTCGCCGTGGAGCAGATCCGCGCCGGGGTCGATCGCAACGAGGCGATCGTCGATGCCGGCCGCAAGCGCGCCCGGCCGATCGTGATGACCACGATCGCCATGGCGGCCGGCATGGTGCCCTCCGCCCTGGCCTACGGGATCGGCGGCGAGTTCCGTGCGCCGATGGCGGTGGCGGTGATCGGCGGCCTGCTCGTCTCCACCGTGCTGTCGCTGGTCTTCGTACCGGCGTTCTTCGTGCTGATGGACGACCTCTCGCGCCTGCTGAAGCGGGTCTTCAGCCGCTTCGTCGGCGAGCGCGACGATCCGGAGGATGAAGTCGCCTTCGACCCGGCGCATCCGGCCAATGACGGTCACCCGGCGCCGCGGATCGCCGCGGAATAGGCGATCCGCATTGCGCACCGGGCCGCGATGCGCTGTGACTCCCGCCGACGAATCAAGCGGGGAAGCGATCAGCGATGTCGGGTGGTCATGGGGCGGTCGAAGGTTCGAACAAGCGTGTGGCGCTGCTGATCTCGGTCCTGGCGCTGTTCCTCGCCTTCAGCGAGACCCTGGGCAAGGCGTCGCAGACGGAGTCGATCGGCGCCAATGTCGAGGCCGCCAACCAATGGGCCTACTTCCAGGCCCGCACGATCCGCTCGACCGTGCTCAAGACCGCCGACGAGGCCCTGGCGCTGGTACCGCCGGGCCCGAACCAGGACGCGATCGCGGCCAAGCGCGCCGAATGGGCCAAGACCCTGGCGCGCTGGGACTCGGAACCGGCGACCGGCGAGGGCCGTCGGGAACTCTCCGACAAGGCTAAGGCCTCCGAAGGCCGGCGCGACCTCGCCCTGCTGCGCTACCACCATTACGAGCTGGCCTCGGCGGCGTTCCAGATCGGCATCGTGCTGGCCTCCGCGGAGGTGATCACCGGGATCACGCTGCTGGTCTTTGCCGGCGGCTTCCTGGGCCTTGCCGGGGCGACGCTCCTCGGCTTCGGCTACCTCGCGCCGCACGCGCTGCCGTTCTTCCACTGAGGATCACGTTCCGCCGGACTGGACGTACGGCGCAGACGCTTATCTTCACCGGATACTTCCGGGGGGTATGATGCCGCACGAGACCGAGGACCAGGGTCGCCTGACGAAGATCGCCAGCACGATCTTTCTCCACACGGAGCACACGATCTACGCAGCACTCGGGCTCCTGCTGGCGATGACCGCGCTCGTGGCGCTGATCGATGCGGCCGGATTGACCCTGGATGCCTTCAAGGCCCTGGGAAGCGCCCAGCAGATCCTGGAGGTGGTCGACCGGCTGCTGTTCCTGCTGATGCTGATCGAGATCCTGCACACGGTGCGGGTCTCGATGCGGTCGGGCACATTGACCTGCGAGCCATTCCTGATCGTCGGGCTGATCGCCTCGATCCGGCGGGTTCTGGTCATCACCCTGCAATCCTCGGAGATCATGCACGCCAAGGACTGGTCGCCCGAGAAGCAGGCGCTGTTCCAGGCCTCGATGATCGAACTCGGGGTTCTCGCAGGGCTGATCCTCACGATGGTGTTCGCGATCTTCCTGCTCCACCGCGCCCGGGACGACGGGAAGCCGGCGGGCGATGAATCGGCGAGCAGCGGGCACTGAGCCCAGCCCGCTTAAGGTGTTTGCGGAAGCACCGGGACGGGAGTCGAGGGCGTTCTCGTCTCCCTTGTGGGGAGGGGCCAGGGATGGGGGTGGTACTCTTTCCGATCGTTGGAGCCACGCATTGCGATCCTCGTCGCCGGCCCAAACAGCTTGGAGGGCTTGCCCTGAGACCCGCTCAGTTCATCCGCAAGATCGCGGCGTTGAGCAGCGTCGCGAAGGCCACCCAGACCGCATAGGGCACGAGCAGCCAGGCCGCGAGCCGGTCGAACCGCCAGGTGAGCCGGATGGTCCAGAGCACCATCACCAGCAGCATCGCCACCACGACCAGCCCGGTGCCGATCGCGTGGGCGGTGAAGAACACCGGCGTCCAGGCGGCGTTGAGGGCGATCTGGATCAGGAACGCGGCGAGCGCCAGCCACCAGCCCTCCCGGCTCGGCCCGGTGCGCGGCATGGCGCCGATGAGCCGCCAGAGCGCGATCGCGATCATCGTGTAGAGGATTGTCCAGGCCACCGGGAACACCCAGTTCGGCGGGTTGAAGGCCGGCTTGTTCAGGCTGGCGTACCAGCCCGGGATCTCGGCCTGCGTCGCCACCGAGCCGATCGCCGCGGTGACCGCGACCGGCAGGATCGCGGCGGCGAGCCGGAGCCAGCGCGGCAGGGCAGAGCCCTCGGGCACCTGTGTGGCGGTGATCATGACATCCGTCTCCGAGGGCGGGTTGCCGAGGGCGACGGCCCGTGGCACGCGCCCCTCTCCATCCGCCGGGAATCGCCAGATGTCACAGCCTAACGCGCCAGAGGGGCCGGCGGATACACAGCCCGACGGTACACCGGCTTTCGCGCGGAGAAGCCTCGCCGCGCAGGCCATGGGCCGGATCGAGCCCGAGACCCGGGCGGTGGTGATGCCGCTCCACGTCTCCACGACCTTCATCCGCGATCCCGACAACGGTTACAGTTCGGGCTATTGCTACGCGCGGCCCGACAACGCCACGGTGCGCGAGGCCGAGTCCGTTCTGGCGATGCTGGAGGGCGCGGAAGCCGGCGCCCTGCTGTTCGGCTCCGGCATGGCAGCCGCCACCGCGGTGTTCGGCGCCCTGGAGCCGGGCGATCACGTCGTCGCCGGCACCGTCATGTACTGGGCACTCAAGCGCTGGCTGCGCGAGGAGGCGCCCCGGCGCGGTCTGACCCTGACCTTCGTGGACACGGACGACCGCGACGCCCTGCGCCACGCTATCGAGCCCGGAAAGACCAAGCTCGTCTGGATCGAGACGCCCGGCAACCCGCTGTGGACGGTCACCGACATCGCTGCCGCCGCGGAGATCGCTCATGCCGCCGGAGCGCACCTGGCGGTCGATTCCACCGCCGCCTCGCCGGTGCACACGCGCCCGCTGGAACTTGGCGCCGACATCGTGATGCATTCGGCCACCAAGATCCTCAACGGTCATTCCGACGTGGTGGCGGGCGTGCTGGCGGCTGCGCGGGAGGACGCGTTCTGGGCGCGGATCCGCGGGATCCGCGCGGGCAGCGGTGGCATCCTGGGGCCGTTCGAGGCCTATCTGCTGATGCGCTCCCTGCGCACCCTGCACCTGCGGGCGGCGGCCCAATCGGCAGGCGCCCTGCGGCTCGCCGAGCGGCTGACCGGGCACCCATCCGTGACCCACGTCCTTTATCCGGGGCTCCCGGAGGATCCCGGACATGCCATTGCCCGCCGGCAGATGCGGGATGGGTTCGGCTTCATGCTGTCGATCCGGGTCGCGGGCGGCGAGGCGGGCGCCATCGCGACGGCGGCGCGGGTGCGGCTGTGGAAGCGGGCAACCTCGCTCGGCGGCGTCGAGAGCCTGATCGAGCACCGGGCCTCGGTGGAGGGTCCAGGCAGCCCCTGCCCGCCGGACCTGCTGCGCCTCTCCACCGGTATCGAGGATACGGACGATCTCTTCGCCGACCTCGACCGGGCCCTGCGCCGTTCCCACGCGGGCTGACCTGCGGCGGCCCGTGGTGCCGAACGGGCTTCTGGCGCGTTGTGCCGGCAAACCCGTCGGGGCAGTCCGCCCCTCACCGCGAGCCCCCTGTCATGACGACCCGTTTCCGAGCGATGGTGCCCGGTTCCCTCGCCCTCCTGACCCTGGCACTGGCGCCATCCGCCGCCCGCGCCGATGCGGTGCCCAACCTCGACGTCGAGCGGACCTGCCAGTCGGCCCAGGTCGCCAACACGTCGATCAGCGATCAGGCCAATTATGACGGCTGCCTCCGTTCGGAGCGGGAGGCCAAGAAGGAGGCCGAGCGGCACTGGGGCAACTACACCCCGGCAGCCAAGCGGCAGTGCCAGAATCAGTTCAAGGCGGGCGGCTACCCCTCCTACGTCGAGATGGTGACCTGCCTCGAACTCGCCTCCGGCACCGTTCCGACCCAGAGCAACGAGGGCGGCCAAGCCGTCGGCGGACCGGGTTCGCCGCGGGACGTGAAGGCGCAGCGGGAGAGCGGCACCAATCTGACCAAGGAACCCCCGGCGAGCCAGCGCACGAACCCGATTCAGGTACTGGACGGCAAGTAGGCCGGCGCGCGGGCCGTCCCCAGCGGCGAGCGCCGGCACCCCATTCTTCCGGCGCCGAGGCTGAAGGCGGCATTGGCGTGCTATGGGCCGAGACCCCGCACGTCAGCACACCGCCCGGATCCGTGAACGCCATTGCCATCATCGCCCCGATCTTCGGGATCGTCCTGATCGGCTGGGCGGCGGCGCTCGCGGGGCTGCTCTCCGACAAGGTCAGCGACGGCCTGTCGGAATACGTATTCGCGGTCGCCGTCCCGGCGCTGATCATCGCCACGCTGACGAAGCCCGGCATGAGCGGCACCGTGGCGTGGTCCTATTGGGTCTCGTATTTCGGCGGCGCCGGCCTGTCGTGGTTCGTCGGCACCCTGATCGCCCGGCGACGTGCCGGGATCGAGCGGCGGGGCGCGATCCTGCACGGCTTCGCGGCAAGCCAGTCGAACACCGTGTTCGTCGGCGTGCCGATGATCCTCCAGGCCTACGGCGAGGACGGCGCCTTCCCGCTGTTCATGCTGCTCGCCGTCCACCTGCCCCTGATGATGGGCAGCGCCACCTTCCTGATCGAGTCCGATTCCGGCCTTCCGATCCTGGCGCGGATCCGGGGCCTCGCCCTGGTTCTGCTGAAGAACCCGATCTTCGTGGCCCTCCTGATCGGCATGGCGATGAAGGGCCTCGGCGTCGCGCCGGCCGGCATCGTCCGGTCCCTGATCGATGCCTTCGCGGGTACCGCCTCGACCTGCGCGCTGGTGGCGCTCGGCGCCGGCCTGAAGCGTTATCGGGTGCTGTTCGATCTCAAGGGCGCCCTGGTGATCGCGCTGCTGAAGAACCTCCTGCACCCGCTGGCGGTCTGGGTGCTGGCCTTCCACGTCTTCTCGATGCCGCCTGCCTATGCCGGTGTCGCCACCCTGTTCGCCGCCATGCCGGTGGGGATCAACGCCTACCTGTTGGCGGCCCGCTACCGGACCGAGACCGGGATGGTGGCGGCCTCCGTGCTGGTCTCGACCATTCTGGCACCGCTCACGACCCTAGCGTGGCTGATGCTCCTCGGCCGGGCGTGACGACCGGGTCCCGGCGTCACCGCGCGCGTTGGACGACGGCCGGCACGGGTCTAATGTGTCGCCAAGCGCGAGCCCGCGAGGCTCCACGCAACCTCTGCAGGCGAGGATTCCCATGAACGCTCCGATGCGCCCCCCGGGCAGCGCCTCCCCCTCGGCCCCGGCCTCGCCGCGCTTCGTCTGGGACGATCCGTTCCTGCTGGAGGACCAGCTCACCGAGGACGAACGGGCGATCCGCGACGCGGCCCAGAGCTTCGCGCAGGAGCAGCTCCTGCCCGGGATCGTCGAGGCCTACGCCGACGAGAAGACCGATCCGGGCCTGTTCCGGAAGATGGGCGAACTCGGACTGCTCGGCGTCACCCTGCCGGAGGAGTACGGCTGCGCCGGCGCCTCCTATGTGGCGTACGGGCTCGTAGCGCGGGCGGTCGAGGCGGTGGATTCCGGCTACCGCTCGATGATGAGCGTGCAATCCTCCCTCGTCATGTACCCGATCCACGCCTACGGCTCGGAGGAGCAGCGCCAGAAGTTCCTGCCGAAGCTCGCCTCGGGGGAATGGATCGGCTGCTTTGGCCTCACCGAGCCCGATGCCGGTTCGGACCCGGCCGGGATGAAGACCAAGGCCGAGAAGATCGACGGCGGCTACCGGATCTCGGGCGCCAAGATGTGGATCTCGAACGCGCCCTTCGCGGACGTCTTCGTAGTCTGGGCGAAGTCCGAGGCCCATGAGGGCGCGATCCGCGGCTTCATCCTGGAGAAAGGCATGAAGGGCCTCTCGGCCCCGACGCTGAAGGGCAAGCTGTCCCTGCGCGCCTCCACCACCGGCGAGATCGTCATGGAGGGCGTCGAGGTTGGCGAGGACGCGCTGCTGCCGAACGTCTCCGGCCTGAAGGGCCCGTTCGGCTGCCTCAACCGGGCGCGCTACGGCATCTCCTGGGGGGCGATGGGCGCCGCCGAGGATTGCTGGCACCGGGCGCGCAACTACACCCTGGAGCGCAAGCAGTTCGGCCGCCCACTCGCACAGACGCAATTGGTCCAGAAAAAGCTGGCCGACATGCAGACCGAGATCACGCTCGGCCTCCAGGCCTCGCTCCGGGTCGGGCGGCTGATGGACGAGGGCAAGATGGCGCCGGAGATGATCAGCCTTATCAAGCGCAACAATTGCGGCAAGGCCCTCGACATCGCCCGCACCGCCCGCGACATGCACGGCGGCAACGGCATCATGGGCGAGTACCATGTGATGCGCCACGCCCAGAACCTCGAGACGGTCAACACCTACGAGGGCACGCACGACGTCCATGCCCTGATTTTGGGCCGGGCGCAGACTGGGCTGCAGGCGTTCTTCTAAGATCGAAAACGCGCCTCTCGCCCGCGCCCTCATCCTGAGGTGCGGCGAAGCCGCCACGTAAGGAGAGCTCCAGGGATCGCAGCACGATCTGGACGCTCCCTTCGAGGCCTCCGCCGCGCTCCGGCACCGCAGGATGAGGGCGCGGGCGGGATCTATCTCGGCACCGAGGGCGGTTACTCCCCGCCCTCCTCCCCGGCGAGCGACCATTCGCGCACCCGGGCGAGATGGTCGTAGGACCCATACTTGCTGGCGAATTGCGGATAGGGCCGGGCCGTGTAGGCCGCCTCCCCGGTCATGAACCGGGCGACCAGCCCCCGCAGCCGCTCGGCATGCTCGGCCACGATCGCGGCGACGTCGCGCGCCTCGCCCCGGGGCGGCTTGACCGGGATCGGCACGAACGGCTTCCGGCCGCCCGACGCGTGGATGTAGAGCAGGTCGGGCGTCTCCTTGACCTTCGGCAGATCCGTGAAGGCGCCGTGCATCAGCATTGCCGCCTCCAGGGTCAGCTGCGGCGAGAATCCGGAAAAGATCATCTTCGCCGAGGGCGGGGCGCCGGTCTTGTAATCGACGATGCAGGCGCTGCCGTCCGGGCGCAGCTCGATCCGGTCCGCCCGGGCGCGCAGCGTAAAGCTCTCCCGGCCCATCGGGATCACCCAGCGCCCCGACACCTCCGGATGGACCTGGGTCAGGCCGGGCCGGCGCTGGGATTCCCAATCCAGATAGGCCGCGGCCATCCGCTGGTAGCGCGGCCACCACTCCGCGTAGAGGTTCGGGTATTCCGCCTCGATATCGCCGAACGCGTTCACCGCGAGGTTGAACAGCCGCTCCGCGGCATCGCTTGGAAGTTCGCGCGGGTGGCGCCGGGCGAACGCGGCGAAGACCTCGTGGACCAGGGAGCCACGGGTGGCGACGCCCGGCGCCGCCGCCAGCGGGTCCAGGGGATCGAGCCCGAGCACGTGGCGGGCGAAGATGCTGTAGGGATCGCGCACCAGCGTCTCGATCTCGGTGACGCTGAGCGAGCGCGGGAACAGGGCCGGGTCCGGCTTCGGCGCGGGCCGCTTCAGCCGCGGCTCTGGCGGGGCGGCATCGAGTCGGGCAGCGAGACCAGCGAAACGGCGCCCCGCCGCCAGCACTACGTCCCAGTTCGGGTCGCCAGCGAGCGCCCGCAGACGCTGGATCAGCCGGGACGGCACGGTCGGCGCGCCATCGCGCTTCAGCGCCCGGGTGATCACTGCGTCCTGGCAGCCCAGCGTCTGCACGAAGTCGTGCGCCATCTGGCCGATCCGACGCTCGGGCGGATTCAAGCCGACCCGCTCGCGCATCGGACGGTTGAGAAACGCGTCGGTCAGGGTGCGCACCGGCCAGACGCCCTCGTCGAGGCCGCCGAGCACCACCCGGTCCACCGACAGCAGGCGCGCCTCCAGCAGGCCGAGGATGCGCAGCCGCGGATGCGGCACCTCGCCCGAGCAGCCGACCATGCGCTCCCGAGCGAGCGAGGTGAAGAAGGTCGCGTAATCGTCGAACCGCCCCGGCATCAGGCCGGGCGCGGCCATCTCGAGGTCATCGAACAGGGCGTCGAGGCAGGACAGGGATCCATCCGCCTCCGCCTCGGGGGCGTCCTCCGGCCCGGCGACCAGACGATCGCAGGCTTCCCGATGGCGGGTGGCCGTCTCGACGAGGTCGCAATCGCCCGCCCCGTCCGGCCCCGGGAAATCCCGGAAGACGAGGTCCAGCCGGTCGAGCAGGTCGGCGGCGAGATCCCAGTCGATATCCTTGAGGCGGCGCTTCGCCCGGGGCCGGTGCTCCGGCGGCCCGGCGCGCTCCGCCGCCAGCGCCGTGCGCAAACCCAAAAAGCCCGGTGCCGGGACCGGACCGCGCAGCAGGCCGATCTCCAGGGCCGCAGCGCCCCGCACCACGTCGGCGCGGGGCAGGCCGAGCCGGACCATCGGATGCGACAGCAGCGCGATCAGCCGGGCCGGGATCGCGTCCGCCTGATTGCGGGCGAGGTCGGCGGCGAGCTCGCCCGTCAACCGCGCCAGGCGGCCTGCCGGGCTTCCGGCGAGCGCCAAGCCCGCCGAATCCTCCGCGACGATGCCCCAGCGCAGCAATTCCACCGCCACCCGGCCGGCAAGTCCGCGGTCCGGCGTGACCAGGGCGGCGGTGGCACCCGGCGTCTCCAACGTCTCGCGGAGCGCGACGGCGACGATCAGCGCCTCCTCCCGCTCGTCCGCGGCCTCAACCAGGGCCAGCCCGTCCAGGCCGAGGCGGGCGTCGGCGTCGCGCCCGGCCGGGTCGAGGGCCGCCCAAGCATCGGTGGTGTCGGCCGGCCGCAGCGCCTGCGACAGCAGGGCGGCCCGGGCCGCTTGGCCATGATCGGGCTCGCCGAGGGCGACGATCTCCGCGCGGGCGAGGTTGAGGTTTTCGGGGCCCAGCAACCGGTGCAGCACCGCCTGTGGGTGGCCATGGGCGATGACCCGCGAAAACCCCTCGCCGGTGTCGATGCCGTCCCAGCCGGCGGCGTCGAGGTCGAGGTCGAGACCGGGCAGCACCACGGCGCCCCGGGGCAGCTTCGCCACGGCGGCGATCAACCGGGCGGTGGCGGGGACCGAGCCGAGCGAACCGGCGACGATCACCGGGTCCTGCGTGACGCCGCGCGACAGGCGTCGCTCTTCAGCCAGGATGAGGCCACGGGCGCGGGCGACGGGATCGGCGAGCCCCCGTTCGGCGAGCAGCTTCGGCCAGTTCTCGGCGGCGATCTTCACGAAGTCGAGGGTCAGGCCGAAGTAGCGGGAATACTCGGCCTCCACGGCGGCGCCGATCTCCGACCAGGGCAGGCCCTCGACGGTCAGCGCGTCCATCAGCCGCTCGAGATCGCCCGCGAGTCCCACGGCGTCGGCCGGGGAGGACGGGACGAGGAACGGCACTTCGGCATCGAGCGGCAGCAGGGTGCGATCCACCGTCTTCGCCCAGGCCTGAACGAGGCGGGCGAGGATCAGCCGGCGCTCCAGGGGCGCCATCGGGGCGCTCAAGGGATCGGCGTTCTCTTCGAGCAGCGGCTCGGCGGCGAGGTCGAGTTCGGCCTCGTCGGCCTCGCCGAGGGGGATCATCCGCGGCAGCAGGGTGGCTTGCCCGGGGGCATCGCGGCCGAGCCGGTCCGCCAGGATCGCGGAGAGCGCCCGGGCGGCGCGGCGGGTCGGCAGGTAGAGGGTGACGGCGGCGAGCGCCAGCGGATCGTCCGCCACCGGCCCGACGAGCCGGCCGGAGAGTAGTGCGTCCGCCAGCGTCGGCAGGAACGGGACGCCGCGGGTGATGGTGAAGACGGCCTGTCGGGGGGGCATGCCCGGGGTTCTACGCCCGCCGCGGGGTTACGGACAGGGGGCGGTGGGTCGCTGTGTGCGCCGGAGCGTCCGCGCGGCTTCCCCTCCCCCCTCTGCGGGGGAGGGAGAGCGTCGCGCTCATCCGAGACTTGTTCAGCCTCGCGCTGCCGCCGCGCCGTAGCCCGCCCGCCGGCCGAACACCACGCCCGAGGTCAGCCCCGAGCCCCCCGGATAGCCGTTGAAGAATACGCCGCCCACCATCTCGCCGCAGGCGTAGAGGCCCGGAATGACGCTGCCGTCCTCCCGCTTCACGCCGCCATCGTCGCCGACCTCGACGCCGCCGTAGGTGAAGGTGATGCCGCCGGTCACCGGATAGGCCTTGAACGGTCCGGTCTCGATCGTCTGCGCCCAGTTCGATTTCGGCAGCGGCAGCCCCTTCGTGCCGCGCCCGTCCTTCACGGTCGGATCGAACGGCACCGCCGCGTCCACCGCGGCGTTGAACGCCGCGATCGTCCGCTTCGCCCCGTCCCGATCGAGGCCGTCGAGCTTGTCGAGGAGCCCGTCCAGCGTGTCGGCCTCGACGAAGTGAGCGTCGTGGAAGCGGTACTCGCTGTAGAGCAGGTGATCGACCTTCGCGTCGAAGATCTGCCACGCCACGTGTCCGGGCTGCTCCATGATGGCGCGGCCGAACTGGGCGTAGGTGTAGTTGCGAAAATCCTTGCCCTCGTCGACGAACCGCTCACCGTTCGCGTTGAGCATCAGTCCGAGGAAGTAGCAGATCTTGCGGTAGTGCTTGCGCTCGCCGTGGGGCAGCTCGAGGTTGCCGTAATCGGGGGTGTGCAGATCCATCGGCGTGGCGTGGCAGCCGCCGTAGAAGCCGTGGGCCTTGGCACCGAGATCCAGCGCCATTTGAAGCCCGTCGCCCTGATTGTGCGGCGTGCCGCGGACCCGGGCCTTGTCCCAGCCCTCGCCAATGAAGCGCGTCCGGAGCGCGGCGTTCGACTCGAAGCCGCCGCAGGCCAGCACAACGGCCTTGGCGCGGACAGCGCCCTGCGGCGTCTCCACCCCGACGACGCGTCCGTCCTCAACGATCAGCCCCTTGGCCGGGCAGCCGTAGCGGATCTCCCCGCCGGCCTCGGTGAAGGCTTCGAGTTCCGCGCGGGCCAAGCCGAACCCCTCGTCGTGAGTGGCGAGCGTCAGGCCACCCCAGAACACGAAGCGCCCGTCCTTCTCGAAGGACTGGCGGGAATAGATCGGCTCGAACTTCACCCCCTGCGTGCCGAGCCAGCGCAAAGCCGCGCCGCTCTCGTCGATCAGGATGCGCTGCTCGCGCGACAGCGGCCGGCCGTCGTTGAAGCCAAGGAGATCCTGCTCGAACTTCTGTGCCGTGTAGGCGCCGAAATCGGTGCGCGGCAGGCGCGGATCCTCCGGATCGGCCAGCAACGGCATCAGGTCGTCGGTGCGCTCGTAGACGAAGCGCATGGCGCCGGCCGTGTAGGCGGTGTTGCCGCCGGCGAGATCCTGCTCCGCCTTCTCGATCATCAGCACGGAGGCGCCGCGTTCCAGGGCGGCGAGGCCGGCGCTCATGGCGGCATTGCCCGAGCCGACCACCAGCACGTCCCATTGCGCATCGCCCGAACGCTGCATCTCCGTCTCCTCACCATTCCTCATCGGATACAGGATTGTATACGCCTGTATGCAATTTGCCGCAAGCGTTCCGGAAGGCGCTGTTTCGGGCTAAGGCCGAGCCGGAGGAGAAGCCGGGGATGAAGGCGAGCGAAGCGGAACGGTCCAGCGGCACTGGCGCCTACGAGCGCCTGCTGCGGGCGATCGAGGAGGGCGAGCTCGCCCCAGGCAGCCGGCTGCGTGAGGCCGAGCTCGCCGAACGGTTCCAGATCAGCCGGACGCCGGTGCGCGAGGCGCTGGGACGGCTTGAGGCGCAGGGTCTCGTCGCCCACGAGCCGCACCGGGGCGCCAGTGTCGCGCAGCTCGATTACGGGCAGGTCAGCGAGCTCTACGACATGCGCGAAGTGCTGGAGGGGACGGCGGCCCGCCTCGCGGCGATCCACGCCAGTGCGGTCGAGACCGAGATCCTGGAGGAGATGGTCGCCCGGGACCGGGGGCTGCTCGGCGACGCGCCGGCGCTCGCGCGGACCAACCGTCTGTTCCACCGGCAGATTCATGGAGCGGCGCGCAACCGCTTCCTGCAGGGCACGCTGGAGACGATGCGCCTGTCGCTGGTGCTGCTACCGGGCGCCACGACCCTGGCCTCCCCCGATCGCGCCGCGGATTCCCTCGCCGAGCACGCCGCCATCGTGGCGGCGATCCGCGCCCATGACGGCGACGCGGCAGAGGCCGCGGCGCGCGCCCATATCCGGGCCGCCTTCAAGGCGCGGATCCGGATCTGGCAGGAAAGCTGAGCCCGGTCATGGTTTCGAAAGGTCGAGACCTTTCGCGGGTCCAGGGCGGAGCCCTGGTGTCATGCTGCGCCCGAGACGGTCAGGGCCTTGCCCTGACGACCCACCAAAGGGCTCGCCCTTTGGGAACCCGAACTCCTCAGGCGTGGGCCGGGACGCGCTCGACCTGCGGGCGTCCCCGGAACAGCGCGAGCGTCGCCACGATGCCGCAGGCGGCGGCCGCCATCAGCCAGTAGCTCGGCGAGGCCCGGTCGCCGGTCTTCTCGATCAGGAAGGTCGAGACCATCGGGGTGGCGGTGCCGAACAACGCGGTGGCAAGGCTGTAGGCCAACGAGAAGCCGCTCGCCCGGACATGGGCCGGCACCACCTCGGAGAGCGAGACCACCATCGCGCCGTTGTAGACCCCGAAGAAGAACGAGAACCACAATTCGACCGCCAGCATCTTGCCGAAGGTCGGGTCGGCCACGAGCCAGTGCAGGGCCGGGTAGGTCGTCAGCAGCGACAGGATCGAGATCGTCAGCAGCACCGGCTTGCGGCCGATCGCGTCGGACAGCGCACCGCCCACCGGCAGCCAGATGAAGTTGGTGATGGCGACGCACAGCGTCACGATCAGGCTGTCGGTCTCGGTCAGCTTGAGGACGTTCTTGCCGAAGGTCGGGGTGTAAACGGTGATCATGTAGAAGGTCACCGTCGTCATCGTGGTCAGCATCATACCGAGCAGCACGATCTTCCAGTTGGCCGCGACCGTGGCGAGGATCTCGCGGGTGCCGGGGTGATGGGTCCGCTTGGCGAAGGCCTGCGTCTCCTGCAGCGAGCGCCGGATGAAGAAGATGAACGGCACGATCAGGCAGCCGATCAGGAACGGGATCCGCCACCCGAAATCGCCGATCTGCTGCTTGGTCAGGAAGGCGTTCAGTCCGTAGCCGATCAAGGCCGCGAACAGGATCGCCACCTGCTGGCTCGCCGACTGGAACGAGGTGTAGAAGCCGCGCCGCTGCGGGGTCGCGATCTCGAACAGGTAGATCGAGACGCCGCCGATCTCGACGCCCGCGGAAAAACCCTGGAGCAGGCGGCCGGCCAGCACGATCAGGGGCGCCGCGACGCCGATCGTGGCGTAGCTCGGGCAGAAGGCGATCAGCACCGTGCCGCTCGCCATAATGGCCAGGGTGACGATCAGGCCCTGCCTGCGGCCGATCCGGTCGATATAGGCACCGAGCACGATCGCCCCGAGGGGGCGCATCAGCGCCCCGAGCCAGAACGTGCCGAAGGTGAGCAGGAGCTCGGTGGTCTCGTTGCCCGAGGGGAAGAAGGCCCGCGAAATATAGGTGGCGTAGAACCCGAACAGGAAGAAGTCGAACATCTCCAGGAAGTTGCCGCTCGTCGCGCGGAGGATCGCACCGATCCTGGACTTGAGGGTCGCCTCGACGGCGCCTGGGTCACCGGCCATGTTCAAACGCTCCCTGCGGGGCCGGTCAGACCCCGATCCATTTCATCGCGATGATCGTCCCGGTCACGGTGAGCGCGCCGCCGATGCGGGTCGCGATCTGCGCGAAGGGCATCAGCGCCATCCGGTTCGCCGCCGTGAGGATGGCGACGTCGCCGGTCCCACCCTGGCCGCTGTGGCAGGCGTTCACGATGGCGGTCTCGATCGGGTACATCCCGAGCCAGCGGCCGACGAAGAAGCCCGTCACCATCAGCGTCGCCACGGTCGACACGATGGTGATCAGGTTGACCAGCGTGAACGCCGCCATCAGCTCGTGCCAGGGCGTGAGCGCCACGCCGATGGCGAAGAGCAGAGGATAGGTCATGGAGACCTGGACGAATTTGTAGACCACGAAGCCGCCGGCCTGGAGATGGGGCGAGACCGCGCTGGCGAGCTTGGCGAAGACCGCCAGGAACAGCATCGCCACCGGGGCCGGGAGGCCGACCAGGTAGTGGGCGATGACGCCGAGCAGGTAGAGCGTGATCGCAGTCAGCCCTGCGGCGCCGATCGTGGCGGGATCGATCTGGCCCCGCGCCGCCTCGGACTTGGCCTGGGCGTCGCTGGACTTGATGCCGTCCGAGTCGGGCTGGAGCCGGCCCTCGCCGGTGAGGTGGGGATAGCGCTTGCCCACCGAGTTGAGTGTGCCGGAGAAGATGATCGCGGTGAGCGAGCCCAGCATCACCGGCGGCAGGACCTGGGCGAAGATCACACCCTGCTGCTGGCCGAGGATCGCCGCGTAGCCGATGGAGAGCGGGATCGCCCCCTCGCCGACGCCCCCGGCCATGATCGGCACGACGATGAAGAAGAAGGTCTTGTAGGGGCCGAGGCCGAGCAGCGTTCCGACCAGGGTGCCCACCACCGCCGCCACCACAGAGCCGGTCGCCAGCGGCGCGAAGATCTTGAGGAAGCCCTTGATCAGAACCTCGCGGTCCATCCCCAGGATCGAGCCGACGATGATCGTGGCGATGTAGATGTAGAGGAAGTTGGTGAACTTGGTGAAGTCGGTAATCGCCTTCACCATCGTGGGCGGGATGAGCGCGTAATAGACGAGCGCCGAGGGGATGAAGGTCGCGAAGATCGCCCCGGCGCCGATGTTCCGGAGGATCGGGATCCGCTTGCCGATCTCCGCGCAGGTGAAGCCGCCCATGACCAGCACGGCGATCATGGTCGGCCCGTCGGGCTTGATCTCGCCTTCTTGGACCAGGATCACGATCAGCGCCGCCAGGACGACGTAGACCGGCAACGGGATGATGCCGATCTTGAAGTCGACGAGCCGCCACCAGCGCTCCGGCCAGAATCGGGCGGGTCGACCCTCCGCCACCCGGCTCTCTGCCGGCGCCGGGACTGGACTTGTCGTGGCGGTGCTGGTCATGGCGTCCCCCCGGACCTCTTACCGCTCCTGGGCTGCTCCGGACTCTGTTTCGCCCTGACGAGCGTGGTCCGTCGAAGTCCGCAATCGGCGGAGATTACAGTGACATTCGGCGTATCAGCGCCGATCGGGGGCGGCAACGCGGCGCGGGGGACAAAGCGCGCGACCTGTTCCGCGCGGAGGATTGGAAGCCCCGGTGAATCGTGTGGCGCGTGTCCGTGCGAACGCCCGGTGGCCCGACGATTCATGGCGGCCGGGCTGTGTTCATCAGCCGGTCGATTCAAATCACAGGCACGAAAAAGGCCCGGCGCGAAGCCGGGCCGGGAGTCGGTTTGCACGGGGGCCGGCGTCGGGACCGTGATCCCGGCGCCGGCGTCTCGGATCAGAAGTCGCGCTGGACGCGCAGGCGGAACGAGGACACCGAGTCCTGCGTCGCGGTGCGCACCGGGCCACCCGCGTTGATGCTGGTGATACGGGCCGCCGAGTAGGCCGTCGGATCCTTGTCGAGGTCGATGGCCCGACCGCTCTTCAGGCCGATCTGCGTGTAGTAACCTTCCACGCCGATATCGAGGTCCTTCACCGGTGACCAGATCAGGCTCGCGCCTGCCACGAACTGGTAGTTGTCGCGCAGGGCCTGACTCAGCTGGTAGAAGCGCGTGCCCGGCAGGCCGACAGAGTTGGCGCCGGTCAGACCGACGACACCGTAGGCGACACCCTGGCCAAAGCGGGCGGTCTTGGCGAAGTTCTGCTCGCCATAGGAGCCGAAGATGGCCGAACGCCATTCCGGCGACCAGTAGTGCAGGTACGACGCAACGGCGGTGAAGCTGTTCGAGGTCTGCAGCTGGCCGGTGAGCGGATTGATCGTCGCGTCGGAGAAGAACTGGACGAATTTCTGGCCTTGGATCGTGGCTGCACTCTGCTGATACGAGCCGCTGAAGGCCGAGTATCCGGTGTAGAGCTGCGTTCCATCGCCATAGGCGCCCTGTAGGTACAGCGCGTCGCCCGGCGCGACGAACGGCGCGTTGACCTTCAGGCCGCCTTGCACCGCCCAGCCCTGGACGCTCTTCGTATGGCCGACGGCGACGTTCGCGCCCGCAACGGGGCTCGTGGCGATGTTCCCGACGTTCAGCTCGTGAGAGGCGGCCGACAGCTGGGCGGAGCCCCAGGCCTGATCGAGGCGCAGGGCGCCCACGAAGTCCGGAAGACGGCTGCGCTGAACGGTGTCGATGTTGGACACCGCGACCGGGGCGCCCAGTCGATTGTAGGTCACGATGACCGGGGCCTGCGGGGTTGCCGGCCCCGTCGGCGCGAAGATCGCCGTCCGGCGGTAGACGGGATCTTCCACCGACAGCGTCGCCGAGAAGCCGTTACCGAGGGTCGCGGTGTAGGCGAACAGGTTCGTGGAGGCGACGTCCGAACCCGCCGTGGCACCGGCGAACTCGAAGTCGTGGGCGTAGAAGTCGAAGAACGACGAGGCGCGACCGGCGGTCAGGCCGGCGAACTGGATGAACGCCTTGTCGACGTTCATCTGCTGGATGTCGCGTCCAGCGGCATCGACACCGGTGCCCGCATAGGCTTGTCCGATGCGGACCTGCGTGCCGGAGGTGCCGACGCCGGAATAGCCGGTGCGGGCGCCGGCATCGAGGCGGACGAAGGCGCGGAGCGTGCCGTAGGCGGTCTGGGTGCGGGCATCGAGGTTGATGCGCATCCGGCCCTGGTAGCCCGACGTGTCGCCG